>JAAYDY010000049.1 GCA_012729015.1 Phycisphaerae bacterium | reverse complement strand
GCCACCGCGTCAGGCGGCAGCTCGGCGGAGAGGCTCTGCCCCGACCGACGGCGCCCAGCAGACAAAACGGCCCTCCGCGGCGAGGAATTCCCCTTGACCGGAGGCAGCCTTTCATGGATAGGGTGGGGCCACCGGACCACGCGGCCCCTGGCGTTCGACCCTCACCGCCCCTCGACCACGCTCGGGGCACCTCTCCCTGCAAGCAGGGAGAGGGGGCGTTGGTCCCCTGGGAGGAGAAGAGAGCGGGCCGGGGCACGCGGCGCTAGCGTTCCGGCACGCGGGCCGTGACGTCGCCGTGGACCTCCGCGGCACAACTGGCGCGCCAGGCCTTGGCGTTGGATTTGGGGGCGACGACCGCCAGCAGCGACAACTCGTCGTCGCCGGCGGGCGACAGGTTCTCCATGCCCTTGAGGATCTCCAGGCAGCAGTTGCCGCACTCGAGGCGGCCTTCGCAGCACTCGCCCCTGAAGAACTCGGCGTCGGTCTGGCGTGCCGCCTGGTCGGCGGCGGCCATCAGACGCGTTCCGGCGGGGACCTCGACTTCGATGCCGCTGGGCTCGAATCGGACTTTCGGCATGGTTTTCTCCCGGCGTCGCTGCATCCGCCCGCGGGCGACCTACAGGTTGGCCTCGTGAATTCTGACGTACGATTTCTCGTACAACCCTCGAATGTACTCCTCCACCATCCGGGCGAACTTCTCGTCCCGGACGGCCCGGTCCACCTCGTCCTGCACCTCGGTGAACGGAATCACGCGGGCCTCGGTGCGTTCGAGAATCTTCAGCACATAGATGTCCCGCGGGCCGACGATCGGGCCGCAGACCGACCCCACCGGCTCGCTGAACAGGGCCCGGTCCACGGCGTCCTCGCGGTAGCTGCCTTTCTGGAGCGGCGGCCACGCGCCGCCCTCCTGTGCCCGCGCGTCGGTCGAGTGCTCGCGAGCCAGGGCGGCGAAGTCTTCCCCGGCGCGAGCCCGCCGCGCCAGGCTTTCGGCCAGGGCCGTCGCCGCCGCCTCGCTCGGGAAATCCGCCCGACGCAGGCGGATCAACTGCATCCGGGCCTGGGCCTTCGGCTCGTACCGTTCCTTGCGCACGCGCTCGTACTGATCGAGCAACTCCTGCCGCGTCACCGAAATCTTCGGGCCGATGGCTTCGTTCAGGAAGTACTGTACGAGCATCCGTTCCTGCTCGTCCTTCTTCCATTGCTCCTCGGTCAGCCCCACCGACGCCAACTGCTTCTGCCACCGAAGCTGGTCGCCGGCCATGGCGATCTGCCGCTTGCGTTCCTTCTCGATCTCGCGGTCGAAATGCTCGGTGTGCCGCTCCGTGGACTGCTTGCGAGCTTCCTGCAAGGCCAGGCGGCGGCTGATCTCGGCCTTCAGCCGCGTCATCACCTCCGTCCGCACCCGGGCCTCGAACTCCTTCTCGGTCATGGTCCTGGTCCAGTGGGCCATTTGCGGCCGCAGGGGCCTCAGCAGATCCTCGCGCGTGATGACCTCGCCGTTGACCTCGGCGACCACGAGGTTGACGATGCGCAGGAGCTGCCCGTCCTCGGGCGCCGCCATGGCCGAAGCGGTCTCGCCATCGGCCGGGGAGGCCGGGCCGGCCGCGCCGCCCTCGGACAGAATGCGATTGAAGTCGGCCTGGTACTGCGGAGGCTGTGGCGGCTCTCCGCCGGGGGCCGCCGTCGAGGCGGTGCCGGTTGCAGGCCGGGCCAGGGGAATCCCCGGGGCGTCGGCCATGCCCATCTCCTGGGCGGTCTCGGCCGTGTACGGCGTGCCCGGGCGCGTGTCGCTCAGGACCGGCCGCTCGGCGTCGCCCAGCGGCAGACGGATCGCGCCGTCGGCTTCGCCCGAGGCCACCGGGTCGCCGGTGCATCCGGCGACGGCCAGAACCAACACGACGCAAAGAACCCCGGCCGGCATGTCAGTGCGATGTCCCATAGGATCCCCAGTTTCCGTGCTCTCCCGGGAGCGGCGGCATTATAGCGTGTGCATCCCATGGCGGCAAGCGCCGGTGCCACCACAAGGCGAAAGCCGTGGGACCGCAACGTGTGATGAGAGTCCAGGCGGTCAGCGCGGCCGTAGGGTGGGTCCCCCGGACCCACGCGGACTCTGGCGCTCGACCCTCACCGCCCCTCGCTGAAGGCTCGGGGCACCTCCCCATGGAAGGAGGAGGGGTGGTTAACCGCTCTCCCTTGACGGGAGAGCGCCCGCAGGGCCGGGTGAGGGTGACGCACGGAGAGGACGTGACGAGTTTGGGGCGGCTCACGAGCCGCCCCTACGGGAGCGCGGCCGTAGGGTGGGTCCCCCGGACCCACGCGGTTCAACTCGCGACGTGCGATGAGCCGCGTCTACGGCGGCCCAATGCTGTCGGTCCACTGGATGCTGAGCGGCACGCGAATCGTCGGCGGGTGCGGCACGCCGGCGATCATCTTGTCGAGGGTCTCCAGAATGCACTGGGCCGAGCGGTGCGGATCGATGTTGATGCTCGTCAGGGGCG
Source organism: Phycisphaerae bacterium (assembly GCA_012729015.1). Taxonomy (GTDB): domain Bacteria; phylum Planctomycetota; class Phycisphaerae; order FEN-1346; family JAACEH01; genus JAAYDY01. The sequence continues at coordinate 31,708 of JAAYDY010000049.1, read as the reverse complement.
GCCGCCCGGGTGCGTGCGGCATGTCGGTGGCGGGCTCGTATGTGGCGAGGCTGATCTCGGCAGGGACCGCCAGCCGGGCGAATTCCGGGTCGGCCAGGAACCGACGAGCCAGCGGGCTGTGATAGAAGAGAATCGCCGTCGGCCGGTCGGGGCTGCGCATGATCCGGCGAAACGCTCCGTCATAGAGGCCGATGCCGCTGTAGTCCCAGGTGACGTGGACGGGCATGGCGCAGTGCTCGAACAGCCCGTGCTTGACGAGGGCATCGACCCAACCGACCGTCTTGCCGTGGCTGGCGGAGGCGTCGGAATCGACCTCCGCGTGGCAGGCGTGCGACGCCACCATGCACAGGTTGCGGTGCCCGAGTTCGGCGAGGCGTTCGACCAGGGCGCGGCTGGCGCTGTAGCCGTCGAAGGTGACGCTCGGCAACTCCAGTCCGGAGATTCGCCGGTTGAAGATGAGCACAGGGAAGCCGTTCTCGTGACACGCGACGACCGATGCCATGTACTCGGCCTCGAAGGCCAGGAAGACGGCCCCGTCGTATCCGCTGCGCAGGAGCCGACCGGCGGCCTCGGCCTGTTGCCGCACGGGCAGATAGACGACCTCGGCCGCCTTTCCCTGCCTGGCGGCCTCGGTCTGAATGGCCGCCACGAGCGATCCGTAGAACACGTTGTGCCGCGGCGGGGCCCAGAAGTCCCGGATCAGAATCGCCAGACGCCGCGGACGGTCCCCGTGCATCCGCTGGGCGAGCCTCTCGCGGGCGCGTGCGGCCGCACCCGGACTCAGCCGCATCGCGTGACGTTGCCGGATGCTGAGCAGGCCCCACTCGGCCATCCGGTGCGTGGCGGCCATGATCGTCTGGAACGAAACGCCGAACTCCCGGGCCAGATGCCGAATCGACGGCAACGTCGCGCCGTCCGGCCATGTGCCCGTGGCCAGCCTCTGCAGCAGCCGATCCACGATCCGGCCCACCATCTCGGGACGTCCCATGATGACCCGCCTCCCGTCCTCTGTGGCGTCAACGGCCGCCCGCCTATCTGTTGTTCTTCATCTGCTACGTAAAACACCGCCGGCGGCCCAAGGTCTCGCCTTTCCTCCGTCTCGCGATCTTCTGCGGTGAGGGCTTTCGCCGGCTCCTTGTGGAAGCATAAGGCATTGGCGGAAAATGGATTACAGCAGATGCCGCGGTCTGTCGGCGAGTCCGCGCTGCGGCTGCGACTCCTGCGTGACGGAGCCCCGGCGGGGATGTTACACTTTACGGTGCTGGAACCTTGTGATGCGGTTGGCTCAAATCGAAAGGAAGATGGCCATGCAGGACAGCAGATCGATCGCAGTGCGGATGGTGGTGGCGTGCACGTGGGTGGGGCTTCTGGCCGGCGTCGCCGCGGCCGCGCAGCTCTTTTCCGAGGCGCCCGCGGGCGACTACGATGGCCCGGTCAAGACGGTTGTCACCTCGGCCAATGCCCCCGCGACGCCGAAGCTCGAGGCGCTGGAACTGACCGACACGCTCAGTCAGTACGGCATCACGTGGACGTTCGACAAGAAGGTCCGCGCCGGGCGGTTCGTCACCGGCGACTGGTACGTCGTCGGGCCGGTGACCGTCGTCGGCATCACGCCCAAGCCGCTCTTCGGCAAGGAGGTCGTGGACAGCCCCGACTGGAAGCTCGTGAACGACAACGCCGTCAAGGAAGACCGTTACAAGGACAAGTGGGCCCGCAACGGGTCGGTGCTGAACCAGCGGGTGGACACCGGGTTCGGCGGGTTCGACAGCCGGCTGAGTCACGACCACTACGATCCGTCGCAGTTCGCGAAGCTGCCGATCGCGATGAAACCCGGCGACGCGCTGATCTCGACGGCGAGCACCCCGGAGCCCATCGACCATCGCGGCTACGGCCAGCCGGTGGGCACGGCGGCGGTGCTGACCTGCCTGGAGAAGCCTGTGCCGGCGGACGCCTTCCGGCCGTCGTACTGCGACCGCGGCCAGACGATCTATCTGGCGCGGAACCTCCATCGCAAACTCCTCTACACGCTGCCCAGGCCGAAGACGGCGCCGGCGGGCCTGGTCCAGTGGGGGCGGGTCTTCCAGCGGCCGTGGCTCGACACGGTCAACTGGGGCTACGCCAGCCCGAAGCAGAACATGCCACGCTACGGGCAGTGGATCACGCGCGCCGTCAGCAGCGCGAGTATGCTCCTTCACCTGGACTACTCGGCCGAGGAGAAGGAGCCGCTGCTGGTTCACTTTGTGCAGTACGGCATCGACCTGTGGGGCATCGAGCGGGCGGGCTTCAAGGGGTGGCAGGGCCATGGCGGCTTCGGCCAGGGACGCAAGTGGACGATTATCTTCGCCGGGCTGATGCTCGGCGACGAGGACATGCAGTCGCCGAACAGGAAGTACCCGAACTGTATGTTCGGCGAGGACACCCAGACGGTCGCCGGCAAGAGTTGGACGGGGGCGAATGTCGTCTTTATCAGCCATCCGGCGTGGCGCAAGGTGAGCCCGGAACTGGTTCATCCGTCGGAGGCCTTCGGGGCGGATCCGAAGGGCGGCGGCGGATGGTCGCAGAATGAGGGCTATCGTCGGTGCTGCACGAGCAAGGAGTGGCCGGGCGAAGCCCTGGCGGCGCACCTGATGCGTGCCGAGAAGCTGTGGAACCACGACCCGTTCTTCGACTATGTGGACCGGTGGATGACCGAGGACAACGTGAAGTGGGCGATTGAGTTGCGCAAAGCCATCGAGTCCAAGGGCGGCAAGCCGGTTCCCTGGTACGAGAAATCTCCCGCTCCGTCCGAGCCGATGTTCGTGGAATTGTGGAAGAAGTATCGCAACGACCTGCCAGCGGCGAAGTAGAGAACGTGACATGTGGCCCGGCCGCCCTCGGCCGGGGGAATGGGGCAATGGCCGCACAGCCGAGGGCGGCTGTGCCACAAGAGGCGGTTCTGAGGTAGTTTCCAGGCACGCGGGGCCGCACCTGCATGGACAACAAACGTCCGTGTGGGGGCGGCCCCCGTCTGTTGGGACAGGGGGCCGGCGACAGCAGGGCCGGGGAACAGGCTGATGCACTTCATCTGATATAACAATCCTGCGCGGTGGATGGTGCGGCACGATTCGGCGGTTCGCCGGATCGCGTCTTCTGCTGCGTGTTGTGACGGTGGTGGCGTGCTAAAGGGTTGATTGAAATGGGGTTAGGGGTTTCACACAGAATCTCCGACACCTCGGGGTCCTTGCTGCGGCGAGGGCGTGACGGCTGAGGGCCGACGGGGTTTAATCTGGTGGTGCAGGGCTGTCCGAGGCCGGGCGAGATCTGTTGCGGAAACTCAACCAGAGAAGGAGTCGGAATCATGAATCGTGTCGGACGAGCGGGCGCCGCTGTGGCGGCGGGGGTGTTGCTGGCGACGATGTGTGCGAACCTGGCTGGGCAGGGTGCCGTGGAGGTCCGTCCGCGGAACCTCCTGGCAGCCGCGGGTGAGGATCCCGCCGAGCGGGCCGGTGGGCCGGTGGTCATCGTGGCGGCGCGCAACGGCTCGTTCTCGGGCAAAGTGGCTGTGAGCGGGGCCACGGATCTGTCGGCCAGGGCTTCCGATCTGAAGTCCGGTGCAGCCGTGATCCCGGCCTCACACGTCCAGGTTCGCTATTGCGTGCCTCAGGGCGAGAATCTCGGCCGCCGCGGCACGCCGCGCGCCGACCTGCTGATCGAGACTCCCCCGGCCTCGGTTCCGGGCGAGATCGAGGTGTGGATCACGGTGCGCGTGCCCAAGGAGGCCAAGGCGGGCGTCTACGAGGGCTCGCTCCGCGTGGCCGGGGCCGACGTGCCGCTGGCGGTGAAGGTGCAGGACTGGACGCTGCCGGACACCTCGGACTACCGGACCTGGGTGGACATGATCCAGTCTCCCGACACCCTGGCGCTGGAGTACAAGACGCCGATGTGGAGCGAGAAGCACTGGGCACTGATCGGCAGGTCGCTGCGGCTGATGGGGCAGTCGGGCAACAAGACTCTCTACATTCCGCTGATCTGCCACACGAACTCGGGCAACGAAGCGTCGATGGTGCGATGGATCAGGAAGGCCGGCGGCAAGTACGAGTACGACTTCTCCCTGGTGGAGAAGTACCTGGACCTGGCGCTGGAGCAGATGGGGCGGCCGACGCTCGTGGTGTTCCAGGCCTGGGAGGTGTACCTGAAGGCGCCGGACGAGCCGGTGGTGGTCAAGGAGGGCGACAGCGAGTATGTGAGGATGGAGAAGGAGAAGGAGAAGGCCCGCTGGGACCTGCGCGAGAAGGGGCCGGCCGTGACGGCACTCGACGGCGGCAAGGCTGCGACCGTGTACCTGCCGAAGTACGGTGACCCGAAGTCGAAGGGCTTGTGGTCGCCGGTCTGGGAGGGGCTGCGCAAGCGGATGGCCAAGCGCGGCCTGGAAGGGACCATGGCGCTGGGCATGCTCTCGGACATCTGGCCGAGCCAGGAGGATGCGGAGTTTCTGCGCGACGTGTCGGGCGGCCTGCTGTGGGCCAGCCACGCGCACCACGGCATCACCTACGGAACCAAAGGCAGCTTCCCGTTCGGCAAGGCCGCATACGATTGCAACGTGTGGGATTTCGAGTGGGTGGCGGATCCCTCGAAGAAACGCGACTACGGCTGGAAGGAGGAGGTGATCGTCGCGGTGTACCATCGGTTCGAGTTCTGCAACAAGACGACCTGGACGGTGTTGCGGAACGACATGGAGCAGAACATCACGGGCAAGCAGCGCGGGGTCGGGCGCATCGGGGCGGACACCTGGCCGGCGCTGCTGGACAAGCGCGGGCGTCGGGCCGGGACGGTGGCCGACCGGTATCCGCAGAGCTACTGGCACAGCCTGAACGTGGGCTCGTGGATGCTGGCGCCGGGGCCGGACGGCCCGGTGAGCACGGCCCGATACGAGCATTTCAGAGAGGGCGTGCAGGAATGCGAGGCGCGCATCGCCATCGAGCAGGCCCTGACGGACGCGTCGCTCAAGAGGCGTCTGGGAAGCGATCTGGCCGGCCGGGCGCAGGCCCTGCTGGACGAGCGGCAGCGCAGTCTCTGGAAAGGTCTGGGCGTCTATGATGCGGCCATGGAGTCGCAAGGCGTGATCACCGGCATGCGCGCCTACAGCGGGCTGGCGGCGTTCAGGGATCGCAAGAAGTACCCGAGCGTGGCCGGCCACTACTGGAGCGCCGACGGGCACACGTGGTTCATCGCCTCCGGCTGGCAGGACCGGACGGAGAAGTTGTTTGCCCTGGCTGGCGAGGTGGCGAAGAAGCTGGGCCGTTGAAGGGGCGAGTGTTCCGGAGTCGGGCGTCGTTCGTTGACGATTCCTCCGCGTGGGTCCGGGGGATCCACCCTTCTACGGTTTACAGGCAGAGCCTGGCCTATGACGGCTTCGAGAGGAGTTGTTTGAGGATGATGACCAGGCGGAGGGGGTCCATGGATTCGGGGCGGAGGCGCAGGTAGACGGTGCGTTCGTTGACGACGCGGACCTTGCCGGGGGCGGCGGTGAAGAGCGGGCCGACACAGTGGAGGTTCTCGACGGTGAAGATGACGTCGTTGGCGGCGGACTTGATGCCGCTGAGTCGCCATCGGGCGGCGTGAATGCGGATTTCCTGGAGGTCGAACAGAAACTCCGCCGGCGGGGGCAGCTTGCCCAGCAGGTCCACGACGTCCTGGCGGACCTCGTTCAGGAGGTCGAGGGTCTTGGCGCGGCTGATCATGCGATAGACGGTCATCCGCTGGCGGTCGCTCGGGGCATAGTCCTTGGGCAGGTAGGCGCTGACGCCCAGCTCGACGACGGCCTCGAACTGGTCCGGGACGGCCAGCCCCTTGGCGCGGCGGATGGCGTCTTCGAGCAACTGGCAGAACAACTCGTACCCCACGGCGGCAATGTGCCCGCTCTGTTCGGCGCCGAGGATGTTGCCCGCGCCGCGAATCTCGAGGTCGCGCATGGCGATCTGGAACCCGCTGCCCAGCTCGCTGAACTCCTCGATGGCCTTGAGCCGCTTGACGGCCTCGGGCCGGATGGGGCGGTCCTTCGGCAGCAGCAGGTAACAGTAGCCGCGATGCTTGTAGCGGCCGATGCGGCCGCGAAGCTGGTGCAGCTCGGCCAGGCCGAACAGGTCGGCCATGTTGATGAACATGGTGTTGGCCGTGGGGATGTCGAGGCCGCTTTCGATGATGGTGGTGCTGACGAGGATATCGGCCCGGCGCTGGAAGAAGTCGTGCATCCGTTCTTCGAGTTCGTGCTCGGGCATCTGGCCGTGGGCCCAGACGATGCGGGCCTCGGGCACCAGGGCCGCCAGTTGCGCGGTCACTTCCTGGATGTTGTAAATGCGGTTGTGGACGAAGAAAACCTGCCCGTCGCGGTTCAGCTCGCGGACGATGGCCTGGCGCAGGAGCTGATCGTCCCAGCGGCAGACCTCGGTGCGGATGGCGCGGCGGTCCTGCGGCGGCGTCGAGAGGCTCGAGATGTCGCGGATGCCCAGCAGGCTCATGTGCAGCGTCCGCGGGATGGGCGTCGCCGTGAGCGTCAGGACGTCCACCGTGCGGCGGAACCGCTTCAGGCGTTCCTTGTGCTCGACGCCGAAGCGCTGCTCCTCGTCGATGACGACCAGCCCCAGGTCGGCGAACGTCACGTCCTGGCTCAGCAGGCGGTGGGTGCCGATGATGACGTCGACCTCGCCCTTGCGGACGCGGTCGAGCACGTCGTTCTGCTGGCCGCGGGTGAGGAAGCGGCTGAGCATGGCGACCGTGACGGGATAGTCGGCCAGACGCTCGCTGAAGGTGCGGTAGTGCTGCTCGGCGAGGATGGTGGTCGGGACGAGCACGGCGGCCTGCTTGCCGGCCTCCGCGGCCTTGAAGACGGCGCGGACGGCCAGCTCGGTCTTGCCGTAGCCCACGTCGCCGCAGATGAGCCGGTCCATGGCGCGGCCCGACTGCATGTCGCGCTTGATCTCGTCCATGGCGGCCAGCTGGTCGTCGGTCTCCTGGTAGGGAAACGACGCTTCCATCTCGCGCATCCAGAGGGTGTCCGAGGGGTACTGGAATCCGTTCTGGGCGGCACGGGCGGCCTCGGTCTCCAGCAGGTCCAGGGCCAGATCCTGGACGGCTTCGGCCACGCGCTCCTTGCGCTCGGCCCAGGCCTTGCCGCCGAGCTTCGACAGGACCACGTTGCCCTTGAACCCGCCGACGTATTTCTGGACCAGGTGGACGTGCGACGCCGGGACGTACATCTTGGCCCCGTCGCGATACTCGATGGCCAGGAAGTCCTCGGTCTTGCCGTCCTGCCGCAGGGTCTCGATGCCCAGGTACCGGCCGATGCCGTGGACCAGGTGGACCACGTAATCGTCCACCTTCAGTTCCAGGAACGAGTCGATGGGGCGCGACTCCAGCCGCTGCGACACGGGACGTCGCACCTGGTACCGCTGGAAGAGCTCACGGTTGCCGACGGCGACCGTGGCGGCATCGACCAGGCGGAATCCCTCGTTCAGGGGGCCGAGGCAGGTCTGGAGGTTGCCGCGCACGGCCTCGGGCATCTCGCGGATCAGTTCGTCCAGCCGCTGACGTTCGCCCTGGTTGTCGCAGAAGATCCAGATGCGGTTCTCGCCGGCCAGTTGGACCAGCTCGTCTCGGACGCGATCGACCTTGCCGCTGAATCGCTGGACGGACTCGACGCGGAAGGTGAACCGGGCGTGCTGCTCGCCCGCGGCGGCGAAGCTCCACAGGTCGAGCCTCGGGAAGGCCGCCCGCTGGCGCACGAGGCCGTCGTACTCGTAGATGCCGACGGGCGAGGCCAGCCGCGCGACGAAGCTGCGGCCGAGTTCGGCCACCTCGAGCGGGTCCTGCCAGACGGTCAGCGTGGTCTCGGGCAGATAGTGGAGCAGGTTGCACGTGGCCTCGGGCTTGACGGCGCCCTGCGGCAGGAACGTGATGGCCACCTCGCGCGTCTCGCCGACGCTCTTCTGGGTGGCGGTGTCGAACGTGCGGATGCTCTCGATCGAGTCGCCGAAGAACTCGATGCGGTGGGGCATGGCGGCCGCGGGGGGGTAGACGTCCAGAATGCCGCCGCGCATGCTGAACTCGCCTCGTTGGCTGATGAGGTCGGCCGGCTCGAAGCCGCGCTCGACGAGCCAGGCCCGGAGCTTCTCGGGGTCGCGTTCGTCGCCGACCCGCAGGAGCAGGGTGTTGTCGTCGAGGTGTCGCGGGCTGGGCACGGGCTGGAGCAGGGCCTGAATCGGCGCGACGACGATCAGCGGCGGGCCTTCGTGGGCCGCGCCGGTCGCGGCGCGCAGGGCCTTGAGCTGCTTGAGTAGGCGCAACCGGCCGGCCAGGATGTCGTCGCTGACGTCGGCCTCGCGCGGCAGGGTTTCCCAGGCCGGGAAGACCTCGACCGGCCAGTCGGTGAAGGCGGCCAGCTCGTCGCGCACGTCTTCGGCGTCGTTGATGTGGGCCAGACAGTAGAGGACGACGGGCGAGTGTCGCCGTTGGAGGCAGGCGGCGGCCAGGGCGCGCGCAGAGGATCCCCACAGGCCCTCGGCCGTGGCGGCCCCGGATTTCTCCAGCGTGGCCGTCAGGTCGCCGAAGGCCGCCTCTCGGGCCAACCACTGCGGCAACGCTTTCGGTCCGGCCTTCAACGACGCCATCCAAAAGAAACACGTGTCCCAGCTCGACCGGTGCCGCCGGGAATGGGGAAGATGGTACCCTGAGCCGCCGCAGGCGTCAACGGTCCGAAACCTGTCACAGAATTGTCTTGTGGGTTGAGATATGCGTGATGCATCGCGCCTTCCGGCATGATAAGCTGTGGGCTGAAGCGGCCCCGGTCTCCTGCATGGCCAGAAGGAGAATCACATGTCCATCATATCGGATGCGTTCCGCCCGCTTCGGTTCTTGCGCGCGTTTCTTGCGACGGCAGTCGTGCTGCTGGCAGTCGTGGGGATCTGGCTGGCGTACAGAGGCCAGCGGCCGGAGGATTCCTTGATGGGCGGTGCCGGTCCGCGGCCACACATCGCAGAGCCTGCCGTGACCTCGTTCTATGCCAGGACCGATGTCTTCCGCAAAGGCGGAGAGCTGAATGTGCCACAGGAGTTCCGTGACGGCACAGCCACGCTGGCTCAGGCCACGGCCTGGTCATATGCCTTGCTCGACGGGGCGGGCGACATGGAAATCCATGATGACGATCTGATTCCAGGCGGCATGGGCGGCCTGTTCATCGGCGACCGGTCTAATGTCGGCAGTGGCGGCAACTTCTACCTCGTGTTCGCTCGTGATGCCGCGGGGCTGAGGTACGTGGGCTACATTCTTAACGTCGGCCGTTGCGTTCCTCCGGATGCCATGGGCCGCCCGCGAAGGGTCACCCATTGGCGAACGGGGGGCGGCCAAGGAACGGGCACCTTGTTGGTTCTGACTGCCGAGGGATTCATGGACACAGCAAAAGTGGATGCCAGTGGGGGCGATGGGGCTTCTGAGGAGTTGAGACGCACTTACGACACCCTGTTCGCCGGCGACGGGCCCCTGACCCAGGAGGCGTTGACCGCCGTATTCGGGGAAGCCGCCGCCGTCTCAGCCCCCCACTGATCACTTCCACGGCAGCCTCTCCCGAGGAAGCTTCAGATGCCCTCGTTGGCCGGGGTGGGGGGGCAGCCGTCAGTGTCTCACCTCAATACACCCACGACGGCAAAACGTTGGCCACGCTATGTCACGGCTGAGCGGCGGCGTCCTGCGGCTGCCATGTTACCGGGTCCTCGTCGCCGCGCGGGGTCAGGTCAATCGTGACCTTCTCGGTTCTGCCGTCGGCCCAGGTGAGGGTGAACTTCATGGTGCTTCGCGAGCCGCCGTCGGGGGTCACCGTGGGCGGTTTTTCGTCGGCCGCCAGAGGCAGGAGCATGGTGATCAGTTGGGCCTGTTTCGCGGGTCGGGACATCGTGTAGGTGATCTGGTAGCCTCGCTGGGCGGGTGTTCCCTGGCCCGGGACCGTGCCTGCGACGACGGTGGTCTTGTCCATCGCCGTCTCGACAGGGACGGACGACAGGGGCAGGACGTGGAGGGCGGCCTTGCCTGCCTTGGCGGTGGCGCCTCGGCCGTCGGCCTTGAACTCGCCGTCGCTGTGGCAGATCCAGGTCAGTCGCCGCGGACGGCCGGAGGCCATGTCGTCCACGATCAGGATCCAGTTCTTCGTGGCCACGAGGGTCCGCCGCAACGACAGCGGATCGAGTTCCTGGGCGTAGGCCGGGCCCATCTCGCCGGAGGCGAAGGCGTAGGCGTCGGCCAGTCGGACCCGATCAAGGCGCACCTTGTCGAAGCGGTCCCAGGAGAAGCCGCGGTCGTTCCAGTACGACCCGTCCATGCCCTGGCCTTTGCCGTCCACGAGGAGCGTGTTGTGGTCTCGGGTCCATTTCTCGGCGGTGTGGCCGGTGTTGAAGGCCAGGGGCATGCCGCGGGCGTAGAGCCAGAAGGCCCCGATGTCGGGATGCACGTGACCGGCGTTGGGCACCCAGTCGCTCATTTCCTTGAGCTTGGCGACGGCGGCATGGCCTTCCGGCGGGCCGCAGCGGAAGAGCACGCACGTGGGGTCGTCGTTCCAGCTCGATCGCCACGAGACGAAGCCGTGGTCGGTGAAGTGATGGTAGGGCTTGATGGTGTCGATCGCGGCGGGCTGGAGCCCGGGATCGAACCAGAGGAACGCCGAAGCCGGGTAGTCCGTCGGGGGCCACCGGGTGCCCAGGAGGTTGCCGACGAGCTGGGCCTCGGGCGACTTCAGGGCGGCGGCCATGCCCCACAACATGGAACCGTTGCTCAGCGAGGTGTTGTCTCGTCGGCCTTTGGCCCATCGGTCGATGTCGCCGACGTCGAAGACGCCGGGGGCGCCGGGCACGGTCAGGTAGAGCGGAAACCGCCAGTTCTCCCGCAGGATCGGCAGGTCCATGGCATTACCGCCCGTGGCGCGGGAGATGAGCTCGGCGTACCGGACGTGCCAGTGCATGGCATAGGCCCAGTAGCCGGTTCCCTCGTAGTAGTAGCCGTCGGGGCCCATGGCGTAACGGCAGCGCTGCATGACGGCGCAGCCCAGCCTGAGCCAGTCCTTGGCCGCGGACGTCTCGTCGGCAATCGTCAGGGCCGTCGCAATCAGGCCGACCGTGGGGATGTATGTGTGGTTCTGCTCGAAGCGGAACCCGTCGTTCTTCGCTCGCAGGTCGTCATAGATGGGTTTGGCGTGCAGGACGAGGGCGTCCCGGATGGTCTTGCGGTCGGCTTCGCTGAGCTGGTCGTAGAGAATGTCGTAGGCGATGCTGATGTGGTAGAGGTACCAAGGGGCCTGGAGGTCGAGGCCGGACTTGTGCTCGTCCTTGCCCCAGAGGTCCTCCTTGCAGTAGGCGAGCATCCAGCGGACCGTGCGGTCCAGGTGGGTCTTGTCGCCGGTGACCAGCCAGGCCAGGGCGCCCGACTGGACGCGTTCGATGCGCCAGTAGTTCTCGCCGCCGCGAATCTCCTCGCGGTCCGGCGCCTGGTCGCCCAAGCGGGCGGCGGACGACAGCACCAGTTTCCACAGTGCCGGGCACGCCGCTGCCTTGCCGACCAGCGACTCGCGGTCCGCGGTCGTGAAGAGCAGACGCGGATGCCGGTCGAGGTAGCCGTCCACGAGCTTGACCTTGGTTCGGGCCAGGTCGGCCTCCAGGGTGCGCCCCGGAGCGTAAGAGCGTCCGTTGGCCGCGGCAACCGGAGCGGCCACGGCCGCGACCGATGCTGCCAGGATACACCATCTTATACTGTGCCAAGCCCGAGACTTGTTCACGGCCAGTCCTTTCGCTGAAGGCCATCGGTGTCTGCCACGGTGAACCAGCGGTTCCGTCGTTGGTGCCGACTGTGTGCCGCGGTCGTGTATAAAACGCATCTGCTGCTTGGACATTTCCGAGTATCTCACATCAAGCGTCTTGTGGCAAGCAAATCCCGTCGTGTCGGATCCCGTCGGGAGGTGGCATGCCTGCTCCGTCATGCATGCCGAATGGCTTGACCTCTGGGCGTGGCTCCTCCTCGACAGACTCGGACCCTGACGGCCCCTCGATGGTGCTCGGGGACTGCGTGAAGCAGCCATTGTACCCCGACTGCGGCTTGTTGGGGGCCGGCCGCAGTCATCGACTCTCCAAGCCCTGAAAGGGCGGCAGTCAGTAGCCGGCGGCGTGAGCCGCCGGAAACCGGCTTCTCCAGGAACACAAGCCCCGGTCAGGGGCGGCAGTGCACGTCGCAGGCAGACGGACTGCCGCCCCCGTTGGGGGCTCGCGTCGCGTCGCGGGGCAAGTTCCGGCGGCTCACGCCGCCGGCTATTGACTGGCGGCCCTTCGGGCCTCAGAGGCCGGAGTATCAGGGGCTGACCTCGAAAGCCTGAGGCCCAGAGCCGTTCACTCCCACAAACGAGCGCCACCCGTGCTCTGGCGAACGACCGCCGCACATGCCAGAATCTTCGGGCACACCCCCCTGGCGGGCCGCCATTCGTTTTTCATAGACTTGCCCCCGGGGTACAACTATAATTTGTTCTCAAGCGGTCTGGTGAAGACCGCTGTTTCGTTCCAGGGCGCGTCTATGAAGGACAGGTCATGTCCACGCTGTTGGCACTGGTGGTGCAAGACCCGGTTCCGGGTCAGGTCTTCAGCCACCTTGTCGGCCGTCTGACGGCTGACGAGGCGGCGAAGGTCTATCGCGCCGCCGTGATGGACATGTGCCAGGCCTACTCTGGGCTGAACGTTCGGACGCGGCTGCTGCTGTACGGCCCGCATGGGACGCGGAAGCAGGTGGCCCTGATGGGGTCGAAGCAGTGGCGTCTGGTGGAGCGCAAAGGGCCGGACCGGGGCGAAACGCTGATTGATCTGGCCGAGCGGGCGTTCCGGGGCGGCCACCGGCGTGTGCTGGCCCTGTGGCCCACGGCGGCGACGTTGCCGCACGAGTTCGTGGTCCGGGCGTTCGACGATCTGCTGGTGGACGACGTGGTGATCGGCCCGACCGTGGACGGGGACGTGTACGCGGTGGGTTTCTCGGTGGACATGCCGCACGTGTTCCAGGGCTTCGACTGGGACGACCGGGCGACGGTGTTCGACCGGCTGGTGTCGCGGTCGGAGCGTCTGAACCTGGTGATGGGGCTGATGCCTCACTGGTATGGGATCGACGGAGCGGGGTCGTTTGACGTGCTCGTGAGCCACCTTCGGGCGCAACTGGTGGCCGACGGTCACACGGGCACGCCGCGGCTGGCCGAGGCGGTGCACGGGATGCTCAAGAGCCGCGAGCCGGGGGCTGCGGGCGGTTGACCATCGGAACGGAGACCCAGGGGCAGGATGCCCCTGGGACGCACGGGCAAGATGCCCGTGCCACGGTGCAACGGGCCGTCGGCACTCCGAAAGGAACCCGGGACACGATGCCCGTGCCAGGGTGCAACGGGCGGACGTTGCTGCCGGAGGCGTCGGCGGACAGGGCGGGGCGACATCGGGTCGCCCGGCCGGAAGGCATGAGGGGGCGACGGAGTGGCAGGCATGAGTCAGCCGGCGAGTCAGGACAAGCGGTCGAAGATTCTTGTGGCCGACGACAACGTGCAGAACTGCGAACTGCTCCAGGCGTATCTGGACGATCTGGCGTGCGACGTGGTGGTGGCGTACGACGGGCAGGAGACGCTGGAGAAGGTGGCCGCGGAGAACCCGGACCTGATCCTTCTGGACATCATGATGCCGAAGGTCAGTGGCTTTGAAATCTGCCGCAAACTGAAGTCCGACGAGAAGACGCAGGACATCCCGATCGTGATGGTGACGGCCCTGACGGAGACGGGGGACATTGAGCGGGCGGTGGAAGCCGGCACGGACGATTTTCTGAGCAAACCGATCAGCAAGCTGGAGTTGCTGACACGGGTGCGCAGCCTGCTTCGCGTGCGTCACCTGAAGAGCGAACTCGAGCGGACATTGGCCTACCTCAGTGAGGTCGAGGCCGGCGAACGGGACGAGTCCTGAGCCGTCCCGCCGTCGAGCCCGGCCCGTGGCGACGGGACCCCTATGGAACCCCAGGACATCATCGCACAAGTGCGCGGCCGGCGCAAAGAGATTGTGGCGTGTCTAGGCGATCTCGTCGCCGCCAGGACGGTGAATCCGCCGGGTGACGAGCGTGCCGCGGCGGCGGTTGTCGAGAAGCTCTTCCGGCGGCGCCGGATTCCCTACGAGAAACTGGAGAAGGCCCCCGGCCGCACGAACATCGTCGGCTGCGTGGGCGAAGGTCGGCCTCGGGTGGCCGTGGTGTGCCACCTGGACACGGTGCCGGCCGGCGATGGGTGGAAGACCGACCCGTTCAAGGCGACGGTGCGCAAGGGCCGCATCCACGGTCGCGGCGTCAAGGACAACAAGGGGCCTCTGGCCTCGTGCCTGGCGGCGGTCGAGTGGCTGAAGGAGCACGAGGACGAGCTGGCGGGCCAGGTGCTGCTGATCGGGGCGGCCGACGAGGAGTGCGGCAGCGAATTCGGCACGCGGTTCCTGCTCAGGCGGCCGCAGTTCCGCCGGCTCGACGCGGCGATTGTCCCTGACGCCGGGCACCGGATGGAAACCATCGACGTGGCCGAGAAGGGGATGCTGTTCCTGAAGGTGCGGTGCCACGGCCGCCAGGCGCACGGCGCTCGGCCGCACTCGGGCGCAAGCGCCATCTACCCGATGGCCGAGCTGGCCCTGTGGCTGAACAAGTGGCACATGCCGGGCGGGACGAACGAGCTGTTCATGCCGCCGGGGCCGACAAAGAACGTGGGCGTGATCGTGGGCGGCGCGGCGGTCAACATGGTTCCGGCCACGTGCGAGATGCAGGTGGATATGCGTTATCTGCCGGGGACGGATCGTGACGAGTTGCTGGCGACGGTGTGCAACGTGATCGACCGTCTGGAGCGCAAGCACCGGGGCGCCGTCTTCGAGATCGAGGTGATGACCGAGGACGTGCCGACCCAGGTGCCGACGGATTCGGATGTGTACCGGGCGCTGTCGGGGGCCGTGGAGTGCGTCACGGGCAAGCGGCCGAGCCCCTTCGGCATGGGCGGCGCGACCGTGACCAAGCAGTTTATCGAGGCGGGTATTCCGGCGATCGGCATCTGCCCCGGCGACCCGAATACCGAGCACGTCGCGAACGAATCGATCGCGGTGGACCAACTGGTGGACTTCGCGGCCGTGATGGCCATTTGTCTGTTTGCTCTTGTGGGGAACCGATGATGCGAACGCAGTGGATGCGGCTGATGACGACGACGGCCTGGCTTGCGGCCGCGCTGTGCATTGTGATGGCGGCGCCTGTGGCGGTACGGGCCGCGGGCGAGGGCCGTGACGACGACCTGGTGGCCCGCGAGGCCCAGGGCGTCCGGATCAAGCGGCTGGACAACGGGCTGACGCTGATCACGAAGGAGAACCGCGCGGCCCCGGTGGCGAGCGTGTACGTGATGGTCCGGGCCGGCGGCATCCTCGAAGGCGAGTACCTGGGCGCGGGCATCAGTCACCTGGTGGAGCACCTGGTGGCCGGCGGTTCGACCACGACGCGCAGCGAGGCCGAGATCGACCGCATCATCGCCGACATCGGCGCGACGACGAATGCCTACACCTCGAGCGACCAGACGGCGTACTTCATCCGCACGACGCCCGAGCACCTCGAGACGGCCATCGGCCTGCTGTCGGACAACATCATGAACGCGGCTATGCCGCAGGCCGAGTTCGACCGCGAGTTCGAGGTGGTGCAGCGGGAGATTCTGACCGGCGAGTCGGACGCGGACCGGCAGCTCTATTACCTGTTCAACGAGACGGCGTTTGGCGGCATGCCGCAGGGGATGCCGACGATCGGCTATTACAAGAACATCCAGAAGCTGACCCGCGACGACGTGGTGAAGTACTACACGTCGCGCTACGTGCCGTCGAATGCGGTGGCGGTGGCGGCGGGTGACATCGACGGTGCGGCGGCCATGGCCCAGTTGGAGCGGGTCTTCGCTTCGTGGGACGGGCCGCGCGTGCGTCCGGCGGTGCTGCCGGAGGCGGCGCCCCCGGTGTCGGACCTGGTGGCCGTGAAGGAAATGGACACGAAGCTGGCCCAGGTGATGATCGGGTACCCGAGCTGCCGGCTGAGCGATCCGGACCTGTACCCGCTGGACGTGCTGGCGAGCATCCTGGGCGATGGGGCGAGCAGCCGCCTGTCGGCCGACCTGAAAACGCGGCGCAGCCTGGTGTACGGCATCGACGCGTCGAACTACACGCCGCACTGGCCGGGCGGACAGTTCATCGTCTCGTTCACGTGCGACCCCGACAAGGTGGACGCGGTGCGTGCGGCGGTGGCGGAGCACCTGGCGGCCGTGTGCCGCGAGCCGCCCAGCGACGAGGAGTTGCAGAAGGTCAAGACGCAGGTGACGGCCGGGCGGCTGATGCGCAATCGCACGGCCGATGCTCAGGCGTCGAGCCTCGCATCGGACCAGCTGCACCTCCAGGACCCGTTCTTCTCGGCGTGGTACGTGCAGCAGATCCAGGCCGTGACGGCTGCCCAGGTGCAGCAGGCGGCACAGAAATACCTTCTGGGGGCGCGCAGCGTGACGGCGATCGTGCGTCCGCGGCAAGCCGCCGAGGCGTCCGAGGGCGAGGCGGTCGCGAGCATGAAGCCGACGACGGTCCGCAAAGTGCTCCAGCCGAGCGGCCTGACGCTGCTGGTCTACCGGACGCCGGGGCAGCCTGCCGTGAGCATGATCGCGGCGATGAAGGCCGGGCAGACCTTCGAGACGGCCGAGGCGGCGGGCCTGTCGTCCATGGCGGCTCGGTACCTGACGCGCGGCACGACGACGCGCAACGAGGAGCAGGTGGCGGCGTTCTTCGACGGCCTGGGCGGCCGCATCAATGCCGAGAGCGGTTGGAACGCCCTCTACGTCGAGTCGATCGTGCTGCGGTCGGATTTCGAGAAGGCCCTGGACGTGTTCGCCGACGTGGTGTTGCGGCCGGCGTTCTCGGCCGAGTTGCTGGAGTCCACGCGGCAGCGGCAACTGGCTGCGCTCCGCGGCGCCCAGGGCGATCCCGTGGGCGAGTGCATGCTCTTTTTCAACGAGACGTTCTACACCGACAGCCCGTACCGGTTCCCGGCGTCGGGCACGGAAGAGAGCATCGGGCGACTGACGGTCGAGATGCTCCGGACGTTCTACGAGAAGGCCCGTTGCGGGCGGAACATGGTTCTGTCGGTGGCCGGCGACGTGGATCCGGCGGCGGTCGAGGCGCTGGTCGCCAAGGCGTTCGCGACGCTCGAGGCGGGCGAGCCCATGACGCTGCCACAGGGCGTCGCGATGCGGCAGGCCGCCGATACGGAAGTGAACGTGCGCAGCACGGACAAGAGGGCGGCGGTGATTGTGCTCGGCCATGGCGGGCCGGCCCTTGGCGAGACGGACGACCGGATCGCAATGGACGTGTTCGACACGGTGTGCTCGGGCTATTACATGCCGCGCGGGTGGCTGCACGAAACGCTGCGCGGCCAGTCGCTGGTGTACGTGGTTCATTTCACCGGTCGCGCGGGGCTGCTGCCGGGCAGCTACATGGCGTATGCCGTGTGCCAGCCCGCGAACGCGACCAGGGTGGCACGACTGATGCAAGATCTGATCTACTCGGGTCGCGACTACGCCTACAGCGAGGATGACCTGCGTCGTGCGAAGGCGACGATTCTGAGCAGCCGTCGGATGAGCCGCCAGTTGCCCGAGCAGGTGGCGCTGACGATGGCGCTCGACGAGTTGTACGGATTGGGGTATGATTTCGAGGAGAAGTACGCGGCGCGTCTGGCCGCGGTGACGGCCGAGGACGTGCATCGCGTGGTGAACAAGTACATCGGGCGTGCAGTGATCTGCGTGACGACGCCGCAGCCGGACCAGGTGGACGTCGAGTCGCTGCGCAAGCCGTACGACGCCGAGGTGCTGAAGGCGCTGCGCGGGCCGGTGGCGGCGGAGGCGCCGGCGCAGCGGGAGCATCTGCCGACACAATGAGTCGTGAGGAGGCGGTCGTGAGCAGCTACCTGGATCGTCCGTTGAGGGAGTACCTGGATGACGCGGCGGCGGACAAGCCGACGCCGGGCGGCGGCAGTGTGGCGGCGCTGGTCGGGGCGTTGGCGACGACCATGGCGTCGATGGCGGGGAACTTCACGGCGGGCCGCGAGAAGTACCAGGACGTTGAGCCTCGCGTGCGTGCGGACTTGGCGGTGCTGGCCGAGGCCCGGACGGCGTTTGTGGACCTGATGCACAAGGACATGGCGGCCTACGGGGCCGTGATGGAGGCCTACCGGCAGCCGAAGGGCACCGACGCCGAGAAGGCGGCCCGTGCCGCGGCGATCCAGAAGGCCCTGGCCGAGTCGATGCAGGTGCCGCTGGCGGCGACGCGGTTGGCCGAGCGGACGCTCGAGGCGGCCGTCGAACTGGCTAACATCGCCAACGCGAATCTGCTGAGCGACGTGGCGGTGGCGGCCGTGCTGGCCGAGGCCGCCTTCGCCGCAAGCCGCGTCAACGTCGAGGTGAACCTCGCGGGCATCAAGGACCAGCGTCTGGCGGCCGAGACCGCCAGGGAACTGGACGAGCGGCAGGATACGGTGGCCGGACTGCGGCAGGAGTGTCTGGAGGCGATCCGGGCACGGCAGAGGTAGAGGTCGTTGTGCCGGACGGCACGAGCGATGTCGGGAGACGACGAGGACATTCTCGATCTGAGCGACGAGGCGGCGCGGATGCTCGGCGGCCGCTCGGGGCAGGGGGCGACCCCACCCGACCGGGGCCAGGAGCGGCCGTGGATCAGCGTTCATTTCGAGTGCTGCAACGTGTACGCCCGGGTGTACCGCAACGCGGCCGGGACGGCGTACGTGGGCTGGTGCCCGAAGTGCGCCGCGAAGGTGACGGTGCGGGTGGCCCCGGGCGGCACGACGACACGATTTTTCCGCGCTCGCTGAGCATCGCCGATCGCGTTTTCGGGATCAGGCAGTCAGAGGAATCATGACACAGGATTACCCCATCGAATCGGGCCGTCGCATGTGCAAGCACTGCGGCCGCGAGTTTCAGCCGCAGGAGGAGTTCATCTCTGCGCTGTACGAAGTCCAACCGTCGCCGGAGCACCCGCACGGGCTGTCGCGGCTGGACTTCTGCATGGACCACTGGCCCGGCGAGCGGATCGAGCGGTTGGCGTTCTGGCGAACGCGGCTGCCGGAGCCCGAGCAGCCGAAGAAGAAACGCATCGTGATCGACGACGATCGGCTGCTGGAGGTGTTCTTCCGTCTGGCCGGCACCGACGACGAGTCGCGGCTGGATTTCCGCTACGTGATCGGGCTGATGCTGATCCGCAAGCGTCGCCTGAAAATGGAGGGGACGCGCCGCCGCGGCAATCGCAGCTACATGCTGGTCCGCAAGTCGCGCACGCGCGAGGTTCACGAACTGATGGACCGTCGCCTCAGCGACGAGGCGGTGATCGCCGTCAGCCAGGAGATCGGCACGTTGCTGGACCTGATCGACGGCGGCAGCGAAGCAGCCCGGGAGGAACCGTCCGGTGGTGAGCAGGCATCGTGACCGATGTGCGTGGCGGCGTGTTGTGGCGGCGGCCGTGGTCGTGGCTTGCGGCGCGGCGACGCTGGCGGGGTGCAAGCCCCCGGTTCCGCCGCAGCAGTTTCTGTCGCGCCATGCGGTGCTCTCGGGCTACAACGCCCGCGCCGAAAGCATCCAGCGGCTCTGGTCGCGGTGCCACATCGCCGTGGACATGCCGAAGTTCGATGACGCGGGCGCATTGGTGACGGGGCGCGAATCGTACTCGGCCGACGGACATTTCGTCTTCGACAAGCCGCGCAATCTGCTGCTCCAGGGCAAGGCCCCGTTTGTCGGCGCGGTGTTCGGCCTGCATTCTAACGACGAGCAGTACTGGTTCTGGGTCAAGCCGAAGACCTCGACCGAGTGGAAGGGTCGCCATGGCGGCTCGGGGCAGGACCGGTTGCTCCTGCGGCCGGACCGGCTGCTGGAGACCCTCGGCATGTTCGCCGTGCCGGCCGACGGCCGCGCGATGTTCCGCCGCGACCCGGACACGGACGTGATCCAGGTGGTGGCGTCGTCGCCTCTGCCGGCGGAGGCCCACGGCGGGTTCGCCTCCACGTGCATCATCCAGGAGATCCACCTCGACCGGTACAAGCACGATCCGGTGAGCGTGCGCCTGCTGGACCCGTCGGGCGAACCGATTGTGGTCAGCACGCTGTCGGACTACCGCGAGGTGGACGGGGTCCGCGTTCCCGGCAAGCTGGTCTTCCGTTTTCTGTTGCTGCATCCCGTCCGCAACGAGACCGTCGTGACGCTGGACCTCAAGGACATCACGCTGACCAAGGAACTGCCGTCGTCGGCCTTCGCCTACCGCGAACCCCCGGTGGACACGCACGTGGACGTCGACGCGCCCTGACGACGGCCGCTTCTTCGCATTTGCGGCAGCGCAGGTGCTGGTTTGCGGAGGCGTACTGGCAACATGCGTTCGATCCGGTTTCAGTTTCTGATTCTCGTGCTCGCCGCCGCAGTGGTCGGCGGGTTCTTTATCACGCGGGGACCGTTGCCGCGCATGTCTCTCGGTGGAGCGGTTCGATACTGCCAGGTCGAGCACGTCCGCCGCAGCATAGCCTGGGGAGTGCCGGTCAATCGTCCCGTGAGCGACGTGGACACGGACATCAGCCTTCACGGTCCCTTGCACGACTCACTGTCTATCGCCGCCATGACCGGACACGAACACGTGGTTCTGATGCTTCTGGAGGCGGGAGCCGATGTGAATGCAGGGGCAGAGTGTGGGAGTACCCCTCTGGTCGAAGCGCTCTGCCAGGGTCACACGGACATCGCTGCGATGTTGATGGATCGGGGAGCCGTCCTCCAGACGTGCGGGGAGTATGGTCTCACGCCTCTCCATGAGGTGGTCGAGTCGCTGTGCTGGCCACAAGATGCTGGCTGGACACTCGCTTTCTGGCTGCCCCATGTGGAGGAGTCTGTGGCGTTTCTGATCGCACGGGGGGCGGATGTGAACGTCGGGGATGACGAGGGTAACACTCCGCTTCACTACGCTGCTGGAACGTCAGGCTATATGCAGCTTTCCGGCACAACTCCAGATCGCGTCTATCGCGTCACCGAGTTTCACCGCAGGAGGATGCTCCTGCTACTGCTGCTGGCCGGGGCCGATGTCTCCGTCTGCAACGGCGAGGGCAAGACGCCTCTTGACGTCGCTGAGGCTGCGGGGTTTCGTGAGTTGGTGACCATCATGAGAGAAGACGAGTCGCGATGGCAGGACAGGCTTCACGGCATCTCGGATTCGGACTACGTCAAGCACCTCTACAGCCAGGACTGGTGGATGCAGGAACTGAACGAACTTGAGGATCTGCATCGGCGCGGCGGCAATCTGAATGCCGCAGATCCCTCTGGCTGGTCGCATCTGCATCAAGCGGCGCGCTCTGGGAACCTGTCTGCGGTCAAGTTTCTCATTGAGCATGGCGCGGACGTCAACGTGTCGAGCCCATATGGTTTTCCGATCTACCAGGCGGCGAAGACGCCCTGTGAGGACGTGGTTCGATACATGATTGAGGCAGGGGCCGACCTGAGACCTGGGTGCGACGGCCGCTCGCCCCATGACATGGCTATCGAGCGCGGGCAGTTCTGGGTGGCCAGACTGATCCGGCAATACGAGAAGGATCGCTTCGGCAAGTAGCATGCGGGGCCGCCCCATGAATGCGGGCGTTCACCGCGCGTGTCCTACAGCGCCGTCCGGTTGCGGCTGCGCGGGTCGCGGCGGGGCTGGGTGCCGCTGTGCAGTTGGCCGCGCATGGTGTCGGCGCGGAAGCGGCCCGAGGCGTCGTAGAAGGTCTTGTGCGTGTCCACCACGTTGACCATCATGCCGGCGCGGTTCATCGGGAGCTGTCCGACGATGAATCCGTCGGGCCGGATGAACACGCTCGGCCACGAGCTGTACCACGCCGACGAGTTGTTCGCGCTCATCCACAGGTAGTTGATGCCGCACTGGGCCTGGGCCGTCTGTCGCATGATGTACGTGTGGATGTGCGGCCCGCGCTTGGCGACGCGCGCGTTGTAGAACGACTGGAACACCATCTCGACGCCGAGCTTCTTGATCTCGCGGTACAACTCGGGGAACCGCACGTCGAAACAGATGAGCGCGGCGCACTTGACGCCGTTGAGGGTCCACGTGGTCCAGTGGTCGCCGGCCGAGTAGTAGTCGAGGTCGCCGACGGTCAGGAACCGCTTGTCGTACCGGTCCACGATGCATCCTCGCGGATCGATCACGAAGAGGGAGTTGTGCGGCTTGTTCGGCGGCGTCAGCGGATGGGTGCTGCCGAGGATCGTCCAGAGCTTCAGGCGACGGGCCTCGGCCATGACGTGCTCGGTCTCCTGCCGCAGCGTTTCCCACGGGTAGCCGTCCCACGTCGTGAACTCGCTGCCGGCGTAGCCGCTGAGGGCGCATTCGCTGAAATGCACCGCGTCGGCGCGGGCTGCCTTGGCGCGAGCCATGAAGCGGCGGATGATGCGGCCATTGTGGCGCGGATCGGCCGTCACGGCGAATTGCACCGTCGCCACCCGCAGCGTTCCTCGTGCGGTCATGAGGTGGGTCTCCTGGTCACGTGTCCAGCGGCCGGCCCCCGAAATCGGCGACCGCGGCGGCCCCTTGTAACATCCCCGCCGCCCAAATGCAAGGCGTGGCCGGTCAGGCGGCGCCTCTCCCTGTGCTCTGCGTGTCGGGTCTGTTGACCCGACCTACTTGTTTGTGGGCGGCGTGGCCTCTATTATTCTCAAAGGCGGCCTGCGGCCGCGATGTGGCCTTGGAGGGGCCGAAGCCATGAGCGATGGTGAGCAAGCACAACCCACGTCCGAGTTGAGCCGTGGTTCGGCTCGGGGCGAGACCAAGGCGAGGGCAGTCTCTGCGGCGGGCGACGGCTGCGAGCACCTCCGCCAGGAAGTCGCGTCGCTGACATCGACGCTGGAGCTTCAGCGACGCGAGTTCCGGCGGCTCAGTCAGATTGTGTCCCGCGTCAACCGCGGCCAGCTGCTGGAGGACGTGCTCAACTTCATCTACGACGAGTTCGCCGACGTGATTCCGTACGACCGCATCGGCTATGCCTCGATCAACCACGAGCAGGAACTGGTGGTCTCGGAATGGTCGCGCAGCCGGAACCCACAGCAGATTGTCGAAGGCTACAGCCGTCCGTTGGTCGACACGTCGCTGGGCGAACTGGTCCGCAGCGGCCGGCCTCGCATCATCAACGACATGGCCGACTATGCCCGCGCCCACACGACGAGCGAGACGTCGCACATGCTGGTGGACGAGAGCATCCGGTCATCGCTGACGTGTCCGCTGGTGGTGGACGGCCGGACGGTGGGGTTTCTTTTCTTCGACAGCGTGCAGCCCGCCGCCTACAACGACGCCCACGTGGACTTCTTCCTTCAGATCGCCGGGGTGGTGTCGGTGGCGATCCATCGCGGCCGCATGTTCTCGCAACTGTCCGAGCACGCCCGCACGATCGAACAGCAGAACCTTCGCCTGGCCGAGGAGAACGAGCGGAGCCGTCGGGAGATGGCCCTGGCCCGCAAGGTGCAAATGGCCCTGATTCCGACGTCGCTGCCGCAATCCGACCGGTTGCGCATGTCGGTGCTCTACGAGCCGGCCGACCAGATCGGCGGCGACGCCCTCAGCGTCATCCCGCTGGACTGCGGGTGCGTGGCCGTGTACATGGCCGACGCCATGGGTCACGGCGTCTCGGCGGCGCTGCTCATGAGCGTCGTCACGGCCGCGTTCCGCATGGCCATCACCCAGGGCGACGGCGGTCACGAGTGCAGTCCCGCCGAGGTGCTCCGGCAGGTCAACGAGGCCGTCGTCGGCCTGTTCGAGATGAACTACGTCACGGCCTTCTGCTGCGTGCTGGACGCCGCACACGGGCGAATGGTCTACTCGGTGGCCGGTCATCCGCCGGGACTGGTGCGGCGACGGGCCGGACACGTCGAGGAACTCAGCGAGCGCGGCGGCATTCCCCTGGGCATCGAGGACGAGGTCGCCTACCAGGATGTCGAGACCGACCTGGGGCCGGGAGATCTCCTGCTGCTCTACACCGACGGCGTCGTGGAGGCCGTCGGGGACGACGGGGAACAATTCGGCCTGTCGCGGCTCAAGGGGCTGCTCGCCCGGGGTGACCTGGCCGCCACGGACACGGTGACCCAGACGCTCCACGAGCAACTCATGGGGCATTGTCAGTGCCGGCGGCTTGATGACGACGTAACCGTCCTGGCCGTTCAGCGCGTTGCCTGAGATCGGGGGGCGGCGTGCCGCGGTCGATTAACACAAAACCCCGCCCGACGGGAGTCGAGCGGGGTGTCTGGATGGGGTGGCTCGTCCGTGGCCGCCTGGCTACATCACGCGCGTGACGTTCTCCGCCTTGGGGCCCTTGGGGCCCTGGGTGAGTTCGAACTCCACCTCGTCGCCCTCGGCCAGGGTCCTGAATCCTTCGGCGTTGATCCCGGAGTAGTGGACAAAAACGTCGCTGCCCAGTTCCGGCGACTCGATGAAACCGAAGCCCTTCTGATCGTTAAACCACTTCACCTTACCGCGCGCCATACCAAGTCCTCCCTTGTACGCGGACCACATGGGTCCCAAAAGAAAGATGACCGAAACGGACAGCTACCGTGATCCGTTCGGTCAGGACATGAGCCACGTTGGACTTCCTGGCTGCATCACTACGTCTCTCTCGTTGCCGCACACCTTGCGCGCCGAAGGCGCGGACATGACACCAATCTAAGCATAACACGGCTTTCGCTCCAGTCAAACGGAAAGGTCACTCACGGCTGCATTTGTCGAACGCTGGGCACACTTTCTGGTGAGGCAGGGGAGTAGTGCTGGTGTATTTTGAAATACACCAGGGCCCTTGATATTGCGAATAATACCATCCGGCGACGAATCCTCCGGTCTCTGGGACGCTTGCCGGTTGGCCTCGTCTTTCCGGCGGGGAGCCGCTTGTCCGCGGCGCGGCGGCTGTTGTACAATGCCCACGGCGTTGCGGCCGCGGCCTGCGGCGGCCGGTTCTCGCGCACGCAGAGCAAGGAGCCCCTTCCGTGAACAGTCGCCAGCGTATCGTCGCTGCCCTGAGGCATGAGCCCGTGGACCGCATTCCTTACGGCGAATTTGCCGTGGACTACGACACGGTGGCCGCCGTGCTGGGCCGCGAAACGTTCCTGCGGAACAAGGCGGGCTCGACCATCGCCTTCTGGGAAAGCCGGCGCGACGAGGTGGCCCAGAGCTGGCGCGAGGACTTCATCGAGTTCTACCGACGCATGGACTGTTTCGATATTCTGAATGTGGCGGCCATGGCCGGGGGCCTGCTCCCGCCGAAGGACTACGATCCGGATCCGCCGCGGAAGATCGCGCCCGGCACCTGGCAGGACCGCCAAGGCCGCGTGTACAAATACTCGCCGACGACCAACGATATCACGTGCGTGGACGATCCGGTGGCGCGGGAGGCGGTGTTCACGGCCGCCCAGTTCGACAATGCGCCGCCGCGAACTCGGCCGGACGACAGCGTGTACGAGGTGGTGGACGCCCTGATCGCGGCGTTTCGCGGCGAGCGGTTCCTCTGCGGACCCAGCGGCGGCGAGACCGGATGGACGCTCGTCGGCGGCATGGAGCGCGGCCTGATGATGTTCATCGACCAGCCCGATGTGGTCCGGGCGGCCATTGCCCGCGCCACGCGCGACGCCAACGCCGCCGATGCCTGGGCGATCCGCGACGGGCAGGACGGTGCCATCTGGGGCGCCGACTTCGCCTACAAGGCCGGACCGATGGTCTCGCCGGCCATGTGGCACGAGTTCTGTTTCCCGGCGTACAAGGAACGGACCGAGCGCCTGCACGCCCGCGGGCAGTTCGTGCTGAAACACGCCTGCGGCAACAACCTGCCGCTGCTGGACGACTTCGTCGCCGCCGGGTTCGACTGCTACCAGAGCCTCCAGGCCACAGCGGGGGTGCATCTCGACCAGCTCAAGGCGAGCCACGGCGACCGGCTCTGCCTCTGGGGCGGCATGCCGTTGGAGGTGCTCCAGAGCGGCACGACCGACGAGGTCCGGGCCGCCGTCCGCCAGGCGGTGCGCGTCGGCGCTCCGGGCAGCGGCTTCATCTTCGGCACGAGCCACAGCGTGGCCGTCGGCACGCCGTACGACAACTTCATGGCCATGATCGACGAGTTCCTGAAGGTCCGTGACCAGGTCTGACGCCGCGGGGGCGACACAATCGGGTTGCCCCGGATGGTCTGGCGGACTATACTGCCGGGCGTTTGCTTGCGTGTTGCCGCGGTCTGTCGGCGGCACGGTCGACGCGCGGCGAGGGAACCGGCCTTGAACGTGACCTACGGCATCCTGGCAATGGCGATCAGCCTCGCGCTGATGCTCTGCGCCGGGTGCGCCCGCAAGGTGGATTACCTGAGTCCCGAGCGGCTGGACAAGGGCCTTGTTGTGAGCCTCGACGGCGTTGGCGGTTACAACGTCGGACCGCGGTGGCTCCGCACCGGACTGGACGAAGGCGGGGTTGGGGCGGCCATTCACATCTTCAACTGGGGCCACGGGCCGGCCGGGATGTTCGTGGCCGACCTCTGGGACCACAACGGCAACATGCGGCGCGCCGCCGAGATGGTCCAGCTCGTGACCAACTATGGCAAATTCTACCCCGGTCGTCCCATCAACCTGGTGGGCCACAGCGGCGGCGGGGGTATGGTCGTCTTTGCCCTCGAACAGATGCCCGAGGGGTTCCAGGTGGACAACGCGTTCCTGCTCGCCCCGGCCCTGTCGCCGGAGTACAACCTGGCGCCGGCGCTGAGTCACGTTCGCCGCCACTGCTATGTCACGCACTCGCCCGGGGACGTGCCGCTGATGGGGCTGGGCACGTCGGTGTTCACGACGATGGACGGCAAGCACACCGTCGGCGCGGGGCTGATCGGGTTCAAGGCGCCTGAGCATCTGTCGGACGCCGACCGGGCCCAGTACGCCAAGGTGCGTCAGGCGGCCTGGGGCGGCGAGTTTCTCAAGAAAGGGCACCTGGGCGGCCACATGGGCTGGTCTACGTCGAGTTTCGCCCGCGAGTTCCTGGCGCCGATCATGCGCACCGGCCAGTCGCACGAGGCCTTCCGGCCGCTTGTACCCGCCGGCGAGGAGCACGACGGGTCGGCGTCTGCGGCCTCGACCGACGGTGCCAAGGGTGCCGCGGCCGGCGACGCGACGCAGGAGGGAGGGACGCCATGACGAGTCGTATGTGGGCTGTCGTCGCTGTGGTGTCCGCGGCCTGCCTGGGGCTCGGCGGCTGCGCGGAGCCGAACTACACGGCTCCCGAGCGGTACGGCAACGGCCTTGTCCTGGTGTTTGATGGGGCAGGGGGCATCACGCGGGCGCCGGTGCAGATTCGCCGCGGCCTGCACGAGGGCGGCGTGGACCACGCCATTGAGATCGTGGACTGGACCGCCGGGCACAACGTGCTGGAGGACCAGACCAACCTGGAGCGTAACCGCGGCGTCGCGCGGCAATCGAGCGACCGCATCGCCCGCTACGTCGCCGAGCATCCCGGCAGGCCCGTCCACCTGATCGGCATCAGCGCCGGCACGGGGATTGTTGTCTTTGCCGCGGAGCAGTTGCCGGCCGGCGTCAAGGTGGACGGCCTGGTGCTCATGGCATCGAGCCTGACGAACACCTACAACCTGGCACCGGCCATGAACCGCGTGCGCAACGACATCACCAACTTCTCGAGCGTCGCCGACGTGGGTGTCCTGGGCGTCGGCGTCGGACTGGCCGGCACGGTGGACCGCGGTTCGGGTGTGGCCGCGGGTCTCTACGGGTTCCGTCTTCCGGAGGACGCGTCGGCGCAGGTCCGGGCGCTGTACCAGGAGAAACTGGTCGAAGTGCCGTGGACGGCGACGCATGTGATCTTCGGCCACATGGGCGACCACCTGGGCGCGTCCAGCTCGGGGTTCGTCAAGCGATTCGTCGCGCCAATCGTGCTGGACGCCTCGCGATTGAGGGCCGGCGAGGAGGCCGCCGCCGGCGCCGCCGCTAAGACCGACATGCCGCGTACCCAGCAGGGAGACTCCTCCAAGCCATGAGCCAGAAAGTCGTACACCGCAAATCGTGGGTCGCCGCCGTGGTGCTGGCCATGGCCCTGCCGGGGCTGGGACACTGGTACCTGAACCGCCGCGTCAAGGCCGCCGTCTTCTTCGTATGCGTGGTCGGCCTTTTCGTGGCGGGCTGGGGCCTGGGCCAGTGGCGCATCGTGAACAATGGCGACCTGCTCTTCTATGCCCAGGTGCTGGCCGGGCCGCTGGCCTACGCGGCCGACCATATCAGCGACGGCATGGTCGCCCGGTCCGGACCGCCGAACCATGTCGGCGTGGCCTTCGAGATGGGCGTTCTGTATACCCTGGTGGCGGGGCTGCTGAATCTGCTGGTGATTCTGGACTCGTACATGGTGGCCAACAACATCGAGCGGCCTACGACGCGCAAGGGAGACCAGGCATGATCGACCTGCTCGCCAAGATCTTCGCAGCCTCAAATCCGCTGTGGTACTACTATCCCCTGGCGATCGTCGTGGGCATCGTCTACAAGACCACCCAGTACGACACGCCCCGCGACATCGCCTGGGGCGTTCTCCATTTCTTCGTCAGCGTCACGGGCTTCATGATCCTGCTGGCGATTGCCCTCTACGGCCTCAGCGAATGGTTGTGACCGAGGGCCCTCTCAGCCGACGAACTCCGCGCCGCCCATGTAGGGTCGCAGCACCTCGGGCACACGCACGCGGCCGTCGGCCTGCTGGAAGTTCTCCATGATGGCGATGAAGATGCGCGGCAACGCCAGCCCGCTGCCGTTCAGGGTGTGAACGAAGCGGACCTTGCCGCCGGCGTCGCGGTAACGGATGTTGGCGCGGCGGGCCTGGAAATCGCCGAAGTTCGAGCAGCTTGACACCTCCAGCCAGCGGTCGCACCCGGCGGCATAGACCTCCAGATCGAAGCACTTGCGGGCCGAGAAGCCCATGTCGCCGGCGCAGAGCAGCACGCGGCGATAGGGCAGGCCGAGTTGTTCGATCAGTCCTTCGGCATTGGCCGTCAGCGACTCGTGCTCGGCGGGGCTCGCCTCGGGCGTGGTGAACTTGACCATCTCGACCTTGTCGAACTGGTGCACGCGGATCATGCCGCGCGTGTCGCGACCGGCGGCGCCGGCCTCGCGGCGGAAGCACGGCGTATACGCCGTCCGCAGCATCGGCAGATCCGCCTCGGCCAGGATCTCGTCCTGGTAGAGGTTCGTCACCGGCACCTCGGCCGTCGGAATCAGGTACAGGTCGTCGTCGCGCAGGCGGTACAACTCTTCCTCGAACTTCGGCAACTGGCCGGTCCCGGTCATCGTCTTCGGGTTGACCAGCACGGGGGCCCACACTTCCGTGTACCCGTTCTGCCCGGTCTGCACGTCGAGCATCCACGTCAGCAGGGCCCGCACCAGGCGCGCCCCCTGGCCGACGAACAGCGGGAACCCGCTGCCGGCGATCTTTGCCGCACGAGCCATGTCCAGCACGCCCAGCTTCTCGCAGACGTCCCAGTGCGGCAGCGGCTGGAAATCGAACCGCGGCTTCTCGCCGATGGTCTTGACGATCTGGTTGTCCTCGGCGCCGGCGCCGTCTGGCACGTCCTCGGCCGGCACGTTCGGCAGCATCAGCAGGGCCTGCCGCAGCGACTCGTCCAGGTCGCGCAGGTCGCCCTCGATCTGCTTGATCCGCTCGCCGATGGTTTTGCTCTCGGCCATCTGTGCCGTCGCGTCGCCGCCGGAGGCCTTCAACCGCCCGACTTCCTTCGAGACGACGTTACGCCGGTTGCGCAGCTCATCGCTTTCGGTGATCAGCGCGCGACGGTTCTCGTCGATCTTCAGAATCGTGTCGAGCGTGTGTCCGCCGCCGCGACGCCCCAGACCCGTCGCCACCTGCTCCGGTTCGCTGCGGATCACGTTGAGATCCAACATGGCTTGTCATCCTTCCTTGCCGCCCGGGCCGTCGTCCTTGTGCCCGCATACGCTGGCGGCACGCGCGACGCCCCGGCCGATGGTCACTTCTGCTTGTCCAGTTTGTTCTTCAGGTACTGCGCCAACTCCGTCTGATTCCGGGCGATGCGCCGGAAGGCGAACGCCACGTAGATGAGCCCGAGCACCTGCAACAGCAGGATGATCGTGATCGGATCGATGCTTTCGAGGATCCTTATGCAGAAACACTGACCGAGTGCTGCCATGGGCGTCCTCCTTCAATGGTTGTCCAAGCGACATTCGCGCCGACACAGTGTACCCGGAAACCCAGGCGTTGTCACCGTCCCACGGCGGCCGCTGTGCGGATTCTCCTGATTGCCCCGGCCGCCGCCCGGCTCCTTCTCGCGGCGAGTCTATGGACACACGCGGACGTTGTCAAACCGATTCGGCCGGTCTATACTGTCGCAGGCACGCTATGGCGCCAGGCATCCGCGTGGGTCCGGGGGACTCACCCTACGGGTGCCGTGGCGGACGAGGGAGGGACGTGTGAGCGGCGCGACGCAGCGGGACATTGTCATCGGCACGCGCGGCAGCGATCTGGCCATGGCCCAGACGCTGGCGGTGCAGCGCGCCCTGGTCTGCGCCCATCCGCAGGTGCGGTGCCGCATCGAAACGATCCGCACGCGCGGCGACCGCGACACGGCCACCGGCATCCGCGCCATGGGCGGCACGGGTGTCTTCACACGAGACCTGGAACTGGCGCTCCTCGAGGGGCGCATCGACCTGGCCGTCCACAGCCTCAAGGACATGCCGACGCAGCCGGCCGAGGGGCTGTGCCTGGCGGACGCCGTGCCGCAGCGCGAGGATCCCTGCGACGTCCTGGCCGCGCGCGACGGACGGACCCTGGCCGAGTTGCCGCCGGGGGCGAGGGTCGGCACCAGCAGCCCGCGCCGCAAGGCGCAACTGGCCGCTCTGCGCGGCGACCTGGACCTGGCCGACATTCGCGGCAACGTGGACACGCGGCTGGAGAAGGTGCGCGACGGTCTGTACGATGCCGTCGTGCTGGCCCGGGCGGGGTTGGCGCGGCTGGGGTTGCTGACGCCGGCCATGGAAATCCTGGGGCCGGACCGCATGGTGCCGGCGCCGGGGCAGGGGGCCCTCGGTCTGCAACTCCGTCGGCAGGACGAACGCCTGGCCGGTCTGCTTGCCGCTCTGGATCATCGGCCCTCGCGGATCGCTGTGACGGCCGAGCGGGAGTTCCTGCGGCACCTTGGCGGCGGGTGCCACGCGCCCGTCGCGGCTTGGGGACGCCTCGACGGCGACGACACGCTGGTCCTCACAGGCCTGGTGGCCGCCTGCGATGGCTCGCGACTTGTTCGACGCGAAGCCCGCGGCCCGGCCCACCGGATGCTCGATCTCGCCCGACGCCTCGGCGATGAGGTGCTCGCTGCCGGCGGCGCCGACATCCTGGCCGCCTGCTGAGGAAACCGAAAGCCGACGTTGACTGCTCTCCCTTGAGGGGAGGGTGGCCCGCAGGGTACATACC
Source organism: Phycisphaerae bacterium (assembly GCA_012729015.1). Lineage (GTDB taxonomy): Bacteria > Planctomycetota > Phycisphaerae > FEN-1346 > JAACEH01 > JAAYDY01. Next base: position 140 of record JAAYDY010000049.1, on the reverse strand, counting down.
AGTCCTGTTGGCTGTAATCCCATGAAAGGCTGCCTCCAACCGGTTATCCTCGTGGGGTAACCAACGGCCCTCGAGGGCAGGAAGGAGGCAGCGATGCGTCGGAAGCGGGATCCGTATGGGAGTGTAGCCTATGGCGGGAT
>JAAYDY010000048.1 GCA_012729015.1 Phycisphaerae bacterium | reverse complement strand
GGGTGCACCATAATAAAGTGGCGCGCCGAAAGGAAACGTGCTATCTCTTTGTTGGTGACCAACCTCGAAAGGAGATAGCACGTATGAACGCAGGCGGACGGCAGTTGGTAAAGGAGATGATGGGGTCGTTGGGCGTTTGGGTCAAGGAGATTGTTCGGCAAGCCGAGACGGTGGATGATGAGCGGTCGGCCGAGCGGCTGGAGCAGCGGATCGCCGCGGAGGGGCAGCGGCACTTGGCCCGCTTGCTGGGTGGGGCTTTGCAGGTGGCCTTGGACGCCGGCGGTCCGCAGCGGACCTGTCCGCGGTGTGGCTCTCGGCGGCGGCACAAGGGACGGCGGGTGCGTCAGCCGCTGAGTCGCCTGGGGGTCCTGCGGCTGGAGGGGGTGTACTGGCATTGTCCCCGTTGCGGCCAGGGGGGGCATGACGCGGGGCGGTTGGTGACGGGGACGATGACTCGTTGGCTGGAGGAGTTGCTGACGCTGCTGGGCACGACCTCAGCCAGCTTTGCCAAGGCGGCCCGGCTGAGTGACAAGTTGTTGGGTCTGAGGGTCGAGGACGAGACGGTGCGGCGGCTCAGTCTGGCCGAGGGACGACGGGCGGCGGCCACGCAGGCCCGACCGGTGGTTCTGCCGGCGGAAGCGTCTCTGGTGGGCAGTTGTGACGGGGTGATGGTGCAGACCCGGCAGCAAGGCTGGCGGGAACTGAAGAGCTACCTGTTCTGCCACGAGGGGGGTCGCCTCAGCGGGGCTCATCTGGAATCGGCCCGGCGGTTCGTGCCGCGACTGCGAGAGGCGGCGGTGACGCTGGGGGCGGCTCGGGTCGGCCCGTTCTTCTTCCTCAGCGACGCGGCGGACTGGATCGATCGTGGTGTCCGGAGCCAACTGCCCATGGCGACGCGGATCATCGACCTGTGGCACGCCTGCCAGCATGTCTACCAGGCAGCCGACCGGCTCCATGGGGAGGGCACGGCCCAGGCTCAACGCTGGGGCCGACTCTGGAGTGAGCGCTTGCGGCAGTGGGGCGGCCGAACCGTGTTACGTCGTCTGGAAAGAGACCTGACCCGTTCCCCACGGCGCGGCCGCCGCCAGAGGTGGCGGGCCCTCAGGCCCCTGCGGGTCTATCTGCGACGACAACAGCAGCGGCTGAACTACCCGGAGTATGAACGCCTGGGGTGGCCGATCTCCAGCGGTCCAATGGAAAGCCACTGCAAACAACTGGGCCAACGACTCAAAGGCCCCGGCATGCGTTGGCACCGCCAAAACGTCGATCCCATGGCCGCCCTGATCTGCCTCTGGACCGATGATCGTTGGGACGCCTACTGGTCCGCCGCCGCCTGAGTGCCACTTTAATGAGGTGCACCCGCACTGTGGGCGCACGTCACCTTTGTGGGTGGTGGCGGGATGCGACGTAGGGGTCGCTCGCGAGCGACCCGCGATGGACAGGCCACTGGACGGGCGGCTCGCGAGCCGCCCCTACGGTTGGCGATATTCCCAGACCAGTTGCCCGCCACAAACGTGCCATGCGCCCGCGCACTGTTGCGCTGTCCCGGCCTCCAGCGCTCCGCGGCGCAGCAAAGCGGCGCTGCCACGGGTTCCGTCGCAGCGCCGCCGTCATGCTCGATGCACCAGCCGTCAACCCTTCATCGCCTGTCCGATGTAGGCTTCCATCTCGTTGGTCGCGTCGGCGAACTGCGTCGCCGTGGCTACCACCGGCGGATACTTGATCCACTCGGCCGGCTTCAGCCCGTCCTCGTTGTACGCCTGCTGAAAATACCGTGTCTTGAGCAGTTCGTCGATCACCTTCTGCGGCACCGGCTCATCGATGTGCGGCCGCAATTCGCCGGCGTCGTAGCCGGCCAGCAACCCCTCGAACACGTTCGGGAACACGGTCAGAACGATGTTGCCGCCGGCCAGGTGCTCCAGGTGCCAGACCTTCTCGCGGCCGGCCACCTTCGGGCCGGTGCGCATCGACGCGGCCAGCATCTTGCTCTCGTAGCTGCGTTCCTTGAACAGGCGCACGGCCTTCTTGAACACGGCCAGGCCCGCCAGACGGCGTTTGTCGGCCGTGAAGTCGATGCCCGCGGCCTCGCACTGAGCCACGAAGTCCGGATGGTCTTCCAGGCGACCGAGCATCATCGTCACGACGCTCCGCCACTTCGACAGGTCCACCTTGGCCGCCCGGGCGCGCTTCAGGCCACGAAGCACCGCCTCGGCCACGGCCGTCAACTGGCTCAACGCGAACGTCAGCGTCGCATTGGTCGGAATGCCGCGGGCCGTCAGTTCCTCGATCCCGTCCACGCCTTCCTTCGTCCCGGGCATCTTGATCATGACGTTCGGGAATTCCTTGTTCAGGGCAATGCCCTGCTCCACCATCTTCGCCGTATCGGTCAGGATGCGCGGGTCCACCTGGCCGCTGACGTAGCCCTGCTTGAACTTCGACTTCTCGAAGACCGGCAGGAACGCCTCGGCGCCGGCCTTCACCACCGCGCGGTAGGTGTGCCAGAACATCTCGGCCTGCGTCATCTTCGGGTGCTTTTTGCTCTCGGCCTTGATCCAGGCGTCCCACCGCGGGCGGTCCTTCTGGATCGCCTGCCACGACAGCGGCGGATTCGTCGTGCAGCCCACAAACACGCTCTCCGCGGGCGATTTTTCACAGTAGAGCCGCTCGAGCTGAGCGCGCAGCCGATCCTTGCTGCACGCGCAGGCCTTGCCGACCACCTCGTCCACCCACGGCTTGAAGATCAGCGGCGAGCTGTCCCACCAGATCTCAATGCCGCCGCCCGTTGCAGCCAATTCCTCGATCACGCTCGCAGGCACCTTGTCCGCCACCGTACCGCCTCCTTCCCAAACAGAACCAACCGAGTCACCCCAGAATCAGCGCGTCCGGCCCCCAGAGGGCCCCGAACGTGAGCGTTGAATTGTACAGCGCTGCCTGCGTTTTACAAGCCCCTTAAATGTCCGCTTCCGAACAGCACCCCCTGCCCCACGACGCCTGTCGCCTCACCGTCGGCGGTTTTGGCTTCCGCTGCGACGCCGGGGAGATGTACCATGGTGAGGGGGGATGGTGCCGCGACGTTGCGAATGGGAGAGTCGCATGACGGATCCATACCAATACAAGACCGACGTGCCCGGCAGCGGGTGGGGCCCCAGGGCAAGGAATCTTCAGCGCGTCCGCGAGGTCTTCGCCGACTGCTTCGGCAGCCTGACCGACAAGGTCAAGCCGCCGCTGGACTACACGGTCCTCGGCGCCGAAGACATCGGCGGCGGCCTGGTCCGCGAGAAGGTCCACTACCAGACCGAGCCGGGCGAGTACATTCCGGCCTATCTGCTTCGACCGGCCAAACCCATCGGACCGCTGGCGGGCATCGTGGCCTTTCACGGGCACGGCGGGCGATACGAGTCGGGCGGCGCCAAGGTCTGCGGCCTCTGCGAGCGGTACAATGCCTCGGGCCATGACTACGGCCTGCGCCTGGCCCGGGCCGGCTACGTGGTGCTCTGCCCCGACACGATCTGCTTCGGCGAGCGGCGCAACCCGTACCCCGGCCGCTGGCCCGATTACTACTGGGAACGAATCGTCTCGATGCGCGAGGCGGCCTCCGGCGGGTGCATGGCCCGCAAGAACGTCTGGGACAACATGCGAGCCATCGATGTGCTCCAGAGCCTGCCCTATGTGGACCCGGAACGTATCGGCGGCGTCGGCCTCTCGATGGGCAGCGGACTGACCTTCTACACGATGCTCTGGGACCAGCGGATGAAGGTCGGCGTGCCGGTGTGCAGCATGTATACGCTGAAGGTGCTGTACGAGCAGCCGCTGATGCACTGCTTCATGAACTACGTGCCGCGCATGGTCCAGGCCGGGCTGGAGATGTACGACGTGTTTCCGCTGATCGCGCCGCGGGCGGTGCTGATGATCAACGCCGACAGCAGTCGCGAGGACCCGCTGCCCGAGACAACCGAGCTGTACGAGAAGAGCCGCTGGGCCTGGCAGGAAGCCGGCCGCGACGAGGCCTTCCGGCTGGAGGTGTTCGAGGGCGGGCACCAGTTCCCGGCGGCCATGCAGCAAAAGGCCCTGGACTTCTTCCGCACGTGGCTATGATATAGGCGGGGAGATCGTGCCTACACTCGTACTCGACAAGTCCGTGCTCCAGTCTGCCCCCAAAGGGTGGCTGAAATCGCGTCGTCAAGAAGGCATGGACTTCCTCCTGACAGGCGCGCTGATGCAGGAAATTGGCAGCGACGGATTACGGCTTGGTGTGCCGCTGTCTGAGAGCGGAAGATCACATGCGATCTCGACCAACTTTCGCAGAGCAGTAATGGAAGCGGGAAACAACTGGATAGACAGTGCGACGGCAGTTGAGTTTGAGATAACACACGGAGAATCCGCGAAACATGGCCCCCGCTTCCATCTGAATTGCGTACCAGATGTTGAGATGATCCCTTCGGAGACTCAAGATGCTTCAATCAGCCTTGAGCGAAGGTATGCCAAGCTGGCCTCCGTGGGTCATTTTCCAGATGACGAGGAGTACTATCGCAGAATCATTTCCATGACGGAGAAGGAAGCACTTCTGGAAATCGACCGGGCTCTGGCTTCGGAGGACTGTGCGAAGAAGGTTGTCTCCGAAACTGCCCATGACTTCGCACAGGCGGGAAGGCAGCGCGGACTAAGTGTCTCTTCGGCTTTCGTGCCACAGGAAGATTGGTATACGTATGGGTATTCCCTAGCGTTGTGGGCTTTTCTACCATACAAGTTCAACAAGTTCCACGATGGGCCACCTGACCGCAAGAAGCCAGCCAACGCGATGTTTGATCTGGAGTATATTGCAGCATGTGCCATCTGTGATGGCATTGTGTCCAAAGACAAGGACATGCTGAAACTGGCGTGGGCCTGTTGGCGCAAAAAGCGTGAATCGATACTGTACTTCAATGATTTGGACAAAACCTGCTCCCCGTTTGTCCCCTGGTGAGTCCGGGAGTTGTCATGCCACACGAGGTTCACGTTAACGAGAACCAACCTGAGGCTCATACCATGTCATCGGTGGAAGCAATGAGCGACCGTGACCCACCCGACAATCCGCAGGTGATGATCCGTCCGAGCGGGCCGACGCTCTACTGCCCGAAGTGCGATTACATTCTCACCGGCACGGAGGAGGCGGGGCTCGGCTGTTGCCCGGAGTGCGGCACGTCGCTGGACTTCGACGAACTGCGGCGCAAGGCCCGTTGCGGCCTGGACCTGACGTACCTCACGTACTGGCAACTGTGCTGGAAGTTCTTCGTGCTGCGCAGGCGGTTCCGCAAACAGTTGAAGGCGCCGTGCTACTTCGTTCGCCTGCCCGACATCACCCCCGGCTTCAGCAAGGCAGTCGGCCTGCTCGCGGCGGCCTCTCTGGCGACGAGCGTGTGGATTGCCGCTGCCGCCGACGGGCCTCACAAGCTGTGGGCGGTGATTCCGCCGGCCTGGATGCTGGCAGCCCTGGTGGTTCACGCCGTGACGGATGCGTGGTTCCGCTGGGTGCTGCGTATGGCAAATCATCCCCAACCCCAACGTGCGTTGCAGCAGATCATGGCGGCCGGCTCCACGGTCTACCTCCCGATGGGAGTGGGGCTGCTGGTCGCCATGGTGACCGTGGCTGCCATGACAACCATCGACTGGCCGAGGCAGCCGGACTGGGTGCCCGTCGTGACCATCGGGTGTGCTGCGACGGCCGGCCTGTTCAGTTGGGTGCTTTGGCACAGTTGGGCCCTCGCCGCGCAGTTGGTCTTCCGGTGCGAGACATACTACCTGGAGTGTCCGCCGCAAGTCCGGCTGCTCGTGCAACTCAGTCCGCCGACGATGGCACTACTGGCACCCCTGATTCTTGTGGGCTCGATGTGCGTGTTAGGCGTCCTTGTGTAGCGGGGCATCACCGTGTAGCTGGTCGCGCGGCGACGACGTGAAGGAGCATCCGGACCGATGGACGACAGCGAGCGGATCGCGACATCTTCTCCGAACGGCCAGGCCGAGCAGTCGGCGACCGATGGCACCACAATCTACTGCCCGCGGTGCCTCTACAACCTGCGAGGCGCCCGCGAGGCGGGACTCGACTGTTGCCCGGAGTGCGGCACGTCGCTGGACTTTGACCAGCTCCGCTCGATGGCCCAGACGGGCCTCGACCTCAGCGGCTTCACGTGGTGGCAACTCGTCGGCAAGCTCTTCCTGACGCCGCGGCGTTTTCACAGAGAGATGCGACGCCGGCACTACTTCATCCGGCTGCCGGAGAGCCGCCCGAGGTACGTCCTCGCCATGGTTCTTGTCCTCGCGGTTCTGTTGATTTGGACCGGCTGGAGCGCAAGCTTGCTGGGATCCGCGAAAGCAACGTGGCCCCATGCGGCGTATTTCCAAGTCGTCAAGAGTCGGTGGATGCTCGGCTTTGTCGCCGCAACAGCGTTCGCGATGCTTATCGCGAATGCCGTGGAGCGACTCTGGCTACACGTGCTACTGGCCATGCTCCACCACCACGAACCCGGCCTCGCCGCGAGGCGGATCCTTCGCGTCGCAAACACACAGTGGGTTCCCATCGCGATCAACCTCATCGTTGCAGTGATCGTGATGCAGATCGCCATTGCCTTGAGACCGCACGACAAGACCGCCATCCTCATGTTCGCGGGATTCGGACTGGGTGGCGCCTTGCTGAATCTGGCCTTGTGGCTGGAGTGGGCACGGCTTGTGCGCACGCTGTTCATGTGCGAGGGATACTACGTCACCGGCGATGGCCTCATGCGAAGCGCGGGATGGCTGAATCCTGGGCTGTTTCTCGGATGTGCCATCACGGCAGGGTGGTTCGTCATGGCGTTGATTGCCGCTGTTCCAAAGGCAGGGTGACGTGACCTGAGGAGACTCGGACTTGACCTTCCATCTCGGCGACCACGCGACGCGGGAACCTTACGACTGGATCGGCGTCGCGGCCAACAATCCGGACATCCTGCGCAACTGGTGCGACCAGCGCGGGCTCTTCTGCCCCAACTGCGAGTACGCCCTGCGCGGCGTCGAAGGAACCGGCCTCGCGGCATGTCCCGAGTGCGGCCACCCGATCGACTTCGACCGGCTCCGTCTCCTGCGGCTCTACGGCTACGATCTCGGCAAGGCCCGCGACGTCATCAAGGGCGTGCTCCTGCGGCCGACGGCCTACCTGCGACAGTTCAAGGGGCCGCAGTACTACCTTCGCACCGCTCCCGAGCACAACTGCTCTTTCTGGGCCACGGCGGCCGGCACCATCGGCGTCATCGTCCTGACCGGCATCGCGGCCATGTTCGATAGAGAAAGCTATGCCGGCGTCATCCTCTGCCCGATCGTCTTCCTTCCTCTGGCGTTCGCCGCCACACACCTTGCGGCCTACGGCTGGTTCCGCGTGATGCTCGCCCTGGCCGGCCGCAAGGCCACCGACCGCGGCGCGTCCCGCATCATGTACTTCGCCTCCGTGGCGTACCTGCTGCTCGTCTTGCCCGCGTGGATGCTGGGCGCCGCCGCCGTCGTCGCCAGCGCAGGCAGCGTCCTCGGCGTCGATCTCACCATGGCCTCGATGGCTTTGGCCTTCGCGGCAGTCGCCCTCCTTCTCGCCGTGGCCGTCGGCTGGGGCTACGTCGCCATGGTCGCCTTCAACATCGAGACCTACGGCCGCAGCCCGATGCTCGCGATGCTGGCCCTGGCCAATCCCGTCACCGCGGCCTTCGGCGGCATCAGCGCTCTTGCTCTGGCACTGACGGCTATCGAGTGGATGACATGACCGAGCGTCAACGCACCGGGAGAAGCAGGGCCGCAGCCCCACTTCTCCCGTGCAATGCTCTTCTCGCGTGCGATGCTCGTTGCCTCCGGTTTTGCCGAATCACGGTGCGGTGATCGGGTCCATCGGCCGGCCCGGGCTGCACTCGTCCATGCCCGGCCGGATCGACGCGTGGGCGTATTCGATCAGGTTCCTCAGCAGCCGCCGCGCCACCGGGTCCTTGTCCACGTGGTCCAGGAGCGTTAGCTGCACCAGTAGCACCTTGCCGCGACCCACCGGCACCTCGTCCACCAGGCCGTTCCAGATGTACTCGTCGGGCTTCGTCCACATGTGGGCGCCGATGCCGCCCATGATCGTCCTGCCGCCCGCCTTGAGGACATCCTCGGGGCGGTTGCGTATGCCGCGCAGCAGCCGCCCGTACTCGTATTCCAGCACGCAGTTCGACGGCAGGCCCTCCACGATCGGGTGGTCGAACACGTAGCCGATGCTCCGCATGGGGCAGATGTTGCGGATCACCTTCGGCAGCAGGCTGTCGTAGAAGATCGGGTTGGCCGGCTCGATGAGGATCGCCACGCCGCCCAGCCGCACCTGCCGCGACACCTGCTGAATGTGCTCGTACGACGGGCCGCCTTCCTGAATGCGGTGGCCGACCAGGACGAACGGCACGCGCTTGTTGGCGGTGCTGTTGGTGAACCGATTCTGCTCGGCGCCGATGCGCTTCAGGGCCGCCAGGAGCCTTGCATCGCCGCCCAGCGGACGCACCAGCGGATTCGTCAGCGCCGGCTGCTCCACCACGGTGAACCGCAGCGGGTTCACGCAACGGACTTTCGAGCCTTCCTTCAGCACCGCCTCGGCCACGTAGCGGCCGCCCTTGGCCGGCGCCGGGAACCGCTCCGTCAGCACCTCCTGCACCCAGCCCTTGGCCGTGAAGGTCTTCGAGACGGTGTGGAACGCCTTGCCGCCCCCTTCCGGCCGGAACGTCACGGTCGCCGTGTAACGGTTGCCGGTCGTGTGCTCGTTGACACAGCGCAGGTCGAACTCGACCGTCTGTCCCGGTTCCACGAGTCGCGACTTGAAGTGCGGCACCACCAGGGGCGTCTGGGCCGCAGCGACATAGTCGGCAAAATGCAGCTTCGGCTGTCGCCAGATGTCCGTGATGCCGAAGATTTCGCCCGAGGCGTCGGCGATCTGGCAGATAGCGTAGGCGTCCAGGTGCGGGTTGCTCCGCATCGACGACACCACCGCGCGCACTTCCTCGCAGACCCGCTCGTCGTTACGCCGGACAAACGTCTTGACGTCGCCGAACACCTTCTTCAGCCCGGCCTCGCTGAACTTCTGTTTCAGCGAATCCCAGTAGCTCTTGTACTGGGCGTAGTCTTCCAGCCCCCTGCGCTTGTCGGCCGCCGAGTACCGCGCCAGCGTCCGGTCGAAGTCCGGCGGGCACTCGTACGCGCCGAACTCGCTGATGTAGATCGGGCCGCCCGCCTTCGCAATGCCGCGGTACCGGTCGGTCAACGCCTCGTCCGTCACCGGCGACGCGCAGTAGTGGTGCAGGTCGCGCAGCGGCGAGTACGTCTTCCTGTACGGCATCATCGCGCCGGCACACTGTTCATAATCGTGCGCGCCGCCGGAGTTGTCGCCCACGATCCGCGTCGGATCCAGCTCGCGGGCCTTCAGGCTCATCGCCAACCGCAGCCGGTCCATCTGGGCGTTGGTGAACGTCCAATAGTGGTAAATCTCGTTCAGCATGCACCACATCACGATGCTCGGGTGGTTGCGGTCGCGGCGAACCAGTTCCTCGGCCTCGCGGACACAACGCTTCATCGTGTGCGGCCCGTTGGCGATCCAGCCGGCAGGAGGTTCGGCGCACAGAAGCAGCCCCATCTCGTCCGCCAGCTCGGGCGTGAACGGGTCCGGCTTCAGGTGCAGCCGGATGAAATTCATCCCGTTCTTCTTGACCAGCTCCAGCTCCTTGCGCAGCAGGGCCGGCGTGTCGGCGAAGGCCAGCGTCCGCGGATAGGCCCCCTGCTGAAGCACGCCCTTCAGTGCGATGCGTTTGCCGTTCAGGTGGAAGTGCCCCTCTTTCACTGTGAACGTCCGCATGCCGAACCGCGCCGACGCCTCGTCCGACAACCCCTCGCCCGCCAGCGACACCGTCGCCGTATAAAGGAACGGATGCTCGGTGTCCCACCACTGCATGTTGCGAATCTTGACCGCCAGCGTGACCGTCGTCGTCCCGCGCTTCAGTGCCACGCGGCGCGAGGCCTTGCCGCCGGTGTCGTCGTTGCCCTTGGCCGGGCCGACGTCCGCCGACAAATCCACGGTCGCGGCCCGCTTCGCCCGCACCGTCACATGCACCTTGGCCGTGCGTTTGTCCGGCAGCGGCTCGACGAAAACGTCCTCGACGTACACCGGATCGCAGACCACCAGGCGGACGCTCTGCCAGATGCCGCCGAAATTCCAGTACCAGCCGGCTTTCCACGCCGGCGTGTCGCTGTGCGACAGCGGCGCGCCGCTGCGGAAGCCCTCGATCGCTTTGCGTCGCGGCGGATCGATCACGCGGACCGTCAGCTCGTTGGCGCCGGGCCGGGCTTTGCCGCTGATGTCGAACTCGAACGCCGTGTAGCCGCCCTCGTGCTGCCCGACCTTCTCGCCGTTCAGATAGACCTCGCAGAAGTAGTTGACCGCCCCGAACTGGAGCCGCACGCTCCGCCCCGCCCACGCCGCCTCGCCCTGGAACGTGCGCCGGTACCAGCCCACGCCGTCGTATCCCGGCCGCACCAGTTCCCACACGCCCGGCACGTCAATCGCCTGGCCCTTGGGGAACTTCTCGAAGTACTTCTGCTGCTTGCCGATGTTCCTATCGTCGAAGACTACCGACCACACGCCATCCAGCACGACGGTCTGCCGCTTCATCGCATTCTCCCGTTCGACACCCGACGACACACGCCTGCACCGGCCCCGTCCGCGGAGTCGGAAGCGTCATTCTGCCCCCGCACGCGACAGGGGTCAACCCCTTTCAACGCAGGCAGCACGGTAACGTTTTGGGGAAAGCGCAAGGAGTCGGGTAGGACGAAGCGGGACGCCGGCGGGTCATTCTTCCGGGCGTCCGGCCTCGGCGAGCACCTCGGCAACGAACTCCGTCACGGCCTCGTCGGTCAGTTCCGGCTCGCTCTGCCTCGACAGAAGGGGCCGGCCGTGAACCGTCACCGCCTGCGAACGAAGATACTCGCCGAGGGCGTCGAAGTACCGGCCTTCGCCCCAGTCATAGCTGCCGAACATGGCCACGCGGGCGCCGGCCAGACGCTCGGAATGACCGCGGACAAACTCGTCCAACGCCGGCGCCACCTGCTCGCCCGACCAGGCCGGCGACCCGATGAACACGGCGTCGCACTGCCCCAGGTCCGACCGGCGGGCCTCGTCCAGACTGGTCGAGAGCACCTTGCACCCCAGCCGCCTGAGCTCCTCGCTCAGCCGGGTCGCCAGGTCGCCCGTCTTGCCGCTCGACGAGAAATAGAGGACTGTCGCTTTCATGGTGACCTCCCTGACTGATCGGTCTTCGGAGGCGTCCCGCACGCTCCAGGTCCGATCATCAAGTGTAGGAACCGGCCAGGGTCAAATCAAGCGGAGGCCGTGTTCACGCCGCCGCGCAAGAGGACCGGTCGGCCCGCGCGAGGCTGGTCGACCGGTCACATGAAAAGAGTTGGCCCGAACGCCTCCGCAAACGCCCGGGCCCTCCAGATCCGGATGCCACCTGCTTCAGCATCCCCGCTCATCCCCGCGGCTTCCCCGACGCTTCGCTCAGTTCCCCTCCTCGAGCATCCTCCGAAGCATTCGGTTCTCCCGCTTGGTGGCCTCCAGATCAAATGTCAGATACTTGATTGACAGGCGCAGATAGTCCAGGCTGCCCTGAAGACTCGCAACGCTCTTCTTCAGCTTCTCGTGCCTCGCCGAAGTCGTGGGCGTCGTGTCGTCGATCCTCTGCTTGTTCAGCTCCGGAAACCGCTGAACCTCGACCAGCAACTCACTGATCTGCTCTTGAAAAGCCTTCTCATCCATGACACATCAGTCCTCCCGTCTGGCTTACTACGGAATGCAATGTGTGTGCCAAACGAAAAGACGCGCGACAAAAAACGCGGGATGGCCGTTTCGGCCCTGCAAATCGCGGTCGGCGTTGGGGATGTGCTCTCGAAGCGACTTTTGGCGGAATTGCGGGTTGTGACGGCCTGTGATGCGTTTCATCATCACGGGCCGTGCCCACCCATCGCGCACGCCCCGAAAGACCCGCAAAAACCGGGAATTGGCACCGTCTTGCGGAGGTCGTTCCCCCGCCGCCCCGCCTGTTGACCGGCCACAACGCGGCCCGAAAGACCCCTCCCGACGGAACAGGCCGCACGAACCGTACTCCCGTGCCATACGGGCGGCACAGACCTCACAGACCGTCCACCTCGCTGCCCTGAAGGACGCGTATCGTCAGCTCCGCCAGAGTCAGCAGGTCCAGGGCGTTGTGGTGCAGCACGACCTGCATCTGCCGGGCATCGTGGGTGCGGACGAACTCGTGGTACACGGCCGGAATCTGGTCGCCGGGAATATCGCCGCGCCGCAACCGGCCGCAGATGAACCGCTCCAGCGTCTGAAGCCGGCAGTTCGGCAACACCGATCTCCACCGCCGCCGCGACTCGTGCAGCAGATCCACGTGGTCCGCCCGCAGAGCCCGCAGCCCAAGGCCCGTCGCCGCGGCGCGATCTTCGATGTAGGGCACGTCGAAGGACAGGCCGTTGAATGTCACCAGGGTGGACACCTGGTCCAGCAGGGTCCATGTGCGATGGAGCATGGCCCGCTCTTCCTGGTAGTCGCGGGCGAGCACTTGCACCAGCACCAGGCGCCCTTGCCGCCAGACGAGCAGTCCGGCCAGGAAACACGGCATGCCCAGCATGCCACAGGTCTCGATGTCAAGATAGGCAACCTTCTCGGGGGGCGCCCCTGCCAGCGGCCGCATCGACCTGTGCAACGACTCCTCCGTCACGTTCATCCCGCCGCCCAGGAACGTGCGATGGTACTCGCCGTCCAGCCCGGCCTGGGCCGGGTCCACCTCCGGAATCGCCCGCTCGATGACATAGCACGGGCCGTCCTCCGTCTCGACCACGCACCCAGGACAGAGCGAGGCCAGGTCCGTGACCGCCGCGCCGCCGGGGCCGCCCTTGCCACCCGCCGCGGAGCCCCCCCCCTGCCGACCCAACTGGTCGGCGGTCGTCAGGTGGGCCTTCAACGTCGTTCGGTTCAACTGCATCAGCCGATCCAGGGCGTCTCGCGACAGAATGCCGCGGCCCCCGTCGTTCTTCGGCGTCTCGGGCTTGTCTTTGTCACGTTTAGCCACAGTCCAGGCAGTCCTTCTCCATCGGGTATCAGGAAACAGCGCCCATGAGCATCCGCGACAGCAGTTCCACGGCCGCCACCTTGTCGGGAATGGCATAGCCGCCCGTCAAGTCCGGATCCTGGTGCAGCGGCGGCCGCAGGTTGGCCAGCCCCACGCAGCTCGGGCACCCGTAGTCGCACGGGCATTGTTCGAGGAGCGCGCGGCACATGTCCAGCCACTGACCGACCAGTTCGTACCCTCGTTGCGAGAAACCCAGGCCGCCCAGGAAGCGGTCGTACACGAACATGGTCGGCACGCCGGTACCCGAGCTGTTGCAGACGCCCGACAGATCCTTGCGGTCGCACATGGCCAGCACCGGCAGCGTCACGAGCATCGCGTTGCGGATGCCGACCAGCCCCTCGACCGGCTTCAGCCCCATCCGGGCCACGTCGGCCAGCATCTCCGTCTCCGGGACAATCCAGACGCCCGTGGTCGAGAGCGTCTGGCTCGGCAGATCGAGCGCCGTCTGGCCGATGTTCTCCATCGTATAGTACCGGATCTTCTTGAAGGCCACCGTCGCCCAGGTCACGTCCAGTTCGCCGAAGCAGGCAGTCGCCCGGTCCCCGACGGGCTTCTCGGCCAGTTGCCCGACAATGGTACACTGGTCCGCCAGCACTGGCTGGGTGTAGTAGTCCGTGTCTGCCCGCTCAATGTACGCCACCTTGCCCTGAAGGTCCAGTTCGCGGACCTGGTACGACTGCCCCTCGTGCAGGTAGATGCCCTCCGGGTAGACCAGTTCCGGCGCGCTGATCGCGTCCACGTTGCCGACCAGTTGCCGCTTGCCGTCCGTCGTGTCCACGATGCTGAACGTGTTGTCGCTGATGTTGCGCAGGTTCATTCGCTGCGACGGCACTTCGGTGCACGCCCAGAAGTCTCGGTCGCCGATCCGCCGCGTGCGCCCGTCGGCCGCCAGCACCTGGCGCACCTCGTCGGTGGCCGAACCGAACAGCGCCGCGTCCTGCGGTCCCAGGGGCAGCTCCACGGCCGCACAGGCCAGATGGTTCGCCAGGATGTACGGGTTCTCGATGTCCACGATCCCCTGCTCCACCGGGCGACTGAAGAAGTAGTCCGGATGGCGGATCAGGTACTGGTCAATCGGATCGTTGTAGGCCACCAGGACGGTCAGGGACTCCTTGTCGCCGCGGCCCGCGCGGCCCGACTGCTGCCACGTCGAGGCGATGGTCCCCGGAAAGCCGACCAGCACGGCCGCATCCAGTCCGCCCACATCGATGCCCAGTTCCAGGGCATTCGTCGAGGCCACGCCCAGCAGTTCGCCGCTGAACAGCGCTCGCTCGATGGCCCGGCGCTCCTCAGGCAGGTACCCACCACGATACGACCGCACGCGATCCGCCAGGGCCCGGTGCTTGCCTTCCCGCAGCTTGTCCGTGGCATACCGGTACACCAGTTCCGCGACGACGCGGGCCTTCGTGAAGACAATCGTCTGCACGTGGCGGCCGACCAGTTCGACGAACAGTTCCGTGGCCTCCATGTTGGCCGACCGCCGCGCAAGGGGATCGGCCGAGGTTTCCGGCGGATTCCACAGGACGAAGCTCCGCGGCCCGCGCGGGCTGCCGTCGTCGTCGATCAGCCGGCACTGCCGCCCCGTGAGCCGTTCGGCAAGCTCCTGCGGATTCGCAATCGTCGCCGAGGCACAGAGGAACTGCGGCCGTGACCCGTAATGCCGGCACACCCGCTCCAGCCGGCGCAGCACCATCGCCACGTTGCTGCCGAAGATGCCGCGATACGTGTGCAGTTCGTCCACCACCACGTAGCGCAGCTTCTGGAGAAACGACGCCCAGCGCCCGTGGTACGGCAGAATGCCCACGTGCATCATGTCCGGATTCGACAGCACGACGTTGGCCTGGGTGCGGATGCGGCGGCGGTCGCTCTGCGGCGTGTCGCCGTCGTACACCGCCGGCCGAAGCACCTGGTCCCCCTGCGGCAATGCGGCCTGCCAGGCGTGCAGCGTCTTCAACTGGTCCCGCGACAGGGCCTTCGTCGGAAACAAGTACAGCGCCCGGCCCTCCGGATCGCCCCTCAGGCTCTCCAGCACGGGCAGGTTGTAGCACATGGTCTTGCCGCTGGCGGTGCCGGTCACAACCGCCACGTCGTCGCCCGAGCGGACGCCATCAATGGCCGCCGCCTGGTGGCTGTACAACTGCCGGATGCCCCAGCCGCCCAGGACATCGGCCAGCGACTGATCCAACGGAGCCGACGGCGCAGCGTACCGGGCCTCGCGAGCCGCCAGACGCTCCACGTGAACCATGCGATGGCGGTACCGCTTGTCGCGCCGCAACTCGTCCAGCACGTCCTTGACGTTCATCCCGGCGACTCCGAAACAAAACGGGACGCACGAGCGAGCCTGCCCGGCCCGCCGTCCGTCCCGTGCCATTGCCATGTGTTCGCCGACCGGCCGTCGCGGCCCCCTCCGGCAAGGGGCTGCCGCCGCACGGTCCGCCTCGCCCTACGGCGACGGCGCGACGGGCATCCGCGTGTCCGGCTTCACCACCTGGATGAACACCGGATTGCTGACAGTCTTGCCTTGCCACACCTTCGGCCCTTCGCCGCCCCGGGGCTTGATGCTGTAGGTCGCCTGGACCTTGTACGTGCCCGGCTCGTCGAACGAGAACAGCGTCATGCCGTCGCGTTCGTAGCTGGCCTGCTGCGACTTGTCGTTGCCGCCCTCCACCAGGCTGCTGGCGTCGCGACCGTACCAACTGTTCACGTTGACCACCTTGCCCCAGAAGCCAAGGCGGCGCAGGTACGCATACGGGTAGAACGCGCCCGGGGCCGCCGGCTCGTCCTCGGCCGGCCGCTGGAATATCTGCCGCACGGCCGGGCTGCCGGCCTGCTCCTGGACCGACACCAGCAGGGTCCGCTCCAGCCGCGCGTCGAGGGTCACCGGCACGTCGCCGACGTTGATCACGCGGATCTCCATGAGAATCGGTTCGCCGACGGCGTATTCCGCCTTCACCGGCTTCAGCAGGAGCGACAACCCGTTGGCCGGCTCGCCCGGACGATAGGCCTCGGGCGACGGAACGCGCACGGCCAGGGGCCCTTGCGGCTCATCGGCTGGCTGCGCCGCCGGTCGAGGCTCCGCAGCCGCCGCTATCACCTGGACGCTGGTCGCGTTCGATTGCAGCAGGTCCCCGGCCTCGGGGCCGTCCAGTTGCAGACGCACCATGTAGTTGCCCGGTGCCGACAGATCGAAGTACCGGCCCAGGTCCAGTTCCTTCTCGTAGTCCCGCTCGCCGCGGATCACCAGGGGCATCTGCGTGGCCTCGCCGACGTGCAGCGTGTCCTTGGCCGGCGCCGGATTGCCACGACCGTCGATGACCTTGATCGTCCCCCGCCCCGACAAGTACAAGCCGCCGTCGCGAATCTCCAGCGGCGTGGCGTCGTACATGATCGCCTCGGCCCCGGCGTTCTCGATCGTGACCCGGACCAGGGCAGGCTTGCCCACCTGGAACGGCGGATTCACCGGCGTAATGCGCACTCGCAGCGACCCGCCGGCCGCAGGCGGAGCCGCCTCGGGCCCGGTCGCCGCCGGCTCGACGGCCGCGGCCGGGGCCTTGCCCTCGGCCAGTTCCAGCATCTTCGCCGCCTCCGCGGTGTTCGTCGCGAATCCGGCGGACCGAATCAGGCCGAAGTGGCCTTCCCCGAGTTTCTCCAGTGGCTCCAGAGGCAGCACGAACTCCACGCCCGACACGTCGTGACGCGACATCCCCAGGTCCGCGAACGGGCTGGCCAGGTGGACCTGAATGGTCTCCTCCTTGCACTCGCCACGAACCACGCGCACCACGCGGAACGGCACCTGCCAGGCCAGCCCGGCCCCGGTGGCGCCTTCGGCCCCCTGCGACGCGGGTTGGGCCATCGCCTGCGCCACAACCACCGCCTTGGCGCTGCCGACAATCGACTTGAACTCGTCCAGGCTGAACCGACGGCCCAGTTCCTGGGCCGACACGCTCAACGACAACAGGCCACCCACGGCGCACAGGATCGCCACCACGACGGCTCGGAATACATACGACATGAGTTTCACGGGTTCTTCCTCATTAGCGGGCTCTCAACACAGCAGGGACACGTGTTCGAGAGGGATGAATGAGAGCCGAACACCCCGTGTCACCGCTGCCCGCCGCCCTGGATGCCCCGAATCGCCGAGGCCGAATCCTGCGTATTTTAACCCACTCTCCCCCGAAAGCAAGCACTTCCGCCGCTGGTTCCGGCTCGCGGGTGTAACGTCACGTTTGCAGGTGCGCAGGCTCTCGCACCGCAGAAACGGAGGGAAGCGACGTAGGGGGCCCTTCCCACTCGTAGCCGGCAGCCTGTCCGGAGCCTACGGCGATATCGAGGTGAAGAATGCGGCCGACCTCTCTGCTCAGCAAGCATCGCCGAGGACCTGATCCAGGTTCCTGAGCCTGGCACGATGGGGCTCCTGGGGCTGGGCCTGGCTGGGCTGGTGCGTCGCCGCGAACGGAAGTAGCTCCTCAAGGCTGACAGTGATATGTTCCGGCGGGCGGCTCGTCTCGGGCCGCCCGTCTTGTGGCGCCGAGCCGCGCGATTCATAGTCATCCGAGTGGTTCAGCCCATGTCGTCTCATCAGCAGCAAAGGGCCCGACCCTCCGGCCTACGGAATCCTATAAAGATGCACAGCATAGGGGCCGAATTCGTCTGTGAACGTTCCCCCTCTGACATCAAGGCTGCGGTTTTCGCCAATGACCTCTGCTTTCGCATCGCCCAATCCCTTGACTGAGAACGTGGCGGCCGTGGCTGCGGGACGCATGCCCACGGCGAACACATACGTCGCGCCTTCGTGCCTTTTGGCAAGGAGGTTGATCGGCACTTCCGCATTCGCTGCCGTTACATGCGCCAAATCCTCCTGCGTCGGCGAGTTCAGCACGGGCGCCAGCGCCTGAATCTGTTTGTTGATCGCCGTGACGCCGGCCAGCATCTCGGGATTGTCCAACAGGGCATGACCGTTGAACTTCGGCTTGAACTCGTGGACAAACCAGATCAGGCCGGTGGCCCCCTGAGTAATGGCCATCCAGGCTTCGGCCTTCACCTGCTCAGGCGTGGCCATCTTCCCGTCCGGATTGTCGATCCTGGTGCACTCAAGCGGAATCCATAGGGGCTTCCTGCCGTCCGTCCACGTCATCAGCCGCTCGACGCCGCGCGCCACGTACCAGAGCTTCCCCGCAATTTCCGGATCGGTATGACATGCAGGGTAAATGTCGAAGCAGATGATGTCGCCTCCCTGAATGTATGCCGGATAGTCCTCCAGCTTGCCGGTTCGCCAGCCGCGACCAGTCCAGGTCTCCCAGGCGACCGACTGATTGAGGCCCACCCGGGCGGGGCGCGACGGATCGTTCTTCTTGATCTCCTGGTATCGCCGGACGACCCAGTGGGGAGGGATAGGCGGACCATACGTGCCGGTGTACGGTTTCCTGTCCAGCCCGTGGCTGGCGTACAGTTCGGGCCAGCCCTCCCTGATCTTCTCCACGTCGCCCCTCCAATACCCCTGAAAAGACTGGGCATTGTCGGGCTCGCTGGCGCATTCCCAACCGATGATGAGTGGGTCCGCGAGATGTCGGAGGGCAACGTCGTTCTGCTCGCACATGACCGGCATGCCGTGTCTGCGGAGTTCCGCCAGTTGGGCCTCGGTCGGCCCTTCATGAAGACCGACGTAGAAGTTCATCCCGGCCTCTTTGTACCGGGGCGCCAGTGCCGGGTCCTGCAGCCAGACGCCAATCGGGAAGAACGCTGGGTCCACGGAGCGTCCTTCGGGGGTCAGGAGCCGCGTAGCGCCACCGACCGTTGGAGCGGCGGAACCGGCCGGACCGCAACCGCACAGGGAAAGCAGGACCACGGCGGTGACTATGGCGCATGGGATTCTCATCGATTCTCCTATCCGCATAAATCGGCCCAGACTCGTTGTCCTGTTCAATCCATCCGGCCCGCCGCCGTTTCGACGAAAAGCCCGCCGGGGTCGGACCCTCCTTGAATCCTGGTCCATTTCGAGTGAGAACAGGGGCTAGCCCACGTGCTTCATCGAGGGATTGCCACACATGCCAGAACGGCCGGACAAGCCCGGGGGTGGGGCAACGGAACCGGAAAACAATGGTCCGGGGCGGTCGCGGCGGCTATAATCACGGCCTGTGCGCGGCGCGAGCCGCCGTAACTCATATCACGGTAGTCAGGAAGGGTGTAACGGATGTTGGACAGCACGATTGGCGAGTTGAAGTTCGACGCACAGGGTCTGATCCCGGCAGTCGTCCAGGACGCCGACAACGGCGAGTTGCTGATGGTCGCATGGATGAATGCCGCGAGCCTGAAGTCCACGATCGAGACGGGCAAGACGCATTTCTGGAGCCGTAGCCGCAAAAAGTACTGGATGAAGGGCGAATCGAGCGGCCACACGCAGACGGTGGTCTCGATCAGCACGGACTGCGACAAAGACGTGTTGCGCATTGCCGTTCGCCAGATTGGCGGCGCGTGCCACACGGGGTACCGCAGTTGCTTCAGTTGGCACCTGCGCGAGGACGGCTGGGTCGAGGAAGGCCAGAAGATGTTCGACCCGGACGACGTGTACAAGAAGGGCTGATCCCGCGGCAACGGGTCGGCCGGGGATGGGCACAGGACACCTGTCACAGCGATCATCGCGGGGGCCCGCGAGTCACCCATGACCAACGACGCCAGCCAACCCGGAAATCGACGCGCCGACGGGGCCGCCCGCTTGAACCTGGCGGCGGCCGTCGTCAGCGTGGCAGCGTTCGCGGCGCTCGCCGGCCACTACGGCTTCCGGCCGGCCGGGGTCGCAGCGACCGTCCTCCTTACGGTGCAGGCGCTGGCCCTTGCGGCGTTCCTGCTGCTGGCAGCCTGGCGATTGCGCGGCTCATCCGACGCCTGGGCCTGCCTTCGAAACCACTGGTACGAGCTCGCACTCGGCGTGGCGACGATCGTCGCACTCCTTGTCGCCGCCTCGGCCGACGAGCCTCGACGCGGCGTTCTCCTGAAGACCGTGTGCCATGTCGCCCTGGTGCTGTTCCTGGTGGTGCGGGCCACGGAATTGCTTCGCGCCGCCACCTCCAGCCGCTTCCGGCCCGCGCAGCTCTTTGTGTCGAGCTTCCTGGTCCTCATCCTTCTCGGCACCGGCCTGCTCATGCTGCCCGAAGCCACCAGTCACGAGGTCACGATTCGCGACCCACAGGGTGGTCCTGAGCGGCACCTTCGCGGCAATGTGTTCGCCAAAGACCGTTCCATGTTCGTCGTACAGTCGGGAGCGGGAAACGAACAGGTGCACTACATGCGGCTGTCGCATACGAAGGCTCCGCCCGCGGAGTTCACGACGGCCCTGTTCACAGCCACCAGCGCCGTCTGCGTGACGGGCCTGGTGGTGGAGTCCACCGGCGGATACTGGTCGCCGTTCGGCCAAGGCGTGATCCTGGTGCTGATCCAGCTCGGGGGCCTGGGCATCATGACGTTCGGCGCCCTGTTCGCCCTGGTGCTGTGGCGCAGCCTGGGCCTGCGCGAGAGCGCCACGCTCAGCAACGTGGTCAGTGGCAGCCGACACATTCGCGTCGGCCGCATCATGGTCTTCATTGTCCTATCCACGGCGGCCATCGAAGCCCTGGGCGTCTGGAGCCTGTGGAATCTCTGGGACGAGCCCGCCATGACCACCGGCCAGCGCCTGTTCATGAGCATCTTCCACTCCGTCAGCGCCTTCTGCAACGCCGGCTTCTGCATCTACGATCGAAGCTTGGAGCTGTACCG
This sequence comes from Phycisphaerae bacterium, assembly GCA_012729015.1. Lineage (GTDB taxonomy): Bacteria > Planctomycetota > Phycisphaerae > FEN-1346 > JAACEH01 > JAAYDY01. The sequence continues at coordinate 64,135 of JAAYDY010000048.1, read as the reverse complement.
CGACACGTGGCAGGTCAATGTGGCCGTCACCGGGCTGATCATCGTCGGCGGCCTCGGATTCCTGGTCATTCACAACCTGTCGCGAATCGGCCGCTGCCACGTCCGACGCTTGTGGACCCGCCTCAGGGGGCGGATCCCACAACCCGAGTTGGACCGTCGCCGCCTGTCGCTTCAGACGCGACTCGTGCTGCTCACGACGCTGATCCTGCTGGCGGCCGGCTTGGGCATGCTGATGTTCTTCGAGACGCTGCCGAACCTGATGGACTCCAACAGTCCGGCCGACGCGCGGCCGTTCATGGCCCGAACCGAGCCGCACTATCGCGCCCTGTACGCGTGGTTCCAGAGCGTCACGGCCCGGACGGCCGGCTTCAACACTGTGCCCATCGGCCAGCTGACCGACAGCAGCAAGTTCCTGACCATCGTGCTGATGTTCATTGGCGCCAGCCCTGGATCGACCGGCGGCGGGATCAAGACCGCGACGCTGGCGGTCGTCTTCTGCGGCGTCTGGAGCATGCTGCGCAACCGCCAGAACACCCACGCCTTCAAACGATCGATTCCGCAGAACATCTTCCTTCGAAGCCTGGTCATCATCACGCTGGGCGGCGCCGTGGTCGTCGCCGCCACGCTGGCCCTGTCCGTGGCCCACGAAGGGATGGCGTTTCTGGATGCCATGTTCGAGGCGACCAGCGCCTTCGGCACGGTGGGACTGAGCACGGGCGTCACGCCGCAGTTGAACCATCTGGGGCGGCTGCTTATCATAGCGGTCATGTTCATCGGTCGCGTGGGACCGCTGACGCTGTTCATCGCCCTGCCCCTCGGGGCACAGGAAGTCAAGTACGAGTACGCCACGGAGAACGTGGCGATCGGATGAGACGGGACGGGGGTGCGATCATGAAACGATTTGCGGTTATCGGTCTCGGGCGCTTCGGCCGGCGGCTGGCCACCAGCCTGACGGAGTACGGACACGAGGTCATCGCCATCGACGAGCGACAGGACATGGTCGAGGAAGCCCGCGACGAAGTGGCGCTGGCGGTGCGCCTGGACGCGACGGATCCGGCGGCCCTGAGATCGCAGGGCATCGAGAAAGTGGACGCCGCCGTGGTGACCATCGGCGAGCACTTCGAGGCCAACGCCCTGGCTACCGCGACGCTCAAGGAAATCGGCATTCGCCAGGTCATCAGCCGCGCGAGCACGCCCATTCAGTCGAAGATTCTCCAGCGCATCGGCGCCGACCAGGTGATCTGTCCCGAGGACGAGAGCGCCGTGCGCCTGGGGCGGCAGTTGTCGAATCCGCAGATTATGGAATTCGTCGAGTTGTCCGAAGGGCACAGTCTCATGCAGGTCAAGGCGCCCAAGGCATTCCACAACAAGACGCTCGCCCAGATCGACCTGCGCAAGAAGTACAAGGTCAACCTTGTGGCCATCAAGAAGCAGGTCAGTGCCGTCCGGGCCGAGGGCGAGGAAACGGTCGAGGAACAGGTCATCGACGTGCCCATGGCCGACACGGTGATCCGTCCCGACGACATCCTCGTGCTGGTCGGCGAGACCGAGAGCCTGAGCCGCCTGCCGCAGTAGGCCTCTGCACCCGTTAGAGAACTCCCCCGCAGGCCCATGGCCGACGGGGGAGTGTTTCACATTCGGTCAGCCCCACTCGCGCGGGAAGCGTCAGTGGCCCGTGCCGCGCGATCCAGGCCGGGCTTTCTCCGCCTCGGTCCCCGGTTCCGCACCGTCCAGACCGTCCTCGACCTTCATCATCTTCTTGATGCGCCGCTCGTGTCGGCCGCCCTCGAACTCCGTGGCCATCCAGATGTCCACCATCCGGCGCATCAGCTCGTCGCCCAGCAGGTCGCCGGCCATGCACAGCACGTTGGCATCGTTGTGCCGGCGGCTCATCTCGGCCGTCAGCTCGTCGTGGCACAGCGCCGCGCGAATCCCGGACACCTTGTTCGCCGTCATCGACATCCCGATGCCCGATCCACAGAGGAGGATCCCGCGATCCGCTTCCTTGCGGCTCACGGCAGCGCACACCGGAACCGCAATGTCGGGGTAATCCGTGGACTGATTCTCCCCGGCCCCGAAATCGGCCACGTCGTGGCCCATCTGGATCAGAAACCGTTTGATGGTCTCCTTGGCCTGATACCCGCGATGATCGCTTCCAATGGCAACTCTCATGCAAAACGCTCCTGAATACGTTGTCTCACGGCGGCCTCGATCTGGTCGGCCGAGGCCCTGTACACGTCCGGGCCGCCGCCCATGGGATCCTGCGTGTCGCGACCGGCCGGGTCCAGAAGAAACGTCTTCTCGACCGCGTCCGGCGCCAGCGACAGCACGGCCTCCCGGTGCGACGACGTCATGCAGAACACCGCATCCGCCTCACGAATCCGTTCCGCCGACAATGGCGTGGTCCGGTGATCGTCCAGGCTGCCGCCGCGGGCGCGTATCTCGTCCCGGGCTTCCTGCGATGCCTCACGGCCCGGAGGCGCGAACACCCCGGCCGACAGAATCTTAATGCCGTGCTCGCCCTCCAACTGGTCCTGCCGGCACCCCAGCCGCCGCGCCACTTCCATCCGGGCCAGGGCGGCCGCCATGGGGCTGCGGCAACTGTTGCCCGTACACACGAACAGCAGCGTCGTGCTCAGCAGTTTCTCCAGATACCGCCGCGACAGCACCCCCTCGCGAACCACGGTCCACTGGTCGCCACGAACGCGCACGATCGTGCTCGCGGCGGCGTAGCGGGTCGTTCCCGCATCCACAATCAGCGGCACGCGACCGTTCAGGTCTCGCGCGGCCGCGGCAGCATCGTAGGGCGGCGGATTGCCCATGAAGTTGGCGCTGGAGGCCACCACCGGCACGCCCGCCATCCGCAGAATCCGCGTCGCGATGTCATGAGCCGGGCACCGGATGCCCACCGTCTCCTCGTGGTACACCAACTCGGGGATTGGCGGCGCGATGGTCGGTGCCCTGCTCTTCCAGAGTTGCGGATCGAACACCCGCGGTGCATCGAGAATCAGCGTCAGGGGCCCCGGCCACGTCTTCCTCAGGAACCGCCTTGCCACGCGGGACACGTGGTCCACGTAAGCCTCTGCGTCGGAAGAGCTTGCGACGTGGACCGTAAACGGCTTGCGCTCCGGGCGGCCCTTGACCTGCCGCAACGCGTCAATCGCCTCGCGGCTGGCCGCCGAGGCGCCGACGCCGTACACCGTTTCCGTGGGAAAAACCACCACCTGGCCATCGTAAAGCAATTCGGCAGCCTGGCGACAGATTTCGTCGACGTTGCTCTCTTGTGAACATTTGGCAATGCGGGTCTGCATGTGGCCGCAATCAAATCCCCCGAGAACCTGACTGTGAACGTTGGGAACCATTTAACTGGAAAAGCCAAACCGGGTCAAGGCCAATCGCAGCCAATCACGACTTGAAGCCCTGCCCAGGAAATGCCCACGAAGTCCGGTCGCGTGGCCATGAAGGCCCTGCGCACCTACCCTGATGCGTTAAATCGCGGCGGGCTTCGGTGCCGTCCACACAGGAACGATCCATTCGCGTATCGCCCACCCGCCCACAGAACGCGCAACTCATTGCTGCACCACAGGATAGGTCGCCGCCGGATGCCATGCGACGCCTGGCTGGGGCAGCCCCTTTGACGTTGAATCGACCTCTAGGCCGTGCACAATAGTGCCTTGTCGCGCAGATCCACTGGAAGCCGCGTGACGGCGTGGCGACGGGGCGAAACTCTTTTCCAACTCCGGCGTTGAACACTTGCCCCCCTTCTCTGAGACGACACCCTGCGGGCAAGTGCGAGGAACACCAGCAGACCCTGACGGCATGGGCGACGGTCGCCTTGCCACAACGGGGCGTATTCCTTTCAGCCGAGCGTTGCCGCACTCGGCAGGCCTTCGAGGAGAACGGGAGCACTATGAGTGACCAGAACACGGAGTCCACAAGGCTGCCGGGCCCTCCGCCCGTGGACATCAAATTCGCCGGCGACGACGACATCGCGCCACAAGAGACGGCCACGAAGGACAAGGTACCTCTGCTGGAGAAGATCATGTACGGCCTTGGGTCGGGCAGCTTCCAGCTCTCGACCGACGGGGTGAAGGCTCTGGCCAACGACGTCTTCAACGTCACGCTGCTGGTGCCGCCGAGCTGGATTGGACTGGTGCAGACGCTCTATCGGTTCTTCGACGCCCTGACCGACCCGCTGATGGGCAAGATCTCGGACAACTTCCGCAGCCGCTTTGGCCGCCGCAAGCCATTCATCTTCGTCGGCTCATTCCTGACAGCCCTGGCGTTCATCCTTATCTGGCAGGTTCCCACGCATTGGGGCCACAAGAGCATCATGCTTTACTACATGCTGACGCTGTTCTTCTTCGACATCTGTTCGACCATCCAGACGGTACCCTACCACACGCTCGGCCTGGAGATGACCGCCGACTACCACGAACGGACGGTCGTGTCCGGATACAAGATGATCTTCAGCTTTGCCTTCCTGATGATGCTGCCCTGGGTCTTCCGCCTCGCCCAGGAGGACTACTTCGAGAGTACGATTGTCGGCGTCCGAACGCTCAGCTTTGTCATCGCCTTCATGGTCATCGTGGGCGGCGTGCTCCCCGCCATCTTCGTCAAGGAGCGGTACTACCACATCGCCAAGGATCAGACCAAGGTCGGATTCTGGAAGGGGTTGGGAATGACGTTCGCCAACCGCCCGTTCCAGATGCTGACGGCGGTGCTGCTCCTGGGCGGAATCGGCGGCGGCCTGGTGGGCATGTTCGGCAAGTACATCATCTACTACTACATCTTCGGCGGCGACACCAAGGAAGGCGCCGGGCTTGCCGCAATCGCGGCCAACCTGTTCTCGGTCACCTCGATCATCTCCGTGCCCCTGATGACGCTGGTATCCAAAAGGCTGGGCAAGGTTCGGACGCTCAAGGCCATGGTGGTGATCGGCATCTTCAGCTCGCTGATGACTCTGGTCTTCTACAACCGCAGCTTCCCGTACATGTTGCTGATCTCGTCCATCATTGGGGCGCCACAGGCGGCGGGATACTGGACGATCACCGCCTCCATGAAGGCCGACATCTGCGATGACGACGAGTTGAAGCACGGCATGCGCCGCGAGGGTATGTTCGGCGCCATCGGCAACTGGGTCATCAAGACAGCACTGGCCCTGACCGCCTTCCTGGCCGGCCTCATGCTCGAACTGACCGGCTTCGATGCCGCCCTGCTGGGCAACCAGGACCCGGCCGCACTCTGGAAGATGCGAATCCTCTATGCCTTGGTACCGGCTGCGTTCAGCACGGCGGCCCTGATCGTGCTGCACTACTACCCGCTGAACGAGCGCCGTATGGCCGAGATCCGTCGCGAACTGGAGGCCCGCCGCAGCAACGTGGTCTGATCCGCGACACGCGCGGGACCACCCGCGGGACTGAAAACAAGACAGACGCCGGCTGGCCACAGTGGGCCACCGGCGTCTGTTGCTGTCTATGGAGCGGGCGAAGGGATTCGAACCCTCGACCTTCAGCTTGGGAAGCTGACACTCTACCGCTGAGTTACGCCCGCTTATGTCGGTCGCGATTATAGCACGAGACGGAGGCCGCTTGCAAGACCCTGGTGCAGCCCCTCGTTAAGGCAGCTTGCGCAACGCGGGCCGGCCGCGCAGCGGTGGCATGCCCCTGCGGCGGTCAGACGTCACCGTGAAGCGACGCCGGCATAGGAAAACTCTCCCCGCATTCGGCCAGGCGCCGCCGGGCGTCGGCGTCGATGCCGATCTCGTCGTCGGACAGGTAACAGGCCGGCTCGGGGGCCCACACGTCGCGGAAGACGAACTCGGCCCTCACACGCGATCCGCCGCCGCACAGGTCGCGGAAGCGACAGAGCCGGCAGCGCCCCTTGAGTCGCGGCAGGCGGTCTCGAAGTCCGGCCAGCAACGGCTCGCCGGAGTCGGACCAGATGCGGCTGAACGGCCGCTCGCGCACGTTGCCCAATCGGTAGTGGCTCCAGAACTGGTCCGGATGCACGTCGCCGACAAAGTCGATGCACCCGATGCCCACGCCTGTGCTGGCCGCCGCGCCGCCGTTCCAGGCGAGCAGTCGCCGCACCTCTTCGGCTCGGACGGGGTCGCTCCCGAGCAGCGACAGGTACAGGTACACGCCGTCGACGTGACTATCGACCGTGAGGATGTCCTTCGCCAGGCCGCGAGCGGCAAAGTCCCGCGTGCGATGGAAGATCGTGTCGAGGGCCCGTCGCGCGGCGGTCCAGGGCAGGTCGTCGTCGGCCATCGTGCCGGCGCGGCCGGTGTAGACCAGATGGTAGAAGCAGGCCCGGTCCACCCCTTCCTCTTCCAGAAAATCGAAGATCGCGTCGAGGTCGCGCACCGTCTGCCTCGTGAGCGTGAGCCGCAGACCCACGCGCTGGCCGACCTCCCGCAAATGGCGGAACCCGGCAACGGCCTTGTCGAAAGCGCCGTCGGCGCCGCGAAAGCGGTCGTTGACCTCGCCTATGCCATCGAGGCTGATGCCGACGTAGGTGAATCCGGCCTGCTGAATGTCGCGGGCGACGGCGGTCGTGATGAGCGTGCCGTTGGTGGACAGCGTCGGCCGGATGCCCCGGTCGCGGGCATACCGGGCGAGGTCCATGAGGTCTTCGCGAAGGAGCGGCTCACCGCCGGACATGAGCAGGGCCGGCACCTGGAACGCCGCCAGGTCGTCGAGCATGCGCCGGGCCTCGTCGCCCGTCAGTTCGTTTGGCGCGCGGCCCGCGTCGCTGCCGGCGTAACAGTGGATGCAGCGCAGATTGCAGCGGCGGGTGCAGTTCCAGACCACGACGGGCCGCCGCCCGCGACCATCGGAGGGCGTGGAGCCGCCCTGCCCGCCATGCCGCCGCCCCGGCGAATCCGTCGTCCCGTAGCGCAGACTGTCGCCCGGGGTGGCGATGCCGCAGAGCAACCTGGTGACGTCGAGCATGGCCTTGGTCCGAGGGCGACTGTGCCAACAAAACGCAGGGCCCGATGAGCCCTGCGTTGGAAACGTCGTCGCTTCACATTGTATGGCGACTACCGCGCCGCCTCATAGTAACTTCTGTCCTTGGCGAGTTTCTCGACGTCCTTCAGGTCGAGAATGACCACGCGGCCGGAGCCCTCGACCGTGGCGTAGCGGCCGCCCGGACCGTTGCCGCCGACCAGGAAGGTCCGGTCGAAGGTCAGCCCCTTGACGCGGATCCGCCACTCGGGTTGGTCGAGGTGGTACGGCAGAAGATTGTCCGTCTTGTAGCGGACGACTGCGGCCGGCTCGATCTCGGCCAGGTCGCTCAGGAGCCACCGAACCCGCATCGCGTTGACGTTCAGGCCGTCGGCCTTGTCGGCCGTCCACTCGTCGCCGAGGCGGTTGAGGTTCAACTCGACGTTCGGTCCGCGGATCTCCAACCGCGTCGCCTGATCCTTGTTGAAGTCGGCCCACGCCGCGCCGTCCAGCGCCACGGCCAGACCGCTCACCAGGGCCGGGTCCACGTCGAAGATGAGCTTCCCGCCGGCCACCATGCCCACGTGCTTCCCATCCCGTTCGGCAATCAGCAGCGAGAATTCGCGCATCTCGCCTCCGGCCGCCTCGGCCGTGACCGTGACGCGAATCGCCGGATCGTCCAGGCCGAAGTCGGCGGCCTTGTCGGCCGCGGCCAGGTTCCGCGCCGCCTCGACGTTTCGCAGGCGGCCCATGAGTTCGTGGACCTTCTCGACGTTCGGTGCCGCCTCGATCGGCTGTACGAGGCGCCACTGGGGCTTCTCGTTGGTGCCGCTGTTGGTCAGTTCGACGGTCTCGCCGTTGCGCGTCCACGAAGCCGACCTCACGACCAACTCGGGACCGATCGTCCACACGCTGAGCTGGTGCAGGTCCAGCCACGTGGTTTTCAGCCGCAGAACGTCCGCCCCATCGACCTTCCCGGCGACCGAGGTGGCCGGATCGAAAACCCACATGGCCCCGCCGGCGACCTCGCGGCCGATGACGATACTCGTGTCCTTCACGTCGCCGCGATGGCGGAACGTGACGGTCCCGTACGGCTTGTCGAGCCCGAGCTCCGCCGATGCGGGGTCGGCCTGATCGGTGAAGGCCGTGACTTTCATCCCAGCCATCCTGTCCAGGAGCGACTGAACCGACTGGCCTTCGGCCGGGGCCTTCTCGGGCACGGCAATCGTCCAGGCGGCGTCGGCCCGGTCAAGGGCCACCGCGGCGCCGTCAAGGTCCAGGGCCAGGTGATCGACGCGATACGAATCCATCGGCACGGCCCGCCGGTCGCGTAGGTCGAAGACCTCCTTGCGCAGGGCGCGGACGGACTTCTCCTGGATAATGAACGCCGAGGGCTGACCCTCGATTCGTGCGTAGGCCTTCGTGCCTTGAAGGTCAGCCTGCCCGCCGACAATCAGCGTGTGGACCACGGGCGTGGGCGCCTTGGCCGGATCGGCCGGCGGCTGATCGGCCTTGCCCTGGCCGGCGTCGGGGGCCGGCGACTCGCTTTTGGGAGCCGCGGCGGCCTTCTCCTGCAGGACCAGCGTCAGCCGCGGCTCGTCGAAACCATAGCGGCTGCCGTCGTCGCTGCCGATCTCGACGAAGTCGTCGGCGACCAGGCTCGTGGCGGCCGAGAGCAACGCCTCGATGGCCTCGCCGTCGCCGCGGGCGCGAACCGGCTCAACAAGGGTCCACGTCTCGTCGGCCGCACGCTCCGCCGCAAGGGTCGCGCCGTCGCGGGTCAGCGCGAGTCGGCCGATGCGACCGGGACCGAAACCGAAGAGGTTCTTGTCGCGGAACTCCTCCAGATCGGCGGTGGCGACCTCGTGAAGCTCTCCCTTGGCCAGGTAGACCACGTCGCTGCCCTTGACGCGGACAAACGTGTAGCGGTCCGTGCCCAGCCCCGTCTGGCGACCGACGGCCAGCTCGTAGGTGGCGACGGTCGGCGCGGCTCCTTCCGCTGCGTCCTTGGGCGCCACCTTGGCCGTGAACCGGATGGCTGCCTCGGGCGGATCCAGCCGGGCACTGTCCAGCGCGGGGCTGCCCACCTTCGCCGTGCGATCGTAGGACAACTCCGCCAGCAGACGGGCCAGCAGCGACGCCTGTGTGTAACGAGCCTTGGCACCCACCGGCTCGACCAGTCGCCAGTCGTGGTCCGACTGTTCGAGGACGATGCGGCCGAGTTTGCCCTGGCGGTCCACCTCGATCCGCGTCACGTCGGACGCCGAGACGCCTGCGAACGCACGCGAACTGGCCAGAGTCTCGCGACCGCTGCCCCCTTCGTCGGCGGGCATCTTGTACTTGATCAGCAACACCGTGCCGGCGGCCACAACGGCCAGCACAGCCAGAATGAGTGTCGTGCGGAAGTTCATCGTGCAACCTCACTGAAGAGCTATTTCGCCCGGACTCGAACCGAGTAGACCGCAATCCCGACCAGCACCACCGCCAACGGCAACGCGCCCCAGAGCAGCCAGCGGACCAGGGTGCCCGTGCCGCCGCCGAGGTCGCCGATGCGGCTGTACTGCATGGCCTGCGAACTGACGGCGATCATGTCCTCCTGGCCGCCGAGCCACAACATGGCGTTGACCAGCAATTCGCCGTTGCCCGGAAAATCGAGCCACTGGAGCCCGTTGCCGGTCAGGGCGAGTTGCGGCTTCATGAACCGGTCCATGGCCATCATGTCCGTGCCGAGAACGACGAGCCGTCCGATGCGTCCCGACGCGGACGAGGCGGCCGTGTCGGCTGTGGAAGCGGCAGCCGCATCGGCGAACGGACGCTCAGCCGCCAGGGCCACGGCGAAGGGCGCCGCCACGTCGCTGCCGCCCGAATCGTACTGACCGATACCGTTGTTGAGCATCATCAGGTCCGACTCGCCCCAACTCTTGCCGTCGTCGGGCACCTCGACCAGCGGCACGATGCGCAGCCCTGCCGGCGGCTCGCCCTGGCTGTCTCGCTCGACAACGGCGGGGCCCACCCAGTACGACAGCAGCCCCTGCAACGGCGCGACAATCGGGCTCTCGGCCTCGAGATTTGTCGCCGACGGGTAGTTCGTCGTCATCAGGATCGGAATGGCGGCCGGCTTGCCGTCGGGCCGTTCCGTCGGGTGCGTCATGGCCGCCGTGACGTTCGTGCGGACCGTGACGCCGTAGGCCCTGAGCAAGCCCAGGTACGGAATCCCGCCGGCGGGCATCATCGGATTGTCGTCCGGCGACACACGCGCGAACGCCATCACGGCCTCGCCGCGCTCGATGTACTTCCGCAGGGGCTCATACTCCTCCGGCCGCGCCGGCGGCGGCTGGGGCATGCCCATCATCGGCGGCTGTTGCTGCTCCGGCGGCATCAGAACGAACACTCGCCGGTCGTAGCTCTCCAGATCGGGCGGTTCCTGGCCGCTCGCGATGTCCCAGTTGACGATCTCGAACCCGTTGCGCGTCAGACGCGAGGCAAACTCGCTGTACGGGGCGCGGTAGTCGCTGATCGGGGCACTGCCGTGGATGACGAACACGGCCGCCGTCTTCACGCGGCTCGTCAGACGAATCAGCGCCGAAGTCACCGCGTCTTCGCCGCTGAAGCTGCGCTGCTCCTCGGCGTCCATCATCGGCTGGTCCTCGCTGCGCACCACGGGCCACACGTCGTCGAACTCGACCACACGGGCCTTGCCGGCGGCCTCGATGACAAGGCTGTTCGGACGGATGCGGCCGCGGAAATCGTCCAGCGCCAGCGGCTTCAGGTCGTTCAGGGAGGCAGCCAGGTCGGTCAGTTGCCGCAGAATGTCCTGGTAGCGAGCGTCAATGCCGTCGAAGGCCTGCCGCGCGGCGTCGGGCAACTGGACCCCCGCCACCTGTGTCTGCTGGACCGCTCCCTGGGCGACGGCACCGAGCAACATCGACACGCCGTTGACCACCTCGCCGATCTGGGCGGTCGCTTCGCTGTACCGGGGAATCCCCATGTCCCGCCACTGGGAATCGTCGGTCGGGGCCGACGCGTCGGCCTCGCCGATCCATCGTCCCACGTCGGCCCGCATGGCGTCGGCGATGCTCTTCAGCCCTTCGTGCTGCTCGCCCAGTTTCTGCGCCACCAGCCCGACGAACTCACGAAGATCGCCCGTCACCTGCGGGTCCTGGGCGACCTGTCCGAAGAGGGTCTTCTCCGACTCCATCAGTGCCAGCAGCGACGGATTCAGCCCCAGGTACCGTTTCACGACGTCCGCATACGGAGCGGTCTCGTCGGCATGCAGACGGGTGATGCGCGTGCCCATCTCGGTCAGCTTGGCGTAGTCGTCGATCGGATCGACGGCCTCGATCGCGACATCGCGGCCGCGGGTCTCGTACAACTCCAGGAGATCCTCCACGCGGCGCTTGCGAAGGGCCGCCTCCTCATCCTTCTCGGCGGCATAGTAAAGCGACGTGATCCGCACGGGGGCGTCGATCTTGTCGAGCACCTTGGTCGTGCGGCTGCTGAAGCTGTGCAGCCCCTGGCGCGTCATGTCGCGCGTCAGGCGGAACTCCTTGGTCGCCCACCACGCGATGAAGTTGGCCGCCACCACCAGGCCGGCCATCAGCACCGACGCCACCACCACGTTGGCCCCGATGGCCATGCGGCTGGGTCGCCGGGCCGCCGCCGGTGCCGTCTGCATCTCGGGAGTCTTGGATTCCTGGTTCTCTGCCATCGTCGTCTCCGATAAGACGGGAGCTTGTTCACCTTGCCGCGTCCGCCGCCCGGCGGCCGATCAGCCGCGGATACCGCGCCACTTGCGGCTCTCCAGAATCTTCACGCTCAGGAACAGCGCCAGCACCGTCAGGCTCAGGAAGAACACCACGTCGTTCAGCGAAACCACGCCCTTGCCGAAGTTCTCGTATCGCGTCAGGAACCCCACGTACCGCAGCAGGTCGCGCGGCAGGCCGTCCAGGTGGAACGTCAGGAACCGGCAAAGGAACGTCATGATCCCCAGGAACACGAACGGCACGAACGCGCTGACGATCTGCGACCGCGTGCAGCAACTGGCCAGCAGGCCAATCGACAGGAACAGAACCCCGATCAGCACCAGGCCCAGGTACCCCGCGGCAATCGGGCCCCAGTCGGGCTCGGCGAACACCGCAAGCACCACCGCGTAGCTCAGCGTCGGCGCCAGCAGGATCAGGAAGAACGCCACCGCGCTGAAGAACTTGCCCAGGATCACCTGTGCATCGGTCACCGGCGCGGTCATCAGGCTCTCGATCGTGCCGCGGCTCATCTCCTCGCTGACCAGACGCATCGTGATGACGGGAATCAGAAACACCAGAACGCCCGCCAGCCAGAACATCACGTTGCGCATCTCGGCCGGCCGATTGGCATCGAAGTCCATCAACCCGAAGAAGATGCCTCCCAGCACCAGGAACACCGCGATGACGATGTACCCGACAGGGCTGTAGAAGTAGGCCCGCAGCTCGCGATTCATGACGGCCATGATCTTGGACATTGCCGGTTCCTCTCGTAGAAGCCAGGGGCGCCGCTGGCCGCGGCGGCCCGCATCAGTTCGCCCTGCCCCGCAGATTCTGTTCGGCAGTCTTGCGGATGAAGAACTCTTCGAGCGTCGGCCGCTGCGTATGAAGCTCGCGGACGCGCCACCCCCTGCGGACAGCCAGTTCGCCGACAGCCTGCCTCACGTCGGCCTCGCCCTGCGACTCGATCCTGAACGCCGTGTAATCGCCCTCAGCCTTCTCGGCCGAAACGCTTTTGACGCCGTGCAGACCGCCGATGGCCCGCTTCAGCCCCTCGGCATCGTCGCCCGCGGCCTCCAGAAGCGTCGTCCCCTGCCCGCCGATGCCCGTCCGCAGCTCGCTCAGCGGACCGTCGGCCACCAGCTTGCCGCCCGAGATCATCACGATCCGCGAGCAAACCTGCTCCACCTCGTGCAGGATGTGACTCGACAGCAGCACGGTGTGCCGCTCGCCGAGGTGCTGAATCAGCCGCCGCGCCTCGCGAATCTGTCCGGGATCCAGCCCGATGGTCGGCTCGTCCAGGATCAGCACCTTCGGATCGCCCAGCAGCGACTCGGCCAGCCCCACGCGCTGACGGTACCCCTTCGACAGCGTCGCGATGATCTGGCGCCGGCGGTCGCTGAGCTGGCACCGCTCGATGGCGTCGCCCATGCGACGACGCAGCGCGTCGCCGCCCAGCCCCTTGATCTCGCCGCGGAACCGCAGGTACTCCTCCACGCGCATGTCCTCGTACAGCGGCACGCTCTCGGGCATGTAGCCGACGCTCTGGCGAACCTGGAGGCTCTGGGAGAAGACGTCGAAGCCATTGACCGTGGCGCGGCCGCTGGTGGCCGGCATGAAGCACGTGAGCATGCGGATCAGGGTGGTCTTGCCGGCGCCGTTGGGCCCCAGCAGGCCGACGATCTCGCCCTCGTCCACCTGGAACGACACGCCGTCAACCGCCAGTCGCGAGCCATAGTACTTGGTCAGGTCCTGGACCTCGATCATCGTTGGCTCCTGATGCTGTAAGTGTCGGATTGCCGCGGACCTGCCGTTTCCACCTGAGGCCCGCGCCTGCCATGCAGGCCATCACTTATACTCCTGGCCCAATCCGATGTCAAGCCCTCGTCGGCCATAGTAACGGCCCTGGGCACACGTCGAGCCTGTGGGCAGTGGCCGCAAGCGATGCAGGGATCGCGCGCGAGCGCCCCGCGAGGGACAGGCACCTGGGAGGGCGGCTCGCGAGCCGCCCCTACGATGTCCCAGACCAGTTGCCCGCTCACGCATGCGACATGCACCTGACGGCCTTGGCGGCGCACCTGGACGATGCCGACAGGCTTCGCCGGGCGCCGTTGCCGGCCAGTCTCGCGACGGGCATTATGAAACAACTTTCACGGCGACAGAACCGATAATTCTGATACAATGCCCCCGTCCGCGGGACATGACAGGAGAACCTTGTGAGCGCAGAGCATACCCTGAAGAAGAGATCGAACGAGGAGTTCGATTCCTGGTCCAAGTCGTACGACAAGAGCGTCCTGCAATGGCTGCTGTTTGACCCGTCGCACAAGATGATCGTCCGCGAACTGGGCGATGCGGGCAAGGCCCATATTCTCGACATCGGCTGCGGCACCGGCAAACTGGCCCACCGCATGATCACCCATCATCGCGACGCCAGGGTGTTCGGCATCGACCTGTGCGAGTCGATGATCCGGTCGGCACAGCACCACGTCGTCAGCGAGCCGCGCATCCACCTCTCGGTGGCCGACAGCGAGCACCTGCCGTTCGAGGACGCCACGTTCGACTACCTGACCTGCTCGAACTCGTTTCACCACTATCCGAATCAGGCGGCCGCCGTGAAGGAGATGCACCGGGTGCTGAAACCCGGCGGGCGGCTCTTCATCACCGACGGATACCGCGACAACCTGTACGGATACCTTATTTACGACGTAGCCGTCACGACGATGGAGGGCGGCAAAGTCCACCACCTGTCGGCCGCCGACTTCCGGAAGGTGTTTGCCGACGCCGGTTTCCAGGACGTCTGCCAGACAATCGTGCGGTTTCCGGCACCGTTTGTACTCACCCGGGGAACAGCCGCCGAGCCGTGAACCTGCCGAGGGGCGCCGTGCCGATGCGAATCCTCTCCATAGCCCTGGCCGTGTGTTCCGTGTGTTGGCCGGGTGTTCTGCGCGCCGCCGACGAGGCCGGCGCCGTGGCGCCCGGGCCGGCGCCCGAAGCGACCGTGCCCGCCCAACCCCCTGCGGCCACCGAGCCCATGAAGACCGTGTCGCCCCCGGCAACGCCTGCACCGCCCACGACGCAGTTCCCGCAGCTCGATCCGTCGCTCCCGAAGACCGAGGACGAGATTCGCCGCGCCACGGCCAAGTGGGCCCAGGTGGACTGGCATTCCCTGGTCCGCACCGACCAGCTCAAGTTCCTTCAGCTCCTCCAGATGAAGTGCCACGAGACCGTCATCGACTTCACGGCGACCTTCCACAAGCAGGAACGCATCGACGGCAAGCTCCGCGACGAAGAGGCCGCCAACATGAAATGGCGTCGCGACCCGTTCAGCGTCTACATGAAGTTCGTCATGGGCGACAAGGGCAAGGAGGCCGTCTACGTCGAGGGCCAGAACAGCGGCAAGATGCGAGCCCACGCCGGCGGCCTGTTGTCGTGGATCAAGCTCTGGGTCGAGCCCGACTCCAGCCGCGCGATGAAGGACAACCTGCGGCCCATCACGAAGGCCGGCATGACGAACATGCTCAGCGCAGCCCTGGCCGTGTATGAGGAAGCCGCCAGAAACGGCGACCTGAAGGTGGAGTTTCTCGGCACGATGACCGCCGCGGGTCGCACGTGCTACGGCATCAAGCGGACCCTGCCGAAGAAGGACATATACCCCGGCAAGGAACTGGTGCTGTTCATCGACTGCGAGAAGCTGGTGCCGGTCGGCGCCGACTCGTACGACTGGGACGGGCAGATCATGTCGAAGTACCGCTACGCGGACCTGAAACTCAACACGGGCCTGACCGACAAGGATTTCGACTGGAAGAATCCGGACTATGGTCTCAAGTGAGAGCCGCCGCAGGGCGGCCCGCCGGCGGCGGCACACGAGCCCGCGGGGAGGACGACATGAGGAAGCTTCTGATTGCAACCCTACTTGCGGCCCCGATGCTGGCCGGCTGTGCAAGCCACGAGCCCTGGCAGTCCATGGTGTTCGTCGCCACCGACCGTGACCTGGCGTTCGACGCCGCCCTGGCCGTGCTGGGCGAGGACTATCTCATCGCCCAGTCGGACCGCGCCTCCGGCGAAATCCGCACGCGGCCGCTGATGGTTCCCCGCCGCGGCACGGCTCGCGCCGCCGGGGCGTACCTCTCGAGCGGCGACATCCAGAACGTCCGCCGCACGGTCACCTGCTGGGTCGATCGCGGCGAGGGCAGCGCCCGGGTCCGCCTGCGTGCCGCCCTTGAGCGCGAGAGCACCAGCCAGGCCGCCACCCTCGTGATCGGCACCGAGGGCGGCGACATGCGAGGCGCCGGCGAAGAGCCGCAATGGCGGCATCTCGACCGCAACCAGTCCACCTACTGGGCCGACATCGGACGCGACACCCAGGCCGAGACCGAACTCCTGCGCCGCATCGGCGAGCGCATCACCCCGGCAGACACAACCGCCCCGGCCGCGGCAGCCGCTCCTGCGACTGCCCCTGCCGCAGTAACCGCCCCTGCTGCCGGAAGTCCGGCGGATCGTGGCGAATCGCCGTCCCCTGCTGCCCCAGGCGCCGTCCAGGGCGAAATGACGCCCGTCGAGACGCCCTGAGGACACGTGCGCTCATCGGCCCCATGTCGCGTCACGGCGGCTGGTTTGGTGGACAAGCAACTCGTCTGGGCGCAGCGCCAACCGTGCGCCAACCGTAGGGGCGGCTCGCTGCAAGTCCCGAGCCTCGTCGAGGGGCGAGCCGCCCTCCCCCAGGGTGCCTGTCCCCCGCCGGTCGCTCGCGAGCGCCCCCTACGTCGCTTCCCGCCGTTCCTGCGGTGGGAGAGACTGCGTGCCTGCAAACGTGACGTACACGCCCGAATCGTCGAATCGTCCGAAAAGGAGTTGAAATCGTCGTATCGCCCGCTATAATGCCGAGGTCCCGCGAGGGACGCCGCGGTTGGTCAGTCAGGCCGCTGCCAGCCGACGGGTGCAGTGGAATCACAAGGTGCCCCTATCGTCTAGCGGCCTAGGATCCCTGGTTCTCAGCCAGGTGACAGGGGTTCGAGTCCCCTTAGGGGTACCATTGACATGCAAGCAGGGTGCAATGGACCGCAGGAGCCTGCAATCGTGGGCTTGAGCCGTTCGTTGCACCCTGTCTCTTTTGGTATCCTGTCCCTGCTTCCCTGACACGCCAACGCCCCCGAAACCTCAACACGCCCGGCAATCGCGACATGGAATGGGCCGCCGGACCCTCAGGGGCGACCCGGATCCGACTCGGGCGCAGGCCGACGGCTTCAGGGATGCGGCACCGGAGGCTCCCCGGGCATCTCCTTCATCGCCGAAGGGGTTCTGGGAGGCATGTAACCGGGTTCGACCACGGTGAAGGCCAGCGACTCCAACAGATCGCGGTTGGCAGCCACGGCCCGGAACTTCGCCCCGACATGGGCGCAGGCGGGTCTGCCGCCCGCCGCGGCCGGCATCTCGAAGAACTTGCCGCGGAGCCAGTTTGTGGCGAGGATGCCGCTCTGCCAGGTGCTTGCGGCCTGGGCCAGAAGACGTTTCTGTCCGGGTCCGCCGTAGACAAAGTCGGCCAGTTTCCCGTCAAACGGCGACAGGACGGGGCACACGTACTCGCCGACTGTGTACTGTGTGGGGGTCGTGCCGTCCACGCGGGCCCACTTCGGATTCTCGGCGTCCCCGTTCCAGCAGACGGTCATCTGGGTCCTGGCGAAACGGTCCATATCGGCCCGGTCGAATACCACGCCGTGGTGGTACAGGGCAACGGCCTGCGACAGCGTGCTGGCATAGTAGTGGCCTGTGTGCTCCGGGCCGATCCAGTGCTTCCACTTGGCGGAGTCGGTCGGGTGAACGTCCCACGGGCCGGCCGGATCCCAGTAGTTCCATTCGTAGTGCCCGTCCTTCAGGGTCAGGCAGCGTTTGAACCGCGTGCCCAACGTGACGGCGCGAGCCATGTACTCGTCCTTGCCTGTCACGCGGTACAGGCTCAACAACGCCTGGATCACGATCGAGTGCATGTTGTGCGGCTTGGTCAGTCGCGTCTGCGTTGCGCTCAGACCCGTGTCACCGCGATAGACGGCGCCCCGGCCCGCCAGATCCACGAAGCATCCGCGGGCATCCCATTTCGCAATCAGGTGTTTCTCGATCAGGTCCAGGTACTCCGTCCGCTGGGCAGCGAACCTGGTCCTCAGTGCCGGGTCGCTGTCGGTGGCCTCTATGAACCGTGCCAGAAGATCGGTGGTCGCGAAGCTGTTGAGCAGTTCGTCCACCTTCTTGTCGGGCTCGGCGGGATCAACGATGCCCGGCAGCGTCTTGCCGTACCACCCGAGGTAGCCCGAGGCGTCCCGGCTCATCGCCTCGCGGCAGTGGGCGAACATCGCCACGAAATGGTCCAGATGCTTCGGATCGCCGGCCACCTGGTAGGCCGCAAGCATCGTGTCTACGGCGCGCGGAATGACCCACGTGTAATCGGTGATCTTCTCGGCGGCGGCCTTCCGGCAGTATTCGGGAGTGACCATCCGACGAAACGAATCGGTGTGCTTCAGGAACGTCTCGACGATCTGCCTGTCCGCGGGATCGTCGATCCTCAAGGGCTCGCCGGCCGCCGCCATGGCGGCCTGCAACAGCACGGTGGCGACTGCGGCAACGGTTCCTCGCATGGGCGACCTCCCTGCACGGTCGGCGTGCGGTCCCTGCTAGAGATTCTTCGGGTCCGGGGCCTTGGGCATCGGCTTCATCTGGTCGGGCGACCGTGGCGCGGCGTACCCGGATCCTTTGACCTCGAATCCCAGGGACTTCAGTGCCGTCCGGTTGGCGGCTGATGCCAGAATCTTCTTGCCGATGCTCAGATAGGGCTGCCTGGACTTCGCCGAACGGGGCATGGCGAGGAACTTCCCTTCGATCCACCCGCAGGCGGTCGGTCCGCCCTGCCAGCCGTGCGAGGCGGCCTTGAGCCGCTCGTCCTGTCGCGGCCCGGTGTACACGAACTCGGCGATCTTCTCGCTCAGCGGGGCCAGGGCGGCGCACATGTACGCCCCCTGCATGTACTTGTCGCTCGTGGTGCCGTCCACGCGGGCCCACGCGGGCGAGTCCATGCTTCCGTTCCAGCACATCCGGGTCTGGGTCTTGACGAAGCGTGCCATGTCCGTCTCGTCGAACACGAGGCCGTGCTCGTACAGCAGCACCGCCTGCGAGAGGCTGGCGCCGTAGTAACCGCCCTTGTGCTCCACGCCGATCCAGTGCTTCCATTTGCTCGGATTGCTCGGCAGCACGTCCCACTGGCCGGCCGGATCCCAGTAGTTCCACTCATAGTGTCCGTCTTTCAGGGTCAGGCAGCGCTTGAACCGCGTGCCCAGTTCGACGGCGATCTTGGCATACTCATCCTTTCCCGTCGCGCGGTAGAGGCTCAGGAGGCCGCTGATGATGATGGCGTGCTTGTTGTGCGGCTGAGTGAGGTTGCCCTTGTCCTCCTTCAGGGCGGCATGCGTTCGGAAGATCGCACCGCGATCGCCCAGGCTCACATAGTTGCCGCGACGAACCCACTTCTCGGCCAAGTGGTTCACGGCCAGGTCCCGGTAGGCCTCGCGCTGCGCGGCATACTTGGCGGCCAGAGCCGGCTCGGCCTCTGTCAGGACCAGGAACCGGCCGATCAGGTCGATGGCCCGGTAGGCGTTGATCATGACGTCCACCTTCTTGCCTGGCTCCTTCGGATTCTGGAAGCCCGACAGGGCCTTGCCGTACCATCCCAGGTATTCGTCGGGCCCCTTGGTCAGTGCGCCGCGAAGGTTGTCCATGGCGGTGACGAACGTGTCCAGGTGTTTGGCGTCGCCGGTCAGTTCGTAGGCCACCAGCGGCATCTCGACGTAGGGCAGGATGGTCCAGATGATGCCCTCGCACTCCTCGGCCGTCTTCTTCTTGCAGGCTTCGAGGCTGACCGTCTTGGGCACATTGGCCACGTGAGCAAGAAACGCATCGACAATCTGCCGATCCTTCGCGTCGGTGATGGCCACCGGCTCGCCGGCGGCGGCAAGTCCGACAGGAACCGCCAGGGCAGCCAGCATCACTGCGGTCAACAGCCTCATGTTCCGATCCTCCTTGGGCGAACGGTTGTGATAAGGTTGGAATGCACGCGACCGTTAAACCCCGGCACGTGCAAGGGGTTCCGTGGATCTGACGCCGGCTCCCACTCTCAACTCGCCCCTGCCCCGGCTGCATGGCATCTTCGTTGCCTAGAGCCAGTGGCGCAGCAGGTACGCCAGACGCTCGAGTGCCTGACGCCACCACGGCCGCGCACGGTGGGCTTCCCGCGTGATCTCCCGGCAGTGCGAGAGGTCTTCCAGCGTCTGGTCCCGCAGTCCGGCCGCAAGAGCCGCATCCGCCACCACGGCCACGCATTCCAGTTGGTGCAGCAGGCTGCGATGGTCGAAGTTGTAGCTCCCGACAATGGACCACGCGTCGTCGATGACTGCCGTCTTGGCGTGCATCACGCTGAGCGGCCATTCGAACAGGCGTACGCCTCCGGCCAGGAGCTCGTCAAATGTCGCACGGGTGGCATACGCCGTGATGGGCACGTCGCTGCGAGCGGAGACCACCACGCCGACGAAGACTCCTCGTCGGGCGGCTTGGATCAGTGCCCGCCGCACGGCCCGGTTCGGAATGAAGTACGCATTCTCGATCAGGATGTAACGCCGTGCCGCCCGGATAGACCGCAGGTACGCATGGTGAATGCGGCGGCGGTAGCGCAGCACCTCATTGCCCAGGATGCTGACCGGGATGCCCGCGGCGGGCTTGTCCTGGCCTCGAGGCGCCGCTTCGCGGGACCGCCCGGCCAGTCCCCGACGCAGCGCCCAGCCGGCGCGTCCGCGGCGGCTGAGCGACGCAGGGTAAGGAGTGGCTCGTCGCCAGGCATACCCGAACAGGTCGGTCATCGCACGGGCCACCTCCGTGCCGTCCAGCCGCAGATGCGTGTCGCGCCAGCCTGGTCCGCCCTGCGAGGCCGGCGCGTACTCGTCCCCGATATTGAGCCCGCCGGTGAAGGACACCCTCTCGTCCACGATCAGCATCTTGCGATGGTCCCGCTTGTTCAGGGCCCACACCGGCCGCCGCAGAATCAGCGGGTGGTACGCCGCCACCTCGACACCGGCCTCGACGAGCGGTTCGACAAAGTGTCGCGGAAGGCTCAGCGAGCCGAGCCAGTCGTAGAGCAGGCGGACACGGACGCCCCGTGCGGCGGCGAGGCACAAGGCTTCCTGGAACATCCGGCCGGCGCGGTCGTCGCGCAGGATGTAGGTCTCCATGTCGATCCGGCTGCGAGCGCCGGCGATCGCGCCGAGCATCTCGGGATACGCCCCGTCGCCGTTGACAAGCAACCGCACCGAATCCGCCGGGACGAATTGCATCCGGCGTCCTCCGTAGCGGCGCAGGATACGCCGGTTGGACACGGATTCCGAGGATGCTGGGAGTTTGACAGTCTGCTGCTGCATCTTGGCCGCGCCGTCTGGGAGCCCCATGGACAAGGCGATTGTACCCTCCACATCAGGTCGGAGCCACCCCCATTGTGTACCCAGTGCCGGCACCAGTGTGGCATGTCAGAATCCACGCTCGTTCTGGACGGAGAGCCGTGGCGCCATGGCCGCTTAACGCAGGTTCCGGACCGGATCGAAGGAATGACCCCAGACCAGAGCGTCCCCCAACGGTCTGGCAGCCACTTTGGCCTTGACATGGAACATCTTTCGGATAAAATCTGAGTAATCCCTCATTGGATGACTGACAACCAGGAGAGGAAGGGGAGTTGCCCATGCCGCGTGTGACCAAGGCATCCACCAAGGCCCGACGAAGCCAGGAACGGTTGCGCCGCATCGAGGCCATTCTGGACACCGTGGAGCAGGTGTTTCGCGAGAAGGGGTACGTGGCCACCACCACCGAGCAGATTGCTCAGGCCGCCGGAGTGGGCGTCGGGACGATCTACAACTCGTTTTCCAGCAAGGAGCGGCTGTACGGGGCCGTGATTGAGCGGATCGCCGACGGGTTGCTCGAGGAGATGCGCGACCTTGCCTCGCGGCCGCTGGGTGCCGAGGGGGTCCTCGAAGCCCTGATTCGGACGCGGCTGGTCGATTACGACCGGCATCGGCTCTTCTTCGTCCTGTTCTCCTGTGAACAGAGTTCAGGCGCGTATCCGCAGCCGGAGGCCTTGTCCGATCGTGTCGTGTCGTCCTATTACCGGTACCTGGACATGGTCGGCAAGTTGCTCGAACGAGGCGTCGAGGCGGGGCTGTTCGAAAGAATCCATCCCCTGTACCTGGCGCTGAGTTTCGAGGGGGTGCTCGGGGCATTCATGGGCTACTGGTCGAGGCCCGAGCAGTCGGAGCCGCTCGACGCCCAGGTGCGCCGCGTGAAGGAAACGTTGCTGAAGGTGGCTGCGCCGAAGCATGTCGTCGCCGCCAGTAGCGCCGCCGTCGTCCGGGCCGACGCCGAGCCCTGTCGCGAGATATTCATCACCCGGTACGACTTCCAGCGGCTCAAGGAACTTATCGCCGTGGCCCGAGGGTTCGGCAACGAGGAACTGGCCAGGCATCTCGGCGATCTGGACGAAGGTCTGGCCCGTGGGCGAATCGTCGATCCGAAGCTTGTGCCTCCCGACGTGGTCACAATGAACTCGCGGGTTCTGCTTCAGGATTCCGACGGCGGCCCGTCGCAGGTTCGCTCGCTGGTCTTCCCGGTGGACGCCGGGAAGTCGGCCGAGAACGTCTCGATCCTGGAGCCCATGGGAACGGCCATGCTTGGCTGCCGCGTGGGCTCGCTCATGCAGTTCGAGGAGACGGGCCGGCGGAGACGCCTGCGGATTCAGGCGATTCAGTACCAGCCCGAGAGCGCCGGCGATTACCACCTGTAGTCAGGCAGGTTTCGTCACGAACAGAGGAGGAGTGGTCATGGCAGCCTTCAGGAACATCGTTCTGACCCAGGGAGACTACGTTCGTCTGGCTCAGTTGGTGCAGGCCCTCAGGTACGCACAGGACGCCGAGACGAAGAAGTGTATCGAACAGATTCAGCACGATCTGAACGACGCCCACGTGGTCGCCGCCGATGACATTCCGCACGACGTCGTGACGATGGGGTCGCGTGTTCAGTTCGTGGACGCCGATACCCGCGAGGAATCCGCCTACACCGTGGTCTGGCCCGATGAGGCCAGTGTGGAACAGGCGAAGGTCTCCGTCCTGGCCCCCATCGGCCTGGCCCTGCTCGGGTGCCGCGTCGAGGACGAGGTCAACTGCCACACGCCGGCGGGCCTGCGGCGTCTGCGGATCACGGATGTCCTGTACCAGCCGGAGGCCGCCGCGCGAGAAACGCAGGCCGAGCCGACCGCCTGACGCAGGCGCAGTCCCCGGCCGGCCTGGGCGACCGATTCACACGCCGCACACTCAACAGATCCCTCACCCTTGCTCGACCGGAACGCTTTCGGCGTCTGGAGCGTGCGACCGCCCCGTCAGGACAGAGGTCCCCTGGGGTCACCATCCGCAGGAGCGCCATTCCCGCCGCGCGCCGGATGCCCGGCGACGAACTGTCTCAGGAGCACGGATATGACCGCCTCAAGCCCTGTTCGATACCTGTCTCATGAACGCGAGGAACTGCCGTTGGGGCGGCTTCCGGAACTGCCTGTTCTGGCGCTGGTGTCAGACCGTGACGCCGAGGCGACCGTGCTGCGCGCGGCTCGGCGGATGGCCGCCGCATCGAATGTCGGCGTCGCCGTACTGCGAGCCTATACGCTCTCGAAGAGCCCGTCGGACATCGTCCGGGCGTTCATGCAAGTCAATCGCGTCAGCGCGCTGGTTGCCGACTGGCCGGCCGACGGTGACGAACTCCAGTCCATGCTTCGCTGTGTTGTCGCGCGGAAGGTGCAGGCCGTCATCATCCGGGAGAACCGATCGCAGGACCTTCAGCGCGTTCTGATTCCGACCGGCGGCGGCATCCATACGCTTCAGCAGCTCTGGGTGGCGCGGGAGTTTGCCGCGGAACTCGGCATCGAGATGCAGACGCTGCACGTGGCGCACGACGAGCCGTCGCCCCGGACGGATTCGGGCGATCCGGAGCAGCGCGTCCGCAACGGCCTGCGCCGCTCCCAGATCCAGGCGCGCATCGCCGGCCTGACCGGTCCCGTCCAGTTCCACAAGGCCGGCGACGTGGTGTCGGGGATACAGGCATGTCTTCGGCCGAGCGACCTGCTCGTCCTCGGCGCCCCGAACTACTGGCGAGTCGCGGAGCATTTCCGCGGCTCCATTCCGGAAGCCCTCAGCCGGCGGGTGGACCAGTCTCTGGTTATGCTGGTGGCCGGCCAGTCGCGCCGCACGAGCCTGCGCGAGGTGCTGTGGAACAGGACCGTCTGTCTCGACCTGCAACCGCGAGACAAGGAGGACGCCGTCCGGTTACTCATCGAGCGGCTGGCGGCCCATGGCCAGATTCCCCGGGACGCGCAGACGCGCCTGCTGGACCTGGCCATGTCGCGGGAGGCCGCCGGCTCAACTGCCGTGGGATGCGAAACGGCTTTTCCGCACATCACGATCCCGGGCCTTCCGGCGGTTATCGGCTGCCTGGGCATCTGCCCGGACGGCGTCCGGTTCGGCGGCGACGAGGACAGCCCGACCCGGTTCGTCTTCCTGCTGATCACGCCGCGGGAGTTCTATGACGAGTACCTGGGCATCCTGGCTCGCATCGCGCAGCTCATGCTGCTGCCGGCGGTCCGGTCCTCTCTGCTGGCCTGCCGCACGGCAGACGACGTCATCAGGGTTCTCGATCTGGAGGATGCCGCGCCGCACACCGCAGCGGGGCCCGGCAACGGCGATTCCTCAGGAGGCGAATGAGCCATGTTCGAGGAGAGGAAGTGACATGCCTAGACTGAGACTCCGCCCGCTCGAGAGGAAGTTCCTGCCTTGCCTGCGCTGTGGACGCGTGTTCTGGACGGACGCGGCGCACCGGTTCTGCCGGAAGTGCCTGCGACAGACCAGGGACCTTCACTGCCGTCGAACATACGGAACCAGTGCCCTGCAGTCGCGTACGCCGGGGAACTCGTGAGGCTCCGTCCCGCGAGCCGCCCTCCATGGCGCGATGTCATGGCCGCCGCTTGGCGGTGACCGGGAACCATGTCACGCGGTCGCACTGCCTCAACGGGCCGCCAACCTCTTCTGTCCGCTCAGCGTCTACAGAGCGGTCGGCCTGATGGCGTCGGACGCCCCTTCTGTGAACGATTCTACCTAAACTACAGCCGCCCGCCAGAAAAACGACACTATCGGAATTGTGTAACTCTATGCCCATAAATGACTTCGCGTGATGCCCCCTGTTTGGATGTAAAAAACCCTCGCTGCGGGTTGCATATCCCTGAAACGTGTTGTATATTCCCTGTGGCAGTCCTGTAATTCCAGATGTAATTCCTGCGGGGAAGGGTGGAGTTAGCGGGCTGGGCTGTTCATCGCTTCGCTGACGCGCCTCTACTGAACTTCGATACTCTGGTGTTTGCCGGTTGTGCCGCGACAACAGCCTGTTTGAGAGCGGCGGTTTCTTCTTGTGTTACTGCTTTTGGAGAGAGCGGATATGAACAAAATGATCGCAGTATCTTTGACGGTTCTGATGGGAATCGCCGCCACGGCGGGGGCCGCTACGTACAACGGCCAGACGACTATCACCACCGCCATCAACGACACCCCGACGGTGGGCACAAACAACCTCAATCTGCCGAACACGCTCACCATCGCCAACACCGGGTCGATTACGGGTGCTGGCGCGCTGGTTGGCTCGTCCAGCAGCGGCGTGTCGTCGTCCGGCACCCTCATCGCTGAGGGCGATGTGACCATGACGGGGTTGACGATTGGCTACAACGGTGCGGGCACGCTTATTATCGATGGCGGTGACGTAGTCGTCAACGGCAAGTTGTCGACGGGCCGTTTGGATGCCACGTACACTGCCAGTGCCGACATTCAGATCATCACCGGCAGCCTGACCGTTACCGGAGCCACCTCGCTTGGTTTCGGCAACGGTTTGGGGGTTCAGACCACGGTGACCCAGACCGGTGGCACCGCCAACTTCGCCGGCGGCCTTACCGGGAAGACCGGTAACCCGTTCACCTACGCCATCAGCGGCGGTTCCTTCTCGTCGACGACGCTGTATGTCGGAAACAGCGACGTTTCCCATGCCGGCACGTCGATGGAGTTCCGCATCATCGGCAACAGCATGAGCGCTCCTGTCACCTGCACGGACTTCCGGGCGTATGTCGGCGCCACGCTGGGATTCACCATCATGTCCGATGGCGTGGGTCACATCGCCGTCACCAGAGTCAATGGCCTGACCGGCACCGTGGACGTGGATGTTGATCCCATGGTCGCTGTGTTGCAGGGCACCGCGTTCGACCTGATCGTCGAAACGGGCCATGATTTCAACGTCGGCGGCATCAGCGGCCTGAGCCTTGCGGCCGAGGACGTCGGCACGTGGGGCATCCAGAACAACGGCGGCGTTCTCCAGGCGGTGGCTCTTGTGGACATCCCGGCCGTTCCGGAGCCCGCGACGATGGCTCTGCTGGGTCTTGGGCTCGTGGGCGTCGCGATGAAGCGGCGTCAGGGCAAGTAAGTGGTTGCGGGGGAGTGTCTTCCCCGAGGAGTCCTCTTCCTCCAGCGCAACTGAGATGGCTGCATCATGAGATCGAGGAACTGTAGTTGCAGAGGAGTCGCCGTCTGGCGGCTCCTCTGTTTTCTCATGCCACGGTCCTGGGAGGATCCGAGGCGGCATGGCCACCGTAGAGCGTGGCCAAAATGGGCGGCTCGCGAGCCGCCCCTACGGCGAGCGCGGCGCAAGGGGGTGGGTCCACCGGACCCACGCGGACTCTGGCGCTCCACCCTCACCGCCCGGCTTCGCCGGGCACCTCTCCCTGCAAGCAGGGAGAGGGGTTTGTCCGGTGTCTTCTCCGAGAATCCCGAATGAACCTGTTCTTCTATGGTGCTGACCGGGGAGGGGGTCCGAGGCTGTCGGTCAGGTGCAGTTTCAGAGGCAGGAGCAGCAGTTCTTCACACGATCTGCCGCCAATCATGTCGGCCATGCGGTTGACGATGCAGTCGGCCTGTCGCTGGTAGTCGATGTCCAGGGTGGTCAGGGGCGGGCCGTCCGGAAGCCTCGGCGGCCGTTCTCCGGGGATCGCCAGCGCGAGGCTGATGTCGTCGGGCACCCGGAGCCGCGAGAACCGGGGATCCTGAAGCAGCACCTCGGTCCACGTCGGCCAGTAGAAGAGCAGCGCGGTCGGCCGATCGGGCCGCAGAAGCAGTTGCTCGAACACGTGTCCGCTGCGCCTCAGGGGTTCGAGGTTCGGGACGATGCAGGTCGGCATCGGGCTGGTGCCCAGTGTGCCGGTCTCGTTCAGGCCGTCCACCCACCCGCGAATGGCGTCGTGAGTTTCCATGTTGCTGGACGGCAGCAGATCGGTCACGAGGGACATGTTGCGGTGCCCCATCCTCACGAGTCGCAGGACCAGCTCGCGCACCGGTTTGTAATCGTCTCCGGCGATCGCCGGCAGGCCGAGGTGCCTGTACCGGCGATTGATGATCAGCGTGGGGAAACCCTGGTTCCGCAAGGCGGTCAGTCCGGGCAGGTAGGACGGCCTCATGGCAAGGCATACGGCCCCGGCATAGCCTCGCGCCGGCAGCGACAGGGCGAAGGGAATCTGCTCCTTCAGCGGCCAGTGGATCAGATCGAAGGCCAGTCCTTTGGCGGCGGCCTCCATGTCGATGTGCTGCCGCATCGACGCAAAGGGCGCATAGCCCGGAGGCTCCATCGCGGGGACCAGCAGTGCCACGCGGGTCTGTGCCCCGGAGGATTCGCGCGGACTGTCGGGCAGGGCCGCAGTCCCGAGAATCCGTCGGGCAGCCCTTGCCGCATCGGGCAGAACCAGCGCCGGCCGGCTTGGCCGCAGGGCGACCAGCCCCTGGGCCGCGGCCAGTTGAATCACCTTCATGGCCGTCGGCGCCGAGACGCCGAACTCCTTGGCCAGGCTGCGCACCGACGGCAACTCGCCGCCGCACAGCCAGCGCCCCTCGGCGATTCCCTGGGCCACCGCCAGAACGAGCCTTCGTGAGGTGCTGGAACGTTGCATACCGCGTCCTCGATAGTCCCAGATGTGCCCCCCGGCGTGCCGTGCGGCCATAGCCGAGAGCGCCGACGCAAGTATACGCGTTCTTCTTGGGCCGTGCAAACGATCTTCGTAGGGACACGGCGCCGGGGGTGCATCCCCTCTCAGTAGGTAGGTTTTCAGACAACCATCTACGGGCCTCTTCTTCATGGCCGCAAGCGGCCATGGCACCGACGCATTGGCACAGCGCCGCCCCGATTACCTACTGAAGCGGGATGCACCCCGGCGCCGGGGTGTGCCCAGGGACTGTGGCACTTGTGACACCCCTTCAACACACGGCCAGGGGACCGCACGAGCTTCCACCGGCCCGGTTCGAGTGCGGCGGTCTTGTTCAAGGAGAGTGTTCAAGAACCCTGCTCATGTCCGCTGAGCGGCCCGCGTCGCAGCCCCTGCTTGCCTGGCACCGGTCCGGGTCGAGGATCCAGCGGTGAGGCTGTAAGCCATGTACTCGCCATGCGTTACGACCGGCTCGGCCTCGGTCCGACACGGCATCTGCGGAAGTCGGGTGCGGTTTGTGCCATCGGCGGCTGTGGGCTATGCTTTCTGTGTCGGCGGGTGAGGGCGGCTGGGCGGCATGGCCCGGCGGCCGCTGCGTGACATGCGTCATGCCGCGGTCCACCGGTCACGGGCGGTACGCAGCGTTTGCAAGCGGATCATCGGGATTCGTCATTCAACTCGGTTTCAGCAGAAAGGATGTGACCATGATGGGACGACACGAGACAGGCAGGAGCGGAAGGGCGGCCATCGCCTTGGGCGCGGGGACGGTCGCAGTGATTCTCTCGGTGCTGTGCTCGGGTGCAAGTGCCGCAACCACCGCGTACTGGGATGCCGACCAGACCATCAGCAGCGCCGTGACGGTGGCCGAGGACCGGCTGTATGTTCGCTCCGCCGCGACGATCACCGTGACCGATGGCGGCACACTGACGCTGCCGGTGGTGAGCGGCCAGGAGACCAACATCGGCATCACGACCAACGGCAACCTGCTGATTGAAGGGACCGGCCAGGTGCTGGGCGGCGCATCGAGCGTTAACATCGGTCGGTATACGTCGGGCAGCATGACGATGACCGGTGGCAGTTTCGGGATGACTACCGGGACGTTGGACCTGGCGCGCGGCGCGGGCGGTGCCGGCGCGCTGGACATCAGCGGCGGCACGCTGAGCCTGCGGGGATTGCGGGCATGTTACCAGGGCAACGGCACGAGCACGGCTCTGCTGCGCGTGACGGGCTCGGCCGCGACGATCACCATGTACAGCCTTGATCTGTCCTACGTGGCCGCCGGCACGACCACGCTGGCGTTTGTTCTGGACGATACGACGAAGCACATCAGCACCATCAGCACCGCGACGGCCAACCTGGGTTCCGCGGTGATTGACATGGGCACGGCATCGGGATTCGCGCCGACCAGCGGCCAGGTGTTCGACCTGGTGACGATCACCGGCAGCGGCGCGTTCAACGACATCAGCGCCCTGTCGCTGGCCGCGGGGGACATTGGCAACTGGACGCTCCAGACGTCGGCGGACAAGAAGACGCTTCAGGCGGTGGCGGTGCCCGAGCCTGCCACGATGGCCCTTCTGGGCCTTGGGATTCTGGGCGTCGTCGCGAGGAAACGCCGTTCGGGTCGTTGACCTTTGGCCCGGTGCCGTCTGCCCGTCGCATCGTTGTCGGCTGACGCCACAGGATGGGAACACACGGACGGGGGTGCCGCCGCAGGGTGGCGCCCCCGTCGTGTCATCGCGTGCGGCCCCTTGCCGGATGCCGCACGAGGGTCGGGTGCATTGATGTCCTGGGGAAGCAGGGGCAAAATGCCCTGCCACTCATACACAGGATACCCATGCCACGGCACAGCCCCCAAGCCCGATGCGTCCTTGGGGTCGCACTGCCTTGACTTGCAGGGCGGCGGCCCCTATAGTGCTCTCTTCAGCGACGGAAGTCTCAAGCTTTTTGAGGGCAGACAATGGCCAACTGGCTAGCTCGATGCCGGGACAGGGTACTAATGCTCGACGGCGCCATGGGGACGCAGTTGCAGGCGCGCGGCATGGGCAGCGGCGAGTGTCCGGAGCAATGGGCCCGGGAGCACCCGATCGACCTGGCGGCAATTCACGCCGCGTACGTCGAGGCCGGGGCCGACATTCTCCTGACGTGCACATTCGGCGGCTCTTCGCTGAAGCTGTCGCGCGCGGGGCTGGCCGGGGAGACCGAGGCCGTGAACTGGGCCCTGGCCCGCGTGGCCCGTGACGCTGCGCCCGATGCCATCCTGCTGGGCGACATGGGGCCCTGCGACGAGATGATCGAGCCCCTGGGCGACAAGACGCCCGACGAGGTGCGTCGCTCGTTCGTGCGGCAGGCAGCCGGACTGGCCGACGTGGTGGACGGGTTCCTGATCGAGACGATGAGCGACGTGAACGAGACGGTTCTGGCGATCGAGGCGGTCCGACAGACGGTCCCGGGCAAACCGATCCTGGCCAGTATGACTTTCAAGAAGGACTTCAACGGCCGCACGTTCCATACGATTATGGGTGTGGACCCCGAGCAGGCGGCGCGGCGACTGACCGAGGCCGGCGCCGACGCCGTGGGCTGCAACTGCGGCTACGGGATCGACGACATGATCGACATCGTGTCGCAGATGGCCGCGGCGACGTCGGCGCCGATCGTGGCGGAGCCGAACGCCGGGATGCCGCGGCTGGTGGGCGACCGGACCGTGTTCGACCAGACGCCCGAGGCCATGGCGGCCAAGGTGGCGCAACTGGTGTCGGCGGGGGCGCGGATCGTGGGCGGTTGCTGCGGCACGACGCCGGAGCACATCGCGGCGATGAAGGCCGCCATCGACGCCATGTGAGCTTCAAAGGGAATCGGGCGTGCTCCGCATCCGTGCTGGCGCGGCCCTCAGGGAATCGAATGGATGAGCAGGAAGCAGACGGATTACTGCCGCGATTGCGACAAGGCGTGCTGCAAGTACTTCACCGTGCCGCTGGACAAGCCAGAGGACGACACGGACGTCGATGCGATGGTCTGGTACCTTCTGCACGAAGGGGTGAGCATCTTCATCGACGACGAAGGCGACTGGTTCGTCAACATCACCGCGCGGTGTCGCGAGTTGCGGCCCGACGGGTTGTGCGGAGTCTACCGGACGCGCCCGCAGATCTGCCGCGACCACACCGACGAGGTCTGCGAGAAGAATGATGATGGGTACGACTTCAAAGAACACTTCTTCACGGTCCGCCAGTTGAAGGCGTACGCCAGGAAACACCTGGTGAAGCCGCCGAAGAAGACGGCGCAAAGGAGCACGAAGAGCGCCGGCAAGGCCGGAGGCAAGGGAAAGACGGCGTAGGAATCCGATGGGCGCGGCAAGGGGAGGCGAACCAATGAGACGCGGAATCTGGTCGGCATGGGTGCTTCTGGCGTTGTGCTGCACGGCCGGTGGCTGTGCGCAGACGTTCATGGACCAGGCGATGCTCTTCGGCGACACCTACACCGAAGACGGATCGGGGTTCAGCGAGAAGAGTCCGCAATGGGCGTACGAGGGCGAAACGGTGACATTCGATTTCGCTCCCGATCCGGACGTGACGGACTATGCCGTCTTCACGCTGCCCAACGGCGCCCAGGAGTACATCGACCGCCGCACGGCGCTGGACACCGACGGATTCTACCGGGTGACGGGCCGCTTCATCGCGGGTCGCGAGTCGCGGCAGTACACGGTCAGCGCGAAGGCCTACACTGTGCGACGCCAGCGCGACTGGTACTACGACCGTGAGTCGAAGAAATGGGTGCTGCACGTAACGCAGAGCGATCAGGCGGACAGCCAGGTCGGCTCGGCGTCGCTGAAGGTGATCTGCTACCGCTCGCAGGTCGAGATGACGTTCGCGCCCGGGTCGCGACGGACGCAGGATGCCGTGTTGGTGCTGCTCCGCAGCGACGGCACGCGGACCGAGCGACGGGTGAAAGTGGACGGCGGCCAGCCCGGGTTCGACCTGATCGGCCCCGACACCAAGGGCACGTACACGGTTCGCTACGTGCCGACCTGGGACGAGGTGAACCGCACGGACAAGACCGACGTGGAACTGCACCTGAGCTACGCCGACGGCGCGCGCGACGTGATCCGCACGACCATCGACACGCCGTGAAGGTGCGGTGGCGGGGCGTGACATCGTGACGTGAGGTTGTGGCACGGTCGCCCTCGGCTGTGCCGGCGGACCGAGCGGGCTCGCGAAGAACCTGTGCTCGCGTCCGAGGGCGGGCGTGCCGCACGAAGGCAGCCTCTCTCAGCAGGCTGCTCAAAGACAAAGGCAGCGTGCCATGGCAAAGATCAGCGCCCCCAAGGGCACCCGTGACTTCTATCCCGACGAGATGCGTCGTCGCCGCTACCTGGAAGACGTCTGGCGCCGCGTGAGTCTGCGGGCCGGCTTCGAGGAGGTGGACGGACCGATCTTCGAGTCGCTGGAGCTGTACATCCAGAAGGCCGGCGAGGAGATCGTCACGCAGCTCTACAACTTCGAGGACAAGGGCGGCCGCCCCATCGCCATCCGTCCCGAGTTCACGCAGTCGCTGGCCCGCATGGTGGTGGCCCGCCAAGCGGCGCTGCCGCGGCCGATCAAGTGGTTCAACATCTCGCGGTGCTGCCGCTACGAGCGCGCCCAGAAAGGCCGCCTCCGCGAGTTCTTCCAGTGGAACTGCGACATCCTGGGCGCCGAAGGCCCCGCCGCCGACGCCGAGTGCATAGCGGTTGCTATTGACGCATTGCAGGAGTTTGGCCTCACGAAGGAACAGGTCGAGGTGAGGCTTTCAAGTCGGAAGCTGCTGTCAGTGATGCTTGCAAAACTCGGGTTGTCCGATGCCGCCATTCCTAAGGTTTATCTTGTTCTGGATAAGCGCGGCAAGGTACCTGCGGATGTGATTCATCACATGATCAATGAGATCGAGATGACCGAAGACCAGAGGAAACGGGTCGTCGATATCATGGACATGTCGAGTCTCGACGGTCTGCCGTCGTTCTTCGGCGATGACCCTGAAGTGTTAGAGCAGTTGCGGGAGCTTTCTCAAGTGGTGTCGTTGCTTGGCGATGATGCAGCTCAGTTTGTGCGCATTGACTTCGGCATCGTGCGAGGCTTGGCCTATTACACCGGGCCGGTATGGGAGGTCTTTGACAAGACCGGTACGCTGCGCAGCCTGTGTGGCGGTGGCCGGTACGACAACCTGATTGCTGCGTCCGGTGGTAAAGCCATGCCCGCCTGTGGCTTCGGGGCAGGTGATGTCACGATGGGCTTGCTTCTGGATTCTCTTCACGCGTGGCCGAATGACCTGACCCCGAGGGCTGATTTCTACGTTAGCTGCGTTCAAGCGGCATCTGTGTCGAAGGTGCTGCCTCTCGTTCGACGACTCCGGTCCTTGGGACGGTCGGCGATCCACGACTTGATTTCTTCGAATATTGCGCGACAGATCAAGAATGCCGATGCAATGGGAGTTCGCTACAACGTCGTCATTGGGTCACACAAGTGCTCCGATGATGAGGTCATTCTTGGTAACATGAGAACGCATGAGGAGAGAACCATTAGGATTCAGGATCTGCTCAAGTCGGTCCAAGACGGCACCATCTAGTGTGCTGCGTCAGGATCAACGCCGATTTTGGGGTGCCACACTTTGGAGCGACGGCGCAGCCGGCGCCAAAGTGTGCCGCGTGGAGTAAGACGTATACTGTGGTCCCCGACTGCCCGAGAGGCCATGTGCGTGTGCGCGACCTGACCACCGGGGACGAGACAACGCGGCCTCTGGATGCTGCGGTGTCGCCGGGCCCCAGTTCGTAGCGGCGACGCGCGACTCGGCGCCGGAAACGACATGCACCTTGAGAACCGCAGCGGGTTCCGGACGAGCGGCGGGCGATGAAACGGACCATCCACTACGAGGCGGCCTTCGAGTCGTTCCTGCGCGAGCGCGGAACACCCTATGTAGCCGTGGACGAGGCCAAGCGGGCCCTCTTCGGCGGCGTGTCGCTCAAGAGCTTCGATTTCGTCGTCTACAGCCGCAGCGGCGTCAACCTGCTCGTGGACGTCAAGGGACGCAAGTTCCCTTATGTCACGCGAGGTCAGCATCGCTACTGGGAGAACTGGGTGGACGATGAGGACCTGCGGAACCTGTCCACGTGGGAAGAGGTGTTCGGCCGCGATTTCCAGAGCATGCTCGTCTTCACCTACGCCCTGGGCGACCCGCGTCACGCCGCCTCCTTCACCGACGTGCATAGCTTTCGCGACGAGCTGTACGCTTTTGTCGGCGTTCCGGCCGAGTTGTACGCCCGCCACAGCCGCCGCCGCAGCCCCTCGTGGCAGACCGTCCACATGCCGACACGGTTGTTCCGCGAATTGCTGGCCCCCGTGTCGGCGTACCTGTAGCCCGCGGTCACAACGAACCTGCGGGCGGGTGACCGGGCGGAGCGTGGCCGCCGACAGGCGTGTGAGTGGAAGAGGGCTTGATGGTCGTCTGGGTCTGTGGCATAGTGGCGTCCGTGGAACCCGGCTGCATCGCCGGGAAGAGTCACTGGGGGCGCGTCGTCCATGGACAACTTCTGGTTGGCGTTAGGGCTCACCGCCTTCGCTGGGCTGGCTACAGGCGTCGGCAGCGCCATCGCGTTCTTCGCTACGCGGGCGAACTACCGTTTTCTGTCCATGGCCACGGGCTTCTCCGCCGGCGTCATGCTGTACGTCTCGTTCGTGGAGATTCTGCCCAAGGCCGCCGAGAGCCTGGGCATGTCCAACGGCGACGCCGGCGGCCGCTGGTGGGCCACGGCTGCATTCTTCGCCGGGATCGTGGCGATGCTGGTCATCGACCGGCTGATCCCTTCGGCCGAGAACCCGCACGAGGTCCGCACCGGCGGCCAGATCGACGCCGTCCATGAAGGGGCGTCGCCCCAGACGTTCCTTCATACCTCTGCGGCCAAGCTGCACCGGATGGGGCTGTTCACGGCCCTGGCCATCGGCATTCACAACTTCCCGGAGGGGCTGGCGACGTTCCTGGCGGCCCTGGAAGACCCCACCCTCGGCATCGCCATCGCCGTCGCCGTGGCCCTGCACAACATCCCCGAGGGCATCAGCGTGTCGGTGCCCATCTACTTCGCTACGGGCAACCGGCGCCGGGCCTTCACGTATTCGCTGCTGTCGGGTCTGGCCGAGCCGGCCGGCGCGCTGCTGGGGTACCTGGCGTTGCGGCCCTTTCTGGGGCCGGGGGTCATGGGCGCCCTGTTCGGCGGCGTCGCGGGCATCATGGTCTACATCTCGCTGGACGAACTCCTGCCGACTTCCCGGGCCTACGGCAAGGGCCACGATTCCCTCTACGGCCTGTTGGCCGGCATGGTCGTCATGGCCCTGAGCCTGCTTCTGCTTCAGTAGTGCCGCCCGGGCCGCGACGCCGGGCGGCGACACAGGGGATGATGATCGCTGGGAGCCTCGCATGATCGTGCCGCTTCAGCATCCGCAACCGAACTACGACCGGTTTCTGCGAGCCGTGATGCGCGACGGGCCGACCGACCGCATCGCCGCCGGCGAGCAGCACACCGATCCGGAGATCATCGCCGCCGTTCTCGGCAAGCCGCCCACCCGCGAACCGGCAGCCGCCACCTCCGCGCGCCAGGGCTGGGACCCCGCCGACCATGTCGAGTTTCAGAGCCGCATGGGCTACGACTACGTGAACGTCCTCGTCGTCCCCGCGGGCAACCTCTTCGGCGACGAGCACCAGAAGACCGCCGGCACGCGGACCTACGTCAATGAGCAGTCCGGGCCGGTCCAGAACTGGGCCGACTTCGAGCGGTTTCAGTGGCCCCGGGCCGCCCACCTCGATCTCTCGGCGTTCGACGCCTACCGGCGCCTGCTCCCGGCCGGTATGGGCATGAACGCTTTCGTCAGTTGCGGCTACTTCGCCAAGGTCACCTGGACCGTGGGCCTGCAACCGTTCTGTTACCTGCTGGTGGACGACCGGCCGCTGGTGAAGGCCATCTTTGCCAAGTGGGCCGAGTGGGTTCTGGGCACAGCCGAGCGGTGCATGGCCGTCGAGGGGGTGGGCGCTTTCTGGATGTCCGACGACCTGGGCTTCAACTCCGGGCCGTTCCTGCGACCCGACGACCTGCGGGAGTTCGTCTTTCCGGTCTACGCCGAGTTGGGTCGCATGTGCCGCTCGCGCGATCTGCCGTTCATCCTGCACTCGTGCGGCAACCTGAACTCGATCCTGGCCGACATCGCGGAGTGCGGCGTCAATTGCCTGCACTCGCTGCCGCCTGGGCTGTACGACCTGGCGGGCCTGAAACGCGACTGGGGCCGCCGCATGAGCTTCTCGGGCAACATCGACTTGAACATTCTCGGACTCGGAGCCGCCGAACAGACCCGTCAGGCCGTTCGCCGGGTCAAGGCCGTCTGGGCCGCCGAGCCGGCCGGCGGCATCCTGCTGAGTTCGTCGAACTCGATTGCCGACTATGTCAAGGTGGACAACTACCTGGCAATGATGGACGAGATGATGAGGCTGGACGCTCGGATCTGAGTGCGTCCTCGCCAGGCTGCCGTGCGCGGCAGGCCTGCCCGGCGAATTGTCCCCGCCTGGGTCCGGCGGATCGCAATGTTTTCTCCGTGCGTCACCCTCACCCGGCCCTGCGGGCCACCCTCTCCCCTCAAGGGGTTAACAACCCCTCCCCCTTCCAGGGGGAGGTGCCCCGAGCGCAGTCGAGGGGCGGTGAGGGTCGAACGGAGATAACGCTTCGAGATCGCGATGTCTTCTCCGCGCGTCACCCTCACCCGGCCCTGCGGGCCACCCTCTCCCCTCAAGGGGTCAGCGACCACGTCCCGGCAATCCCCGAAGAACCCAAGGTTAACGCCCCCTGAGGTTTTTGGCAAATTGACACCCGCTGGGCGAACCGATAATATGGTGTCACAGTCCCGACCTTCGGGGCTGCACGACCGAAAGGACGCTGCGCCATGCAATGCGAACGATGCCACAAGAACGTCGCCACGGTGCATCTGACGGAGATCGTCAAGAACGAGAAGATCGAGAAGCACCTCTGCGAGCAGTGCGCCAAGGAAGAGGGCTACACGATCAAGACGCACGTCAGCCTTCAGGACCTTCTGACGGCGTTCATCTCGGCCCACGGCGAGGCCGACGACATGGCAGGAGCCACCTGCCCCGATTGCGGCATGAGTTACATGGATTTCCGCAACGAGGGCCGCTTCGGCTGCCCGAACGACTACGAGGTCTTCCGCGAGGCCCTGGATCCGTTGCTGGAGAAGGTGCACGGCAGCGTGGAGCACAAGGGCAAGCTGCCCAGCCATGCCAGCGAAAGCCAGCGCAAGCAGCGGCAGTTGATGACATTGCGTCGCCAGTTGCGGGAGGCCGTGGACCGCGAGGACTACGAAGAAGCCGCCCGGCTGCGTGACCACATCAAAGAGATGGAGACGACGGATGGAGCTGCGTGAGCTTGCGGGAACCCTTGGGGAATGGCTTCGCGGCGACGGCCCGCAGTGCGGCATTGTCATCTCCACGCGCGTCCGCCTGGCCCGCAACATGGCGGGCTACCCGTTCCTGCGCCGGTTGACGGACGACCAGCGCGCGGACATCCGCGAGCGGGTGAGCCAGGCCGGGTCCGAGCTCGACCTGATCACGGCTCCGTGCCTGATCGACCTGGGCGCGACGAGCCACATGGACCGCCAGTTCCTCGTGGAGCGACACCTCATCAGCCGCGAACTGGCTGCGGGCGAGGGGCCCCGGGCCGTCCTGTTCAGCGGTTCCGAGACCGAGAGTCTGATGATCAACGAGGAAGACCACCTGCGCATCCAGGTGATGCGGTCCGGCCTCCAGATCGACGAGGCGTGGCGACAGGCCGGCGACCTCGACGACCGCCTCGAAACGAAACTTGACTTCGCCTTCTCCAGCCGCCTGGGGTACCTGACGGCCTGCCCGACGAACGTCGGCACGGGTTTGCGCGCCTCGGTGATGATGCACCTGCCGGCGCTGGTCATCACGCGGCAGATCGAGAAAGTGTTCCAGGCCATCGCTCGCATGCGTCTGGCGGTGCGCGGTTTGTACGGCGAAGGCACCCAGGCAGCCGGCGATTTCTACCAGGTGTCCAACCAGGTCACCCTCGGAAAAACCGAGGAGGAAATCCTCGAGACGCTCAGCCTGACGATTCCCCGGATCATCCAGTACGAGGAGAAGGCTCGCGAGACCCTCGCCCGCGAGAGCGAGATTTTCATCGAGGACCGCATCTGGCGTGCCGTCGGCCTCCTGTCGCGGGCCCGCCAGATCTCCAGCGGCGAGGCCACCAGCCTCCTGAGCGCCGTCCGCATGGGGCTGCACATGGGACGGTTGCGCGGCCTGGATGTCCAACACATCAACCGCCTGTTCATCGGCTCGCAGCCGGGACACCTCCAGGTTCGCCACGGCGGCGAACTGTCGCCCGAGGAACGCGACGTGGAACGCGCCCGGTTTGTCCGCAGCGTACTGAAGGACGTGGATCTGAACTGACCCGACCAGGGCGGATTCGCAATGCAACCAGGGAGGGTGCCATGGAACCACTGAGACTTGCGTCCACCATCGGCTGGGGATTCCCTTCGTGGCGCGAACGCGAGGAGGCCGCCCTGCTCCGCGAGTTCGACGTCCGCCACGTCCAGGTCTTCCGCAATCGAGAGAAGAGCCTCACTCCCCAGGACATCCGCCGCCCCCTCAACGACGAGGGCCTCGCCGTCGTCGCCCTCCACGCCTTCTTCGGCCAGGACTGGGACATCAGCACGCCTGACGCATCGCGCCGCCCGACCCTCGTCGAGCAGTTTGCCGCCGAGGCGGACTTCTGCCGCGCCATGGGCGGCCAACTGGTCATCGTTCACCCTGGCCACGGCGTCATCGGCGCCGAGACCGGCCAGCCGCCCCGCATCGAGGCGCTTCGCCGCTCGGCTGTGCGGCTGGCCGAAATCGGTCAGGAGCGCGACTGCCGATTCGCACTGGAGAACCTGCCCCGCGGCCAGATGGGCGACGATCCTGTCATGCTCCGCTCCATCGCCGACGAGGTGGACAGCCCCTACCTCGGCCTGAACTTCGACTGCGGCCACGCCAACCTCGGAGCCGGCGTCCTGAAGGTGCTCGACGCCTTCAGTGACCGGATGATCGGCACCCACATCCACGATAACAAGGGCCAGAACGATGATCACCTGGTGCCTGGATTTGGCACCGTGGACATGGAAGCGATGTGTCGCGGGCTCGGCCGCATCGGCTATCGCGCGGACTTCACGCTGGAACTGATGGCCGGCACCGACGAAATCCGCCGCACCTGCTCTCCCCAGTGGTGGGAAACGTTCCGCGGCTGGCTGGCTCTGACCGGCGACGAGACGGATTGAGTGCCGTCGCGGCCACCGCGTCCGGACGTCGCCGGATTCGCCTCTGCGGCATACGACGCGCGGCGCCCGCCGCCACACGTCACAACCCTCCCGATGGTTCCCGTGCGGAGCCCACGCTGGCCGCATAGACGATGCTCTCATGGACCCCGTCGATGCCCAGCAGCCGGTTGACTTCGTCGTCGAACAACGCCCCGATACAGCACGAGCCCAGCCCCAGCGCCGCCGCGGCCAGTTGCAGGGCGTGGCCCACATGGCCCGCGTCCAGGTACACATAGCGCAGCCCCCGGTCGCCGTACTTCCGCAACGTCCGCTCGAACACCGCCGTCCACAGGAAGCTGCACGCCGCACTGCGGCACATGTCCTGGTCCAGGCATGCTATGGCCACCTGTTCGCCCAGGTCGCAGTCCGCCCGCAACAGCACCAGCCTCTCATCGGGCAACTGCCAGTGATACAACCCCGGCGCCACCCCCGCCACACGGTTGACCACCACATAGGTCTCGATGGGAAACAGTGCGCCGGCGCTCGGGGAGGCCCTCAACGGCACGTTCCCTGGGCGAGTGATGCCTTGGCTGGCCCAGAGCAGCAGGCACAGGCTCATACCCGAAAGTTCGGCAGGAATGTAGCGCCGGACGCTGCGACGATGGGCAACAGTCTCCCAGAACGAGGCTTTCGGAAGGGATTCCGGACGGGGCAGCGCAATTCGGGGCAGGTGCTCGTCGTAACGCTTGTACGGCGCCACGCACGCTGCGGCGCATCGGGCCTCGGGCAACTTCTCGCGGTAGTACTTCGTGGCATCCTGAAAGCTACGGGCCAGATCCATCGGGCCCTCCTTATCGGATAGCCCCCTGCCCCCCTTTGCAGTCATCATACCACGGATTGCGGCGTCGCAAGCCCAAACCATCGATGATCAGTTGCCGATCTTCAGCTCCGGCACGCCAATCGGCTGGAACTCGACGTAGAACGTGCGCTCGTCCTCGCCCGGGTCCCACTCCATGGCCACGCGCATCAGCCAACTGGCCATGCGACGTTCGAACTCGAATCGAGTCCCCGAATTGGTCTGCGTGTTGTTGAACTCGTACTGCTCGAAGAAATGGAACTTCCACTTGCGGTTGATCACGTAGTCCATGCCGAACGTGCCGACCGACGAGTCCGCGCCGCGGATGTAGCGGCTCCCCACGTAGTAGCTCAGCCGCGGCGTCCGGGCCACGGCAACGCCCGCGTTCGCCGTCCGCACATGGCCGTCGTTCGTCGTGTAGTACACGTCGCCCACGACCGAGGTTGTGTCGCTCAACTGCCACGAGTAATCCATCTTCAGGTTGTTTGCCGCCAGGTCGTCGTCGGGCGACACGCGAGGCGTCTCGGTGTTGTTCAGCCAGGTCATCAGGAAATCGGCCGTGATCCAGTCCACGGTCTTCTGATTCGGCCCGCGTTTGGTCTGCAACCGGTTCCGCCACCCCAGTCGGTACACGTCCGTATCGTCCACGCCGCGTACGAGCTTGGCCTCGGCCGACCCCGGCTCGTCGAACGGGTACAGATGCCGCGAACCCAGGTCGGTTCCCGCCACCGCCGCCTCGATGTCAAACGTGTTGACGTGCCTCAGGCGGTTCAGATCCCACAGACGGCTCTGCACGCCCTCGTACACCTTCGACAGATACCAGCTCGCCCGGGCCCCGGCGGCGCCCCAGACGCGGCTGTCGGCACCGCGCATGATCATCCGCTCCGACACCGGCTGCCGATCGAAGGTCTCCTCGAAATACGACACCCGCCCGTCCGCGAACGGCACCACCTTCACAAAGCCGATCTGCATCGGCGCGTCCACTTCGTGACGCGTGTCGGCGATGTTCGTCCACGGACTGTCCTCAGGATCGCGCACCCGTTCGTCCACGTTGACGTGGCCGTACATGTATGTTCCGCGCCCATAGTATGTCAGGCGGTCGTCGAGCAGCGGCTCGCCGATGGCGTAGTAATCCAGCCGCGGCGCCTGCGCCACCTCGTCCTGCCAATCGTTGATGCGGCCCTTCAGCAGAGCCGAGAAGACCCGGTTGTCCGACTGCTTCTTCAGGTGCAGCAGCGTTTCCTGGTCCTTGCCTTGGGCGTCCTCTTCCTCGTACCACTCGCGCAGGTACTGATCGTCGCTCAGCCACGACAGTTCGCCCGTCGCCTGCCACTGGTACGGCAGGAAATGCCGGTGCCGCCACGTCACGCGGCCCCGCTCCTCGGACGGCGGGTCAATGTCGTCGCCCGCGACGTTGTCCTGGCCGTAGTCATGAATGTAGTTGGACATGAACTCGCCGAAGAACCGCTCCCGGCGGTACTTGCTGTTGGCGCTGATGTACGGCCCACGCTCGCTGTACAGATTCAGATCCAGATACGTCTTGCTGAATCCGTCCGGAATCTCCCGAACGCCAAGCAGCCGCCACAGGTACCATTCCGTCTCGACGCCCGTGCCACGGTTGCTGCTCTGCGACATGTTGATCCGGCGAAGCGGCGTCCACTCCTGCTCCAGGTCGCCGCTGAGCCGCGGCCACCACGTCACCGGCAGGCCGCGAATGCTCGACGTGACATTTTCCGCCGCAAACCACATGCGGCGGACGTCGTTGCCCTGCTCGTCCTCGCCGGCCAGGTCCACCACCTCGAACTCGCTGCCGCTGATCGCCCACTGCGGATGCCCGAACGCATCCGTGGTCAGGCTGGCCTTCTCGGCCGTGAACTTGCCCTCGGCCAGTTGCCGGATGCTCTTGGCATAGTAGTACAGCGGCACGTCCCGGGCCGTGCTGAACGACTGAATCTTCGCGTCGTGAATCAGGGCCTGCTTGCGGTCGAAGTCGTAGAACGCCCGCGTCGCGCGGATCATGCGCCGCCCCTGGTTGATCGTCACGTTGCCTTCGAGGTAGGCCTGAACCCCGCCGCCGCCCTTGCCCGTGTCGCCCCAGATCACCACGTCGTCGGCGCGCATCTCCAGTTCGCCCTGGCTCACCAGGATGCCGCCCGTCCACAGGCTGACCCGCTCCTGGCCGTCCATCCGCGACTCGAACGTCACCTGCCGCGAGTCGTCGATGGCGCCGATCGTGATTTCCTGGTCGCGGTCGGGCGTCGGCTCTGCGGCTGCCGGCTCCCCGTCGCCCTGCCCTTCGGCCGCAGGCTCCTGCGCCGGAGGCGTCTGAGCCGCGCCGGTCCCTTCCTCGGCCGCCTTGGCGGCCCTGGCCAGCGTGTCGTTGCGGAACCGTCGCCCGCGAAGATACAGCGGCTCGGCGTCGCCCGTGCGATGAACGTCCTCGTGAGGCCGCTCCACCGTGCCACGCGTCTGGAGCGTCAGATACGCCATGTCCAGCTTCACGGGCTCGGCCAGCCCCGGGCCACTCACCGTCACGCCGTCCTCGGCGTAGATGCCGACACGTTTCGACTCCCCCGTCCACTCGGCCTCGTCGCACCAAACCACGCCGTCACGACACGTCAGGGTCCACTGCCCCTGCCGCACCGTGAAGCCGTCGATCAGCATCACCA
The DNA here is from genome assembly GCA_012729015.1 of Phycisphaerae bacterium. Lineage (GTDB taxonomy): Bacteria > Planctomycetota > Phycisphaerae > FEN-1346 > JAACEH01 > JAAYDY01. The sequence goes on along the minus strand of JAAYDY010000048.1, from coordinate 21,462 downwards.
CCAGCAGCTTGTCCGAGACGTACCAGCTCTGGGTCACGCGGCTGGTCAGTTGGATGTTGGCCTGGGGGTCTGTCGGCAACGGAATCGGAGCCGACTGTTGCGCGCTCGTCGGCGCGCATAGGGCAACCACCATCAGCACGGCCGCGAGGCTGCACGGCACGGCGCGGGGAACGCATGGGAAACGGGCTCGTGTGTGGGTCGCCATGATCTGCCGTAGTAGAGCCTGGTCTGCAATGAATCGTGACTATCCGTGCGCCGACAGCCTGCCGATGACAATTCGCGGTCAGTATAGGGAGGCGGCTTGGGCGGTGTCAACTGAAAACGAACTCCCGCATTGCCCCGGGTCGGCCGCCGTGCCCCAGGCGCGGCGAATCCTCCGCGTGCATGAACGTTTCGGGGGTCGTACCGTGGCATGGGCATCCTGCCCATGAGTGGCAGGGGCATCTTGCCCCTGCTTCCCCAAAACGTTAATGCACCCAATCCGCGCCGCGCGTTGACGCACGCGGCTCGCTCGGCTACCATGGGGCCTTACGACAGGAGGGCCGACCGTGGCCAGATACTACCCCGACCTCGATACGTTCATCGCCTGCACCCGGCAGGGCAACACGATTCCCGTGTACCGCCAGTTGCTCAGCGACAGCCTGACGCCCGTCTCGGCGTACCGCCAGATTGCCGGCGGCCCGAACTCCTTCCTTCTCGAAAGCGTCGTCGGCGGCGAACGCATCGGCCGCTACAGCTTCGCCGGCGCCGATCCGCTGCTGACGGTCCGCGCCGCCGGCCGCCGTGTCCGCATCGTCCGCGGCGACCAGGTCCGCGAGTTCCAGGCCGACAATCCCATGGCCTGCCTGGCCGACGAACTGAAACGCTTCAAGGCGGTCCACCCGCGAGGCTTGCCGCGGTTCACCGGCGGCGCCGTCGGCTATGCCGGCTACGACGTGATCCGCTACTTCGAGAACCTGCCCGACGCCCCGACCGACGACCGCCAACTGGCCGACATGCACTTCGCCTTCTACGACACGATGGTCCTGTTCGACCACATCGACAAGACCGTCAAAGTGGTGGCCAACGCCATGACCGAAGGCGTCGATCCGCGCGCCGCCTACGAAGCGGCCTGCCGCAAGATCGACCGCCTGGTCGAGCGGCTCCAGCAGCCCGTCGAACACCAGACGGCCGACATCGCCGTCGGGCGCCGCGACGAACTGCGCTTTGGCAGCAGTTTCTCCAAGGCCGAGTTCGAGACGGCCGTCGATGCCTGCAAGGAGTACATCCGCGCCGGCGACATCTTCCAGGTCGTCCTGTCGCAGCGTCTGGAGGTCGAGAGCCGCGCCAGCAGCCTCGACATTTACCGCGCCCTGCGCGTCATCAATCCCAGCCCGTTCATGTTCCACCTGAGAGCCGAGGACGTGGACCTCGTCGGGGCGAGCCCCGAGATCATGGTTCGCGTCGAAGACGGCCTCATCACCAACCGGCCGCTGGCCGGCACGCGACCGCGCGGAGCCACGCCCGAGGAGGACGACCGACTGGAGGCGGAGTTGCTGGCCGATCCCAAGGAATGCGCCGAACACATCATGCTCGTGGACCTGGCCCGCAACGATGTCGGCCGCGTCGCCGAGTTCAGCTCCGTCCGCCTCTCCGACGTCCTCTCCGTCGAACGCTACAGCCACGTCATGCACATCACGTCGAACGTCGAGGGCCGCCTGAAGCCCGGCATGACCGCCCTGGACGCCCTGGTGGCCTGCCTGCCCGTGGGCACCGTCTCGGGCGCCCCGAAGGTTCGCGCCATGCAGATCATCGACGAGTTGGAGAAGACCCGCCGCGGCCCTTACGCCGGCGCCGTCGGTTACGTCGATTTCAGCGGCAACATGGACACCTGCATCGCCCTGCGGACGATGGTCATCCAGGGCAACAAGGTCTATGTCCAGGCCGGCGCGGGCCTCGTCGCCGATAGCGTGCCCGAACGCGAATACGAGGAGACCCTCAACAAGGCCCTCGCCCTGCTCCTGGCCGTCAAGGCCGCCGAGGAAACCTTCGGCCCCGCCCTGTGACGGGCGTCACGGTCTCCGCGGCCCCGGTGTGATACGCTTGCCGCCGCTCGCATGCCGAACGCGGCCGCCGACTGGGCGACGGTCGCAGCGAAAACGCCTGCTGGGGATCCTTCTCACATGAACTCACGCGAACGATTCAACCGTTTCACCCACGGCCAGGCCGTGGACCATATTCCCGACTTCGAGTTCTGGTTCTGGGACACCACGCTTCAGCGATGGACCGGCGAAGGGCTGCCGGACGACCTTACGCCCGCGGCCTGCCCCGATGCCGAAGTGCGATGCGACAGGCTCGCCGACTACTTCGATTTCGAGTACATCCACGGCGTGCCGATCAAGACCCGCTTTGTCCGTACGCCGACCGAGGAAGTCATCGCCCAGGACGACCACACCGAGACCGTCCGCACGGAGATCGGCGAAGAGCTGGTCCGTTTCAAGCCCGGCCACGGCGAGAGCATCCCCACCCACACGAAGTACCCCATCCGGACACGCGAGGACTGGCAACGGATTCGCGACGAGTTCATGCCCATCGACATCGACCGCCGCATGCCGGAGAACTGGGACGCCCTTCGCCAGCAGTACGCCGCTCGCGACACGATCCTCAACAGCCCGCAGATGGGCTTCTACGGTTTCCTGCGCAACCTCCTCGGCGTCGAGGAAATCTCCGTCGCCTTCGCCCTGGAGCCGCAGTGGGTCGAGGAGATGATGGACCACCTCCTGGCCATCTACATGGCCGTAGCCGAGCGGATCATCGCCGACGGCGTCCAACTGGACATCACCGGCTGGTGGGAAGACATGTGCTACAGCAGCGGCCCGCTGATCAGCCCGCAGATGTTCCAGGACCTGATGGTGCCGCGCTACCGGAAGGTCACGGACTTCTACCGCCGCCATGGCGTGGACCGTGCCATCCTCGACTCCGACGGCAACGTCCACAAGCTCGCCCCCCTGTGGTTCGAGGCCGGCATTAACCTCCTCCTGCCCTGCGAGGCCGCCCACACCGATACGCTCCGGCTCCGACAGGAGACCCCTGAGAATCTGATCCTCTGCGGCGGCATCGACAAGAGGCAACTCGCCCGCGGCCGGCAGGCCATCGATGCCGAGCTTGAACGCACGCGGCGCGTCATGGACCTCGGCGGCGTGATTCCTCACCTCGACCATCTCGTGCCGCCCGACGTGCCGTTGGCCGACTATCTCTACTACCGCGACAAGAAGCGCCGCCTCATCGGCAAGTGACCCGCCGGCCACCCGACGGCTTTCCCTTGCCAAAGCATGGGCTTTCGGATAGTTTCGGGTCATGGACACCCACGGCCTGTCAATCCTCGCACTGAGCCCCTATCACGGAGGGCCGCGGCGGCAGTTCCTCGAAGGCCTGACGGCCCACAGCCGTCACAGCCTCTTCGCTCTCACCCTGCCCCCGCGCACGTGGCCGTGGCGACTGCGAGGCAGCGCACTGCACTTCGCCGCCGAGATCGCCCGTCTCAAACGCAAGGCTGACCTCATCCTGGCCGACGACCTCGTCGACGTAGCGCGACTCAGGGCCCTGCTCCCGACGCCCTGGCGAACCGTCCCCGTCCTTCAGTATTTCCACGACGACATGCTCGGCGCCGACCTCAAGGACAACCCGCGCGACGAGCCCCTGGCCCTCGCCCAGCTCTACAGCCTGCTGGCCGCCGACCGCGCCCTGGTGGCCAGCCAACACCATCGCGACTGTCTCCTTGAGGGCGTGCGACGCCTCATCGACTCTTTTCCCGACGCCGTGCCCGCGCGACTCGCCGACGCCGCGGCCCACAAGTTCCTCCTCCTGCCGCCCGGAGTGGACGTGGCCGCCATCCATCGCACTGAGCCCCGCCACGTGCCTCCCGGTCCGCCCATCATCCTGTGGAACAATCCCTGGACCGACAGCCAGAACCCCCAGTTGTTCTTCGAGACGCTCTATCATCTCGACGAGGAGGGCATCGCCTTTCGCCTCATCGCCGTCGGAGCCGCCGTCAGGAAGTACCCCGACGTCTTCCAGGAGGCTCGCCAGCGGTTCGCCTCGCGCGTGCTCCAGTTCGGCTATCTGCCCGACCGGGATCGATACCTGGCCAGCATCCGCGCCGCCGACATCGTCGTCAACACGGCTGCACGCGAGTGGTTCCCACTGGCCACCGTCGAGGCCGCCATCGCCGGCGCCGCGCCTGTGGTCTCGCGCCAACTGGCCAATCCCGAGGTCTTCGCCGACGCCCTGCCCCAGGTGAGCTACCGCGGTCCCGTGGACCTGCGCCGCCGCCTGGCCCGCCTGCTCGCTCGACCCGCCGAACGCCAGCTCGCCGAGCCGATCCGCCAGTCCCTGGCAGCCCGATTCGACTGGCCCCAGGTCGCCGCCCGATTCGACCAGGTGGCCCAAGACCTGGCCCGTCCGGATGCACGTAACGTTCGTGGGTGAGGGTGCCACACTTTGGAGCGACGGCGCAGCCGGCGCCAAAGTGTGCCTCGTGGAAAGCGACTCACACTTTGGTCCCCGACTTCGTCGGGGCCTCCAAAGTGTGGCACCCCCGTATAGCATAGAAGCAATCTGAGTGACGCACTACACCCGCCCGTCCCGACTCGTGAATTAGGATTGCGACGGTTGCTCCGATGCGATAGACTGCCCTTAAGGCGTCGCCGTTCCGACGATCAGACTGTTGCCGGGACGACGACGAGAAGGAGCCGACAGAGCAACCCTTTGCATGAAAGGATCAACCGTGTCAAATCGTGACGTCAATGTGTTCTTCGCCATGCCCGCCTGGGGAGTTCGCGACGAGTTCTGGACCCCCGAAGTGCAGGCCCTTGCGGCCAAGCTGGGCTTTCAGGTCCGCCTGAACGAAAGCCACGGTCCTATGACGCCCGAGCAGTGGGCCGAGGCCTTCGAAGGCGTCGAAGCCGTCATCACCGCCTGGGGATGCCCCAAGCTCGACGAGAAGGTGCTCGCTCGCAACACCACGCTGAAGATCGTCGGCCACGCCGCAGGCTCCGTCGGCGGCATCGCCTCGCCACTGCTCTACGAGCGCGGCATTCCCGTGCTCACGTGCAACCACATCATGTCCCAGGCGGTCGCCGAGTGGTGCCTCCTGGTCACGATGCTCACCCGCAACCGATTCCTCGACTACGCCGGCATCGGCACCCTCACCAACATGGTCTGGGACAACCGACAGCTCAGCCGCGCCATGCACGATGCCACCATCTCCATCTGGGGCTACGGCGACATCTCCCAGCGGCTCATCCACATGCTGAAGCCCATGACGCCCAAAGAGATTCTCGTCTTCAGCAACCACATGAAACCGGCTGAGGCCGCTGCCGCAGGCATCACCCTCGTGGACTTCGACGAGATGTTCGAGCGCGGCGACGTGATTCACCTGCTCGGCGCCATGACCGACGCCAACCGCGGCCGCGTCGGCGCCGAACACCTCGCCAAGATCAAGGACGGCGCCGTCCTGATCAACGCCGGACGCGCCAACCTCGTTCAGGAAGCCGCCCTGCTGGCCGAGCTGCGAAAGAACCGATTCACCAGCGTTTTCGACGTCCACTACGCCGAGCCCCTGGCCGAGGACAGCCCGTTCCGCGGCATGCCCGGCGTCATCGTCACCCCCCACGTCGCCGGCCGCGGCAAGGAAGGCCTCTACGTCAAGCATGTGCTGGAAGAGTTCGACCGGTTCTTCCGCGGCGAACCCGTGACCAGCGCCGTCGCCCAGGACCGGGCCATCACCATGACCGGCGCCGCCGGCACCAAGGACCGCAAACGGTAGCGGGGCCGTCGGGTCCGATATGCACCGGCGATCCGCGTGGTCGCCGAATGGCCATCACGCAGAACAGGGGGAAGCCTGAGGGACGCTCAGCCGTTCTTGATATGTCCGGCCGCACGCAGGCCAACGGCACGTGCGGCCAAACAGGCTGTGCAGGCCAGAGTGGAGCTTCGCGGTGCGCGAGGAACACGTGCAGGACGAACTGGGCCGCTTGCTGGCTCCGGGCCGGGTGGATGCCACGGCCGCCCTGGAGCTTCTCATTCGCCAGGCACTGGCCATGGGGGCCAGCGACCTCACCATCGAGCCGCGAGCCGACCGCTTCGAAGCAACGGTCCGTCGCGACGGGGTGATCGTCCCCCTGGCCGAGGGTCCGCGCGACGCTCTGCCCAATGTCGTCAACCGTGTCAAGGTGCTGGCCGGGTTGTTGACGTATCGCCACGACCTGCCGCAGGAAGGGCGTATCCCGGCCGACTCGTTCGGCGCCGACCTGGACTTCCGGGCCGCCATCTACCCCACGTCGTACGGCGACCGAGTGGCCATTCGCATCTTCAACCCGTCGCACAAAGACTACGAGCTGCCCGATCTGGGGCTCGACGACGAGACCCGCGACCGCCTTTCGGCGGCCGTGTCGCGTCCCGAAGGCGTCGTTCTGCTCACGGGGCCCGCCGGCTCGGGCAAGACGACCACCATCTACGCCCTGCTGCGCCACATGCTCCGCATGGACGCGGAACGACGAGCCCGCCGCAACATCATCACGATCGAGGATCCCGTCGAGACGCTGCTCAATGGAGTGACACACACCACGATCAACGAGGCCGCGGGCCTCGACTTCGCCCGAGCCCTGCGAAGCCTGCTCCGCCAGGACCCGAATGTCCTGGTCGTGGGCGAGATTCGCGACCACGAGACCGCTCGGGCAGCCATGGCGGCCGGGCTCTCGGGTCACCTGGTCATCAGCACCATCCATGCCGGCAGCGCGTGCGGCGTCTTCAGCCGACTGCTCGAGATGGGAATCGAGCCATACCAGATCACCGGAGCCGTCACGGCCGTGCTGGCCCAGCGACTGCCCCGCCGCCTGTGCGCGGCCTGCGGTGGCCGCGGATGCGATTCCTGCCGCAGCACAGGGTTCGACGGAAGGCTCCTGCTGGCCGAGTTTGCCTCTATGTCCTCCGATCTGGCCGAAGGCATCCGCGCGCACATGCGACTCCAGGATCTTCAGGCAATCGCTCTGCGACAAGGCATGGTTCCGCTGGCTCGCCAGGGACAGCGTGCCGTCGAGGCGAGTCTGACCACCGAGCAGGAAGTGCGCCGCGTTCTGGCCGACGCATAGGAGACCGGCATGCCCGTCTATCGTTATCAAGGCGTCGATCCGGGAGGAAAGCTCGTCGCCGGCACCCTTACGGCCGAGTCCCTGACCGAGGCTGCCGCCAGGCTCCGCGACATGGGACTCGATCAGGCAGAGGTCCAACTCGGCGACGACAGCCGCCGGTTTCGCCTCCGTTCGGGCCGTGTGCAATATGCCGACCTTATCGAGTTCAACGGCCAGTTGGCCGCCATGGCCCGCGCCGGCATCCCCCTGGACCGAGCCCTGGCCGAACTGGTCACCCAGATGCGGTCCGGCCGACTGCGCGAAGCCATCGCCGCCGTGGCCGACGACGTTCACCGCGGCGTCCCCCTGGCCGATGCCATGGACCGCCACGGCGACCGCCTGCCGCCCGCCTACGTCGAACTGGTCCGGGCCGGCATGAAGGCCGGCAATCTCCCGGAACTCCTTCTCCTCATGAACCAGCGACTGGCCCTTCAGCAGGACTTCCGCCGACAAATGATCGACGCGTTCGTGTACCCGTCGATCATCATCCTCATTGCCGTGGCGTTGAGCCTCGTGTCACTGACATACTTTCATGCCATTGTTCAACAGACCCACCAAGTGTTTGAAAGCGTTGGCTTCCAGCGGCGGAAGTTATCAGGAATCGTCGAGGCTCTGCCGTTTGTTGTCCCGGGTCTGGTCGGTGGTCTCGGAATCGTGGCACTCCTTCTGGCGGCTTGCGGCTTCACGCGCAGAGGCCGACGCTGGCGTCAGGCGGTTCTCGGCCTGGTGCCCTACTATCGGCGCGTGCGTCGGATCAACACCAGCGGCCAGCTCTGCTCAGCCCTGGCCATGTTCCTGCGTATCCAGTTGCCGCTTCCCGAAGCGCTGCGGATGGCGGCCCGGACCACCACATCCGAGAAGCTGCGCGATGCCCTCCTGCACGCGACGGCCGACATCGAACGCGGCACGCCCCTGCGTGACGCCCTGGACAAGCAGCCGGCCGTTCCGCGAGTCCTGGTCTGTTCGGCGAGCATCGGCGAGGCGCGCGGCGACATGCCGAGCATCCTCGAAGGCGCCGCCGAGATGTACCGCCGTCAGGGCGAACGGGCACTGGCCCTGGCCCGCGTGGTGCTGCCCCTGGTCGGGGTGGTTCTGGCGGGGTTGGCTGTCGGCTCATCCGCACTGGCATTGCTGTCGCCGATGATCCGGCTGTTGCAGTCACTCCGTGCCTTCTGATCGGAGCCTGGCATGTTCTTCCTGATTCTCCTGCTCCTTGCTCTCGGCCTGGCCATTTACACGACCTATCTGTGCCTGATCGCCTCGCGGCGGCGCGCCGCTGACCGCGTCCTCGCCCTCGTCAGCGACACCGTGTCGCAGAATCTGCCCCTGCTCCAGGTGCTCGTCTACGCTCGGGACGAAGCGAGCCTCTGGGAACGCCCGATGCTCAAACGCCTCACCAGCGACCTGGCCGACGGAATACCGCTGGACGAGGCCCTTGCGCGGTGCGACTCGCTCATGCCCCCGCTCGCAGTATCCCAGGTTCGCCAGGGGATCCGGTGTGGGCGACTGAGCGAATCGCTCCGCGCCGCCGTCAGGGCCCAGGACAATCGCGCCGCTCGGCGCACCGCATGGTTCGCACCCATGCTCTACCTGAGCCTTCTCGTCCTCACCGCCACGTCGCTCGCCGCACTACAGGGCAACCTTATCTACCCGAAGTACCGCGAAATCCTTGACGACTTCGGCGGCCAGTGGCCTCCGTTCCTCGACCTGACCGCCGGCACGCTGGATTTTCTGGCCGGCCTGGCGACCTTCGGGGGACTGCTGATGCTCTTCGTGGCGCTGCCGCTCATGGCCAGGGGCTGCGGCCTGACCGGCCGCGGCGGGCTGTCCATCCTGGCCGACCTGATACGGTGGGCCCTGCCTGGATGGCGCAGCAGCGAACGGACCATGTGCCTGGCTGTGGCGGCGAGGCAGATGGCCCTGGCCTTGGAGGCCGGCGCCACCGACGCCGAAGCCATCGACCAGTTGAGCAGTCTCGGGCTGAACGTGATCATGCGCCGCCGGTTCCGCCGCGTAGCCGATCTGCACCGCTCGGGCCAGAAGTCGCTGGCCGCATCCTTCGCGGCCGTCGGCGGCTTCCCGCACCACTTCCTTTGGACGCTTGCCACCGGCGAGGCGGCCGGCAACCTGCCCCTGGCTCTCCGCCTGCTCGCCGACGATTATGAAGCCCGAAGCGATCGGCTGAAGCAACTCCTGTTCAGCGTCGTCCAGGTGCTCGGCGTCGTGCTGGTCGCCGCATTCACGGCCCTGCAACCACTGGCCTGGATCCATGTCTGGCAGGGGGCCGTCCAGGCCGCCATGGGGAGATGACCATGCACCGAACAACTCGCCGCCGCCGTCGCTCCTGCGAATCCGGATACCTCCTGATGGAGGCGATGGCCGCAGTGGTCCTTCTGGGCATCCTGATGGCCCTGACCTTCTACATCGCCGCCGGCGTGCGAAACTACCGCCTCGCCGAACGCGCCTGGCTTGAAACGCGTTCGGCCGTGGCTACCCGCGCCGAGGCCATCCGCGCCGCCGACGATGCGCAACTGCCCACGCTCATCGGTGAGACCGCCGTCGATCTCCGCTCCGCCGACCTGCGGTGCCGCATGACGACCGAGCTTCGCCATGTGCCGCAGCGTCCGGGGCTGATGGCGATTCGCCTGTCGGCGGAATTGCTGAACGACCAGGGCGAATGCCTGCGGCGGACCGAACTGGAACTGCTGAAGGCGCGACGCCAATGGGAGGTGACGCCGTGAGGCGACCCGCGTTTTCGCTCATCGAACTGCTCGCCGTGTTGGCCGTCGGGGCCGCGGTCCTCGGACCGGCCGTCGTCATCTTCCTCGAGACAGTCCGCAGTACCGGCCTGTTCATCGACGCGTGCGACACGAGCCATGCCGTGGAAACCGCACTGCACCACCTGGGCGACGACATCCACGGCGCAACAGCGGCAGCGACCGACGGGGCCGAGGGCACTGTTGGTCTCACGTTGACACTTTCGGGAGACCAGCCGGCTGTCTGGAGATTCGTTTCCGGTGACGACGAAGGCTTCGAACCGGCTTCTTTGATCCGCCGATGCGGCGACGACGAAGAGCACTTTGTGATGTATGACGTGGAATCCGTCACGTTTACTCCCGAGAGGACCGTACCCGAGAGAACCGCCTGTGCCGTCACGGTCGAGGTGAGCCTTCGGGGATCCACCAGCGGCCCGGCAGGCGCACCTCAGACGATTCTGCTCCGAAGATACCTGTCACGCGTCGAGTGGCCTGCGGCCGGGGAGGTCCGAGAATGAGCCCGCTCCTTCCTCGCCCCACCTGCTGCCGCCGTCGTTGCCGAGGTGGCTATGCCTTGACTGTCGTGGTCGTCCTGATCGCCTGTCTGGGGATATTCTCCGGCATCTTCTGCGTGACCGCGGCGCTGTCGCTGAATCGGCAAGCCCTGGCGGCGGCAGAAGACTCGGCCGCATGGGCCGCCGACGCCGGCCTGGAGGACGCCCTGGCGCGCCTGGCCGCCGGCCGGGGCAGGCTACAGGAGGCCGACCGCCGTTTCGTCCTCAGGAGCAACCATTGCCACGTCGATGTGGCCATCGAACCCCTGCGCTCGGGCCACGTTCGGGTCACCTCCGAGGCCACATACGAGCCGACCGAGGCCGATTCGGTTCACCGCTGTGGCCACGCCGCCGTGACTGCCGACGTGGCAATCAATCTTGAAACGCAGCGACTGCACGTCGTGTCGTGGAGTCCTCGGACTGAGCCCGTTGGAGAGTAAGAGGAAAGACAATGGTGGGCGCTACAGGACTCGAACCTGTGACATCTACCTTGTAAGGGTAGCGCTCTAGCCAACTGAGCTAAGCGCCCACGCGGCGGACATGCAGCATTATAGACGCCGAGCCCAAGAATGCAAGCTGCCTCCGTGCGACGCGTGAGTTGACGTTCAGGAGGCCGCACCGTGGCATGGGCATCCTGCCCATGAGTGGCAGGGGCATCTTGCCCCGCTTCCCCGAAACGTTAATGCGCCTCCGGATCGCTCAGCGCGTGATCCTCGTCCGGGCCACCAGCAACCCCAGGGCCGCCAACGTCAGCCATGGCCACAGCGGCAGGCCGCGCTCCACCCGGTCGCGACGGTGCCGGCTCACGGCGGCCACGGCCTCCGCCGTTTCGTCAACGGCCGGCCCCGAAGTCTGTTGCCCCTCGATCTCGCCCAGCGCGGCCGCCCCCGACACCGGCGTCACGTAGCGAACCGTCGAGACCGCCTCGCGCGCCAGGTGGCTCAGACAATTGTCCCAGAACAGCACGAAGGACACCTCGTCCGCCCAGGTCGAGGCCGCGCGGTCGATGTCCAGCAGCACGGCGACCCGCTCTGCCGCGTCCTGTCCCCACCGAACCACCAATGGATCGCCCTGCGCCGTTTCGATGACCGCCGCAGCCGACGGGCCAAGCTCAAAGACGCGCACCGCGCCCGCCGCCGGCCCCGTCACAGGCAGATGCTCCGTCAGCGGATCGCTCTGGGCGGCAAGACGCCACCCGCTCACCCCCCGCCGCACCTGCGGCGTGAGCACGAGCGGCCCGCACGATGCAGGCGGATTCACCACAACGGCCGGGTACGGGAAGTCCCCCGGCGGCAGGCCATCCACGAACAGGCCCAGGTCCAGATTCGACGGCCAGATCTCGGGCGGCTGGTCGGCCTCGAACACATCGGCCCCCGCCGCCGCCAGCAACGCCAGCAGCGCCGCATCGGGCCGGCCCACATAGGCCACCCGATACCGCCGCCCCTCGATCCGCACGAGGTCCATCCGGTTATCGGCGGCGAAGTCGTCCGCGACGTCCACGCTCAACGCAATACGATCGGGCAGCGCCGCCGGCACCGGGAAGCTCCACGTCTGCCTCCCGGGACGCAACGACACAACAACGCGATGCTCCGGCATACCCGGACCGCTCAACGTCACCGTCGCCGCCTCCGGAGCTGGATCGGGCGCCGTGACCGACAGCATCGCGCCGGCTCGCCCGTCACGGTAACTCACGGCCGCACGCGTCAGGGCGACATTCTTCGCCGCGCCCCCCGTGGCCACCACGAACACCTGCGGCGGCCGGGCTCCCGCAGCCTCATCGTACGGCGACAGGTCGGTCATCAGCACCACCGGGGCGTGCGTGCGGCCATGGGCCAGGAGCACCCGGTTGCGAGTCTCCCGCGCTGTCAGGGGCGTGTCCGAGGCCCGAAGCTCACGCTCGACGACGGGCCGAAGATCCTCGACTCGGCCTTCCAGCGGTCCGCGACCCGCCTCGTCCGGCAGAACGATAACCGAGATCGGCGTATCGGGCCCGAGATCGGCAAGAAGTGCGTCCATGCGTTGCCGCAGCCGGTCCAGCCGCGTCCGGGGCGAACCGTCCGTCATCAGCAGACTCGGCGACGCGTCGATCACGACCGTGCAGGCGACGCCCGCGTCCTCGCGCCCGGCCAGTGTCGGCCCGGACACCGCCAGGATCAGGGCCGCCAGCAAGGCCAGCAGCAGAATGGACGCCCAGTCCGCGCGCCGTCGCCGCCGCGCACTGGAGACGGCTGCGTCCGTCCCAGCAGCCTGCCAGAACGCCAGCGACGACACCGTCACCCGCCGGGCACGCGGCAGAATGAGTTGGAGCACCGCCAGCAGCGGCAGCAGGCCGAGAGCATATAGAAGTGTTGGATGCTCGAAGGAAATGGCCATGGCCCGCTTCGTTCCCGTCGCAGCAACGCCGCAGAGGATGGACGAGGCCCCGCGGCTGCCCGCACGACCGCCGGCTCAGCGCCGATCAGAGCTTCTCGATTTCCTTCGGGACAACGACCATCTTCGTCAGCATCAGGTAGTTCTCGCCGCGATACTCCATGACCGTGCCCGAGATTCTGAACCGCACGGGGCGACGACCGAAGTCCGCCGTGTCCTCCACCTGCTGAAGCTTCGCGTTCGGCAGCATCACCAGGGGCTTGTCGCCGCTGTCGAACACGAAGAGCGTCTGCTCGTTCTTGCGGACGATCCGGCCTTTCCGGTCGGTCAGTCGCTTGTCCTGTCGAAGCGGCTCGGCCCCCGCAGCCGCCTCTGCCGGTGGCCGCACCGGCGAAGGACGACGCACTTCGGGTTCGGGCACGGCCGGCGCCTCGGGCACGCTCAGATTCATCGCCTCAGGAGCCGCCGTTCGGTCTCGCGGGCCGGCTGCCGGAGTCGTCGCGGCCGCGACGGTCCCGCCGGGGCTGGCGGATACGTCCCAGGCCGGTTCGCCTGTCTCGTCGTACGGCCGATCGTCGCTCTCGACGCGCGGGATGCGGAACGAGTCCAGAAGGAAGTAGTTGCGGCCGCGATACTCACTGACGATCCCCGACACGACAAACTCCGTCCCCTTGCGGCCGTAGTCCGACAACTCCTCGACCCGTTCCAGCGGCTTGGTCCGCATCAGCACCACCGGACGCGAAAGACCATCCAGCAACAGCACGGTCAGGTCGCCTTCGCGGCTCACCTTCGCGCGTCGCTCGGCAAACCGCATGCCTTCACGAATCAGAGGCGGCGCCGTGGGGGCCGCCCTCGGGGGCGTGTCGCTGTCGCCCGCCGCCACGGCCGCAGTGACGGCGATCTGTTGCGAGGGGCGTCTCCCGCCGAAAGGCCTCTCGGGCGTATTCTCGCGGATCGGGCGCACGGGGGCGTCGCTCTCGTCAACGGGAGAAGGATCGACAGGCGCCGCCGCGGGCACGGACGCGGGCGGCACGGTCTCCGGCGGCAACGATTCCAGAACCTCCCGACGCATGGACGCCTCGGGCTGCGACGAATGGACCGGCGCCGGAGTTGCGACCGCGGGCGCCACCGTGGGCGGTTCCACGGGCGTCATCGGGATCATCTGCATCGGCGCCGCTTCCTCGGCAACGAGGCCCGTCGCCGGAAGGCACGTCCCGACCGCCAGAACCAACCCCACCCAGATCCACGCGGTACCAGTCTTCATGAGCCGTTCCCCGTCATGCGAGCACCGCCGTAAATTGTAGGCCCCGCACCGCGAAATCGCCAAGGCAAAACCCCGCCGGGGGTGCATTACCGTTTTGGGCGCCGTACCGTGGCACGGGCATCTTGCCCGTGAGTGGCAGGGGCATCCTGCCCCTGCTTCCCCACAACGTCAATGTCCCCCGCCGTGCGCCGCTGCGCCCCGGCGCCCCGGCCGCGCCCATCGCCCGTCAGGCCTCGGCGTTCAGCAGTCCGCCGGCCAGGAGAATCCTGCGGGCCCGCTCCGAGGCGTCCAGTCTCACCGCAAACGTGAACCCCTGCGTCACATCGTCCACCTGAATCGTGTCACTTCCGCCCACCGCCGTTCGCAGGCCGTCCATGCGAAGCTCGTCGCCCGGCAACACGCGGTCGTAGTCGGCCTCGTCGGCGAAGACCAGCGGCAGGATGCCGAAGTTCACGAGGTTGGCCGTGTGGATGCGCTCGAACGACTTCGCCACCACCGCCCGGACCCCGAGGAACCGCGGGCAGATGGCCGCGTGCTCGCGGCTGGAACCCTGGCCGTAGCTCAACCCGCCGACGATGAAGGCCGCCTGTCCCTGGTCCCGCAACGCCGCCGCTCGCGACGCGAACTCGGCGTCCACGTTCTCGAACACGTGCTTGGCGTATTCGGGAATGTTCGACCGCAGCCGCAGCAGCCGCCCGGCGGGCATGATGTGGTCGGTCGTGATCTTGTCGCCCACCTTCAGGACCGCCCGGCCTCTCAGTTCGTCGGGCAGCGTCTCGCCCGCCGGAGGGTCGCCGATATTGGGCCCCTTGAGCACCGTCTCGCCGCTGCCGTCGGCCAGCGGAAACACCAGCATCGAATCGTCCGTCAGAAACTTCTCAGGCATCCGGACCGCCGGCGCCTTGCCCAGGGTCCGCGGGTCAGTAAGCTTGCCCGCCAGAGCCGTCGCGGCGGCCGTCTCGGGACTCACCAGGTACACCTGGTCGCCCGACGTGCCGCTGCGGCCGCTGAAGTTCCGGTTGTTGGTTCGCACCGACACGCTCCCGGTGGCCGGAGCCTGGGCCGCGCCGATGCAGAACCCGCAGGCGCACTCGTCCAGCCTCGCCCCCGCGGCCAGCAGGTCCGCCAGCCCGCCGTCGCGAAGCACATTGATCACCACCTGCCGCGAACCCGGAGCCACGATCAGTTCGGTCCCGGCCGGAAGCCGCCGACCTCGCAGCATTGCCGCCGCCGTCATCAGGTCCCGATACGACGAGTTCGTGCACGAGCCGATGCAAACCTGGTGCACCTGGAGACCCGCCAATTCGCGGACCGTCTTGACGTTGTCGGGCGAGCTCGGGCAGGCCACCATCGGTTCGAGCGCCGACAGGTCGATCTCAATCACGCGGTCGTACGCCGCATCGGCGTCGGCGGCCAGCGGCGCGTAGTCGCCCGGACGCCCCTGGGCCGCAAGAAACTGTCGCGTCTGCTCGTCCGACGGAAACACGCTGCACGTCACGCCCAGTTCGGCGCCCATGTTCGTGATCGTGGCCCGCTCCGGCACGGTCAGCGTCTCGACGCCCGGGCCGAAGTACTCCGCCACGCACCCGACGTTGCCCTTGGTCGTCAGCGCCTGGAGCACGCGTAGAATCACGTCCTTGGCCGCAACGAAGTCCGGCAGACGACCCGTCAGCCGTATGCCGATCACCTTCGGGCACGCCATGTGAAACGGCTGGCCGGCCATCGCCGCCGCCACGTCCAGGCCCCCTGCCCCGATCGCCACCATGGCCATCCCGCCGCACGTCGGCGTGTGGCTGTCCGAGCCCAGAAGCGTCTTGCCCGGCACAGCGAACCGCTCCAGATGAACCTGATGGCAGATGCCGTTGCCCGGACGGCTGAACACGATCCCGTACCGTGCAGCCGACGTGCGCAGATACCGATGGTCGTCGGCGTTCTCGAACGACAACTGCATCATGTTGTGGTCCACGTAGCTGACCGACAGCTCCGTCCGGACCCGCGGGCAGCCCATGGCCTCGAACTCGAGCATGGCCATCGTGCCCGTGGCATCCTGCGTGAGCGTCTGGTCAATGCGAACGGCAATCTCGCCGCCCGGATGCCACTGCCCGGCCACGAGGTGCGATTCGAGAATCTTCTGCGTAACGGATTTGCCCATGATCGACGACTCCTTCAGAACTCAGTGAAAAGAGCGATTATAGTGAATCGCCCTCCCGCGAGCAAGTCCGGTGCATGGCAGCGTGCATCAACGTTTCGGGGAAAGCAGGGGCAGGATGCCCCTGCCACTCATGGGCAAGATGCCCATGCCACGGTACCGCCCTCAAAACGTGAATGCACCAGCCATGGCGGTGCGGTGCCATGGCCGCGAGCGGCCATGCCGAACCTCTCCGCACCTCCGAAACACGCCCCCTGCCCCTGTGCCGGCCCTGCGTCGCGCCGCTCACCACACAGACAAGGGGCGAAGCCGAAGCCTCGCCCCTTGCTGCTTTCCGCACATGCTACGACTCCGCTCGCCCGTCCGGATCAGTACATGTCCGGGCTCGGCGCGGCCGGAGCCTTCTTCTTCTCGGGAATCTCGCTGACAATCGCCTCGGTCGTCAGCAGCAGCCCCGCGATGCTCGCCGCGTTCTGAAGCGCCGAACGCTCAACCTTCGTCGGCACGATGACGCCCGCGGCCACCAGGTCTTCGTACTTGTTCGTCAAGGCATTGAAGCCTGCGTTGCCGGAGGCGTCCTTGACCTTCTCGCAGACGATCGAGCCGTCGATTCCGGCGTTCTCGGCAATCTGCTTGATCGGCGCCTCGAGCGCGCGGCGGACGATGTCCACGCCCACCTTCACGTCGCCGGAGGCCTTCACCTTGTCCAGCACCTTCAGGGCCCGCAGGCACGCCACGCCGCCGCCGGGCAGGATGCCCTCTTCCACGGCCGCACGACACGCGTGCAGCGCGTCCTCGACGCGGGCCTTCTTCTCCTTCATGGCCGCCTCGGTTGCCGCGCCCACGTTGATCTGGGCCACGCCGCCCGACAGCTTCGCCAGACGCTCCTGGAGCTTCTCGCGGTCGTAATCGCTCGTCGTCGCAGCAATCTCCGTCTTGATCGCTTCGATGCGACCCTTGATCGCCTTGGTTTCGCCGGCGCCTTCGATGATCGTCGTGTTGTCCTTATCGACGGTCACCTTCTTGGCCTGGCCCAGGTGACCCAGGTCCACGTTCTCCAGCGAAATCCCCAGGTCCTCGAACACCGCCTGGCCGCCCGTGAGCGTCGCGATGTCCTCGAGCATCGCCTTGCGACGGTCGCCGAAGCCGGGAGCCTTCACCGCGCACACGTTCAGCGTGCCGCGCAGCTTGTTCACCACCAGCGTCGCCAGCGCCTCGCCGTCCACGTCCTCGGCGATCATCAGCAGCGGCCGGCCCGACTGCACCACCTTCTCCAGCAGCGGCACCATGTCCTTGACGTTGCTGATCTTCTTCTCGTGAATCAGGATGTACGGCTTCTCGAGGACGACCTGCATGCTCTCGAAATCGTTGATGAAGTGCGGCGAAATGTAGCCCTTGTCGAACTGCATGCCTTCGACCAGCTCGACGGTCGTGTCGAGGCTCTTGCCCTCCTCGACCGTGATGACGCCGTCCTTGCCGACCTTGTCCATGGCCGTGGCAATCATCTTGCCGATTTCCGGATCCTGGTTGGCCGCACAGGTGCCCACCTGGGCGATTTCCTTGCTCTGGTCCACGGCCTTCGACATCTTCCTGTACTCGGCCACGATGGCCTCGACCGCCAGGTCGATTCCGCGCTTCAGTTGCATCGCCTGAGCGCCGGCCGTCACGTTCTTCAGCCCTTCCTCGAAGATCGACTCGGCCAGGATCGTGGCCGTCGTCGTGCCGTCGCCCGCCACGTCGCTCGTCTTGCTCGCGACCTCGCGGACCATCTGGGCGCCCATGTTCTCGTAGCTGTCTTCCAGCTCCACCTCCTTGGCCACCGTCACGCCGTCCTTGGTCACCAGCGGACCGCCGAACGACCGTTCCAGCACCACGTTGCGACCGCACGGACCGAGCGTCACCTTCACGGCCTTGGCCAGCTTGTTGACGCCGCGACGGATCGCCTCCCGCGCGTCCTGGCTGAATGCGATTTTCTTGGCTGCCATATGCGTTCTCCCTTAGGATTCCTTGGTCTGCGTGCGGCCGCTACTCGACGACAGCCAGCACTTCGCTTTCGCCCATGATCAGGTACTCTTCGCCGCCCACCTTGATCTCCGTGCCGGCATACGACGTGAAGACGATCTCGTCGCCCTTCTTGACCGAGGGCTTCGCTCGTTCGCCGCTGTCGAGCAACCGCCCGTCGCCGACCGCGATCACTTTGCCGCGCTGGGGCTTTTCCTTGGCCGTGTCCGGAAGAACGATGCCACCCTTGGTCTTCTCCTCGGCCTCCAGACGCTTGACGACGATCTTGTCGCCCAACGGTGTGATCTTCATCTGCCTCCTCTCCTTTCCAAGCAATTCATGGGTCTATGAATCGAGCCTCGTGTGCGGCCAACCGCCACCACGTCGTGAGCGGCTGCCGCTACGGCTCGTCCGGGTACTGCTCCTGATAATACTTCTGAAGCACGCGCGACACCGTGTAGAGTATCCGATGCAGTCCGACCATCTTGCTCATCACCGTGTAGGCATGCAGCGCCAGCGCGTCGGCCATCACGCGATCCGTCACCGCGCTGCTGACGACAATGGCCGGCAACCGGTCGCTCACCTCCTGGCGAATGATCCGCAACGTCTCGATGCCGTTCAGGCACGGCAACTCCAGGTCCAGAACGATCAGGTGCGGCCGCTCGTGGTGAACTGCCTCGATGGCCTCTTCGCCCGAGGCGGCTTCGATCGTTTCGTAACCGCGCGGACCGAACGCCTCGCGCAGACCCTCCCGCCACCGGTCGTCGTCGTCCGTGACCAGAATACGGAACCGTCGGTCGTTCTGTTGTTCGGATGCCAGCATCATGTCATTACCCATGCACTTGCGGCGCGGACTGTCCGCTGCCCGACCATGAATGGCAAAGAGCGTGCCAATTCCGCCCGACACAGAGGAGGCCCAGGCGGCGCAGTCACAACGCATTAGTTCCCAGTGGTTTACGGGATCAACGAACCGACGGCGGAATCGGGGGCAATGTCTCCACGAGGTGGCAACCGGCAATTCTGGCTTGAAACGACGCTTGGCGACTGCCATTCTGGCAGCCAGTCAGGCAAACAGCGGGCCCAGCACCTTCATGCTCTCGGCCGCCGCGCGGTCCGGGTCGGCGCCGTAGGTGTACAACTCCACCGTCACGGTGCGGTCGTAGCCGATCTCCCTGAGCGACGCGACCACGGCCGCAAAATCCACATCGCCCAGCCCCGGAATCAGGTGGTAGTGCTTGCGGCCGCGAATGTCCTCCACGTGAAGATTCCAGATGCGGCCCGCCAGCCGGCGGATGACCTCGCGCGGCTCCTCGCCCGAGACCACCGCATGGCCGATATCCAGATTCGCTCCCAGACGCGACGAACCGACCCGCGCGATGCACTCGGCCAGTTCCACGCTGTTCTCCAGCAGCAGCCCCGGCTCGCACTCGATGCCCACGTCCACCCCGAGGCGGTCCGCGTAATCGAGAATCCGTCCCAGGCACTCGTCAAGCACGGGCCGGCACGCCTCCGGCGACATGCTCCCCAGGGGCTTGCCCGTGGTAATCGAGATGTTCCTGGCCCCCAGCCCCGCGGCGATGTCGAGACTCCGCAGAGTCAGGTCCAGCCGCTTCTGCCGAAGAGCGGGATTGTCGCTGACAAGGCTTGGCTCGAAGAACGGTTCCGGCGGCGCGTCGGTCCAGAATCCGAATGCCGTGTTGGCGTTGATGTTCGACACAACCAGCCCCAGGTCGTCCAGCAGCCGCCTCAGCCGACGAACCTGGGCATCACCGAACGTCATCGGGTAGGCGTGCGGCACGTCGCACAGAATCTCCACCGCGCGATACCCGTGGCCGGCGATGCGGCGGCACGCCTCCTCGATGTCGCATCCCGAGTATGCGTTCGACGAGAACCCCAGCAGCATGGTCATGGCACAACCTCCCTCGGCACGGCGGTCGCCTCGCGATAGAACTCTACCAGTTCGTCGCGGGGATGCAAAACGAAACTGTACTCCCGGTGACGCAGCACGGCGTTCTGGGCCAACTGGTCGGTCACCACGTCCAGACGCCGCCGCGTGGCCTCAGGCTCACCCTCAAGGCGCCCGGCGAGTTCGACGTTCACCTCGTGCAGGCGATGCCAGCGGTCGCTTCGCTCCTGCCTTGTCGCTCCGCGGCCGCTCAGCAGCAGTTGCTTCTCCTGGACCAGCCACTGCACCTCAGGCCGGCTCAGCACCGACGGCGGGAGCAGCCGCTCCGGATTGTGCCGCACGTCCCGCAGCCGCCGCACGAGCGCGTCACGGTCGGCCTGCGTCGCGTCGTGCGTCTGCACCGGCAGCAGCATCGTCCCGGTGGCCATGACGGCCTCGGGCGGTTCCACGCCATAGTAGGTACGGACGATTTCCTCGGTCACCTTGTCGTAGATCGCCCCGCCCAGGCCATGGACGAACAGGTCGCCGACGAACACTCGGGCAAAGAGCGTCAGTGTCAGCGCCCGCGGGCGTATCCGGATGCCTCCGTCCTCAATTGATGCCAGAGTCGTCGCGGCTTCCTCACCGCCGGCGGCCAATTGCCAACGGCCGATCTCCGCAAAGGGCCTCTCCTGGCCGTCCATGAAGAGCCGCAACGACGAGCCCGCCTCGTCACACCAGAGCCGCTGCCGCCTCTGGCCGGCCCGCCAGCCCCAGAACGGCAGTTCCCACCGCCCGGCCTCGCGGCCCAGATCGGGCACCGGCTGCGCGGCGTTCTTCTCGTGATGAACGGCCCGAAAGACCGCCAGGCCGCCGTTGTGGCACGCATGAAAACGCTCGACATTCGACAGAATATCCAGAATGAAGACGCGATACTCGTCGCTGCGAGCCACGTCGCTCACGAGG
Organism: Phycisphaerae bacterium; assembly: GCA_012729015.1. Taxonomy (GTDB): domain Bacteria; phylum Planctomycetota; class Phycisphaerae; order FEN-1346; family JAACEH01; genus JAAYDY01. The sequence continues at coordinate 348 of JAAYDY010000048.1, read as the reverse complement.
GCCTCGAGATTCTCCAACCCGTATCGCCGCTCCAGACGATGCCGCGCGCAGGTCACGATTCGAGCATAGGTTTCCCCGAGAACGCGCGGCAGGCCGATTCCGTGCCAGTAGTCTTCGGCCGCATCGCACAGCGACGGCGTCACCCCCTGCCGGCGCAGTTCGCTCACCGGATCGTGTTTCAGATGCGACGCCCGAAGCTCTTCGTACGGCAGGCCGCCCGTCGGCTCCAGGTACGCCGCCTCAACCACCCGCACCCGCCCGTGCTCCATCACCGGCGCCTTCATCGTCACCTGGTGGGCCTCGTCGTTGTCCACGTTCAGATTCACCGCGACCCCGTCCACAGCCGTT
>JAAYDY010000047.1 GCA_012729015.1 Phycisphaerae bacterium | reverse complement strand
CGCGGGGGTTGCCCGGGTACGGCTTGATGGCCTCGATGGGCCGCAACTCAACATCGAACGTCCTGGTCGTCATGGTTGCACCTCCGTGTGCGTTGTGGGTCGTGGTAAGAAAACGGACACGCAAAACAAACTCTGCCTATGCTCGTGACTGTTCCCGCCGCCATCTTCCGAGGCGCTGGCCTGGAAGTACCTAATCTGAAGATTCGAAGATTCACCCCCCGTCTCACGTACACACACGCATACACGCGGGCGGGCGTCGCGCGAGGGGGTGGGGGTGAAAGAGAGAAACATGAAGAGAGAGTTGTTGTTTTTCCTTATATTTCTGCTGTTGTCGCCGTTCTGAAGTTTCACCCTTGGGGGGTGAATCTTGGGTGAACCTTGGGGAATCTTCAGCCGGGTTTGGGCGTTCAAGATTCACCCCCTGGTGAAGTTTCGCCCTGAAGATTCACCCCACCCGCCAAGCGGTATGACCGAATCGGCCAGCCCGGTTTGGCCGTCGTGGTGATCTCGATGTCGCCTTGCTGGACCAGCGTCTCCACCAGCATGCCGAAGCTCTTGGAGTCCATCTTCATGCGCTTGAGCAGCACGCTGTGAGGCAGTTCGTTTCCCGGAGCGCTGCGGAGTTTCTCGACCGCTTTGAGGCACTCGGCGTGGAACGGGTTCTCGGCGACGTGGCCCGCCGCCATGAACAGCATCCGCCGGGTCTGGTGCATGACGAACGCCGACGCCCACTCGACGGCCGCCAGGCCGATGCGCGGCGACTGGTGGTTCTCGCTGATCGCGTAGAGCAGCGCCAGCTTGCGGACCTGCTCGCTGACACGGCCCCAAACCGTCGTGCCGACCGGGTCGCTCTTGGCTTCCGCCTTGGTGTATTCCGCCTCGGCGGCCTTGCGCGTCTCGATCAGCAGCCGCCTGGCCTCATCGGTGTGCTCGACGACGGCAGGCACGGGGTGGATGTCCAGCAGGTTGCCCCGGCGCTCACCAGGCTGATAGTCCGCCCACCATTTGGCCGTCGCCAGCACTCGTGGCGGCGGTGGGTCGAGGCCCGGCTCCTGGCCCTCTGGTCGCGGCCCGGATTCGAGGATGATCATGCGGGCAAAGAACCCGTTGGTCAGCATCCGCTCGCTGAGGGCCTCGTAGTAGTGGTTGGGAATCGCCGTGCCGTAGATGACCAGGCAGGGCTGGTCGATGACGCCCGGCGATTCCTTGCCCGCCTTGCGACGCATGGGGAAGACGCTGTTGGCCGACGAGTACATCGTCAGCATCGTGCCCATGATCGCCTCGTGCCGGGCGTCCTTGGCCTTGTTGATCGACTGGAGCATGCCGTCAATCTCGTCGGTCTGGAACAACATGCTGGGCGTCTGAAAGAGCGCGTCCTGCAAGCCCTCGCCACTGGCAAAGTGCAGCCCAAGGCAATCGGCCATGCCGACGGCGTGGAGCACGTCGTTGTTGACCTTGCGCGATTGGTCTTTGCCCGCGCTGGAGTGCGCCAACCCCAGCAGGTAGATGTTGGTGCGGTTATCACCGGGATCGCGGACTTTGCGGCCCGCAAGCACCGCCTGAAGGGCCAAGGCCCCAGCGAACGCCATGACCGGATTGGGGTACGGCGCGATGGCCAGCGTGTGATCCATCACCTCGCTGATGAAGCCGGGGACGCGCAGCATCTCGGCGGGCATCGGCCCGGGGTCGGGAATCTCTGGCGCACAGGCGGCCTGTCCGCCGCACAGCGCCATTGTCTGGCCGACACCGCCATTGTTCGACGGACAAGCGCCGGGTGCGGCGGACATTCGCACAATGGCCGAGATGTCCGCCCCGTGGGCATTGTCCGCCAGAGAATCGCCGCCGTAGCCAGAGAGCCGCAGAGAACTGGCGGCCTGTGCCCAATCGCCGCCGTGGTTCAAGAGCGTGTAGACCGAGAACGGTGAATAGGCCCGGTTGGGCTCGAAGGGCGCGGCGTTGGCGCTGAAGACGTAGAAGACGCCGTCCTTCAGCGAGGCCGACCAGCCCGATGTCTTGCCGGGCCGTCGCCAGTATTCGTTCTCGCCATGCTTGGCCAACGACCAGCCGTGCTGTGCGAGCACAGCACGCACATCGCCGCGCATGTTGAAATCATCACCCGGCCTGTCGGCGTTGTGCGACGCACAGGCGGATTGTGCGGCCGATGATGGACCTCTCTGGCCGACAATGCCGTTGTGCGGCGGACAATCGACCACCGGCGGCACATATTCGTTCAGTTCCCACGCTGTCCGCAGCAGAAGGTCCCTCTCGGCCTCGGTCAGCACAGGCAGGTCGCACAGGTCGCCCTGGATCACCTCATAGCCGGGCGTCGGCGCACAGAGGAAGAGGCCGCCTTCGCCACGGGTCTCGATGAGCGTGACGATCTTGTCGCCATCACGGCGCTGGGCCAGCTTCATGTTGCCGCAGACCTCGCGCTCGCAGAGGTAGCACACGTGCCGCCCGTCGCGCTGGGTCTTCTCGATCACCAGCTTCGCCAGCAGGTCGGGCGGGATGCGCGCCGCCCAGGTCTCGAAGAGTTCGCCCCCAGCGTCGAAGTCGATCATCTCGGCGTTGTGCGACACGCGCCCGCAGAGAATGCAGACCGCGTCCGGCCCGTTGGCGAACCACGCGGACACCTCGGCCTCGGTGGGCAGTCTCTTGCGATACCGTTTCCACTGGCCCACCGCCGGTCGCTTCTCCGCCCGCCGCGCGGGCAGGGCGCACAGACCGGCGGCCAGGTAGTTCATCGCGGCGCTATGCAATGTGTCCTGCTCGATGATCAAAAGGGAATCTCCTCATCCGGCGGGCCCACGTATTCCGGCAGATCGCCATCGTCGTACTCGTCGCTGCCGTCCAGGAGCGGCGGAATCGGGCCGAGTTGGTGCTTGGTGATGCGGTCGTATTTCTCGCCACTGACTGACCGCACGGTGATGGCCTGCGTTGGCGCGACACCGCCCGCTTCGCAGATGTCCACGGCCCGCTGGGATGAATCAGGGAACGGCTCGTGCGACCGTGCCTTCCACCATGCCTCGGCCTTGGCGCGAGCGTAGCCGGTATGCTCGAAGCAAATCCACTCGCTGCGGTGGTCGTTGAAGCCCACCCGGTAATCCACCCGCATGCTGCGAGGATGGTCTTCTGCCGCGTCGCGTTTCACGTGGACGCTGTAGTAGACATCCTGGACCTCGTACTCGGTCTCGGTCACCTCGCCGGAGAGGATTCCTGCCGTGGACGCCTCGTGATCGTGCTGCTCACGTTTGGGCGGTGGGAATTCGTACCCGCACTCCGGGCAGAGGCTGTAGGCGGCATGAATCACCGCCTGGCACTGCGGGCACTCCTTCGCGGGCGCTTCGCCGTTGCCGGAAGACCGATCCTTGATCTCCAGGGCGTCGACCGGGCCATGCCGCAGGATGTTGCCGCCGAAGTCCAGGACGAGGCAGTTCTCCTTCGTCGGGTCCAGCCGGAAACCCCGACCGACCATCTGGTAGTAGAGGCCCGGCGAGTTCGTCGGCCGCAGCAGGGCCACGCAGTCGATGTTGGGCGCGTCGAAACCGGTGGTCAGCACGTTGACGTTGACCAGGTATTTCAGGCCGCCGTCCTTGAACCGCTTGAGCGTCCCGGCCCGCTCGAACGGCAACGTGTCGCCACAGACGAACCCGCACTCGTGGCCCATCTCGCCAACCACACGCTGCACATGCAGGGCGTGCTGCACACCGGCGGCAAAGACCAGCACCGAGTGCCGATCCTGGGTCTGGTCCACGATCTCGCGGCAGGCCGAACGCACCAGCGAGTCGTCATCCATCAACGCCTCGACCTCACCCGCGATGAACTCGCCGCCCCGGATGTGCAGGCCGGATGTGTCCACCTTGCGCCGCCCGGCCTTGGTCTTGAGCGGACAAAGGTAGCCCTGCACGATCAACTCGCGCACGCCGACTTCAAAGCAGACGTGGTTGAGCAGATTCTCCGGGCCACAGATCATGCCCGTGGTCATCCGGTACGGTGTGGCCGTCAGGCCCACCAGGCGCACGTTGGGATTCACGATGCGTGCCTCGGAGAGGAACGTGCGGTACATGCCCTCGCCATCGGGCGGGAGCATGTGCGCTTCGTCGATGAGGATCAGGTCGAACCGATCCAGTTCGGCGGCGCGCCGGTACACACTCTGAATCCCGGCCACGATGATCGGGTGTTCGGTGTCGCGGCTCTTGAGGCCCGCCGAGTAGACCCCGATGCGGTTCCAGAGGTCGGTGGCCATCGCACGCAGCTTGTCGGCGGCCTGCTCGAGCAGTTCCTTGACGTGGGCCAGGATCAGCACGCGGCCATTCCACTGCGTGACGGCGTCACGGCAGATCGTCGCCATTACCGGCGTCTTGCCCCCGGCCGTCGGGATGACTACGCAGGGGTGATCATCCCGACGACGCAGGTGGTCGTACACGGCGGCGACCGCCTCGGTCTGGTACGGCCGAAGCTGCATCACCATGTGATCACCGCCGTCAGTGTTGCCGCCGCCAGCCAGTAGACGACCTTGCGCCAGTCGCCGCTGGGCATGTAGGCCGCTGCGGCGCAGACGTCGAGGATGATCAGGAGTGTGGGAAAGAGCTTCTGCATGTTCAGTTCAGTTCCGGATTGAAGGAGCGCATTTCTCCCCCGCAGACCGGGCATCGCCGCAGGGGCAGGTCCATGACATCCACCAGCAACCGGCCGTCGGGCACCACTTCGCGGCGGCGCGTGATCAGCAGGTCGATCTGGCTGTCGTCCTCGTAGACGCCCGCATGCTCCAGCGCGTCGAGCACGGGCTTTTGCAGGTTGTCCAGGTCGCGCCGTCGCCGATCGGGCGGGAAGGCATCCATCGCCAGAGCGATGCGGCCGCCCGAGGGCGGCTTGCGGGGGCCGTTGCCGCCGCCCCGGGCCAGGAGGGCGCAGACGTTCGTGCGGAACGTCCGGCCCTCCCGGCTGATCAAGGTGCGCGGCCCAACCCGACGCCAGTAATGGTTCACGCTGGGTGGGTACGGAAGCGTCATCACCACGGCGACCTCCTTATCGCTTCCACGGCGGGGTGTTGCTGGTCACCGGGGCCTGCTGCGGCTGGCCCGTGTTGGCGGCCTTGGGCTCGTACCCCTTGATCTCGTTGGTGAGCTCGCCGGTGTCCTCGCGCTTCTTGAGCTTCACGGTGATCACCAGCGGCAGGTTGTGCAGCTCGACACTGTCGCGCGGCTGCATGACGCCCACGGCGTGGCAGATGGCCGACAACTCCGACCTGGCGATCTTCACCGCCGTTGCGTTGGGGTTGTTGAGGTTCAGCCGTGCCCAGAGGACGCGGTTCTTGAACTCGCCCTCGATGATCGTGAACGTCATCTGCAGGTAGCTGCCGCTGCCGTTCTTCGTGGGCTTCATCTCGCTTTCGGTGATCGCGGCGAGGTACTTGCCCGCCGGGATCGGCTCGAAACTGCTGGTCGGTTCGACTTCGGTCGCGTTGAATCCGTTCAGGTTCGCCATGTTCAGTTCTCCTTGCTGTTGGTGGTGGACGTTTCGGGGGCAGCGCCGACCAGACGCAGGTGCGGCCTGGCGGGCTGCGGGTTGCTGGTGAGGGCCTGCATCAAGGCAGGCCACGAGAGGGGAAGCTCGGCGGGCAGGTCGAAGCGGTTCTTCGCCACGCACGCCGGGCTGCCGACGGTGCGGAGGATGCGTTCGCCCCCGTCCTTGCCCAGGCCTGCGGCGATGGTGCGCTCGCGACCGAAGCCGCCGTCCTCGGTCTTGGTGATGATCTTCCGCGTGGCGAAGAGCACCGCGTCGGCCCACTCGGTCAGCAGCGCCGTCACGTGCTTGTGCAGGCG
>JAAYDY010000004.1 GCA_012729015.1 Phycisphaerae bacterium | reverse complement strand
CAACCCGCGAGTGGTCAAACGCACCCAGTCGAAGTTCCCCAAGAAACGACCCGAACACTATCGGTCTCCACCACCGATCACACTCTTCAGCGAGGCGGTCGTCATGCTTAACTGAACCGTATTGGGGCAAGACCCGCCGTGGCACAACCACCGCGCCCGGAGACGAGGCCCGGCCGCCCGTCGTCGGCACAGAGACCACCTGCCAGGAGACAGCCACTCATGAGCGAACCGACAATCAGCGACCGGGATCGGAAACTGGCGGAGGGGTGCCTGGCGTGTCCGGTGTGCCGGCGGGCGCGGGCGAAGCAGAAGGGGCTGCTGTTCTGGTTCGTCCGGAAGATCGAGAGCGGGCTGTGTCCGCAGTGTAAGGCGTACGAGAAGGTCTATGGCCGCAAGGCCCACGAGCCGATTCCGCCGCAGCAGTAGATCCCTGAGCGATCAGGAGTACAGCAGGGCGTCGGCGCAGTCGTGGCCGTCGATGAACCGCTCGAAGACGGGTCGGGCGGCAAGCCAACTGGCGTCCTCGTCGCCGGGTCGGATCAGGTAGACGGGGATGCCGTGGGTGGCGGCCGCAAGGACGTCGCGTTGGGTATCGGCGACGAAGAGGACGCGGCCGTAGCGGCGGGCCAGTCCGCCGAGGATGCCGCGCTTGGGCAGAAAGTCCTGAGCCAGCAGGGCCGCGAAGAGGTCGGTCATGCCTTCGTCGAGGATGTCCTGTCGGACGGCTTCGGTCTTCGAGGCGCTGACGACCACCACGTCGGCCAGGGGACGGACGGCGGCAAGGGTGTCGCGGACGCCGGCAAAGAGCCGCGCGCCGGTGACGGCTCGTGCGATGAGGCGGTCGCTGGCCTCGCTCCACCGCAGGGGCGAGTCGTCATAGCCGAAGCGGTCGCAGTACTTGACGTAGGTGGCGACGCCATGCTGCTCGCCGCTGGCCTCGACGTGCTGGACGGCGGCGAAGAATGCCGAGAGGTCGGGCACGGGCAGACCCTGGTGGGCCCATCGCTGCATCATGATCATCAGGGCGACGAACCGCTGGACGCCGGCCGTCGCGGGGTCGGTGATGTTGACCTCGTAGCAGGCGCGGTCGATCTCGGCCTGGTGGGGTTTCAGTTGGGGCCAGATTTCCGTGATCGCGAGGTTGAAGCCCTGGGCCCATTTCGGGACCATGGTGTCCTTGCAGGTGCCGTCCCAGTCCACGGCCAGGCAGACGTCGCTGGTGCGTGGCCAGGCCTCGAAATCGTCGGAAGCGGGAATCAGAATGTCTGCCACAGGGTCAGTCCTTCCTGAGTTCGATGCGTTACGGCGTATACGTCGACGCGCGGCTGCTCCTCGACAGGCTCGGAGCCTGACGGCCCCTCGACGGTACTCGGGAACCGCGTCAAGGAGCCACCCTACCGTGCTTCCCACGGGTACGGGGCGGCCTTGGTCTTGGGCTTGAACTTGCCAAAGAGCAGGTCGGCCGTCACGGCCAGCACCGGCCGCATGACGCCGTAGCAGGCCACCACCGTCGGCCAGGCCTCGGGCAGCTCGTAGGGCAACGGGTTGCCGGCGACGACGATGACCTTCTTGCCGGCGGCCAGGCACTTGTCCACGAGCGGCGCGGTGCCGAGCGTGTGGCGGTCCTTGTAGTAGGTCACGATGACCGTATCGTAGAAGTCCAGATAGTTGTCGAGCTTGGCGGCGTCCTCGGCGGTCGGGTCCGACTCGACCTCCAGGAGCGAGCAGTGGTCCGTGTGGCGGCAAAGCTCTTCCCAGAACATGCCGGGGTGGCACCAGGCGTCGTTGGCCCTGAGGTGCGGCCCGGCGATCTGTTCGACCAGCAGGGTCCGCGAGGTGCGACTCAGGGGCAGGAGCCCTGCCCTGTCCCGGACCGTGTGAACGGCCTCGCGGGCGGCGCGGGTCTCGATGCGGCCGAGGTCCTCGCTGCGCACGATGCGCTCGGCCCGCGTCGGATTGTGCCAGTAGCCCTTGCCGAACAGGCCGGCGTCCACCTTGGCCCGCAGGTTGCGTATGACGAGCGAGTCGATGTAGTCCTCGGTCAGGGTGCCGTCCTCGACGGCTTCGAGCACCAGGCGATAGGACTCCTCGCGGATGGGGCCGCACTCTTTCATGAGGACGGCGCTGGCCCCGGCCTTGATGGCCGCGAGGCACCCGCCGGCCACGCCGTACTTCTTCTGGATGGCGCCCATGATCATCGAGTCGGTGCAGATCATGCCTTTGAAACCGAGCCGCTCGTGGAGGAGGCCGGTGATGACCTTACGCGAGACGCTGGCGATGTCGTCCGGGTCCCAGGCGGGGTAAATGGAGTGGCCGACCATCAGGGCCAGGAGTCCCTTGGCGATCATGGCGCGGTACGGCGCGAGATCCTCGTCCCAGAGGGCCTCGGCGGACTTGTCGATGGCGCCGACGTCGTGGTGGGCGTCCACGGCGGTCGCCCCGCGGCCGGGGAAATGCTTGGCCGCGGCGATGAGGCCGCCATCGTGGTAACCCTGCATGGCGGCGACGGCCATCTTCGAGACCGTGGCCACGTCGCAGCCGAAGGAGCGCGTGCGGATGTAGGTGGCCTTCGGGTCGAAGACGATGTCCACCACCGGCGAGTTGATGAGGTTGAAGCCCACGGCCGACAGTTGCGCCGCCGTGGCGCGGGCCACGTCGTAGACCAGCCGCCGGTTGCCCGTGCGGGCGTAGCCGAACTGCGACGGAAAATACCGCATGCCGGCCCGCAGGCAATCGAAGCTCGCGCCGCCCTCCTGGTCGAGCATCATGTGCAGCGGAATGTCGTACGGCCGGTCGGCGGCAATCTCCTTCAGCTCCAGCAGCAGGCGGCTGTACTGCTCGATGGTCAGGTACGGCGACGAGCAGAGCAGGTCCTTGCGGTCGTCGAGGAGGTTGGGCGCGATCTGGGCCGGGGAGAGCTTGTCGAAGGCTTCCTGTTTCTCGCCGGCGCGGGCGTAGCGGCGGAAACCGCGGAAGTACTGGGTGATCCTGAGGCCGCCGCAGTTCAGGTCCTTGATCGTGCGAACGATGTCGGGCACCTTGAGCGAGCCGTAAAAAGCCTGGGTGAAGAGCTGGCCGACCTTCTGTTCGAGGGTCAGCTTGCCCATCAACTGGTCAACGATCGCGTACTTGTCCTTGGCCATGACCTGGACGCCCCCCACGTTGAGCGGCCTCTGCGGCCGCACCGTCGCCTGACGAGTCGGGGCAGAGCGCTGGGCCTGCCCTCCAGAATCGCCACTGCCTTCGCAACGTCGCCTCTGCAAGCGTCAACGAGTCTACCCCCGCCCCAACAGAGCGTCAAGCGGGCACAGGGCTGAAAGTACAGCGGAAAGACGCAGGACAACAGCAGCCCGGACACATAGGTCTCCTGGGAACACCCTTTCGGGGGGTACGGAGGAAGCACGGGAGCGGCCTCGCAGGGCCGCCCCGTGCTTCTGCAATCGCCGGATTGTGACAAACCGCCGGACTCAGTAGAGCGGGATGCCGTTGAGAATCTGGTTCAGGATGAGCTTGTCCACGGCGTTGATGCTCGCATCGCCGTCGAGGTCGAAGGCCCTGTTGGGATACGGCGTGTAGAGGCCGTTGAGCTTCTTGTTCATCTCCAGTTTGTCCATCGCGGTGACACTGCCGTCACCATCAATGTCGCCGAGCTTGCGTCGCGTGGGCGTACCGGTCTGCCAATGGAGAAGATGCGTGCGGTCGGCGGTGTTACGCACTTCGACGACGTAGCCTGTCAGGGCCGCCTGAGCGTCGGGCGAGGGGCGCTGGCCGGCCTGGAACGTGATGGTCGTCAGCGCGGTCGGCATGTTGAGAATCGTGAAGGCTGCGTTGCCGCCGGTGAGTTCGCGGGCATCGACGGTGTAGCTGCCGGCGCCGGCCGGGTCCGTCAGCGAGAGCGACAGGATGCACTGGTGGCGGTCCTGGGTGGTCACGGGCAGGTTGCCGTAGGCCCAGGTCCAGTCCCACGACTCGGTGAGGCTGATGGGATTGGCGGCAATGGCCAGGGAATGCTCTGCCGTGCAGCCGGAGGCGATGGCCTGGGCGCCGCCGGTGATGGTCGAGACGGCCATGGCGCCGTTGTAGCTCGTCGTGTTGCCAAGACCCAACTGGCCGTTGCCGTTGTAGCCCCACGTGAGGACCGTGGTGCCGATGCGGGCCATGCCGTGGGCGGCCCCGGCGGCAATCTCGTCGACGTTTGTGATGGCTCCGCCCAGATAGTACTGGCAAGGGGCCGCCATCTGGATGGGATCATACATAAGCCCGGTCCCCGTCTGGCCGGAACCGTTGGCCCCCCAACCCCAGACTCCAGAATCTGCGCCCAGGGCCAGAGAGAGTTGACATCCTACCGCGACTTTGGTGATCCCCTCGAGAAGAACCCACTCCTGTGTCTGGGTGTCCCAATCGATGACGACTTCCAGAGGAGACGGCTCGTTGCCCGGCATGACCGTGCCGACGGCCAACTGAAGCATGTCGTTGCATCCGCACGCGTAGACGCGGCTGTCCGTGCCGGCGAATAGAGAATGGTCCAGGCCGGCGGCCACGTCCAGGACCAGTGCCGCGACACCCGGCAGGTCGATGCTTGCCGGGGTCGAATGGGGATTGTTGTCAACGGTTCCCTGGCCCAACTGGCCATAGTGGTTGCCTCCCCATGACCAGGCGCAGTAGCTGTCGGCATCCAGCGCGAGGACATGGTGGCCACCGGCGCTGACCTTGTCGATGCCGGCGAGGCCAGGCACTTGACGTGCCACGCCGTCAGGGTAGTTCCCCGCATATCCGAGCTGCCCGTCAGAGTTGTTCCCCCACGTCCAGACCTCGCCGTTGCTCTTGCAGGCCACCCAGAACGCGGGGCCGCTGTAAAGATCGTACAGCCTGACGAGATCGTAACCGCCGCCGGCGGCCACGGACTCGACGCCCGTCAGCGGCACCACCTGGTTATTGACCAGGGCCATGACCTGCCGCGGCATGTAGTCCGTCGTGTAGTCGCCCAACATCCAGACCGTGCCGTCGCTGAGCGCGGCGACCGTTCCGTGCGACGATCCGGCCGCCGAGATGACATTCGAGAGGGAACCCACCTGGTACGGCAGATCGACGCTCGACGGCGAGTCCCACGACGACGCCATCAGTCCCCGGTGCCCCAGTTCGCTGTTCCAGTTCGACCCCCAGTCCCAGAGCCCCCCGCACGCCTGCCCTTGCGCTGCGGTCGGAGATCCTGCCAGCGCCAGGCCCATCACCAGCGCGCCAATCAGCATCGTCCTCATGGTCAAGCCCTTTCCTGTAGAGAGACCCGACATGTCGAACATGCACCGCGCATGCTCGCACGTGTGCCGCAAGCACTTCTGCTGCTCCGATGGTCGGTTTGCGGAAGACACACTCCCGGAACGGCTCTTGGGCGCCCCACGCGGCGACGGCGCGTCCCTGTCACGAGCGACAGGAATCGCCTGAGCGTCCAGTGTCGCAGCATAGACACGTACCGGTGCTGTGGCAAGTGTATTGTTGGTATGTGTATTTCTTGTGCCATGCGCCTGGCATGAAGAGTGTCGCGGCAGGCCCGAGGGGGCCGTTGCAGCGTCGTCGTACAGGGGGGGGGGGGCGTCACAACGCCGCATGGCGCGCGTGCGTTGCGAGGGATCAACGGCCGATGCCTGATGGGGCGGGCATGCCATGCAGCAGAGTTCACAGCGGTGCATGGCACGCGGCAATTCCAGGGCAATCCGGTCGCGTCAGGGAGTGGGTGGTTTGAGCTTCGCCGCCTGGCTGGGGTTCAGCAGCGGCAGGACGGCGTCGACGTATTGGGCGTCGAGCTGGCGGCGGACTTCGCGTCGTTCCAGGAGCATGCCGCTCAGGCGGACCTGGGTGTCCTCGGCCTCCCGGAGGCGGCCGGCGGCCTGGGCGTCAGCCATGGCCTGCGACGTCTCGCGCATCTGTCGGTCGCTGTCGGACATATACTGGTTGTAGAGCGTATTGAAATGGGCGTCCAGGCGAGCCACCTCGGCGATCTGCTCGTCCGTCAACGACAACTGTCGGACAAGCCGCTGCGACGGCAGACAGGGCGAGAGGTCGGCCGCGACCGGTTGACGGTCAGATTGTCCGACCTGTCGGTCAGCCGGCGGAGACAACGGTTTGCCCGTCGCTTGAGGCGGTGAGGGATCAAGACTGGCAAGGGGCGACTTCGTGGCCGTGTCCGTCGCCTCAGTGCCGCTGTCCGCCACGACCGGCGGCCTGTTCGTTACGGACGCCGGTGTAGCGGACGCCGCAGTCGGTCCGGCTGTTGCGGCACTGGCGGGATCAGTCGAGGACGTAGCTGGCGCGGCACCAGGCGAGCCCGAGGAAACGGTTTGTGAGGTGGCGACCTCCGGGCCGACGGACCGCGAGGCCATGGCACGAGCGAAGGCGGCGTCGGACGCCTTGGGCGTCGTGTCGCACACGCGACCGGCGTCCGACACCACGGGCAGCGGTTCGGACGTGTCCGCCACACCACGGGCAGCAACCATGCGTCGCATGTCCGACACGTGGTCGGACGAGCGGGCCACTGCGGCGGGCTGGGACGTTGTGCGGACGGCCCAGGTGACGGCCAGGGCCGCTATCACCATTGAGACCGTCGAAATCGCCCATGCCTGGCGCATTGTGCGACGAGCGATCAGGAGATCGGTGCGCGCGGCGGACAGTTGCCGGTCATAGGACTCGACGGGGCTGCCATCCTGCGTCGCGGCGACCGGGGCCGCGTGCTCCTGCGGCGCGACGGGTCGGACAGCGCCGGGGGCGGCGCCGGCCGCGTTGTCGGCCACCGTGTCGGACGCGTTGACGGCTACCTCGCGTCGTCCGTCGGGGAGCCGCCTGGATTCGATGAGCCCACGGGCGATCCGTCGCTCCAGCGTGCGAACGCTCACGCCGAGACTTGCCGCAGCCTGCGGCAAGGTCAACCACTGCTGTGCCATCCGTAACACCCCTACAGAATCCCATCCTGACTATGGGGTGTGTCGGACATATGTCGGTCACCACTTGAGACAATGCTGCACCCGAGAGGTTATCGGACGTGGGTTTGTGCGTTTTCGATACTGGCAGCGGGGGTGGCTGCATGTCGGACGGCGGCGAGCGCCGATGACGGACAGGGACGACCGCTTCGGCGTCGGACGTCCGCCGACCTGGTACCGCAACGCTGCATCGTGGCATGGGCCTCCTGCCCATGCGTCCCACGGGCGGAAAAGCCCTTGGACGAACCACGCCTTGCAGGGCCAGGATGGCCCTGCGACTCACGGGCAAGATGCCCGTGCCATGGTGAAAAGGCGTCGTAGCGTTGTAATGCTAGGGGGCGGCTGGGTCCGGTGTGCCGGAGGGTTCGCGGGCGGTCGGAGGCGGCCGGCGAAAGGCGACGTCGCTGACGGCCAGAGCGGCGGCCCGGGCGCATCGCGGGTCGTCGGTGGTCCAAGCCGCGGGCCAGGCGATTCGCAGGAGGCGTCCCTCGCCAAGGTCGCGGCAGACGATCATCGAGGCGGCCCCGTCGTCGGAGCAGAGCCACGGCGTGCCGCCGGTGAGCAACGTCGCCTGGGGCACGCGTGCGAGGACGCTGACGAAATCGTCCGGCGACATGAACGCCCAGGGCGGCGCGTCGCCGGGCCCCCGCCAAGGGTGGATAGACGGCCATCGGGCCTGCACCTGGTTTGTGCCGCACAGGGCCATCTCAAGCGGCGTGGAGCCAAGGATGGCAAGCTGCCCCCCTGCCTCGACGAATCCGGACAGCCATCGGGCCTGTTCGGCGGTGAGGGCTGCGGCCGCGGCCGGGGCGACCACCACTCGCGAGGCGGCATCGGGCATCGCCTCGCACGACACGGACCTCGTGAACTCGATGCCGGCCAGGAGTGACAGGAGTTGACCGTCGGGGTCCACGATCACGAGCGGGCGGCCTGGGGGTCGCAGGCCGGAGTCGGCGGGCCAGAGACGAACGGGGATCGTGACAGGGGGACGATCGCTCGCAGTGAGCGTCAGGGCCAGGTCGAGCGGCGCGCGGGCCGGTGGCATGGGAATCGCGATGCGACCGTCGGCGGCACGGGCACTGTCGCGTCGCGCGGGCTGGTGGCGCCAGGCGAGTTCCCAGACGACGGCCGCGTCGCGAGGCCACTGGGCGGGCAAGGGCACGACGAGCGGCCGGCTCTCGACGGCCTGAAGGGGCATGGGATGGAGCCGGTCGATCAGGGCGAGGATGCGGCGTGACGGGGCGACGTCGGGGAAGAGGTCGAGGGTTCGGTTGAGCGTGATGCGTGCCTGGTCGGTCTGTCCGTCGGCGAGGAGGGACTCGGCGAGCCGGAGCCGCGCGCGAAGGTGGTTGGGGCGGAGATGGATGGCCTTCAGGCAGTCGATGGCGGCCTGGTGGAAGTCGGCGTCGAGGCCGCGAGCGAGAGCGTCGAGGAAGAACTGCTCGCCAGCCAGTGGGGCGGCCCCGGGGGGCTGGGTCCGGATCGTCTCGCGACGCGGGTCGCCCAGGGCATCGGCGCACTGGGCGGCAAGGTCGGCAGCGAGGGCCGGCAGATCGCGTGGCGATCCGCAGACGGTGATGTCTCGGACGACATCGCCGCTGGGAATCCTGATGAGACGCAAGGCAAGGACGATCTCGTCGGTGGTAAGGACGAGGCGTCCGGCCAGGAGAATGTCGGCGTGGAGCATGGCGCCGATGCGTTCGGCAACGGGCGGATCGGCCATGTCCGGCGCCGTCAGCCGCTGTTCGGACAGTGTCGCGTCGAGGCGGTCGCGGCCGACGACGGCGAAGGTCTGTGCCAGGGTGCCGGCCACGAGGTCGGTCACGGCCTCGGCGACGTCGCCGTCGGAGTCGGGCGAGGCATCGTGGAGCGGCACGACGACGACCGTGGTGGCGCCGGCATGCGGGAGCGGTGCGGCTGCCGCGAGGAACAGGACCAGAACGAATTGCCTGAGGAATCGCATGCAGCACCTTCCTCATGTGGGCGTGTCGCGGCCCTCACTTTGGCTGACGGTCGCCGGCGTCCCCAGCCTGGTTGGGCGGCAGCTTGGCGGCCAGTTCCAGGAGAAGTGTTCTCGTTGCTTTGCGGAGAGCCTGCTTGGCGGCGAGGTGCTCGCCCAGGTCGGTGGCGCGAGCGTCGGCGCTGCCGGCGGCAAGCACGTTGCCGGTGGCGGCATCGACGAGCTTCATCTCGACGCGGGCGACGCAGACGACCAGGTCCTGGGACAATCGTTTGCCGAACTCGCTGAAGCCTTCGGCGAGGACGTAGTAGTCGGCCTTGGCGTCGGGCAGGACGTCTCGCACGGTCCGCCGTCCATCGAGGACGCTGCGCGCGTCTTTCTTGTCGAGGGAGCGGAGGCTCTGGCCGGCGCCGGAGAGGAGCGCCTCGAGTTCGTTGCGGATGGCCGGGTCGATGACGGGCGGCCCCTTGTGCTCTTCATCGGCTGCGACGAGCCATGCCTTGGCGTCGCCACCGAGTTGGCGTTTGAGCATCTCGACGGGGCCGACCTCCGGGGCCTTCTCGGGCGAGAGGGCCTTGACGGCGGCCGGCAAGGCCTTGATCAGCTCGTCGCTGACGCCCTCGACGACGGCGGCCAGGTCGCGGTCGGCCGGCATCTTGGCGATGATGCCCTTGAACTGACCAGTTTCGACGTTGATGACTTTGGTGGTCACATAGATCTGCTCGCCGAGCTTGAATCCGCTGCCCCAGAGCAGAAACTGGGCCCCGAGGAGCTTTCCGATGCGAACGCGGTTGTTCTCGTCCACGAGGCCGGAGAGATTCAGCGTCTGCTCTTTCAAGAGCTTCTCGATGTCGGCGCGTTCGACGGCGACGACCTCGTCCATGGCGCTGAGGCGGTCGCCGACGACGGTAGCCAGGATGTCGGAGGCTTCCTTGCGGCGCGACGGGTCTTCGATCCACTTGGCCTCGTAGCCAAGGACGGCGACGGTCCGCATCGCCGGCGCAGCGGCGGCAGGGGCAGCATGGTTCGGGGCGCCCGCTTCCTGTGCAGCCACCACGGATGTCCAGCTCGCAAGGAACCCGAGAACCACGATTGAGCTACTGCGTGTCATGAGCGACACCTCCTCAGAAAGCGCGCTGCGCGTCTGTAACGACGGCCGCTTCGATGTAGACCTCGTACCGCCACGGGCCGGCGAGCACCGATCCGACGGACACCGGGACTGAGGGCTCGATCAGGATGCGGCGATTGTTGATTTCGGCGGGCGGGTCGTCGCCCATGCGGATTTCGGCCGCCAGGGGAACCTGGCCGTTGCCGCCGGACCTGGCGCAGATGCGGACGCTGGCGGGCCAGGATCGCTCGGCTTCGGTGACGAGTTCGACTTCGTGGCCGCGACGCATCAGGGCATCGGCGCTCCACTGCTCGGTGCGGTTGCCGTCGCTGCGCGTCACGGTGACACGGACAATGACGTCGGCCAGGTCGCCGGCATCGCGTGCGGTGCCGAGCACACCTTCCTCGCGGACCTCGTTGTTGGACCAGATGACGGCCATGCTGGCGTCGCCGAGTCGGTCTCGGACAGCGACATACTGAGTGATGAGACGGCTGTCGAGGCCGCCGGCCGGCACGGCGTCGGGCCGGGACGAGGGCTGGTCCAGCCGCCACTGGACCAGCATGCCGCACACCACGGCGAGCGAAGCCGCCAGGACCCAGGGCGCCACCCGGCCGACCCGTTTCCACCCAAGCGCCGGCCGATCCGACCGTCTGGACGTTCGTGCCGGGCGGCTCCCGGTCCTGTCGAGTATCTGCTGAATCCGCTCCTGCCGCTGCTCGCTCGTGGGCAGGCCGGACTGGTCCGTCGCCTCGTCGCGCAGGCAGGCGTCGCGAAGCAACTGGTCCACAGCCAGGAGGTCGGCGTGGTCGCGTCGCAAGGCCTCGTCGCGGGCCATGCGCTCGGCCAGCGTGCGTGCGGCCTCAGCCGAGAGCTCGCCGCTGGCGAGGCGGCTGAGCTGATCGAATGTGTCGTCAGGCATGTTCGGTTCCATGACGCCCTCGTCCCAAGAGCTGCCCTGTCAGGCATCCAGCCGGCGATACCGCTGGAGCAGCGTGTTTCTGGCGCGTGCCACCCGCGATGCAATCGTGCCCTCGGGGACGCCCTCGATGTCGGCCGCCTCGCGATAGCTGTAGCCCATGATGACGGTGTACTCGAAGGCCCGCCGCATGGACTCGGGGATGTCGTTCAGGGCCTCTCGCAGCACGCGACAACAGTGGTCGCGGTGAACGACATCGGGCGGCCTCAGTTCGCCGCCGGCATTCTGGCGGGCCTCGCCCAGGCATCGATGATCGTGAAGACGTTCTCGGCGCAGTGCGTCGCAGCTCAGGTTCACGGCAATCCGGTGCAGCCACCCGGCCAGCGATCCGCGTCCGTCGAACAGGTGGTACTTCTGCCAGGCCCGGATAAAGGTTTCCTGGGCGACCTCCTCGGCCAGCGCCCGGCAATTCGTCCGAGCCATCGCCGTGCGGAACACGCGGTCGTAGTGACCGTGAACAACGTCGGCCCATGCCGCGCGGTCGAGGCAGCCGGCTCCTGTTGTGCTGGACGTGCGGTTCTCGCTCATGGCGTCGACTTCATACTGGCCTTCGTTGCGTGCGTTGCCGGGCTCCGGTGCCGCGCCCGACCGTTATTGCCCATAAAGACAAATCCCGGGGGCGGCTTCTTCCCGGAATTCCGTAATCCGGCGACAAAATGCATGCCCTGGGCCGGATTCCGTCGGGGGCACCAGACGCCCCGCCCCTGTCGCCAGGCGCCCTGTTCCATCAGGCATGGCCGGGGACGGCTCATCCGTCGTAACCGCCGAATCGGAAGCCGCGGGAGCGAACCAAGGCGACCAATTGGCTGAGATCCCGGGCGGTGCCGTGGAGGACGTGCATCAGGAGGTCGAGGTGGTCGTCGCATGCGGAGGGCTGGGAACCCTGGAAGAACGCGGTGACGCGGTCGAGACGGATGCCGTTGGGGTCCCTCCAGTCGTAGGTGTCCAGGGCCCATGCGGCCATCCGCAGATCGAGCCGCGCCGCCGAGCGGATCAGCTCGGGACACTTCTCGTTGATCCATCCGGCGCCGTAAGGCGGTCGGAATCGCCTGGGGGTGACGCCGGTGGCGCGGTGGATGGCCTCCTGTGTGCGGCAAAGCTCGTCGAACATCTCGGGCTCGCTCAGGGTGGGCATGCGTGCGTGGCTCCAACCGTGATTGGCCAGCTCGTGGCCGTGGTCGGCCAGGAGCCGCGCGGCGTCCGGGTGGCGATCCACGCCCTGGCCGAGCAGGAAGAAGCAGGCGGAGACTCGCTCGCGGTCGAGCGTATCGACAATGGATTCGAGGGCGTCGACATGCTCCGGGCCGTCGTCGAAGGTCAGGATCACGCTGCGGTCGGTGGAGGGAGCGGGCATCGAAAGACAGTCCTTTCGTCGGGAGAATCAGCAGCTCCGAGATATCGGCACGAGGATAAGCCGCGCGATCGGTCAGAGCAAGCAGAAACTACGAGGGCCTGCGCGGGGCGTGCGGATGGCTTGCAGCCACGCGGAGAGGCAAGGAGACACGCCCATGCCTGACCTGGCACCCAGTACGTCTCGAGCTTGGACCGCGTGGGTCCGGTGGACCCACCCTACCTCCTCGAATGAAGCGGCGGGGCATGGTACTCGGCGCTACGCTCTCGGCTCGTTGCCGGCCGGCGGCGCGTCGGGGGCGGCGCGGCTGGTCGTGTCGCCGGCCGCTGCGGCGGCTTCCTGGCGGCGGTGGCGGTAGATAAGGACGAGGTTCCGCAGGTAGACGATGTTGTTGAACAGGTAGGCGAGGATCAGCGAGGGGCGTTTGAGGCCGAGCCCGTAGACCAGCAGGATCGTGCTGCCGACGAGGCTCAGGTACCAGAAGGCGTCGGGGATAATGCTTCGCTTCTTTTTCTCGGAGGCGATCCACTGGACAAGGAACCGCGTGCAGAAGATGGCCTGCCCGACGAAGCCGATGAGTTCCCAGAAGCTCAGGTTGCCGCGGAGCTGCGAGACGTAGTGGCGCAGCAGGTTCTCGGCCATCTGGACGTAGTAGTGGTCAGGCATCGCGGCGCTCCCACTCGTCGGCTTGCCAGAGGACAGTGCGGCTCTGCATCCACCGGATGGCGAAGGCGTCGCGGAGGGCCTTGAAGACGCGGTTCCAGACGCCGTACTTGGCGACGCCGGCGGTCCGCGGCCGATGGTTCACCGGGACTTCCAGGACGCGGTAACCTTCCATGCGGACCAGCGTGGGCAGGAAGCGGTGCATGCCGTTGTAGAACTTGAGCCGGGCCAGGCACTCGCGGCGGAAGACCTTGAGGCCGCAGGCCGAGTCGTGGATGCGTTCGTGCGTGAGCCAGTTGCGTACGCCGTTGGCGATGCGCGTGGAGACGAGGCGGAGCCACGGGTCGTTGCGGTCCTTGCGCCATCCGTTGACGAGGTCGCACTCGTCGGCCTCCAGGTGGGCGATCATCCGCGGGATGTCGTGCGGATCGTTCTGGCGGTCGGCGTCGAGAGTGGCGAGGAAGCGCCCTCGGGCGGCGCGCAGGGCGGCGTCGACGGCGGCGGTCTGGCCGCTGCGGCGGCGCATCGACAGGACGCGAAGCTGCGGGTGCTGGGTCATGAGGCGGCGGAGCATCTGCGGCGTGTCGTCCTGGCTGCCGTCGTTGGTGATGATCATCTCCCATGGGCGGCCGAGCGAGGCCAGGGACTGGGCCACTTCGGCCACCAGGGGGCCGACGTTCTCGGCCTCGTTGTAGGCCGGGGCCACCACCGACAGGTATACGTCGTCATTGCGAGGGGTCGCAGGGTCGCTGCTCATGGCCTACTTCCTGAACTTGTTCGGATCGTAGCCCGGATCGTCGGCCCGGTAGCCGTGGTTGACGGCCATGACGGCCTTGAGGATCGCCGGCTCGACGCCGTGGGCGGTCGCGGAGTGGATGATCGCGCTGACGTCCTTGGGCAGGCACTTGCCGGAGAAGCCCCGGTTGTCGGGATAGACGAAGGTGTGGTCGCGGCTGATGCGCGGGTCGGCGAGCCAGAGCTCGCGCAGCTCGTTGTAGTCCACGCCATGGGCCTGGGCGATGGAGAAGAACTCGTTGCAGAAGGCCACCTTGACGGCGTAGAACGAGTTTTCCATGTACTTGGCGACTTCGGCGGCGCGGCTGCTGGTGAAGTAGAACTGAAGCTCGCTGTGGTAGTACTTCTTGTAGACGTCGGCCACGGCCGAGCAGTCGGCCAGCGGGCCTCCGAGGATGATGAACTGGCGGCTGCGGACGTTGATCATGGGATGCGCGACGGTCTCGCCGAGGTACTCGGGCTGGAAGAGCACGCGCTTGCCGGTGTCGCGGCAGAGGCGTTCGGTGGTGCCGGGCGCGACGGTGGAGCGGATGACGATGTAGGGCGACTCGATCCAGCGGACACAGTCTTCGACGATGGACGTGTCGCACGAACCGTCGGCGTTCATGGGCGTCGGGACGCTGAGAAACGTAACGCGGCAGGCGTTGATCTTCTTGCGGTCGGCGGCCGTGCCGTCCTGGTCGAGCGTCACGGCGTCGTCGCCAAAGAGCTGGTGCAGGCTGCGGCCAACGACGCCGTAGCCGACAATGCCGATGGCGGGTTGCTTCGAACCGGCTTTCACAGTATTGTTCGTCTTCTTCTGGGTCATCGCATCACGTCCTCGTCAAAAGACACAGGGGATGTCAGCGGCTGCCCACTGCCTGCAACAGGCAATAGCGCCGGCCGTCGCCGGGCGGAGCTTCGGGAAACACCCATCGCCACGGCCCGAGCGGTTCCAGTTCGGCTGCTTCCTCAGCACGGACCACGACGCAGCCGTCGGGATGGTCGCGCCGCCAGGCGGCCATGGCGTCTAATTGTTCCATAACCGGCACGCGCTGTGCAACGTAAAAAGTGACGGCGGCGGCGTTGCGTCGCCACTTGTACAGGCAAACGGCCTGGGGTGGCGGGTCCATGGCGGCGACGAAGCGCCCCAGGTCGGCCGACGTCCGGTCCGTAGGCGACAGCACCAGACGAACGGGTTCGGCAAGCACGACCAGGAACGCCACGAGGATGAGCGTCGCCATGGACGCCATGGCGGCCACCCTGCGGCGGCACACGAACAGGACGAATGTGACGGTGAGCCCGGCGACCAGGACGGCGCCGAAAGGCACCATCCAGGCCGTCACGTCGGGAAACCGCCTGGCGAGGGCCACGGCGGCCAGAACGCCGCCGGGAATGGCCAGGGCGTGCAGGGCGACGAACCAGCGTCCGAGGCGGGATCGGGGCCCCTGCCAGAGGAACGTGACGTAGTCCTCGCCGAGGCCGGCCAGGGCGAGCATGGCCGGGGCCGTGGCGAGGACGTAGTAGATGCGTTTCTCGGCGCTGAAGGTCAGGAGAGCGGCCAGGCCGAGGCCCCACGCCAGAAGAAAAGCCACGGCGCCGGGGGCGAGGGTCTTGCGGCGCACGGCCGTCACGAGCCCGACGACGACGAAGGCCGGCCACGGCAGCCAGAGAGCTGGGGTCATGTAAAGGTAGTCATACAGGTGCGAGCGTCCCTCCAATTCGCCCTGGGTGCGGCCGAGGGACTGGGAGTACCACTGCTCCACGGCACCGGGATACGTCTTCAGGACATAGAGGCCCCAGGGAACGACGACGGCGGCGAGGATCAGCGGCCCGGCAATCGGCAACATGCGTCCGACGCGTCGGGCGCGAGGATCAGCGAGTGCGGCCCCGACAACGGCCATGAGCCAGACCGCCAGCGGCAGAGGCCCCTTGGCCAGAACGCCGAGGCCGAGGCTCAGCCACATGGCTGCAAACAGGATCACCTGGCGTCGGCGGTTGGGTTCGGTGAGGCCGTACCAGTAGGCCACAAGGGCCGCGGTGGTCAGCAGGCACAGGAGCATGTCCACGGACCCCTTGCGGGACCAGACCATCGAGGCGGCGGAGGCGGTGAAGACCAGTCCGGCGACCAGGGCGGGTCGCCAGGCGGCCATGCGCCGCACGAGGGCGACGACGAGCAGCATGGTGCCGACGCCGGCCAGGACCGAGGGCAGTCGCAGGGTGAACTCGCTGATGCCGCCGCAGAGGCGACCCAGGCCGGCCTGGATCCAGAACGGCAAGGGCGGTTTCTTGAAGTCGGGCTCGCCGGTGGAGTACAAGTGCGGCACGAGGCCGTGACCGAACTCCATCATGCCGCGCGTGCGTTCGGCGACGAGGGCTTCGTGATGCTCCAGGGGCATGCCTGACCCGAGAAACGGCAGGTTGAGCAGGAGGGCGTAGACAACGAGGGCGGCCAGCCAGAGCCAGGGTCGGCGCGGAGTGTCGCCGCAGCGTAGCGGCGTCAGCGGGCCGCAATCGGGGGCCATCCTGGACTCGTCGGGCATTCCACCTCTCCACGTTTGCCCGGGGCGACGGCGCAACGGCCGTGTCGGACGACCGCGGCGGCGGACCGGATCCGCCCCCCCAGGTGCAGTGCAAGCGCGGCATTATCGCCTGTGGGGCCGCCAGGGTCAATGGTGGAACAATCCGCGTCCCAGTAACGGCCCATGAAGGCGTACGCGTTGCCGTAGGCCGACGCCCCGCGCACCGTCTGCCCCGTCTCGTCCGTGATCGTCACGCCACCACCGTCCGGTCCTGGTCGTCCGACACCCGCCGCAAATGGTTCCGGTAATCGTACTCGAAGTGCAGCCGCGTGCTCGTGCCGAACACCTGGTGATCCGTCCGACCGTCGCACGTCAGGTTCCCGTTGTCGTCCCACGCCGGCGCCTCACGGTTCGCCGTATCACGACCGCCCCATTCGAGCCAAGGATGGCACCGACGGCCGGGACACGCCCAACACCCCCGGTAGCACACCCGCGTCGGGCCGGGGGGGACCACCCGTACGCCCCCCCATTGGATCATTCTCTGGGCCACCCCTCGGGATCAAGATCCGGCAGCTCACCGCGAAGCATCCACCCGCACTCGTAGATATCGCGCCGCGTTGCTGTCACTCTGTTCCCCTCGGCTTTGAAGAACAACCGTGGCTGTTTCGTGGTCACGCTGCCTTCGGTACGCGTTTCGGCCACGAGTGATGGAGCATCGATTATGTACATGGCCTCCATTCGCAGAGCCCCATTCGGACCACGGTCCGTCACTACCTTGTCAGCGGCGCCGAGCGCACTGGCCACGTCATCAGTCGTCAGCGTTCCCTCAGCGATGCGCTTCTTGGCCTTCTCATACCAGGCATCGAGAGACGCTTCGTCGACTGCCGTCCCTTCGCCGCTCGAAAGGGACAACTGTCTAGGTGGCCTGGTGAACAGGGACGAGGCCCATGCATCCTGTGCCCGCACATCGAGATCGATAACTTGCACGCCATGGCGCACTCTGCCTGGACCGTGGCCGACAAGGACCAGATACCGGTGACCAGGAATGTAATCGACCCACCGGCCTCCGGGCCAAAACTGCGTCATGCTCTCCTCTGAGAGCGAGAACGCCGTTCTTCGTTCGCCAACGATGGTCTCAATCTTTCTCAGCAGAGGAGATCTTCCGGTGTTTGACTGTTCCATCTCCAGAATGCCCCAGAAGACATCCGTGTAGTACTTCACATCGCCGTCCTCCCTCATCTCCTTGTCACCATTGCGCATGCTCTCGGTGGCAACACCTGCCACCACAATACCGGCACACACCACGACCCCGACGGCCGCACAGACGCACCTATTCCCTGTCCTCATGTGGCACCCCCATATTCCATCCTCACACGTATCACACGTCCTCGCGCGATGTCCCCCTCGTTGACACCCCCCAGGCACGTCACTTGCCTCCTTGCGGTTTTGCCTCATGCACCGTCTTCTGGTCCGGGTACCTGCGCGCCTGGCACTGGCTTCCGGTTCTTCTGGGCTTTGGGGTTGTAGTGCTCTGACTCGCGAACCTGTTGTTCTATCTTCTCGCGAAGCTTCTTGTACTCTGCGTCGCTGCGTTTGGTGCCATTCCGCTTGTCGCGGAACTTCTCCTCCGCAAGCCTCGCATCAACCTCCTCCTGAATGTGATGCTCATTGTATTCGTCAATCGCCTTGTCACGTTCCTCACGTATCGCCTTCCTCCTCTCCTTGTTTGGCTCGTTGTTGTACTGCGTCCGCAACTCCTTCAACCGCTTCTGCAGTTTCTCCCTCGCCGCCTTGTCCGCGGCTGCCGCGGCCTTGTGATACAGTTCGTGTCTCACCTTGTCGGCGGGAGGCTCCGGGGGGACGGCCATGGGGCCGACAGAATCAGAACAGGTCGATGCCCTCGAGGAAGAACCTCACGCGTTCGCGCTTCATGTCGGCCGGAGCCTGGATGACCAGGAGGCATTTCGCGTTGGGAGCAATCCCCTCGTCGCCGTGGGCATTGTAATGGATCGTCTCCATGCGCGTCACAGTCTTGCCGCCGCGACGGCTGGAGGAGGATTCGTACGACTGGCCCTGGCTGTCGTCCATGCCCTCGATGCGCACCTTCACGCGCAGGTCGCCGACGGCTCTGGGGCCGGTCAGCTTGACGGTGACCCGCCTGGTCCGTTCGCCCTCCTCGCCCTTGGGGCGAACGACCTTCGTGACAACGAGCTTGGCGCCCGGCACCAGGTCGCCGAGGTCGATCTCCGCGGCAGGGTCGGCCACCGGGTCGGCGATGACGTGCTCTTTCCACGAGGCGAAACTCGTGACGAGGACGTCGCCCTCGACGGTCTCCAGCGACGCGGCGCCCCGCGACGGCGCGGGCAGCGACAGGTCGAACTTCATCGCCCGCTCGCGATCCTCGCCGTGGCCGTAGTACTGGGTGTATCGGTCGCTCGCAGGAACCTGATCCGCAAGCTTGATCTGGCGTCCCAGGTTGTCCACAGCCCGGGTCACGCGAACCTTGCCGATGCCCATCATGCGACGCGTCTGCGGCGCGAACAGTCTACACTGAATCCGGCACTGGCCGCCGCCGGTGTCGGCGTCCCCGGACCGTGCATGCCCTTGCAGGAACTCACGACCCTCGGGGAACACGTGCCACACGGTGGTCGTCACGCCGAGGGCCTCGGTCCGGTAGCCCGGGACGGCGTCCACCACGGGCAGGTCGCCGGTCGAAGAACCGTCCTCTTCCTGCGACCGCTTCAGGGAGTCCAGCGGCAGGCCGTCGAGCTTCAGAACTCCGGGCTCGGACACGATGACAATGTCCCCGTCAATGAGCTTCTCCATGGCGTCGAGGGTCTCGGGCTTGGCGGCGTCGAGCTGGAACGACGCGCGGCGATCCTCAACGGTCGGCAGCGTGCTGGAGACGACTCTGCCCGGCATGACGAACGTCAGTGTGGTCTTGGCCTGCATGACGAGGATCATCTGGCGGGCTTGCTTGCGCTCGGCTCTGTCAAAACGGTCGCCTGAGGTCTTCAGCGTGATGCGCAGGTTGCCGGCGTCGTCCTTGTCGATCAGCGTCTGCGTCACGCCGATCTCGCGGAACATCTTGTGACTGCCTGCCGCGAAGCTGCCCAGGTCCGGGAAGCGGATGGACATTTCCACGGTCACGAGGTCGGCGGTCACACGAACGTCCTTGACGGCACACTGGGCGTCGCCCAACTCGTCCTGCGGCCCCGACTCCTCGACCATCGCGCGAACCTTCGCGGCCAGAGCGGCGTCTCGGGCGGCCGCCTCGGCGTCAGGTGCGGGCGGGGGCACCGCGGCCTCGGCCGGGGCGGGTGCGCCGTCGGCGGGAGCGGGCTTGGCGTCGGCCGGCGGCGGCGCCTGCCCACCGGCGGGGGCAGCTTTGCCGGCATCGCCTTCTTCGTCCTCTTCGTCCATCCCCTGCTCGAAGCGTTCCATCGCCTTCAACTGTTGTTCCATCATGGCCCGCGGCATCGAGTAGGCCAAAGCGCAGTCCACGGATCCGTCATCGTTGATCGTGAAGGTCACGTGGCTTTCTTTGGCGCAACCGACCAACACTGTCGCGGCCAGAAGCCCGAGGGTGGCCCAAAGCATCGTCCGGTATCGCATCATAGAGTGTCCTTTCCTGGGGTTTATCTTACGCACTCACGGCAACGCGTCGATCACTGTCCGACCGCGGGAGACGGGGCCTCGGTAGCGGGCCTGGCCTTCTGCGGCCGCTCGGGCGGTACGACCGGCACGTCCGACAGAGCAACGGGCACCGTGACGCTCGGGCCGATGGTCTCGACGACCACGGCCAGCGACAGCGGGGCCTCGGGCGACCCGGGGACGATCAGCGTCATGTCGCCCGACGGGCCGAACATGTTGCGTGTGGGCGAGAGCGTCGGCCACGGTTTCCCATGGGCGTCGAACACCTGGGCCTGCGAGAGCATGGCCTTGTCGTCCTTGACGCTGAGGGTGATCGACGTCATGAAACCCATCTTCTGGGCCTGCTCGACCACGACGGACACGCCCAGCTCCTCGAGCTTCGGATGCGTCAGGGTCAGTTCCTCGTCGGACGAATGCCATCCATGCCGGCCGTCGGAGACGTCGATGATGGCGGCGGCCGGCACGGCGTTCTCGACGCGCAGCAGGTGCGTCACGCCGGGATAGAACATGGCGACGCCGCCCTTGAGCGTGGCGATGTGGGCGGCCTCGACGCCCGGCGGCTTCATCGTGGCGGACACGTGATGGACCACGCGATCAAGGTCCGCGTCCTCGTCCGACTCGTCATCACCGGAACCGCCCCAGTGAATGACGCCATTGTCGCGGCCGTCGGTTGCGCCCAGCAGCGTGCGGCCCCGGTCGTCGGTGGCTTCCTCGATGACCAGGCGGCCCCATCGGACCGGCGCGAAGCGCTGCGGCAACACCACCGCCCCGCTCAGGGTCGCGGCATTGCCGCCATGGAAGTCGCCGCCGGAGAGGTTGAACGACCGCATCACCTGGAGCGAGATGGGAACGAACCTGGCGGCGGCCAGGATCGCCTCGGCATCGACCGCCGGCGGCGCGTCGGCGGACTGGGCTTCCTTGAGTTCGGCCAAGGGGGCCAGATCCAGGCGCATCGGCCCTGCGGCCGGGGGCTTGATGTCGCCGGCCGGGCACCGGACCGACAGCACGCCGTCCAGGGCGGCTGCGACCTGTTCGAACGGCTGCTTCTGCGTGGCGTCGGCCGTCCAGGTGACGGCATTGCCGTCGGCCGCCGCGCCGGGGGTGGAGCCCACGATTTCGGCGGCGCCGGGCAGAGTGATCGTGAACTCGACCTTGAGCTTGTCCTTGGACGCCGGGATGGAGGACAGATCCACGGGAATCATCCCCATGCCCTTGCCCTTGGCGAGTTCGTCCATGTAGGCCAGGGCCTGGACGCCGGTGCGGGCCTTCAGGACGAGCGTGTCGCCCTCGCGGCCGAGCCAGAGGGAGTGCGCGCGGCCGTAGGGGCCGGCCACCAGGGCGTGAATGTCCTTGAACTCGACGTTCACGACCACGCCGCCCACGCCGTCGCGAGCCGCCTTGTGCTCGACGGCAACCTGCATGCCGTCACCGGCGAACATCCGGCGTGCCGCCTCTTCGTCCAGCGGCGGGTAGACGGCGACACTCTCCCGACCGCCGGCCATGCTCATGACCATTCGCCCCTGCGACGCGCTGGGGTCCACCACCGCCTCGATGCGCACAGTGCCCGACCCGTCGGGGCGGAGGGTCAGGTGGTCCTTCAGCTCCAGGCACCCCGCCGCCGCCAGCGGCAGGACGGCAACGCAGACGAGCACCGGCATTCGGGCCGCCCGGCCTCGGGCGACTCCGGCGGCGTGCGGCTCACTTCGCAACGTGGTCATGGCATGGTCTCCCAAGGGTAACACTCCTGCGGTCGCAGGCATCGTGCAAAGGACTCGCGTCGGATGTCTTGCGCCTCATCGCCGCTGAGGCCGCGCAGCCGCGTCCGCAGACTGCAAACCTCCTACGGGTCGTCCACATGATCGGTTTCGTGTCGCAGCGCCGAAAGGTGCTTCGCGGCGCGCTTCAGAGCACTTCCGCCATCGCAGTTTCTAGAGGAATTGCGCTGCCAAGTCAAGCGCCATGTCCGGCGCATGACGGGCAGCGGGTGACCCGTGTCTGCGGCTGGGAGCGCGCAACGCGTAGGTCGGGTCAGCAGCCCCGACACCCGCAGCGGGGGCGCGGCGAAACACCCGTGGGGTCCGTTGATCCGGCCTGCACCTGCTTGCCGGTTGACAAGGTGCCGCGACGGGCGTACAGTGATTCCCGTTCCACACACGCACCGTGTTCCAAGAGGGTTCATCCGATGAAGCTGTCCCGAATTGCCATTCTGTCGGTCGCGACGCTGTGGATGGCCGCGGCCGGCTGCTCTCCCGATCCGCTGACGCCCGACGAGCGGCTCCAGCGGGCGCTGCACGAGAACCGCAACCTCCGGCTCGAACGGCAGGAACTGGTCCGCCGGATTGCCGAGCTGGGCGGCGGCCAGACCTCCATGACCCCGCGCGAGGGAGTGGATCGCCTCGACGGTCATGCCGCCGTGACCGAGGACCCGTTCCGCGCCGTCGCGATCGACCTTGGCCGCGTCACCGGCGGCATGGACACCGACGGCAGGCCCGGCGACGAGGGCATCCGCGTCGTGATGGCCCCGAAGGACCGGTACAACGACACGGTCAAACGGGCCGGCGCGGTGGAGATCGAAGTGTTCGACCTGGCCATGGCCGACGGCAGCCGGCAGCTCGGACGATGGACCTTCACCGTCGATCAGGCCGGCCGCGAGTGGGTCGGCGGGTTCGGCGCCGGCAGCTACTCCTTCGAGCTCACGTGGCCCGACGGCCGGCGCCCGCAGCACGCCGACCTGACCGTCGCCGTCCGGTTCATCACGCTCGACGGCCGCGTTCTTTCGGCACAGCGAGCCGTCCGTGTCCAGTTGCCGGCGCAGTAGTGCCGGTGGCAGGCCGGGTGCATGGGCTTGCCCATCGTACACACCAGAGACTGCTCCATGGCATCGCGACTGAAGGCGTTCCTGCATTCGCCCCTCAAGCTGACCTTGGCGGCGCACCTCGTGGTGTCGCTGGCGACTGGCGTGGTTCTTGTCGTCATGGAGCTGAGTCGCCGCGGCGGCGTCGGACGATTCTGGATGACCAGCAGTGCCGGGCCGATCTTCCGGACCTTGTACAACCACGCTGACATCTACTTGTGGCTGCTGGCGTCATCGGCGCTGTTGCTGGCGGCACTGAGCCTCGCCATCGGCCTGGTGTTCGGCCGCTGGGGCCAGCCCCCACGCCTCCAGGGCCGTGCCATGTTCTGGGTGCCGCCGCTGACGGTGCTCTACGTGGTGCTGGGCGTCGTGGTCATGGGACTGCTGAGCGGCGCCGGCGCGCGTGACTCGCTCTACTGGGTCGGCAACCTTCTCGGCACGGCGGAAGGACTCGTGTCGCTCGGCCTCTATGCGGCGCTGATGACCCTGAGCGCGGGCCTCGGCTGGCTGGTCGCCCTGGCCGTCGCCGACCACCGCCGCCGCAGCGGAAAATGGGAGACCATCGGTTACGTCGAGTGACATGAGACTCCGTTTCGTCCGAGCCTCCCGCCTGCCGCGCGTCCCTCTGTGGGCCGTCCTCCTTGTTGCCCTCTGGGGCGCGCTGGTCCTGGCCACGATCATCGTCCAGCGCCGCGCCGGCACCGACTTCTCCCTCTGCATCTTCAAGAACGTCACCGGCCTGCCGTGTCCGAGTTGCGGCTCCACACGCGCCGCCGAGTCGCTCCTGGCCGGCCATCCCGTCCGGGCGTGGCTCTTCAATCCGCTGGTCTCCACCGCCATCGCCGTGGCCGGCGTCGTCCTGGCCGTCCGACTGGTCTCGGCCCGAACCATCCGCTTCGACATGTCCCAACGCGAGGCCCACGTCGTCACCGCCGCACTGATCCTGCTGCTCCTGATCAACTGGGCGTACCTGATCCTCCAAGGTTACTGAACCGCCTCCACTTCCGGACGGGTGGCGCTCCCATCCCCCCCCTCCTTGATGGAAAACGCAGCCAATCACCTTGCGCCGGGACACGGAACTTGCCGGAGGAGCGATATCGGCAGGTGATCCAAAACCGCGAGTGCAGGCCTCATGCGTCGGTCGACCTGCCCGGCCAATCTGTTCGCCCACGGCGCGTCGCGCCTCATAACCACTTGACCACAAAGCGGTTACGCCTCGGCCACACCAAAGCTCGGCTGCGACTTCTGACGTTGCCGGCACGGCGTCCCGGAGCCATACTCTATGTGGCTCGGATGGGGGCATGCTGACCCCTTCAATGCAACGCTTCTTGCTCGTCTGACGGTCAAGGCTTGTCCGCTTCGTCATTTCCCTTCCCCGGCCAGCACTAACGCGACCCGCACCGTATCCGGGCGCACCACTCACATCTGCTCTGGGAGGACCAAAGTCATGTCAGCAAGAGTCTGTCTTGTGGCGTTGTTTCTGTTG
>JAAYDY010000046.1 GCA_012729015.1 Phycisphaerae bacterium | reverse complement strand
TCTGTTGGTGATGATGATGGGTGCCGCCACGGCCGTGGCGGAGGATCTGGTACAGCTGAACCTATCCTCCGGCTTCAATGTCGACGCATGGTGCGGCCCCAAGGAGCAACAGCAGTGTTACATCGACGGGACGCACGACCTGATCGAACTGTTCGGCAACCTGGAAGACGGCAACGGCAATTACATTCTCGATGGCAGCTACTTCATCCTGGCCGGCTCGTCGGCCGGGGGATTCGGGGAAACCTACTCGATTCCCAGCAACGGGTTCCATCCCCTCTACGTCACCGGGACCGAAGGCTCGCCGGAGGATGGCGTCCTGACGGGGGCCGACCGCGCCTACCACGTCGCCTCCACGCTGGGCAACGACACGCTGGCGGGCGACTGGACGGAGGTAGCCGATCCGTCGTCGTACGACCTCAAGCCCAACTGCCTGGTCGTCGGTTCGAAGCACAGTACGGCCACCTGGCAGATCGCCTCGGCGACCGTCGAGTTGCCGTCGGCACAGAAAGGCAAGTACGCGGACGTCAACTTCGCCCTATGCGCCCTGGACCAGACCGACCGAGCCCGGAACATCCGCATTGTGGCCCTCTACGGCGCCTCGGGCGCCGACGAGGAGGTCATCTGCAACTTCTCGACGGCCGACGGAGGATCGGGGCCGCTGATGACCGATCCGACGGCCCCCGAGGGCTTCGCCGTCATCTATACCATGAGCAAGGGCCTGGCCACGACCACAGGAGCCACGGGGGCCATCCTCTCGAAGACATCGAGCTTCTTCGAATTCGACGCGCCGCTGGAACTTGACGATACGAAGGATCTCTGGGGCTTCCGGATCGAGGACGTCAACCCGAGCCTGAACTGGAACGGCCGCGGCCTGGTCATCTTCGCCGCCACGGCAACCGAGGGCGTGCCGAACTCCCCGCCGGTCGCCGACGCCGGCAGCGATCAGGACGTCGAGGACAGCGACTTCAGCGGGAGCCAGGTCGTGACCCTTGACGGCAGTGGCTCTTCGGACGCTGACGGCACGATCGTCAGTTACGTCTGGAAGGAAGGCGCCGCCCAGATCGCCACAGGCCAGACAGCCAGCGTGGCTCTGGACGTCGGCGACCACACAATGACCCTCATCGTCACCGACGATGACGATGCGACGGCCAGCGACACGGTGCTGGTGAAGGTCTATGCGCCCTCGACCCCCGTCCCGTTGAACCTGACCGGCGGTTTCAACATGGACTCCATCTGCGGCCCCAAGGAGTATCAGGTTTGCCGCACCGACGGCGCTCACCACCTCTACGACCTGTTCGGTGAACTGCCCGACGCCAACGGCAAGTACGTGCGGTCGCAGGACTCGATGCTCATCGCGGACTCCTCGGGCGAGGCCTACGCCTGCTCGATCGTCGGGATGCCGGGGCACCCGATCAACTACAGCGGCACGGAGGCGCTGCCGGCCGACGGCGTGCTGACCGGCGCCGGCGACCGCACGTACCATATGGCCTCGGTGGGCGGCAACGCGCTGCTCCCGGGCGACTGGACGGAAGTGGCCGATCCGTCGTCGTACGACCTCAAGTGCAACAGCATGGTCGTCGGGTCGAAGCACGACACGGCCACGTGGCAGATCGCCTCGGCGACCGTGGAGCTGCCGTCGGCTCAGAAGGGCAAGTACGCTGACGTCAACTTCGTCCTGGCCGCCATGAACGTGGCCGACCGGGCCAGGAATATGCGTATCGTGGCCCTCTACGGCGAGAACGGCTCCGACGAGGAGGAAATCTACGCCTTCTCGACCGCCGACGGGGGCAACGGGCCGAAACTCACCGACACGACTGCTCCATCGGGCTTCGCCGGCGTCTACACGATGAGCAAGTGCTACAGCAGTTCCAGTGGCGTCACGGGGAGCATCTATGCCGCCACAAGCAGTCTGTGGGAATTCGACGCACCGATCGACCTGAACAGTTCCAAGACGCTCTGGGGATTCCGCCTTGAAGACGTCAACCCGACGTTGCAGTGGAACGCCCGCGGGCTGGTGATCTTCGCCGCCACGGCCATGACCGCCGGAGCCAGCAACACGGCACCCGTGGCCGAGGCCGGCAGCCACCTGATCGTGCATGACACCAACGGCAGCGGAGATGAGGTGGTGACATTGGACGGCTCCGCGTCGAGCGACTCCGACGGCACGATCCTCTCGTGGGTCTGGAGCGAGGGCGGCGAACCGGTCGCCTCGGGGCAAACGGCCAATGTGACGCTGGGCCTGGGCCATCACACGATCACGTTAACCGTCACCGACAATGACAGCGGCACGGCCTCGGACGACGTCGTAGTGCATGTGAATGCCGTTCCGCTGGCGGTCGCAGGCGACGACCAGTGGGTTTATGACGACGACTACAGCGGATCCGAACAGGTAACCCTGGACGCCGGCGACAGCCAGGACTCCGACGGCTCGATTGTCAGTTACGTCTGGAAAGAGGGAGCCAGCCAGATTGCCACAGGCGAAACGGCCTCGGTCGTCCTGGCTCTCGGGACGCACACGATCACCCTCTCCGTCACGGACGATGACGGCGGCACGGCCACAGATGCGCTCACGGTCAGGATCAGCGACAACCACCCGCCGGTCGCCGATGCCGGCGGCGATGCGGCCATGGAAGACGCCGACGACGACGGCAGCGTGACGGTGAGCCTGGACGGCACGGGCTCGTCGGACTCCGACGGCACGATCGCGAGCTATGTCTGGAAGGACGCCTCGGGAGCGACGATCGCCACGGGTTCAACGGCCAGCGTCAACCTGGGCCTCGGCATCAACGACATCACGTTGCAGGTCACCGACAACGACAATGACCTCGACCTTCAGGTGGTCCGCATCTGGGTTTATCCGAAGGTGGACCGCTGGGTGGACGGCGCCACGGGCAGCAACGGCAACCCCGGCACGGCGGCACTGCCCTGGGCCACCGTGGACTACGCCGTGGACCACTGCGGCAGCGGCGACGTGATCATGGTCCGCGAGGGCATCTACCGCGAGACGGTCAGTCCGGCCGTCAGCGGCACGCCGAGCGACCGTTGCGTGCTGATGGGCTACCCGTTCGAACGCGTGGTCATCAGCGGCGCCGACGCACTCGTCGGCTGGACCCAGTGCACGCAGGCCATAGCCAAGGACAACCCCGCCTATGCCCACATCTACTACGTGGACATTCCCTGGCAACCGAACCGGCTGAGCCAGAACGAGATCGACCTGACCTACGGGCGCACCGAGGGCTGGCTGTTCTGCGAGGGCGGCGCGGCGACAACGCTCATCGACACGACCCACCGCACCGAGGCCGACGACTACTGGATCGGCGCGTCGTGCTGGATGTGGGACGTCAGCAGCATGACGATTCACTACCAGTACGAGGTGACCGACTCTGACCAGGCTACAGGCACCCTGACGGTTGACGGCACGTGGCCCACACCCGAGGCCGGCGTGGATCGCTACTACCTGTACAACAGGGTCGAACTGATCAACG
The DNA here is from genome assembly GCA_012729015.1 of Phycisphaerae bacterium. Lineage (GTDB taxonomy): Bacteria > Planctomycetota > Phycisphaerae > FEN-1346 > JAACEH01 > JAAYDY01. The sequence goes on along the minus strand of JAAYDY010000046.1, from coordinate 53,800 downwards.
CCGAGGGCGAATGGGCCGTCGAGGACATCGGCGGCGGGACGTACCGCGTCTACTGCTGGGCCTACGGCGGCGGCGATCCGGACAGTCACATGATGGAGGCCGCGCGGCGAGGCGCGTTTGTCATCAGCACGGGGACGAAGTCCTACTGGACGTACGACAACCTGGAGATCCGCCACAGCCTGGCCTACGCCTGGGGCACATGGAACAGTGGCGGCGACGGGCACAACGTCATTCAGAACTGCTCGATCCACCACAACGCCGATACGGCCGTCTACGGCCGCTACAACGAGTATGGCCAGTACCTCAGCAACTTCGTCGCCTACAACGGCGCGGGCATCTCCAACGGGGCGTGCGGCCACGTGGTGATCGCCCACAACGAGGTCTGCTTCAACGACATCGACGGCCTGATGACGACCGGCCCCAGGACGGAGGCGACGCCGGACGCCTGGGCGGAGTACATCACCGTGAGCGGCAACTACGTCCACGACCACAACCGCTACAACCATCCTGACAACGCCCAGGCCTATCGCAATGTGCGGTACCTGACGGTCGAGGACAACTTCATCATCAGTTCCGTTCAGTCGTACATGATGGAGCAGACCGACCAGGTGGTGTTCGACAACAACGTGATCGTGGGGGCGTCGGCCTACATGATCATCAACGGCGGCAGTTCCACCCACACCACGTGCCGCAACAACACGCTCTGCTACTCGGGCTACAGCCTCGTGAACCATGCCGGCAGCGGCGGCTACTACTACAAGAACAACATCCTGGTCGTCGGTCGCGACGCCCTGATGTGGGGCAATCTCTACCCGGCAACGGATTACTCGAGCGACTACAACCTGTTCTGGCACGCCCCCGACGTCACCGGCGACGTCGTCCGTTGGGACGGGGCGGACCTGCCCCTGTCGGCCTACTCGTCGGCCAGCGGCGAAGACGCCAACAGCGTCTATGCCGATCCGCGGTTCGAGAACGCCCCGGCCTGCTTCGTGCAACTCGACTCGGACAAGGTGCACCTGTTCACAGCCGACTCGGTCTACATGGCCTCGGCCCACACGAGCCTGTTCGAGGTCGGCGACAAGGTGGAGATCAACTGGGACGGTGTCGTCCGCACGGTGCAATCCGTCGGGGCCGACTACATCACGTTCGCTCCGGGCGACGACTACATCGCGACCGAGGCCAACCAGGTCGCCAACTGGAAGGACAACTCGGACTTCATCCTGGACTTCTCACTGAAAGCCGGCAGCCCGGCACTCGGCGCCGACGAGGACGGTAACGACATGGGCTCGGACATCGATATCCGAGCCTACATGTTCGGGGACTTCAACGGCGACGGCCGCCGCGACATCCCCATCTGGCCCGTTCAGCCGTAGCGGCATCCGACGCGCCACAGAATCGCCGGACGCCGGTGCGCCCCGCTTGTCGGGGGCCGCCGGCGTCCGGTGCGTTGGCCCTGCGCCACGAGGCTGCGGCGAGACGCCAACTCCGGCAGCACGCCGCCCAGGTCCGCCGTCATTCGGCGACCGCCGGCGGCAGGCCGATGCTGTCGGTCAGTTGGATGTTCAGCGGCACACGGATGTCCTTCGGCTGGGTATCGCCACTGAGCATACGGTCGATCATCTCGATGGCACAGCGGCCGGCGCGGTTCCAGTCGACCTCGAACGAGGTGACCGGCGGATAACGCGATGGCCACGGGATGTCATGCATGGACCCGAAGGTGGCCAGACTGAGGTCGTCGGGAATCCGCAGATCCCGCAGTTGCGGGCTTGCGGCGAGGTCGTGCAGCAAGGTCGGCAGTCCCAGGACCAGGCCGGTGATGCGCGGCCGGAGGGCCAGCAGCTTCTCCAGGATCAGGCCGCGAGGCGCCGACTGGGTGTGGGCCAGGGGCATGACGCACGTGGCCATGGCCTCGGACTCCTCGAGGCACTCAAGCCAGCCGCCGGCGGCGGTGCGTCTGCCGAGTACCGCCCCATAGCGGGCGCTGATCACCATACTGACGTTGCGATGCCCCTGAACCAGCAGCGTCCTGGCCAGGCTGCGAGCCGCACTGTACTCGTCGATGTTGAGCGAAGGAACGTTCAGCCCCGGCACGTAGCGGTTGAACAGCACGACCGGGAAGCGGCTCTCCGACAGAACGAAGATCGTGGCAATGTTCGTCGGGATCATCCCGACGACGAAGGCCGCATCAAAATGGCGGACGACTCTCTTGGCGAGGCTCCGCTGGTCGGCGTCGGGAATCGGAACGACCTCGCTATCGTAGCCGCCGGCGGTGGCCGCCAGGGCGATCTCGTGGGCGATCCGCCACTGGAACGGGCCGGTGGTCACCTGGAGCGGCGTGAACAGGTCGGGCACCAGGATGGCCAGGCGACGCCTCTTGGACGCCTCGGCCGCCTGGGTCAGAAGCCGAATGGCGACGGCCGCACCTTCGGGCATGACTCTCGCCGTCTGCTGCGCGCGAACCTCCAGCATCCCTTGCTCGGCTGCCTTGCGGAGGGCGGCCTGGACGGTCGTCAGCGACGTCTTGAGTTCCGCCGCCAGGACGCGTGTGGAAGGCAGATCCGACCCCGGCAGCCAGGCTCCCTCGGCCAGACTCCTGACGATGCGGTCAAAGATCCGATCGACACGCTTGGCACGCTTCACGGCAGCCCTCCGAAGACGATTCGTCCGACGCGTTGATGGCTCTCGCCCGGCGACCCAAAACCATTGATCCAAAACTTGTACGTCTCCTGCGACGACCTGTCAAGTGGCGTTCTCACTATCGTTCCCGGCGGCCCTTGGGCCGTCGGGCCCCAAGGCGCGATACCGGCATGTGATCCAAAATCGTGCCCGGTGGCCTCTCACATCGGTTCTCCAGCCCGATGCAAATTGCGGACGAACCGAGCCGGACCAGACATAACCACTGTTTTCACAATGTGTTATGGATGCACCAGGGCGTGGGGCGCATTGCGGCCGTTCGCGTTGCCGCCACCGAGTTCCGGGGCCATACTATACGTGGTTCGGACGGGAACGTGTTTGCCCCTTTCATCTTGCGGGCAACGGCCTCGCCGAATGAGGAGGCTGCAAGCGTGCCGCGGCCTTCGGCCAGAAAGAGAGCCTCCAACTCTGTCAGGCGGACTGGGGCACGAACAAACTGCGGGTGTTCCATCACTACTCTTGAAGGGAGACGCACCATGGTACAGAGAATCGGGATTGCTGTTCTGTCTGTCCTGGCCCTGGCCGCCGCGGCGAGTGCCGCGACCACGTTGAACGGCACGTACACGTACGGGGAGGGAGAGAGTCTGGCGGACGGCGTCGTGACGATCGGCAGCAACGGCAATGTCGGCATCGTCAACATCGTCGGAGGCAGTCTGGCTGCCGATACGCTGTATGCGGCCAGAGGAACCGGCGCGGCCACGATCACCATCACCAGTGGCCAGTTGCTCTTCCCCAACAGCGGCAGCACCGGGTATCTCCACCTCGGTTACGACGGCACGCCCACGGCCACGGTCACACAGACGGGCGGCACGGTTGGCTCGGGGAACGTGATCATCGGCACCTCGCCCACCGGCGCCGCCACCTACACCATCAGCGGCGGCACGCTCTCGGCGTACAGCCTCTGCGCGGGATACGACGTCAGAAGTTGGTCGGATGCCGGTCTCGGACGGCTTGACGTGATCGGCACGGCCGCAACGGTCAGTGCCAGCTACCTCCTCGCATGCGGCTCGAGCGGAACTCTGGGCTTCACGGTCGGAAGCACGGGCGTGTCGACCATTGTGGCCAGGGACACCAAGTTCAGCGCAGGCGCCACGATCGACATGGCCGTCGGCAGCGGCGTCACGGTCGCCTCCGGCACGGTGTTTGACCTGATCGTCGATCAGAAGAACGGCATCTCGATCACGAACCTGGCCCTGGCCTCCGGCGACGCGTACATTGCGGACGTGCGGTCCGGCTGGACGCTCCAACGGAACGCCGCGGGCGACACGCTTCAGGCCGTCTACACCGCGGTGCCGGAACCGGCCACCATGGGCCTGCTGGGCCTCGGCGTGGTCAGCCTGGTCGGCCGCCGCAGCGGCCGCGGCAGAAGGAAGTAACTGCCTGATTGCAGCCACTCGACTCCCAACATGTCTCAGGCACGTCACGACGCAGGGGCACGACCGCGATACAGCAGTCGTGCCTCTGCTATTGTCCCCGTCCGGCGGCCGCACAATCGAGTGCCGCCGCAAGCGGTGGCAGGAATGGCCCCCGGGACCTTGTCAACAGGCAAGCGGGGTGAGTGTCGAGACGGCCAGACACGGGCTTTCCTTGGGCGCTCGGAGCCGTTACACTAACGGCGTGCGGTGTTGAGCTGTGTTCATGCCAAGGAGATGCGCCGATGGCGGTCAGGAAACTCACCTACGCAGAGCTGCGCGACCTGTCGCAGGGCAAGGATTTCGACTTCGCGTCCACCCGGTCGCTGGCGTCGTTGCGGGAGATTATCGGCCAGGATCGTGCGGTCGAGGCGCTGGAGTTCGGGCTGGAGATACGGAGCCAGGGGTACAACATTTTCCTCGCTGGGTATCCGGGCACAGGGCGTCGTCACGTGATCACGCGGTTTCTGGCGGAGCGGACGCCGAAGGAACCGCCGCCGGACGACTGGTGCTACGTGCATCAGTTCGCCCGGCCGGACGAGCCGATGGCGTTGAGTCTTCCGGCGGGTCGGGGTCCGCAATTCGCCGACGACGTGGAGAAGGCGGTGGCGCAGGTTCGTCACCAGTTGCCGAAGGCGTTCGAGGGGGAGCGTTACCACCGGCTGCGCAACGACGTGCTGTCTCGTACGCGGCAGAAGCGGGAGAAGATTCAGGCGGTGCTGAACCGGGAGCTTCGTCAGAAAGGCCTGACGCTTCAGCAGACGGCGCTGGGGATCGGGATCGTGCCGCTGAGCGCGTCGGGCGACCCGATGAGCCGGGAGCAGTTCGAGGCGCTGCCGGCGGAGCGTCAGGAGGCGATCCGGCTTCAGCAGGAGTCGGTACAGAGCAGCCTGGAGCAGACGATGCGCCAGTTGCGGCACCTGGACGCCGAGCACCGCGACCAGATGCAGAAGATCGACGAGGACGTGGCTCGGCAACTGGTGGAGGAGATTCTGAAGGATCTGTGCGGCCGGTACGCCGGGCAGGACCGCGTCTGCGCGCACCTTCGGGCGATGATGGACGACATGGTGCGCAACCACGCGCTGTTCCGCGCCGAGGAGGACGACTCGGAGGAGTCGGCCTCGTCGGCGCAGACGCTGGCGGCGAGCGCCAAACAGGAAGCGCCGTTCAACCGCTACAAGGTCAACGTGTTCGTGACGAACGATCCGGACGACGGGGCGCCGGTGGTGTACGAGGCGAACCCGACGCATCCGAACCTGTTCGGTCGGATTGAGCGGCGCTATGCGATGGGGGCGCTGATTACGGACTTCACGATGCTGAAGGCCGGGGCGGCGCACAAGGCCAACGGCGGGTACCTGATCGTCGAAGCGATCGACGTGTTGACGCGGCCTGGCGCCTGGGATGCTCTGAAGCGCGCCATCGAGAGCCGCGAAATCTGTCTGGAGGATCTGGGTCAGGCCCTGGGCTACGCCTACAGCGAGACGCTGCGGCCGGAGCCGATCCCCTTCAGCGCGAAGGTCATCCTGATCGGCAATCCGATGATCTACCAGTTGCTGTTCTCGCTCGACGAGCATTTCCACGACCTGTTCAAGGTGAAGGCCGAGTTCGCCGTGGACATGGACCGCACGGGCTCGTCGCTGCACCAGTTGGCCATGTTCATCGCGCGGCAGATCGAGGAGCACAAGCTGCTGCCGCTGGACGCCGGGGCGGTGGCGGCGGTGGCGAACCATGCGTCGCGTCTGATCGAGGACCGCTCGAAGCTGAGCACGCAGTTCGTCCGGATCACGGACATTCTGTGCGAGAGCGACCACTGGGCCCGGCGGGGGAAATCGCGGACGGTGTCGGCGCGACACGTGGAGAAGGCGATCGAGGCGCGGCGGCGGCGGTCGAACCTGATCGAGGAACGGCTGCGCGAGTCGGTCGAGCGGGGCACGCTGATGATCGACGCGCGCGGTCGGCGCGTGGGGCAGGTCAACGGCCTGGTGGTGTATCAGTTGGGGGACCACGAGTTCGGGATGCCGTCGCGCGTGACGGCCAACGTGCACCTGGGGTCGGCGGGCGTGGTCAACATCGAGCGGCGGGCCGACCTGTCGGGAAGCATTCACACCAAGGGCGTGGAGATTCTGTCGGGGCTGCTGGGCGAGCGGTTCTGCCAGGATCGGCCGCTGGCGTTGTCGGCGACGCTGACGTTCGAGCAGTCGTATGGGGGCGTGGAGGGCGACAGCGCCAGCGGCGCGGAGTACTATGCCCTGCTGAGCGCGCTGGCGGACGTGCCGATCAACCAGTCGATCGCGGTCACGGGCTCGATCAACCAGAAGGGGGACAGCCAGCCGATTGGCGGCGCGACCTCGAAGGTCGAGGGCTTCTTCGACGTGTGCAAGCTCAAGGGGCTGACGGGCAAGCAGGGCTGCATTCTGCCGGCGTCGAACGTGCAGAACCTGGTACTCCGCAAGGACGTGCTGGAGGCGGTCCGCAAGGGGCGGTTTCACCTGTGGGCCATCGAGACGGTGGACGACGGCGTCGAACTGCTCATGGGCAAGCCTGCCGGGAAGCGTTCGAAGCGCGGCTCGTGGACGAGCGGGAGCATCGGCGAACTGGTGGACCAACGGCTGGCCGAATACGCCGAGAAGGCCAGGAGCTACGGCGAGCGGCCGGGCAACGGCAAGAGAAAGAACAACAACCACAATCACAGGAAGAAGTAGCCGAAGCGCCGCGCAGCACATGCGGAGCTGCGCGGCGGCCCGTCCGGCGTCATGAGGAGCGACTTCATGGAGCACGTGAACGAGAAGGATCTGGAGTTCCGAGGCAGCGGCGGCCGCTCGGGCGTCAAGTATCTGTTCCGCGGGCCGATTATCGACTGGGGCGTGATCGTGTTCGCGCCCGGGGAGACGCTGGGCCGGCATTTCCACGAGCGGGTCGAGGAAACGTTCTACTTCATCGACGGCAAGGGCGGCACGATGGTGATCAACGACGAGCGCCGGCCAATCCGCATCGGCGACGCGTATCGCCTGAATCCGACCGAGCGGCACGACATCATCAACGACACCGACGCGCCGTTGCGTGCGGTGTTCATCAAGTCGACGTACGATCCGAAAGACAAGGTCAACGAGGCGTAGCGCTGCGACGGGACCTGGTCTCTTCTCCCGTGGCGCGGGCCTTGTGCCGCTGCGCACGGCAGGGGCATTTCGGCCCTGCGCGTGGCTCGCCCACGGGCAGGATGTCCGTGGGACGCATGGCCAAGATGGCCATGCCACGGTACGGCGGTGCACTGGCAGGCTACGGTGCGGCGACCGTCGCGCGGCGGCTGCGGGCGTAGATGGCCAGTTGGAGGACGATGCCTCCGACGAACATCGCGGCAACAGCCAGGTAGGGCGTGCGGATCAGCAGCGGCCAGTCGGGCGAGACGCCCAGGGCCTTCAGGATCGTCGGCACGTAGCCGGGCAGGAGCAGGCCGCAGATGCTGCCGGAGCCGAGCACGGCCTCATGCCATCCGGCCATGTGGGTGGACTCGTCGGTTCCCTCGATGCTGTAGAAGAGGCTCCCCGAGTAGATGAACGAGTTGGCCAGCCCGATGACGATGAATCCGGCCAACACGGTCGGCAGGTCGTCGGTCAGGGTGGCGGCGAGCAGTCCGGCGGCGAGCATCGCCTGGAACGCGATAAACCGTTTGAGGCGATAGGACCATCCGTGGACGTGGAACAGCAGGGCGAACATGGCGGTGCCGGCCGTCGCGAGAGCCACGAGGAGCCAGAAATGGCGGTCGGCGGGGTTGCGTCCCTGCCACTGGACGTGGGCGAGTCCCTCGAACAACTGCCGCATGGTCGTCACGACGAGGTGGGCCATGAAGTTGGCGACAAAGCTCATCCGCAGGAAGGCGCGGAGCATCCGGCGGTCGTGTGGCGGCTCGATGCGGCTGTGGGCGGCAACCTCGGCCGCGGTCGGGAGGCGGTTGCGCCAAAGGGCGGCGCAGGCGACGGTGGCCAGACCGAGGACGATGCCGGCGTAGAAGACGGCGTTGATGGCCTGGCGTCCGTCCGGGCCGGCGATGGTCTGTTCGCTCGGATAGAGCAGCGACCCGACGAGCGGGCCGAGAATGGTGCCGGCGGACCACATGGCATTGAAGACGGAGAGACGTTTTCGCAGGAGCGGCCCCTGGCGGCCTCGGGAGAGTTCGGCCTCGATGTTGGGCCAGAATGCGCCGCCGCCGAGGCCCAGGAGGGCCATCGTGGCGAACACGGCGGCAAGGGAATCCGCGCGCGTGAGCAGCAGCGCGGTGATCGGCAGCAGGGCCGCCCCGAGCACGGCGACGCGCCGCAGGCCGATGCGAGCCCCGAGCCGTGCCGCCAGCGGACTGGCCGGGACATAGGTCAGCCAGTACGCGACGCCGACAATCGCCAGGGCGCCGTGGCGTCCGCCGAGCACCTGGACCGTGAGCCAGCCGGTGGCCACGAAGTTGATCATCATCACGGCATCAAACAGGATGATGGCAATCCAGACGAAGCCGTCGAAGAATCGGTCGTTGCGTTGGGACATGGCGGGGGGTCAGTCCTTCAGGGCACTGCGAAGCAGTGCGAACACCTCGGTGTAACGATCGTTGTTGATGCGGCCGTCGGTGCCCATGCGGACGAGCACAAGGCGCCACGAGGGCACGGCGAAACAAAAGTTGTTCATGTTGCCCTGAATCGCGCTGGTGTCGTCCGGCGCGTCGGGCCACATGCGACGGCCGTTGGGGGTGACGCCGTTGATCCAGGTGTTGAGCCCGTAGGAGCCCGGCAACCGCACGTACCACGCCTTGGGATCCCATGGCGGGACTGCGGCGGCCACCTGCGGCGAGGTCATCTCGCGAACGTACTGGCGGCTGAGCAGTTGGCGGCCGTTCCACGCGCCGTCGTTGGCGATGAGCCAGCCGAGACGTGCGATCTGCCGCGCGGTGATCGCGATGCCCTTCTCGTAGGAGCCGGAACCGCCGCAGACGGGGATACCGTCGATGTCGCCCCAGTCGCCCCAACTCCATCCGTCGGGGTCGAGGCCGACGGGGTCGGCGATGCGGCGGCGGAAAAGGTCGCGCAGCGGCTCGCCGGCGATGCGCGTCAGCACGCGGGCGAACTGGTCGGACGATTGGCTGTAGTGGAAGAACGCGCCGGGAGCATAGAGCGGCGGCGCGGGCTCGAAGACGAGGTGCGCCAGGGCCTCGGTGGGCTCCTCGGCGCGTCCGGCGTAGCCGCTCGTGAAGGCGGCGAACTGTCGCAGCGTCACCGTGGGGTAATGCTCTTTCAGACACGGGAGATAGTCGGCCGCAGGATCGTCGAGCCGGCACTTTCCGTCGTCCACGAGGAGTCCGAGCGTCATGCTCATGAACGATTTGGTGCAGGACCAGACGGTGTGCTTGCAGTCGATGTCGGGGCCGCGCCAGACAAGGTAGCCGTTGCGGACGACAAGGCTCTGGCGGTTGCCCTGGTCGGAGGCGATGGCGGCCACGCGGCCCATGGCGTCCTGAAGCCGCCGGGCGTCGAGGCCCTGCGACTCGGGGGAGGCTTCCTGCCAGTGGCCGGCAGGGAACACGATGCGCGATTCACTCATTCCATTCATCCCAGCGACAACGACACAGCGCGATCACGTCAGCTTCTCCGGAGCCACCTGTTGCGCGGCGGCGGAACCTCGTGGCCCGGCGTTCCACGTGCAGGATCGCCCGTGGACGAACAGATTGCAGGGCCAGGATGGCCCTGCCACGCACGGGCACGATGCCCGTGCCACGAGCCACCGCTTCTCCGGTGGGCCTCTACGGCTCCATGGCGACCTTGGCAATCAGCTTGACCAGGGGCCCGGAGCCGCCCAGCGGCGCGTGAGCGTCCTCGGGGAAGAAAATGGCGAACGTCCCCGGGGGCGTGCGGACCCACGCTTCGGGCCGCTCGCGGAAGAAGACAATGTCGGCGGCCTCGTCGAACGGCTTCTCCGTGTCGCGACACTCGGCCAGGGCTTTCCAGCCCATCTCGTCAGTACCCTCGACGACGTACTGAATGTCGATGTAGCGGCGATGGGCTTCGAGCTTCGCGCCGTCGCGCGTGCGGCCGTCCTTGCGATCCACGATCACGTAGAGTCGTTTGCCGTCAAGTTCGTGCCGCGCGCTGCGCAGCGTCTCGGCGGTCGCTGTGCAGAGAAACTCGAACGCGGCGGCAAACGCCGGGTGCAGCGTCACGTAACGGTCGCAGTTGTCCAGGCGATCAAGAATCACGGCGGTTTCCTTTCAGGGGACAAGCCAGCATCGGCTTAAACATGGTATCGCGGGGGCGGGTGGTTGTGAATCCTCTTTCGAGGGGGGCGAAGGCTGCGGGAGTTGGGGCAGCCTGTTGACTGGGAGCATCGCACAGACTGCCCTGCTCTGCCCTGCGAGGGAGCCACACGTTGGAGACCCCGACGAAGTCAAGGAACAACGTGTGGCACCTCGACGAAACGAGAACAACGCCACGTTCGGCAACGGCCATGCCTGACGGGGCGAGGCTGTCCGACAATTCGATGGCTTGTGCATGCGTTTCCGGCACAGCCGCGAGCATACGGCGCAGCAGAGCCCCGCAAGGGGCGACTCATCGGTAGCCACGGGCGCGAGCCCGTGGAGGAATCGGGCCGGAGGATCAAAAGAGCCCCCGGACGGGGGCGACTGAGCGGTCAGCACGTGTCCTGCCTCTCAGTCGCCCCTGGCGGGGCTCTGTGGTTTATAAGGGATTCAGCACCACGGGCTTGCGCCCGTGGCTAGTGATCAGTGCCCCCTGCGGGGGCAACAGCGAACAGCACGGCGAATTGTCGGACAGGCTCGACGCGGCAGGCATGGCATCCGACGCGCAAGGCGACGAATCCGTCGGGTCTGTTGACCCGACCTACGCCTCGCTCATGCCTGACGGGGCAGGCATGGCACCCAACGCCGTGCTCAGGCGTCTCGTTTCGGCCGCGGCATCTGTTTCAGGAGCTTGTCGGCCAGGCCGTACTCGACGGCCTCGTCGCCGCCCATGAAGCGGTCGCGGTCGGTGTCCTTCTCGACCTTCTCGATGGGCTGGCCGCTGTGGTGGGCCAGGATCTCGTTCAGCCGCCGGCGCATGCGGATGATTTCTTCGGCCTGGATCGAGATGTCAGTGGCCGTGCCTCGCGCGCCGCCCAGGGGCTGGTGGATCATGATCCGGGAGTTGGCCAGGACGAATCGCTTGTCCTTGGCCCCGGCGGCCAGGAGCACGGCGGCCATCGACGCCGCCTGGCCGAGGCAGTAGGTGGCCACGGGAGCGGTGATGTACTGCATCGTGTCGTAGATGGCCAGGCCGCTGGTGACCACGCCGCCGGGCGAGTTGATGTACATGTGGATGTCGGCGTCCGGGTCCTCGTTCTGGAGGAAGAGCATCTGGGCGATGACGAGGTTGGCCATGTCGTCCTCGATCTCGCCGCCGATGAAGATGATGCGGTCCTTGAGGAGGCGGCTGTAGATGTCGTAGGCCCGTTCGCCGCGGCCGCTGGACTCGATGACCATCGGAATCAGGTGTTGGCTTCGCATGGGTTCTCCTTGCGCGTAGGGCGTTGCGGCTACTTGCCCGGCGTCTCCAGCCCCAGGACTTCGTCGACCAGGCCGTAGGCGACGGACTCCTGGGCCGACAGGTACCGGTCGCGTTCGATGTCGTTGCGGACCTCGTCGGCCGATTTCTTGCAGTGCCTGGCGAACAGGGAGATCAGGGTTTCCTTGTCCTTGAGCACCTCGCGGGCGGCGATCTCGATGTCGGCCGCCTGGCCGCCCACCTCGCCGGCGGGCTGGTGGATCATCGCCTTGGCGTGCGGCAGGATGAACCGCTTGCCCGGCGCGCCACCCGTCAGGAGCAGGGCCGCGCCGCTGGCGGCGATGCCGATGCAGTAGGTGGCCACGTTGCACTCGATGAACTGCATCGTGTCGTAAATGGCCATCGTGCTCGACAGGTACCCGCCGGGCGAGTTGATGTAGAGGCTGATGTCCTCGTTCTTCTTCTCGCTGTGCAGGTACAGCAGCTTCATGACGACGTTGTTGGCCACGGCGTCGTCGATGCCGCCCTCGAGGAAGATGATGCGGTTCTCCAGGAGCATGTCCTGGAGCGTCATCCACCGCTGCCGCTGGTAATCCTGGTAGGCCATGTCGCGTTCCTTAAAGTCAGCCCGACCGTCGTGACCTTGCCCCCTCGGGGCCATCGCACAAGGGTTGTGCCGCTGCTACTGTTTCGACGCTTCGTCGCCGGCGTCTTCGCTTTTCTTGGCCTTGGATTTCGACGGCGCCTTGCGGGCCGCGGATTTCTTCTTCGGTTTCTCGCCGCCCTCGGCCGCTTCGGCCGCCTCGTCGGCCGGCGGCTCCACCTCGGTCACCGTGGCCTTCTCCAGCAGGAGCCGGAAGACCTTGTCGTCGCGGATCTGGTCGCGCACGGCGTCCAGCATGCCGCGCTTCTCCAGCTCGGCGTACAGCCGGTCCATCGGACGGTTGTACCCCGACGCGATCATCGCGACGCGGGCCTGGATTTCGTCCTCGGTCACTTCCACCTTCTCGGCCTTGGCGAGGGCCTCGCAGATGAAGTCGAGCTTCAACTGGCGCTGGGCCTGGCGGTCGCTGGCCTCGCGGAGTTCCTCGATCCGCTGCTCGATCACCTCGACCGGGACACCGCGACGCTGGAGGTCCACGAGATGCTGGTTCAGCACACGGCCGGCGTTGGCGCGGGCCACGCCCTCGGGCACCTCGAACGCCACATGGTCGATGAGCCAGGTGCCCATGGCCTCGCGGCGGGCGCGCTCGCGGAGGTCGGACACGTCGGCTTCCAGACGTTTGCGCAGCTCGTCGTCCACCTGGGCGGCCGACTCGAAGCCCATGCCCTTGGCGAATTCGTCGGTCAGTTCCGGCACTTCCAGCCGCCGCACGCTCTTGATGACGATGACGACCTCGGCCTCTTTGCCCACCAGCTCCGACTTCTCGTGGCCCTCGGGCACTTCGACCTTCAGCGTCACGGTGTCGCCCACGGCCTTGCCGGTCAGTTCGTCGGCGAGTTTCTCCAGCCGGATGCCGCCGAGGCTCTGCGGGAACACGGCCAGGGCGGACTCCAACTGCTCATGCAGCGTCTCGCCGTTGCAGGTGACTCGCACGTCGGCCGTGAGCATGTCGCGCTCGGCGATCCTGACGGTCTTCTTCTGCTCGACAAAGCGGCCGCGGCTGCGGAGCAGGTTGTTGCGGGCCTCCTCGACGTCGGAGTCGGCCACGGCCACCTTGCGCACCTCCAAGGCCACGTTCTGGTAGTCCGGCAGCGCAATCTCGGGCTTCACCTCGACCACGACCTCGAACACGATGGGCCCGTCCTCGGGCATCTCCACCTTGTCCATATCGAAGTCCTCTTCGCGGAGGATGTCGAGCTTGTTGTCCTCGACCGCCTTCTTGTACTCCTCGGCGATCAGCTCGGTCTTGACGCGGTCGTTGATCTGTTCGCGCAGCTTCCGGTGCACGAGCCGCCGCGGCGCGTGGCCGGGACGGAAGCCCGGAATCTGAGCCTCGTCGGACAGCTCGTCGAGGGTCTTGTCGACCTTTTCCTTGATGGCCTCGGCGGTAATCTCGAAGCAGAGCTTCTTCTTGCAGACGCCGGCATCTTCAATTCGTACGGTCATGAGAGGTCTCCTTCTATCTGAGGGTCGCCGCGAAACGCCGACGCGGCCCAACGCCTTCAATCAGGTAAGACGCATGCGACGCGACAGGCGCCAACGCCCGGCGGACGCGAACGATATGCGGTGCAATGGTCAACGAGGGATCACACGGCTCCTATGCAGAGGTCCAAGCGGCGACCAGGGCGGCTACCCATTCGCACGTTCCGTGTGACAGCGGCCGGCAACGCGGCCCCGTGCGAACCTAGCCCTAACAACCCCCCAGCCACTCGACACTGAGGAAAAACGTTCTGGGCAGAGAAAAAACTGGAGCGGGTGATGGGACTTGAACCCACGACATTCACGTTGGCAACGTGACGCTCTACCACTGAGCTACACCCGCTCGTTCAGACAGCCGCGGATTATAGTCGGCCCGCGGCGTCCTGGCAAGCCAATTTCGGGCGATTTCGGCTGCCGGTCGGCACAGATCACCACTGCTTGACCTGGTCGGCCTCCAGCTTCTCGCCCCAGTCGTCGGGCGTCTCGACGATGAAGCTCTTGGCCTCGCGGCGAAGATTGGGCATGAGCGACGGATTGTCCAGCAGTTGCTGGAACGTGACCCATTTGCCGTCGGGCCGCCGCTGCATCGGCCCCTCGTTCTGTGTGCTCAGCCACATGTCGGGGGGCGTCTCGATGAGCATGTCGGGCTTGGCGGCCTTGGCGTACTCGTTCATGGCCTTGATGTGGGCGTCGGTGTACTTCTCGTAGTAGAACGCCCGGGGCGGGCCGCCGTCCTTGGGCCGATAGACGTAAGCCCGGACCAGGGATCGCTGACCGGTCTTGGGGTTCACGATGGGCGGATAGATGTCGGCGTCCCACGGCACGAGGAACTTCTCGCCGGTCTGATCGTCCACGTAGGTCACGTAGTTGCTGCGTCCGGGGCCCGACGAACCACCGGAACCCCCGCCACACCCAAACACCGAGACGGCGACGGTCAACACAGTCATCACGACGAGGGCTTTCGCGGCTCGCTTGCTCATGGACTCTCCTCCGGCACGTTACCGTTGACACGCCAAGGCCTTGCGGCAACCACGGTGATGTTATAGCGCGCCGCAGGCCAATTGTCAACCGCCGACGGGGCTGCGAAGTTCGCATGAAGACGGCAGGGTCGGACGCCCGATACTACATATGGAGCGTACGGACGCCCTTGCTGCGCGCACAGCATGGACAGGGGGCCGCCCCGCCCCACGGCGGACAGAACGTCGCGTGGGTGCGGCGGCCGTGCCGGGGGGCTTGCGGACACGGGAGAAGAGGCCATGTCGGACGATCTGATCGAGACGCTGGGCCAGCAGGCGCGTCGCGAGCGGCGCAACGAGAGCGACCGCCGCACGGGCGAAGACCGCCGCAAGGGCGGGCCGTCGGATTACTGCGGTCCGGAGCGTCGCCAGGGCGACCGCCGCGTGACGGCCGAGCGGCGTCTCGGGGGCATCGCCGGGCGACGCGAGGAAGACCGCAAGGCCTTCGAGGAACGCATCGAAAACGGCGAGCTGACGCTCGAAGAAGTCGAGTTCATCCGGGCCATCGATCGTTACAAACGCAAATACAGCCGCCCGTTCCCGACGTGGTCGGAGATCCTCCTGATCGTGAAGGAACTGGGCTACACGAAGGATTCGATCTGACGCCGCGCCGCCGCCGGCGTACCGATCCCGCCAAGAGCAAAGTGGCAGTGCAGGACCACGCGGAGGGTTTGAGCCGCTCGGCATGCCTGACGGGGCAGGCATGGCACCTGGCAAGCCCCCCCTTCGATGCGATCACGGATCCTCACCTGGATGCTGGATGGGCACGGTAGTTTCCCATTTGCCGCGGGCGGTCTGGCGACAGGCATACCACCGCGCCAGGCACACACTGGGGGCAGAGACCAGAGCGACGGTCAATCCGATAATCATCGGAAGAACGCAGAGCGCTCCTATCAACCCCAGGGAGGAACCCGGCCAGGCAATAACGCACACAACGGGCGAGAGGAATGTCGATATGGCAGTGCACATGTATGCCGTTCTCAACGGCATGAACCTCGGGCACGACAGCCCGGCACGATGCCGCACGCATACGACGTAGAAGCTTATTCCCGCAATAGCGAGGGGAAACGTGGCCAGAGGGGCAAACCACAGATACTCCTCCAGACCGCTGTGCACCGACGATAGCAGACTGAACAACAACAGGGCCATGCCCATGCAGAATGGCAAGACAAGGGCTGCCATGCTGACCGTCACGACAGTCATCTCGGGGTTTCTGCCGATCCATGCCCTGATACCGGTGCGAGTCATCGGCTGTCAACTCCAGAAGGTTAGCACCTATGGCGCCGGCCGGGTCCCTCGACGTCGCCCGAAACGAGCCGTTGCTCCACAGCGTAGCACTCCAGAACCTGCATTGGGTTGGATGCAGCACACTAAGACGGCTCCTTCGGACGCTCGACGGGCGTGATGACCTCCCACCGGCCGCGGAGAATCATGGCCCTGGCGTAGCGGCTCCCGAGACGCAGGCCGATGGCCGACGCGATCATGCAGAAGGCCGCGCCGAAGAAACCCCCGACGACGGTCATCAGCGCGGTTGCCAGAACGGGATTCTGCACGTCGTAGCCGCACATCACCTCACGCATTGCCTCAGGCCTCGCAAGAGACACCAGCAAGCAGCAAGCACCCCAGATGGACCAGAGAGGCAACAGCAGTCGCCACTCCCTCAGGCGCGGCAGGCCGCAACGCTCTCTCATGCACCCCACAACGAAGCCAGGGCTCCAGATCAGGACATGCCCGAAAAGGATGCCGATGACCAGAATCACTGTGTCGCTTGCGCTGAGAGACGCGGATGACACTGAAGGGTACTTTGTCTCCATGACGGCGATGAGGATCAGAAGGAATGCAAGACACAACACGTTAGCGCCGCAAAGGGCTGTGATCGGTCGATCACCCAACCACCTCAGCAGCCGCGTCGGAATCATGGCTGCTCCTTCGGCCGCGTGACGGGCATGATGACCTCCCACTGGCCGCGGGGCGGGTAGGGTGGCTGCTTGACGCAGTTCCCGAGCACCGTCGAGGGGCAGCCACGCGGATACTAAGAGTCTACTCTCCGACCTCTGCCGGGATCCCCGGTTCGTCCGATCCCCAGTCCTTGGGGTAGATGCCGCGTGCGGCATATCGGTGAAACGTTGACCACGGCCAGTCTCGGACCCGCCGGACGTGCCCGTGCTTGACGGGATTCCAGTGGATGTAGTCGATATGACATCTGAGGTCGTCTTCATCGCGGATCAGGTGCTCCCAGAACCTCGACTGCCAAACACCGTGCCGGCCACGACGGCGACGCAATGGGTTGGGATGAGCGATGTCGTCGCCACGGTCGCCAAGTGCCTGCGTGAACCGCGTCTTGATCAAACGCCAGCGTGTCGAAAAATCCTCATCGCCGTGAGGCAGAGTCCAGATGGCGTGAAGGTGATCGGGCAATAGAACCGAAGCGACCGTGCGAAAGGGACGATCTCGACAGGTCGCCTCAATGGCTTCCCGCAGCAGAATACGGCAATCCTGCGAGGAGAATAGAGGTCGCCGGTCGAATGTCACGACCGTGAAGAAGAACACTCCTCCCGGCTGCCGGGCTCGTCGGTAGTGGCTCATGGGAACACGTTAACGATTCGTCCGCGTGGCTGCAAGCAGCCACCCTACTGTCGCGTCTCGTCCGCGTGGCTGCAAGCAGCCACCCTACTTTCGCGTCTCGTCCGCGTGGCTGCAAGCAGCCACCCTACTTTCGCGTCTCGTCCGCGTGGCTGCAAGCAGCCACCCTACTCTCGCGTCACGTCCGCGTGGCTGCAAGCAGCCACCCTACTTTCGCGTGACGTCCGCGTGGCTGCTAACTCCACGTGGTCGGGTTCTTCTCGGCGGCGCTGGCCTGGACTTTGACGTCGGGCAGGGCGGCGCGAAGGAGCTTGGCCAGGCCGGCGACGGCGGGGTGCTCGGTGGCGTAGTGGCCGGCGACGATGGCGACCATGCCGGCATCGACGGCGGCCAGGCGCTCGTGGTGTTTCATTTCGCCGGTCACGAGCACCTGTGCCCCGGCGGCGAGGGCCTGGGGCCAGTAGTCGCCGCCGGCGCCGCCCAGCACGGCGGCCCGCTCCAGGTTGCCCTTCAGGGACCCCACCACTTCGACCGTTTTGGCGCCCAGCGCCCGTCGCACGCGGTCCACGAACGTCTTCAGGGCGACGGCCTTGACGAGTTTGCCCGCGCGGCCGAGGCCTGCCCCTTCAGCCGCCACGTCCAGCGGATAGAGGTCCAGGGCCGGGGTCTCGTAGCTGTGGGCGGCCCGGACGGCGGCCGCCACCTCGGCCACGCGGTTGGTCGGCACCACGGTTTCAACGCGCAGTTCGTCCACCTGCTGCCTGCGGCCGCGCGTGCCGACGGCCGGGTGAGTCGATTCGCCGCCAAGGAACGTACCCGATCCACTGACACGGAACGAGCATTGGCTGTACTGGCCGATGTGCCCTGCCCCGGCGTCGAAGGCGGCACGCTCGACGCGGTCGAGGTCACCCGGCGGCACGAAGACGACGAGCTTGGTCGCTCGGGTAACGGCGGCGGGCACGAGGGGCACCGTGTCCATCAGGCCGAGGCTGCGCGCGAGGATGTCGTTGAGCCCGTCGCGGGCGGCATCGTAGTTGGTGTGTGCGGCGATGAGGGCGACGCCGGCGGCGGCCAGGTCCAGGGCGATGCGTCCGTCGTGGGTGTCGGGGCATAGCCGCTTGAGGGGCGGCAGGAACAGCGGATGGTGAGTGACGAGCAGTTCGGCCTTCAGCCGGCGTGCCTCTTTGACGACGGCCTCGGTGTGATCGAGGGCGACGAGGAGCCGCGTGACGCTGGCGGCCGGATCGCCGACGAGCAGGCCGCAGTTGTCCCAGCTCTCCTGAAGCGCCAGCGGCGCCGCCCGGTCAATAACAGCCAGCACGTCGCGAACTTGCGTCATCGTGGTCCTCCCTTCGGTTTTGCCGCACCGCCACAGACATGAATGGTTGAGGGAAAGTGTAGCAGACGGCGGGCGACGATGCAAAAGGAACCATGCGGGCGGGATGAGAAAGCCCCTTGCGACGCAAGCGTGAAGCCCATAACCCATTGTCCCACAATGGCTTGCGTTTTATCCGCCTATGCTCGCGGGCTCGGGCGCAGCGACGGGCGGTCACATGCCGTTGGGGAACCGCTGGAAGGCGGTGGGCTGGGCCGGTTCGGGGGCGACGGCGGGGGGCCGGTCGGCGGCGGCGAGCTGCTCGCCGCGGCCCAGGGGCACCAGGACGTTGGCGAAACCGCGGTCGAGCGTGTCGTCGCGGATGCCGACCAAGGCGCTGGCGCCGTTGAACGAGGGCGACCACGGCAGGACGTAACGCCGGACGATGGTCTGGCCGGGCGGCACGCGGGCGGCATAGTGGCTGAGCATCGGCCGCCCCGGAATCTGGACACAGGCCGTGAAACTCGTCGGCTGCGAGGCGGTGCACTCGATGTCCTGCTCGATCACGAGGTTGGCTCCGTCGCGGAACGCGACGGCCCGTGTGCGGCCGGTGGCCATCTGGAAGTCCACAGGCGCGACGGCCAGGAATCGGTACGTGGACTTCGATTCGACCGTGAAGTCGGCGAGGATCTCCTTGCGGCCGACGGTTTCGTTGTAGGGCACGACGATGGTCAGGGGCTGCACGAGCTGCTCGCCCTGGGCCAACTGGAACTTGATGATGGTCCGGTCGGCGACCCATCCGCGCGGCATCGCCAGACGCAGGTGACCGGAGATCGGGCGGTTGAAGCAGTTGGTGAACTCGACCTCCACCTGGTGGCGGCGGT
This sequence comes from Phycisphaerae bacterium, assembly GCA_012729015.1. Taxonomy (GTDB): domain Bacteria; phylum Planctomycetota; class Phycisphaerae; order FEN-1346; family JAACEH01; genus JAAYDY01. The sequence goes on along the minus strand of JAAYDY010000046.1, from coordinate 34,221 downwards.
AGGCCGCGGGAAGGCTGCCGCCGCGCAGACGGAACGATCGCCTGGTCCGTGAAATCTGCGGGTCGATGCCGGTGATGAAGACGGGCATGGGCTGGAGGGTGACGCCGGTGACGGCCTCAAAGTGCGGCAAAGGCGTCCGGTTGCCCAGGAGGTCGGTCTGCATGAGGCCGTCGCCCAGGTACAGCGGCATCTGAACGGGTTGGCGTTCGCCCTGTTTCCAGAGGACGAGGGTCTCGCTGCCGTCGTCGCGTTGGAAGACCATCGCCTCGACGTGGTTCTCCAGCGGAAGCCAGCCGGCGAAGGTGGCACCGCCGAGCATGTCCGTGAGGGTGCGAGCCACCAGGAGCAGTTCGGACGGCTCGGTGGGGGATCGCATGAGGCCGGTCTCGGCGTCCACGAGGCGGTGGAAGAAGGCCGTGTCGGCGCCGACGCGCTTGGCGGCAAGGACGCGCTGGACGAAATCGAACACGACGTCGTCGGCGGCGTGCTGCGACCGGGCAATCGGATCAATCGCCAGGTAGACCCGCGTGCCCTCGGCGGCCTGGAAACCGGCCAGACACTCCTGAATCTGGTGCGGCTGGATCTCGGGGCCGATGCACAGGGAGAGGAAGTCGATGCCCTGGGGGAAGACCCGGGGCGGCCCGCGGAGGGCCGGCCACGGGACGCCGACGGGCGTGGCCGCGGTGAGCCGATCCATCTGCTTCACGGCGGCGTCCAGCAACGTCGGGTCCGTCTGGAGACGGACGGTGCTCGGGTCGTCGTCGCGGCCGAGTTGCCACAGACTGAACAGGCCGCCGTAGTCGCTGACGGTGAAGCCGAGCGAGGGCTGCCAGACGGACTCCTGGAGGCCAAGGAGGTCGGCCATGCCGGTAATGGGATCGTGGACGTCCTGAAGGAGGTGTCGCGGCGGTTCGGCCAGGACGCCGACGCACTCGATGTGCTGATGCCGCATGAGCCGCAGGACGCGGCGGACGGTTTCGTCGCCCAGGCGGAGGTCGTCGGCGGAGGTGTCGGCCCGCCACAGGGGAATCTTGACGGTGCGGACGCCCAGGGCGCCGACGATGCGGGCCAGGAGGTCAGGATCGTCGATGCCGGTCGGGTCGGCCAGGCCAAAGCCGTTGCCGACGAGGTGCGAGGGACTCTGCCGCGGCGCCATGACGGCGAACGACACGCGGCGCATCAGGACCGAGGGGGTGTCGCCCGGGACGTCGTAGGCGACATGGTAGACGCCGACCGGCAGGTCCTTCAGTTCCACATCGCGTCGTCCGTCGCCCTGCGGGCCGGGGACGAGCGACGCCACGCGGTCCATCACCGGCCGTCCGCGGTCGTCGCGGACCGCAAGTCGCCCGGGGAACGAGCCCGACAGCAACCCGTCGGCACGCAGGTGAAGCGTCACCGCCTCGCCCTTCTCGTACAGGATGCGACCGTCGGTGAGGTCCAGACGCAGCCGCGGAATCCGGTAGATGGTGATGTTATCGAACCAGACCTTGGCGCCGATGTCCTGGGCCGTTTCGCCGCGGACCTCCATCGAGAGCCCCAGGAACCGGGCGGGCGGCTGTCCGGGAATCGTGCCGACCGACGAGATGAACCGCTCGACGCGGGTCCATGGCAGGTCGCCACCGAGCGGCTCAGTAGTCACCTTGGTGCCCTGGATGGCGCGGCCCTGCTGGTCGTTGAGCCAGATGCCCAGGGTCGCGCGGCTGCTGCGCAGCCCTTCGGTGCGAATCCAGCCCTCGATGCAGTAGTCGTAGGCGGTGTTGATCGCCAGGCGCATCGGCTCGTACTCGTAGGCGCAGTCGCCGCCGTTCATCTGGAAGCAGAAACTCGTGCCGTCGGTCGGCGTCGAGCCGGTATCAAAACGCCCGCGCGTGTAGGCCGGATAGCCGCGGCCGCGGACTTTCGACCAGTAGAGCGGCTCGGGCTCGCCGAGTCTCACCTCAAGCTCGAAGTCGAACGCCTTGATCGGCTCGCGGAAGTGCTGACGGACGTCGGTGAGGTCGGCCTGCGAGGCCTCGGGCGGCTGGGTCTCGGCTGCGCACGGCATGGCCGTCCACAGAGCGATGACACCCAGAACCACACGGATTCGCATGACCGACTCCCGGCAAGGCACGCGCGCAGGGGGTCCCCGCCGACGGGGCGCCCCAGGTCTTGTATCGACCATCGGACCGGGGCCTCTTGAGGACCGGTGGCGTCACGCCTCGGGAGCGGACCGGCCGGGGATACGTGGCCTGCGACGGGAGTGCGGAAAGGCGAGTGTCGCGTCAGGGACGTCGCCGCCTCAGCAGCAGCGCCAAGCCGACGGACAGCAAGGACAGCGCGGCTGGTTCCGGAACGAACCGGAAGGGCTCGCCCCACAACACCGAGACGTGCATCTCCCAGGGATCCTGATCGAGGCCAATGATGGCATATGGACTGACTCCGGCGTAACTCTGGATTTGCAGGTACAGGTCGGTCAGCCCGTCGCCCGGGCGGCTGTCCAGGAAGTAGAAGCGTGCCAGGATGGTGCCTCGCTCGAGATCGCGCACCGGCACGGTTTCGGCGGGCTGTAGCTGCTGGACTCCGAATGCCATCCACGGACGGCCGGCGTCGGCGCCTGCGTCCGCCAGGGAAAGAGCGCGGAAAGTCTCCCAGGCATAGGGCTGGGGGGCCAGAAGGGCCGCAAGGTCGCTCCCGGCAAGCGAGTCCACCGGATCCGGGTAGCCGGTGAATCGCGAGGCGTCACTGCCGCTGAGCAGGGCCCGGGCGCCGAATGCGACGGCGGCCTCCGTGGTCACGTACCCAAGGTCATAGACGCACAGGTCGAAGGACATCACATGGCCTTCGTATCGCGGGGGTGTCACGTACGGCACCACATCGCCCGCGACCGGCGAGACCATCCACAGTATCACCGCTGCCGCCAGAAGACGTGCCACTGCGGAATCCTCCGACAGGAGAAGTGCCCACGGAGCCCTTCAGGGTGTCACTCGACGGAGAAGTGGATGATAGACAATTATACCATCCCTATGTGACCGCGCATCAGAAATTAACCAGTGCTCTTGCCGGGGGGGCCTTGCCTTGCGGATGGACGGTGATAGCCGCAGCACGTAGAATGAGGCGGCTGCCGAACTGGCGGCAGCCGAATGCCGACGCAAAGGAGTCGCTTCATGACGCCGTGGACCGCCAAGAGCCTGGCTGCGCTGCTCGATCATACGATTCTCCGACCCGCCCACACGCTGGACGATGTGCGGCAAACGTGCCGCGAGGCCGTCCAGTGGGGCTTTCACACGGTGTGCGCCAGTCCGTACGATCTGCCGCTGGTGGCGGACGAGTTGGCCGGCACGGGCGTCAAGGTGGGGGCGGCCCTGGGGATTCCCATGGGGTTCGGGACGTGTCTCCAGAAGGCCCGTGCAGCCGAGGACGCCGTGGCCGTCGGGGCCGACGAGGTGGACTTCGTGGTGAACCTGACGGCCGTGGCCAGCGGCCGCTGGAACGACGTGGCCGACGAGCTCCAGGCCATGCGCAGCGTCACCGAGGGCCGCGTGCTCAAGCTGATCTTCGAGACGTGCTACCTGGACGACGACCAGAAACGGCGACTGTGCGACCTGTGCTGCGAGGCCCGGCTGGACTTCGTGAAGACGTCGACCGGCTTCGGGCCCGGCGGGGCGACGGCGGAGGACATACGGCTGATGAAGGCACAGGTGGCGGGGCGGGCTCAGGTGAAGGCCGCCGGCGGCATCCGGACGGTCGAGCAGGTGCGGACGATGGTCGAGGCCGGGGCGGTGCGCATCGGCACGAGCGCCGGCGTGGCGATCATGCAGCAATTCCTCGGCGGGAAACAGGACACTGCCGTCCGGGCGGGCGACGAGTAACGCCGTGAGCGAGTCGGACGCGGTCGGCGGAGGAGGGCATTGCCGCTATCACCGGGTTCCGAGCCTGTCCGACAATTCGTTGTGTGGCTCGTTGTTGCTGGGTGCCATGCCTGCCCCGTCAGGCATGGGCAAGTCTCCGTGCCCTTCCGCGTGGCTGCGAGCAGCCACCCTACGCCTGAGCTGTCGTAATGCCCCGTCCTACAGCGTGTTGCGCATGCCGAATTGCCGGACGGGCTCGACGGGGCAGGCTTGGCACCCGACGGACAAGACGGCCGTGCGACGGTGGGACGGCCTTGTAGCGTGCGGTACTATTTCACCATCAGCACCGGGCAGGGAACCATATCGGCGATCTTCTGAAGTTCGCGGGCCAGGAGGTCGCGTGTGGCCTGGCTCGATTGGAACGCCCCGATGACCACGAGGTCGGCCTCCAGGTGTTTCTGCTGTGACAGGACTGAGGTGTGATACGGTCCCTTGACGAGCACCTGCTCGGCCGGGACTTTCTCGTCGAGGGCCATGGTGCGGACGCGGTCCAGGTATTGCCGCGCGCTGGTCTCCAGCTCGACCTGGAAATCGCTCATTTCCTGCGTGGCCAGAATGCGGTAGGTAAGGAGGTTCTTGAGGGTCTCGGTATCGATGACGGCCATAGCCGTCACGCGCGCACCGACCTCCCGGGCCAGGCGGATGGCCTCCTCGGCCGCGCGGAAGCTCTGCCGACTGCCGTCCACCAGGACCATGATGTGCGTAAACGCCTTCTTGGCCATCGAGGGGTCTCCTAACGGTCCGATCCGGCGGCGAGCCGGGCCTTGACCATCTTCATCATGACAACGCTCTCGCGCTCGCGTTCTTCCAGCGTGTCGTTGATGTACTTGATCGTCTCCTCGTAGCTCGGAATGAAGAGCTTTTCGAGGGCGTTGGTGCGCCGCTGCGTCTTGCGAAGCTCACGGGCCAGACGCACCACCAGGTTCTGCAACTCCGCCAGTTGCCCGACCATCCGCAACACCTCGGCAAACAGCTTTGCCACGTCGTCAACGCGCGACGTGCTGTCCAGCGCGCCGAGCGACGGCTTGGTCTCGCTGTACTGGACCGCGAGGCTCGGCAGCGCGATGCCCATCAGCGGACGGCTGCGCACCTCGACGTCGTGGCCGGCGGCCGCGATCAGACTCTGTCGCTGGAGGGCGTCACTGCCGGACTCGATGATCGCCTCGCGCAGCGTCGCGAACGCCTTCTCCAGAAGCGGGTCCAGCTCGCTTTCCATCTTGCGGACGCGGTCCAGGTGGCCCATCAGCTCGATGGTCAGGATGGTCCGCTTCTGGTCCAGAAGCTCGAAGCCCTGCGTGGCCGTCGCCAGGTCGCGCTTCAGCTCGAGGTACTTCGATTTTGTCGGCGCCACTTCCAGCTTGGCCATGCTTTTGCGTTTCCATGGGCGGCTCGCGAGCCGCCCCTACGAAACCACTCTGCCGTTCGACGGCGGGTCCGGGGGACCCGCCCTACCCTCTCGTCCGCGTGGCTGCGCCTCGACGGTGCTCGGGAACTGCGTCAAGCAGCCACCCTACAGGCGGCGAGGCAGCCACCGATATCACTTCACTTTTCGGGCGGCACGAGCGGCTTGAAGGCCGGCTCGTCGCCCAGGGCCACGGTCTGGACCTCGGATTCCTTTTCGCCGACGTAGTGCGCGTCCAGCAGCGCCTCGCTCAGGCGGTGCAACTCGCCTCGCGGCAGCAGGCTGAGCACCTTCCAGCCCAGGTCGAGCGTTTCGTCAATGGACCGGTTCTCGTACTCGCCCTGGCCCAGGAACTTCATCTCGAACGTGTTGCCGAATTCCAGGTACTGCTTGTCGAGGACGCTGAGTTCCTCTTCGCCAATGACGGCGGCCAGGCCGCGGACCTGCTTGACGTAGCTGTAGGCCGCGAAGAGCTGGCTGGCCAGCGGCCCGTGGTCGGGCCGGGTGTAGCCTTCGCCGATGCCGTCCTTCATGAGTCGTGACAGGCTCGGCAGGCCGGCGATCGGCGGATAGACGCCTCGCTGGAACAGCTCGCGTTCCAGCACAATCTGACCTTCGGTGATGTAGCCGGTGAGGTCGGGCACCGGGTGGCTGATGTCGTCGGAGGGCATCGTGAGGATGGCCATCTGGGTGATGGAGCCGTCGCTGCCCTTGATGCGGCCGGCGCGTTCGTAGATTTCGGCCAGGTCGCTGTAGAGGTAGCCGGGGTAACCTTTGCGTCCGGGAATCTCGCCGCGGGCCGTGCCGATCTCGCGCAGGGACTCGCAGTAATTGGTCATGTCGGTCATCAGCACCAGCACGTGGCGTCCGAGGTCGAAGGCCAGATGCTCGGCCAGCGTCAGGGCGGACCGCGGCGTCAGGAGCCGCTCGATGCTCGGCGCCGAAGCGAGCGACAGGAACAGGGCCACATTGGCCAGCACGCCGCTCTGCTCGAAGGTGCGGGTGAAGTACTGGGCCACGTCGTACTTGACGCCCATGGCGGCGAAGACGATGGAGAACTGCGTCTGCTCGCCCAGGAGGGTGGCCTGGCGGACGATCTGGGCGGCAAGGCGGTCGTGCGGCATGCCGCTGCCGGAGAAGATGGGCAGCTTCTGGCCGCGGACGAGGGAGTTCATGCCGTCGATGGCGCTGACGCCGGTCTGGATGAATTCGCGGGGATACTGGCGGCTGTAGGGATTGATCGGCGCGCCGTTGATGTCGCGCAACGTGGTCGAGAGCGGCATGGGCCCGCCGTCGAGCGGACGGCCCAGGCCGTCGAAGATGCGGCCGAGCATGTCGGCCGACACGGGCAGTTCGAGCGTCTTGCCCAGGAACCGCACGCGCGTGGCCTGGTTCGACAGGCCCGAGGTGCCTTCGAGCACCTGCACGACGGCCTCGCGGTCGCCCACGTCCAGCACGCGGCCGAGGCGGAAGTTGCCCTGGGGATCCTGAATCTCGACGGTCTCGTCGAAGCCCACGTCGTGCGGCTTGTGGACCACCACCAGCGGCCCGTCGATCCGCCGCGTGCCGACGTACGTCAATGCCTTGTCGCGAACTGCCATCGCCGCTACCTTCTTTCCAATCGGTCGAACTGCTCGTCCACGCGCTTCGTGAGGCCGCGCAGACCCTCTTCGTCGTCGTTCGGAACCGTGCTCTTGGCGCGAACCAGCTCCTGCACGATCGCCATCGAGCGCACCTCGGCCAGCGTGCCGCCGCTGCCGATGAACGCCTTGCCGCGCTCGTAGAAGTGCAGCATCGCCCTCAGCAGCGCCATCTGCTTGCCGGGCGTCGAGTACATGTCCACGTCGTCGAACGCGCTCTGCTGGAGCAGCCCCGTCTTGATGATCTCGCAGACCGTCAGGACCAGGCGCTGGCTGTCGGGCAGGACGTCGGGTCCGACGAGCTTGACGATCTGCTGGAGCTTGTCCTCCTGCTGGAGCAGGCTGATCGTCTGGTTGCGCAGCTCGGCCCAGGCCGGGTCGGTGCGTTTCCACCACGGCTCGACGTCTTCCAGGTACATGCTGTAGCTGGTGAGCCAGTTGATGGCCGGGTAGTGTCGCGCGTCGGCCAGTTGCCGGTCCAGGGCCCAGAAGCACCGGACGAAGCGTCGGGTGTGCTGGGTGACGGGCTCGGCGAAGTCGCCGCCGGGCGGACTGACGGCGCCGACGACGCTGACGCTGCCGGTGCCGCCCGAGAGCGGCTCGACCATGCCGGCCCGCTCGTAGAACTGGGCCAGCCGCGTGGGCAGCGATGCCGGGAACCCTTCCTCGGCGGGAATCTCTTCCAGGCGCGCCGACAGTTCGCGAAGGGCCTCGGCCCAGCGGCTCGTCGAGTCGGCGAACACGGCCACGTGGTACCCCTGGTCGCGGTAGAACTCGGCGAGCGTGATGCCGGTGTAGATGGACACCTCGCGTGCCGCCACGGGCATGTTGCTCGTGTTGGCGATGAGGATGGTCCGCTCCATCAGGGGCCGGCCGCTCCGCGGGTCGATGAGCTTGGGAAAGTCCGTCAGCACGTCGGTCATCTCGTTGCCGCGCTCGCCGCAACCGATGTAGACGATGATGTCGGCGTCGGACCACTTGGCCAGGGCGTGCTGGGTCATGGTCTTGCCGGTGCCGAAGCCGCCGGGAATGGCGGCGGTGCCGCCCTTGGCGATGGGGAACAGCGTATCGATGATCCTCTGGCCGGTAATCAGCGGCCGGTCGGCCGGCAACCGCCGCGCCACGGGTCGCCCCTCACGGACGGCCCACGACTGGGCCATCTGGACCGGGACGGACGCGTGGTCGGCATCCTCGATGACGGCGATCTGATCGTTGACCGCGTAGTCGCCCTCGGGCGCAATCGACTGGACGCGGGCCGGCGACCGCAGACCGGGCGGCGCCATGACGCGGAGCTCGACGGCCTCGGTCTCGCGCACGGTGCCGAGCACCTGCCCGGCCGTCACGGCGTCGCCGGCCTTGATCTTCGGGACGAATCGCCACCGCTTGTCGGGATCCAGCGGATCGGTCTTCTCGCCGCGGCGGATGAACGCGCCGCTGTGGGCCTCGATGTCCTTCAGCGGGCGCTGGATGCCGTCGTAGATGTTGCCGATGAGCCCCGGTCCGAGGCGCACCGTCAGCGGGCCGCCGGTGCGGTAGACCGGGTCGCCCGGTCGCACCATGGAGGTGTTCTCGTAGACCTGGAGCGTTGCGACGTCGTCCACCACGCGGACGACCTCGCCGATGAGCCGCAGGTCCGACACTTCGACGACTTCGTACATGGTGGCGGCCCGCATGTTGCGCGCGGTGACGATCGGGCCGCTCACGCGAACGATCTCGCCGTGTTCAAGCACAGTCTGCGACATAGGCGATCAGCCTTCCTTTGTCTGCGTCAGGTTCATCTCGTCCGGCAGCAACCGCCGGGCCACGTCGAGCCGCAGCTCGGGCCACATGCGCCGCAACCGCTCTCGAAGCGACTGCACCACTTCGACCGATCCGTCCTCGCTGCGGATCACGACGCCGTCGGCCACGGCCGCCGGGAACCCGGCCGGCCGCAGGGCCACGTTGCGGTCCAGCGTCTTGTCGGCTTCGGCGGTGGCGCGGCGGATCAACTCGTCGACGCGGCCCGCGGGGCTCGACGCCGGCAACGCCACCTGGAGACTGTCGTGCGGCATCTGGGCCACGGCTTCCAACGTGAGGCGACACTGGGCATCGAACTGCTCCTGGTCGCTCAATTCGCCCAGCCGCCGCTCGGTCCGCTCGTACACCGACCGCAGGATTTCCTCGAGCCGGGCCAGGCGCTGGCGCTGGGCCTCGACCTCGACCGTGGCCAGGACCTGCCGCCGCAGGCGGTCGCCCTCGGCGCGTGCGGCACCGAGGATCTCCTCGACGGTCGCACGGGCCTTGTCCTCGATCTTCCGGGCCTCGGCTTCGGCGTCCTTCTGGCCGCGACGGAGTTCGCGCTCGGCTTTCGTGCGCGCGTCGGACAGCACTTCGTCGTACAGTTTGTTCGTCGTCTGCGTCATGCTCGTCCCTGCCTGACCTTCCGCGTGGCTGCCCCTCGACAGGCTCGGAACCTGACGGCAAGCAGCCACCCTGCGGACTACACATTCACGGGCGGCTCGCGAGCCGCCCCTACGACAGCCTCCGCGTGGGCCCGCTGGCCCACCCTATCATCCCAAGGCGGGTCCGGAGGACCCACCCTACACGCCGCGTCAAGCAGCCGGGTGCCATGCCTGCCCCGTCAGGCATGGGCGAGTCTCCTTGTCGATTCGCGTGGCTGCAAGCAGCCACCCTACACGCTCCTCGACAGGCTCGGAGCCTGCCGCCAAGCAGCCACCCTACGGGCGGCGCCGGGCGTCAGACGCGGACGCCGATGGCCTCGCGGATCAGGTCCACCAGGCGCGGTCGTCCTGCGCGGCGGCCGTCGGGGCCGGCAATCTCGACGATCGCCGGCCGCGTCCGCGTGAACCGGACTTGGTTGATCTCCTGCTGCAGCTCGGCGGAGATCTGGTCCGGGAGGATGATGACGCCCACGTCGGCGGTGCCAAGAGCGCGCTCGAATTCGCGCCGGGCCTCGCTCGGGCTTTCCACCACCACGCCGTCAACGCCGGCGAAACGGAAGCCCATCACCGTATCGTAGTCGCCAATGCACACGAACTTCATGTCAGATCAACGGCCTCAGAATCATGAACATCATCAGGAACGCCACGGCCAGGCCGAGCACGGCGAGGCCTTCGCCGAGGGCGACGAAGATGAGGCCGCGCCCCATCATCTCGGGCTTCTCGCTGGCGGCTCCGATGGCCGCCGAGCCGACGTGGGCCACGGCGTAGGCGGCGCCCAGCACGCTCACGCCCGTGATAAACGCAATCGCACACGCCACGAACGACGCCACCATGCCGTGATGCTCCTGCAACAGTCCCTTGCCGGTCGCGGTTCCGTCCGCGGCAGCCTGCTCCTGGGCCAACGCCGGGGCAGCCACCAGGGTCATCAGTACCAACGCCATCGCCAGATGCTTCATGGTCAACCTCCAAGTCCACATGTCTGCCGAGCCTACTCGACCTCGAACGGGCGATAGGCTCGTCCGTTACCCGAGAAGAACTTTCCGAAGAACTCGTAGTACTCAAGACGCACCGCCTGGATGGCCGCCACAAGGCCCTCCAGCACGATGATGATGACGTTGCCCACAACGAACATGACCACGGCCAGAGGCTTGCCCACGGTCGGCAGATCGGCCAGGACGCGACTCATCTCGAACGTCGCCAGCAGCAGGGCCGCATGGCTGAACGCGTACGCCGCCAGACGCAGGAACGACAGCGAGTTGGCCAGGTACCCGATGAAGACCTCCATGACCTCGACGCAGGCGGTGATGAGGGCCTCGCCGAGGTTCTCCGCGGGCTCGCCGCGACGATGCTTCAGGAACACCAGCAGCGGCTCGCGGATGAACAGCACCACGACGCCTGCGGCGATGATGCCGAGCATCGGCCCCACGGGCAGGTTCTCCGGGCCGAACACCAGGGCCTTCAGCGCCACCCACAGGACCGCCCAGTACATCAGCGCCCCGACCAGGCCCACGCGGTCGAAGATGCCGTGCATGAAGTCGCGATTGCGCAGGCGGTTGATGATGTTGAAGATCAGGCCGATCGAGATCATTGCCGCGCCGCCGACGACGGCCACTTCCAGCGTCATCAGCGGGTCGCTGTGCTCGCCGAACGGTTCCTGCCACAGCGGCGCCATCCACGTCTGCCCGGTGTTTTCCACCGTCAGGCCGAAGTAGCTGCCGTAGACTACGCCCATGACCATCGACGCCAGGCCGCACGCCAGGAAGATCGTGCCGATGTCGCGCGTCTTCTCCTTGCGGCCCTTGCGTCGCACCAGGAGGCCGATCACGGTCAACACCAGCCCGTGGCCGACGTCGCCGAACATGAAGCCGAACATCGCCAGGAACGTGATGGCGACGAACAGCGTCGGCTCGATCTCGCGGTACTTCGGGAACCCGTAGCCGGCGACGAGCATCGCGAACGGCCGCAGGAGCGGGTGCGTGGTGAACTTGCTGGGCGGCTCGCTGCCGGGGGGCGGATCGTAGATTTCGATGGCCGCGCGGCCGCCGGTCTTCTCCAGAACGACCTCGGTCACCTGGTTCACCTGGGCCGCGGGGACCCACCCGGTGATGTAGCAGGCCGCCTCGGTGTAGGCGAAGTTCACGCGCGCCTCGATCATGCGCAGTTCGTTGACGATGGTGCGCCGATAGGTGCGCAGCTCGGGGCCGCAGTCGGCGGCCATGTCCTTCAGGACGCGCTGGGCCATGTCGCGCTGCACCTCGACGCGGTCGATCTGGCGGTCGGCGTCGGCCTTGAGCTGCTCGGCCAGACCGGTCATCGATTCCCCGGGCGGCTCGGGCTCGAACCCGGCGTGCTCCAGGGCCGTCTCGAGGGCGAATCGCCCCTTCTTGCTCGTCACGGCCACAATCCGCTGCTTGTCGCCGCTCGGGCGGCGCGGCAACAGCACGACGTTCTCGCCGACCTTCGCCTCCAGGTCGCCCAGGGATGTCTCGGGCATCGACCCGATGGCGAAATGCAGGAACGAGAACTCGTTCAGCCGCTCGATCGGCACGCCCAGGCCGACGAACGACTCGATGTTGCGGATCATGCTGTCCAGTTGCGTCCGTTCGGCCTCGCACCTCGCGGCCTGGCGCGACGCCTCGTCGGCGCGGACCTCGATCTGGTGCAACCGGTCGGAAATCTCGTCCGGCGTCTTGTGCGGCAGCACGGCCTCGGGGCCTTCGGCCTCCAGCCCCAGTTCCGTCAACAGACGCTCCACGTGCAGCAGCAGTTGCCGAATCTCGTCCACGTGCCGGTCCTGCTGCGGCCGATGCGACAGCGGCACATCCGTCTCCGCCGCCGGCACCAGGTGGATGGTCTTCAGTTCGCCCAGCGCGCGCGTCACCTCGGGCTCATCCTTTTCCAGGATGAACAGGTTAACCCGCTTCATGCGCGCGGGCGTCAGCATCCGACCGTCCTCCCACTCAGGCCTCGGGCGACACGAACCGCTGCCTGGCCTCCTCCGGCGACAACCCGTAGCGGACGACCTCGACCGCCGTAATCAGGTTGGCCAGTTCCATGCGCCGCACGGCCGCGTAGCCGTACAGGCACCCGATGTCGAACAACGATCCGAAATAGGTGCGATTCGCCATGGCGTAGTACCGCCGCCACAGGCGCCGCTCGATGGCCGGCAATTCCGGCGGCACCTCGCCGAGGCGATCGCGAATGGGCCTCGGGGCCGCGGCGACGATGTCGCGGACGCCCCCTTCGCGTGCCGCGGCGCGCACCCACGACGGCACGTGCCCCGTCATCGGGTCGGGCGCCGCCAGGCTCGCCACGGACCCGGCCTCCAGGGTGTAGTTCACGCGACCACGCAGGACGAACATCAGGTTGTAGAGGGCCGCCTCGAACTCGGCCAGGGTCGCGACCGCCTTGCGATCCGCCGACGGCAGGACCGCAATGCTCTCGGCCAGCAACCGGAAGTACCCGCGGTCCAGGCCCGCCTCGAGGTGAATCGGCAACCCGGTTTCGTTGTACAGCAACAGCCCTTCGAGGGCCGATTGCCGCAGCGTCCGATCCGGAATGCCGTTGACCAGTTCGCCGACGCTGTCGGTGCGGCCGGGGACGAATTCCAGCCAGCGGAACGGTTCCGGAACGCGGATGAGCGGCAACTGCTCGGGCAGGTCCTCGCGGCCGGCCAGTCGCATGCGAAGCCAGAGCTTCATGTTCTCGATCTGGAGCCGCGCGACCAGGGCCGCGAAAAACCGGTCGCGCGGGGCCTTCAGGTATCGCCACAGTTGGGCGATCGAGGCGGCGTACCGCTCGACGAGTCGCCGCTGAAGGCCCATGTGCCCGGCAACGGCCTCGTTGGGAAACAGCTCGCCGGCCAGCTCCACGAGCGTGCGGTGCCTGAGCAGGGCCATCAGCCGGTCGCCCTCGTAGGCCTGCGAGTGCAGGGCCCGAGCCTTGGCGATGAGGAAATCCAGACCGGTTTCGATCTTGGTCAGCACGACAGTCGTCTTCCGAGAAAATCGTTGCGTTGCTAGAGGCCGAGCACCGCTCGGCGGAGGGCCTCGACGGCCTGGTCCGCGTCGGACGGAGCGACCTGAAGGGTCTGGTGCAGGTGCTCCAGCCGCTGAGCCAGCAACCGCTGCTTCTCGCGCTGGGCGTCCGTTTCGGCCTTGGCGACCAGGTCGGCGGCTTCGCGGCGGGCCTGCTCGATGGCCTGCTGGGCGCGCGCCTCGGCCTCCTGCTGGGCTCGTTGCACGGCCTCGCGGGCGTCTTTGCGGGCCTGCTGAACCAGCCGCCGGCCCTCGTCTTCCACTTCGAGCATCTTCTGAATGACTTCCTGCATGACAATTGCCCCAGCGGCCGTCGCTTGACGCGGCGAACCAGGACGGCCGACGCTATTCCTCCGACTCGATCAGGGCGAGCAGGTCGGCCACCGACTCGGCTTCGGTCATCTTGCGGTAGAACCCGGGAATCTGGAGCAACCGGGCAATCTCGGCCAACGCCTGAATGTGCGGGCCCGGATCGTCCACGCGGGCCATGATCAGGAACACCACGCGAACCGGCTTGTCGTCGATGGCATCGAACTCGATGCCCGACTTCGAGATGCCCAGCGCAGCCGTCAGTTCCGTGATACTCTCGTGCTTGGCGTGAGGGACGGCCACGCCGCTGCCGATGCCCGTGGTCTGCTGACGCTCGCGGTTCATGATGGCGTCGATCACGCCCTCGCGGTCGGTGATGCGGCCCGAACGAACCAGAACGTCCACCAGTTCCTCGATGGCCTCGTCCTTCTCCGTGGAGACCATCGACACTTTGACCGTGGAGCTATCCAGCAAATCGCGCAATCTCATCGGCCTGACTCCTCACCCGGGCAGGGTTCCATCGTGGGGGAGGCTAACGGAACCCATGACGGGTCACCATGGGCTTCGTTAGAGTCCCCTAGAAGTACGAGCGGTCGCCCTATCCATCGACCGCTCGCGCCCATAGTGTAGCGAATGATCGACGCAATGCAAGAGTTTAAGACGACGCCCGTCGAAACGCGCCGACGGCCTCCGGGGGCCGCGCCCTGGCCGGAGTCCGCCTTGCCATCGTGCGAAACCCGCATAGAATGGGGGTGTTAAACTCACGGCCCCCATCGCTGGGGCCGGACGCACGTCTATCGCGCTGCGGCTTGGGAGGACTTCGGGTGCAGTATCGAACACTGGGAAATACCGGACTGAAGGTGTCTGCGCTGGGGTTCGGGGCCATGCGGCTCCCGATGACCGCCGACGACAAGGCCGTGGACCGCCGGCTGGCCCTGCCGATGTTCCGCCGGGCTTTCGAGGGCGGCGTCACCTACGTCGATTCGGCCGTCGGATACTGCAACGAGGATTCGCAGCGGGCCCTCGGCGAAGCCCTGGCCGACTGGTTCGCCGACGGGCATCCCAGGGATTCCATCGTCGTTTCGACCAAGAATCCCCACTACAACAAGGCCGATCCCGACACCTGGTGGAAGAACCTGGAGAACTCCCTCGAGCGGCTCCGGGTCGATTACATCGACTGCTACCACCACCATTTCATGAGCCTGAAGAGCTTCAGCGAGCATGTTCAGGGGCCCGGCGGCCACTACGAGCAGATGCTCAAGGCCCGCGATCAGGGCCTCATCCGCCACATCGGATTCAGCTGGCACGACACGCCCGAGCACTTCATCGAGGTCATCGACACGGGCCTGTTCGAGTTCGCCACCTGCCAGTACAACCTGCTGGACCGCAAGAACGAGCCGGCCATCGCCCACGCGCTGGCCAAGGGCATGGGCATCATCATCATGGGCCCGGTGGCCGGCGGACGTCTGAGCGTCACGGCCGGCCCCTTGGGCGAGCGTTTGCCGACGGGCATCGCCACGACGCCGGAGCTGGCCCTGAGGTTTGTGCTGGCGAATCCGGGCGTGTCGGTCGCCCTGAGCGGCATGACGTGCATGAGCGACGTGGACGAGAACCTGCGCACGGCCTCGCGGCGCGAGCCGCTCACCGACGCCGAGAAGAAGGCCACCGAGGAGGCCATGAAGGCTCTCAAGGGCCTGGCCGACCTCTACTGCACCGGCTGCCGGTACTGCGAACCCAAGTGTCCCCAGCAGATACGCATCGCGGACATTTTCCATCACATGATCGTCCGCAACGTCTACGGCGGCGAGGAGGCCGCCGTACGAGGCTATGCGTTCATGAAGAAATCGGCCGCCTCCGCGGGCAAGAAGATGGCCGACGCGTGCATCGAGTGCGGCAAATGCGAGAAGGCGTGCCCGCAGAACATCCCGATCCGCCAGCAGCTCAAGGAAGCCCGCGCCGCGCTCGACAGGAGTTGACAGAGCCTGACCATCGGGGCAGGCGACTTCGTGGCCACGCCCCTCGACGGGTTCGGGGTCTGCGACAAGCGTCGCCATGCCATCCGACGACAGGGCGGCTCACCCCTCGACGAGGCTCGGGACTTGCAGCGAGCCGCCCCTGCAACAACACGCGGGGCCATGGCCGCGAGCGACCATGGCCCCGCCCTTGTTTCTCCGCGTGGCTGCAAGCAGCCACCCTACGCGCGCCGCGTGGCTGCTCCTCGACAGGCTCGGAACCTTACGGCCCCTCGACGGTGCTCGGGAACTGCGTCAAGCAGCCACCCGACGCGCGCCGGCGTCACTTGGCCACGATGTTCACCAACCGTCCGGCCACGACGATCACCTTGCGGACCGTCGCGCCGCCAATGGCTTTCTGGACGTTCTCGTCGGCCAGGGCCAGTTGCTCGATTGTCTTGTCGTCGGTTCCGGCAGGCACCGTCACGTGGCTGCGCAGCTTGCCGTTCACCTGCACCGCCAACTCGATCACGTCCTCGGCGCAGGCCGCCTCGCTGAACTCCGGCCACCCCGCGGCAATCAGGCCGCCGTCGTGGCCCATCGTCTCCCACAACTCCTCGGCCACGTGCGGCACCATCGGCCCGAGCAGACGCACCATCGACTCCAGGGCAAAACGCACCACCGCCCTGCCCCGCTCCTGCGAGGCGAGCGTTCCGAGGGAGTCGCCCAGCAGGTTCGACAGTTCCATGACGGCGGCAATCGCCGTGTTGAATTGCCACGACTGCTCGATGTCGGCGGTCACTTTGCGGATGGCCTGATGCGTCTTCCGCCACAGGGCCTTGGCCTCCGGATCGAGGTCTCCGCCGTCGCCGGCGTACGGCGCAACGTCGTGCAACGTCGCAAGATGCTCATCCACGTGAACCCACAGGCGCTTCAGAAACCGGTGGGCCCCGGCCACGGCCGAATCGTTCCATTCGGCGTCCTTCTGCGGCGGGCCGATGAACAGGGTATAGAGCCGCTGCGTGTCCGCCCCGTACTGGGCGATCAGGGCGTCCGGCGACACGACGTTGCCCTTGGACTTGGACATCTTCTCCAACTTGCCCGTCTTCTCGCTCATCTTGCAGATCATGCCCTGCGTGAAGAGGGCCTTGAACGGTTCGCGGCAGTTCTCGCCCACGTGTCCGGCGTCCATCAGCACCTTGACGATGAACCGGGTGTAGAGGAGGTGCAGCACGGCATGCTCGACGCCGCCGATGTACTGGTCCACGGGCAGCCACGAGTCGATGTCCTTGCGGCGGAAGGCCTGGGCGTTCTCCTGCCCCGGCAGCACCGGCGAGGCAAACCGCAGGAAGTACCAGCACGAGCAGAGCCACTGGGCCAGCGTGTCGGTCTCGCGCCGGGCGGGGCCGCCGCACTTCGGGCACGTCGTGTTCACCCACTCGGCCACGCCGGCCAGCGGGCTGGTGCCCTTGGGGCGGAAGTCCACCTTCGACGTCTCGGGCAGTTGCACCGGCAGTTGCTCGTCGGGCACCACCTGCTCGCCGCAGGCGTCGCAGTAGATGACCGGAATCGGCGCGCCCCAATACCGTTGCCGCGAAATCAGCCAGTCGCGAATGCGGTAGTTGACGGTCCGCTCGCCCATGGCGTGTTTCTCAAGGTACTCGATCACGGCCGGAATGCCGCTCGGCGACGGCGTGCCGGTCATGGCGGCGGAGTTAACCATTTCGCCGGCCTCGACATACGCCTCGGTGAGTTCCGCGGCCGTCAGCGGCGTCGCGCGGCCCTTGGGCTGAATGACCACCTTGATCGGCAGGTCGTACTTCCTGGCGAACTCGAAGTCGCGCTGATCGTGGGCCGGCACGGCCATGACGGCCCCCGTGCCGTACTCCATCAGGGCATAGTTGGCCACCCAGAGCGGCACGGCCTCGCCGTTGACGGGGTTGGTGACGGTGCGTCCGGTGAAGACACCCTCCTTGACGGTGGTCTCGGCGCCGCGGTCGGCGGCGCTCTGGCGGCGGACGCGGGCCACGAACTCCATGACGGGGCCTTCGTGCTCGGTGCCGCGCACCAGTTCGGGAATCATCGGGTGCTCGGGCGCCAGGCTCATGAACGTGACGCCCCAGAGGGTGTCGGGCCGCGTCGTGAAGCACGGCAGCGGCTCGCCGGTGTGAGTGACCTTGAAATCGACGCGGGCGCCTTCGCTGCGGCCGATCCAGTTCGCCTGCATCGTCCGGACGGTCTCGGGCCAGCCGTCCAGCAACGACAGGTCGTCCAGCAAGCGCTGGGCGTACTCGGTGATGCGGAAGAACCATTGCTGGAGGTCGCGCTGCTCGACGGCCGCGCCGCACCGTTCGCAGCCGCCGGTGACCACCTCTTCATTGGCCAGGGCGGTGTTGCACTGCGGGCACCAGTTGATCGGGGCCTTCTTGCGGTAGGCCAGCCCGCGCCGGTACAGCACCGTGAAGATCCACTGGGTCCACTTGTAGTAGTCGGCGTCGCACGTGGCGACCTCGCGCGGCCAATCGTACCCGACGCCCCAGCGGCGCAGCTGCGTCTTCATCTTCGCGATGTTGTCGTAGGTCCACTTGGCCGGATCGGCGTTCTGCTTGATGGCGGCGTTCTCGGCCGGCAGGCCGAAGGCGTCCCACCCCATCGGCGTCAGCACGTTGTAGCCGCGCGTCATCTTGTACCGGGCCACCACGTCGCCGATGATGTAGTTGCGGCCGTGGCCGACGTGCAGCGTGCCGCTCGGATACGGGAACATGACCAGGCAGTAGAACTTCTTGCGTCCCTTGGGATCGGCGGCCGGGTCGGCGGCGGCAAACAGGCTCTGCTCGTCCCATCGCGTCTGCCATTTCAGTTCGATCGACTGCGGATTGTACTCGCTCACGGCGATCTCCTTCGTTGACGCGCCCTGCGGCGCGATGGCTCTCCGCGTAACGGCGGATCAGCCACCCTGCGGCTTCCGGCGGCTGCAAGCAGCCGCACGGGGTTATTCGGCGGGGAGATCCTGTCGGGCCTCGTCGCGGAACTGTCTGGCGCGAAGCACCAGTTCGTCGGGGTCCGACGCCTTGGCCGGCGTCAGTTCGTACGGGCCGAAGCGGTGCTCGTCGTGCCGCGTGCCGGGCACCACCGTCTCGAACGGCAGGTCCAGGAACATCCATTGGTACCACGGGGCGGCCACGCGCTCGTTCACCACCAGCGGCTCGTAGCCGTCCAGCTCCATGCGGATGCTGTAGACGCCGTACCACGTGAACGGGGCCGTCACGGGCGTGCGGCCGACTTCGTTGTCGTTGAGCCAGACGACGGCTCCGGGCGGATTGGTCTCGATGGTGATGGAGCGGGCCACGCGGCCGGTGCATCCGGCACACAGCGGCGCGACGACGGCCAGCACGGTCACGATGACCCCTCTTGCGCTCATAAGTCGGGCCTTTCCTGATGATAGATCACCCGATTGTCCACCGCCAGCGTCTCCGTGTCAAGAAGGCTCACGCGACACAACCCGGTCAGCCACCCGCAGCACTCGCCGGGATTGACGTACGGCGCGCCGCCGCGACGTTCGGCCAGCGGCTCGTGCGTGTGGCCGCAGACAACAATGTCGGCCCCCGCCGCGCCCTCCGTCGCCAGGGTGGCCGCATCATGCACCAGGCAGAACCGACGGCCGCCCAGGTCGAACCGCCGCGGCCCGTCGCACAGGTCGGGCAGCAGCCGGGCCAGCCCCCGCCGCTCGCCGTCGTTGTTGCCGAAGACGCCCAGCAGCGGCACACGAAGCCGCCCGAGCAACAGCTTCAGCGCAAACGGCGAACAGAAGTCGCCCGCGTGGATCACGGCCTCGACGCCGGCGGCCTCCAGCGCCGCCAGCGCACGGTCCAGGGCCACCAGGTTATCGTGCGTGTCGCTGATCAGACCGATGCGCATGGGCCGGTTCCCGAGGACTCAAACGATGCGATCATAGAGAGCTGCCGCACGAGTGTCAAGCTCGCCTCCGGGGGTTACGGTCATCGCATCATGGAGCCTCCCTAGCACACACAACCACAAGCACCTCTGCGATGAAACTGCCGCTCTCCAACAGCATCATTTGCCCTTTGGCAGAGTCAGCACGCTCAGTTTCAAGTTATCCCAGCTTCGCTCCACCTCTTCGAGTTTTCCATACTCGCCAATTTCCTCAAGGGGCTGCGAAATGGGAGCGCTTAGCAAAGCCACTTGGTTCATCTTGGCCAGATAAACCGCATCCCAGACTACGGCCCCTTTCTCGAGTTTGAGGGAGGTCGACAGCTTCGTGTCATCCGTGTTGCCTTGCCAGATGACAGCGCTGTCGGTCGTAAGAAACACGACTCGCTCCGCATCACAGTACAACACGTGCCCCGTGTCAGAGGGCAACACTCGCGGAGCGGCGGGAACGGTGGGCTCCCCCCCAACTTCCACTTGGTATTCCTGGAACACTTTCTTTTCGCCATTGAAGGCAAACATCGCTCTCGACTGATTATCACGAGGAATCAACAGCCGCGTGACGCCTTCAATCGCGGTGCATTTCCGCACAAAGTCCAAGGACTTGGTCCTGAAAAACGCCACGTGTCCTTCGCGATCGGCCAACCAGATGACTCCCTCCTTGTCAACGCCGCAGGATTGAAGCGGTGGAGGCAACTCCTTGCTACAGGCATAAAGAGGATTGCCGGCATACCGCAACGCCGCCAAGTCGTCAGGATATCCTTCCACGGGCACATGCCCGGCCACCTGGCAGTCTCCATACACCGAATAGAATCGATCATCAATGCAGAAGAGAACCGGCTTGACCAAATCAGCTTCAGGCTGCTTGTAGTCCCGCATCAGCACACCCATCGGGGGCGTATTATATGTCCGCATGGTCAGTGGGCCCAAACGGATCTTGACCATCTTGCCGTCTGCACCAATTTCAAGATACTCCTCCGAAAGTCCCCAGGCAAGCCAGAGATCGTACATCTGGTAAATCGGCAATGGTGGCCAGAAGCTTCTGTAGCCCCGTCCGGTTCTGAAGCCAGCCGGACCCCTTTCATCTATCTCGCGCTGCCGCTTTACTAAATCTGGAAATTTCCGGAACACCTTCGCATATTCCTGATTAGTCTCCAGCCTGCTAATCGGCCCCATGGGCACGGAAGGCGACGTCCTCCTTGCTGATTCACTGCTGGGGGCCGGTGGCGTTACCTTCCGACCGACAACGGCATATTGTCCATCTCGTTCGAATAGACTCAGCAGCCGCGTACTGTCCGGACGGCCCTGATCCTCCGCCGTCGCGACGGCATCCGTTGCCCACAGCAAGAGAATCGCTAGCAGCAAATGCGTGGCGGAATTGATCATGGTCCTGCCTCCTCCATCTCATTGACCCATGGGGACATGACCCATGGGGACAGGACCCATGGGGACAGTATACTGTTTTCTCCCCCGACCTACGGACTCGCGGCCACATGTGCCATCGTATCGCACGCCTGAACCACCAGGCAACCCCTGCGTCCCGCGTGGGTCCGGGGGACCCACCCTACCCGCTCGGCTCCGGGCGGGGGCGCATCAGCGTTTTGGGGGCCGTACCGTAGCACGGGCATATTGCCCGTGAGTGGCAGCGGCAGAAGAGCCCCTGCTTCCCAAGAACGTGAATGCACCCTCCGGGTGGAGTCACTCCAGCGGCTCGGGCAGGGTTCGCTCGTTGGGATCCAGCACGACGGTATGTTCCTGGATGGCCCCCGGGATCAGCACGAAGCTGCCTTGGCGGCCGGGAACGATCGACCCGTCGCCGTCGCGGCGTTTGAGGACAAACAGGTACTGCTGTCCTTTGACCAGGAACTCCAGGAAAACGAGCGTGGAGACCTTCTCGACGACGACCGCGCCGTCGGCACCGACGACTTTCTCGTCGGCCAGGTACGGCGGCGGAAGGAAGCGGCCCAGTTCGATCCGCAGCTTGTCATCGAGCCGCACGGCAATGGCCTGCTGCGGCCCCTGCTGAGGGTCGAACGCATAGGCCCGTTGCACGGCGGCAATCCGCTCGGCCAGGTCGCGCCGGGCCCACTGAAGCGTGGGCTCCAGATCGGCCGCGGGCGTCAGGTTCTCGGGGATGGTGTACGGCCAGACGCCGCCGGGAATCGTCGGCAAGGCCTCGGCGGCCGCAGCGTGTGGCTCGTCGGCCGGTGCAGCCGACGGAGAGACCGCGTCGGGGGATGTCGCCGTGGCCGCAACGGGTTTGGCCTGTGCGACCGGGGCCGCGACAGGTCCGATTTCGACGGCCGTGTCGGTCGCCGCGACCGGCGGTTCGGTCACATCAGGCACCGTCCCGACGGTGGCTGCGGTCGCCTCCGGCAGCGGGGTTGCGTGTACGTCCGGCGTCTGTCCGTCTGGCTCCTGTTTCTGTGTGTCTGGGGTGGGCGGGGTGGGCGTGGCGGGCGTCTGCGCGACGGGCAACGACGGTTCGGGCCCTTTCAGCATCACGATGGCCGCAATTCCGGCCGCCGCCAGCACGACCGCGGCCGCCAGGATGGCCCAGACCGGCCGCCGCGACGGGGCCGGCCGGCGCGGGGTGTGCGGTTCGGCGTCGGGCCACTGGTTGGCGTCGCGCGGCTCGGCATACGGCATCCGCTGCCCCTCGGGCTCGCGGTCGAAGAACGGGTCCGGCTGCAAATCCGTCAGCAGCGCCCGCATGTCGTCGTCGTGCACGGAGGCGGTGCGGCCATCGGCGTCCGCGGCCTCTGTCTTGGCGGCGTCGGCCTCCAGGTCTCTGGCGGTCTCGGCGGCCTCGGTCTGGGCCAGGCGGGCGTCGTCTTCCGCCTGGCGGACCTGGGCCACGTGCTCCTTGTGCCGGAGGATGTCGTCCTGGAGCTGCTGCCCGCGGTCGGCCAATTCCTGCTGCTGCCGCGACAGGTCCTCGTGGCGGCGCCGAATCGCGTCCTGTGCCGCTTCGAGCCGCGCGGCCTGCGACTGCACGTCGCCCTGCTGCCGCTCCAGGTCGAGACTTCGCTGCTCCAGATCGCGACGGCTCGCCTCGAGTTCCTGCTGCTGGCGGGCCAGGGCCTCTTTGTCGCCGTCCAGGGCGCCGGCCTGCTCGGCCAGGCGGCGTGCCTGCTCGTCAAGCCGCCGCCGCGCGTCCTCCACCTGCGATTGCCCCTGACCGATCTCCAGCCGCAGCGCGGCCACCTGCCGCTGCTCGGTTTCGAGCGACTGCGACTGGTCCGCGAGGGCCTCGCGCCGCCGGTCCAGGTCGTCGCGGTCCCGCTCCAGTTGCCCGCGGTCGTCCGACAGCCGCGTCCGCTCGTCGTCCAGGGCCCGGCGCTCGAGATCGAGGGCCTGGCGCACGGCCGCCAACTCGGCATCCATCTGCTTCAGCCGCTGCCGTTCGGCCTCCAGGAGCTTCTGCGACTCGTCCTGCCGCTGCTGGTGCTGGGCGTCGAGCATCGCCTGGCGTGCGGCCAGGGCCTGCCGCTCGGCGGCCAGTTCGCGGCGCAGAGCGGCCACGTCCTGTTCCATGCGTCGCCGCTCGGCCGCCAGGCGGGCCTGAGCCTCGGCGGGGGCCGGGCCGGACGATTCGCCCGGAGCGCGGGCCGGCGCCGACGTCGTCGGCGGCGGCGTGAGGTCCGCCCGACGGGCCGGTCGCAGATCGGTCGGATGAATATCCAGCGAGTGATCGTTGTCGCGGTGGGGCATGAGTCCGCCGTCCCTGTGAATGCCGGTCGTCCGTGAAGTCGCTGCCGGAGGCCGCTACGCGCGGTCCTCGGCCTCGGGGCCTTCGTCGGCCTCGTCCCGCTCGTCGGCGAACAGGTCGTCCAGCGCCTCGGCCGCCGACGGGCCCGGGGACGACTCGCCCAGGGCATCGGCGATGAGCGAATCGAAATCGTCGGCGTCGCCGGCCGACCCATCCGGGGTCGCAGGGGATGCACCGCCGGCCGGCGATGCCGGGGCCCCCTCGTCGCTGGGATGCGAACCGAAACGCGTCTCCGCGGCCGCGGCGGCCCACACGTCGTCGGCCTCCGGCCGGGCCTGCGGCCCCGACGCGGCACCCGCCTCGTCCTCGGCCCCGATGTGGACCCGGAACTCGTAGGGGCCGATCATCAGAATCTCGTTGCCCGTCAGCAGTTGCTCCTTCTGCCGCCGACCGGTGACGAACGTGCCATTGCGGCTGTCGAGGTCGTGAACGATCAGCCCCAGCCCGCAACGGACCAGCAGGCAATGGACGCGGCTGATGTCGTCGCCGGACAACCGCAGGTCGCTCTGCTCGCGGCGTCCCACGACCGTCACCGGCCGCGTCAGGACCTCCGTCCGCCCCGCCACCGCATCGTGCAGCGACGCCGCCAGCGTCGTCACCGCGTGCCCCATCTGGCCGCTGACCCGGATGCGGAACCGGTGACTGCCGAATTGCACCGTGTCCCCGTCGTTCAGGCGCTGGGCATGGGCCTTGTGGCCGTTGACGCTGGTGCCGTTGCGGCTCCCGAGGTCGTACAGCCACACGCCGTCGCGCCGACGCACCAGGCAGGCGTGCAATTCGCTCACCGAGCGTCCGCCCAGGGTCAATTCGCACCCCGCCTCGCGACCGACCACGACGACCAGCAGCCCGTTGTCGTGAACACTGGGATCCCGAGGGTCAATGGCCGTCAGGTGAAACTGTGGCAGCGTCTCTGGTGATGTCATGGTCACCCTGTCCATCTGCAACCGGCCGCTGAGGCTTCCCGTCTTCCCCCTGCGAGCGGGGGGAGGCGCCACCATCGCCCCATGGAAGGACGGCGCGCACCGGAACGCTAGCTCCAGCACGGGTCCGAGCTTGCAATCGTCCGCTCAAGGGCCTATTATACGGCTTCCGGGCTAGCATTACAAGCCGCCCGCGGGCTGTTTGGCGACCTGAATCGCGTGTGCCGCGACCGTTGAGGAAGGTGGGGAACGTGTCGTTTCTCGTTGATCTGCATACCCATACGCGCGAAGCCAGCGCCTGCGCCAGCCAGTCGGCCGATGAACTCGTGTCGCGGGCGCTCAGCGTCGGGCTCAATGGCCTGGCCGTCACCGACCACAACCGCATCGACGGCGCCCTGAAGGCCCAGCGACTCGGGCGCCGCCGAGGGTTGGCCGTTTTCGCCGGCGTCGAGGTGCAGACGGAGGAACTGGGCGACATCCTCGTCTACGGCGTCAGGCGGGACTTCCCGGACGCTCCCATGAGCTTCCGCCGTCTGGCCCGGACGGTCGAGCGGGAGGGCGGAGTCATGTTTGCCGCTCACCCGTTCCGCCAGCAGGTGCACAGCGGCCTGTGGACGTATTTCGAGGACGTCGGGTTCGACTGGCGGCGGGGCATGGTCCTGCCGGAGCTGGTCCGGCCGCTGACGGGCGTGGAGATCTACAACGGGGGCTGCACGCCGGAAGAGAACGAGGCGGCGGCGATATTCGCAGGGCGTTTTCGCCTGCGTGGCATCGCCGGCAGCGACGCCCACGGGCAATGGCGCGTGGGCTGGTGCGCCACCGAGTTCGAGTATGAGCTGCGCAGCGACGAGGAACTGGTCGAGGCCCTGCGGCTCGGACGGTTCCGCGTGTCGCGGATGCAGAGCGAATTCGACAGCGACCAGGAGCGGGCCGTCCACCTGAAAGCCATGCACCGGCTCCGCGGCCAGGAACTGGCCGATTACGTGGAGAACTGGATGCGTCGCAAGCAGCGGCGGTCGTGAGACGCGGACGGGCCTGGGAAAACTGTTGACTTGCAGGGGGTCGCCGATAGACTCTCTCTGCCGCAGAGGCGGAGAGTCCCTCTCTAGGAAAGGCGTGTGCCGTGCTGGACCCGGAATTCCTGAAGCTCCTGGCGTGCCCGAAGTGCAAGGTGCGGCTGATCCAGGAGGACCAGACGCTTCTGTGCCAGGAATGCGGCCGCCGGTTTCCCGTTCGCGATGGGGTTCCCGTGCTGCTGATCGACCCGGCCGACGAGCCGCTCGATTGACCGCCCCGCCAGGACCGGACGCGTCCTGCCGCGCCGCCGCGATCCGGTGGCCGCTCCCCCTGTTGCGGCCGAAAGACGGAGGTAGTTGCGTGCTGGCGCTGATCAGCGACATCCATTCGAACGTGTCGGCCCTGGAGGCCGTTCTGGAGGACCTGAGAAATCAGGGCGCCGAGACCGTCTACTGTCTGGGCGACGTGGTCGGCTACGGGCCTCATCCCGGCGAATGTCTCGACCTGGCCATGCAGTTCGACCTGTGCCTGATGGGCAACCACGACCACGCCGTCCTGCTTGAGCCGGGCGGGTTCAATGCGGCCGCCGAGAAGGCCATCTTCTGGACCCGCGAGAGACTGGACGCCGAGCCCGACGCCGCCCTGAGGGGGCAGCGATGGGAGTTTCTGGCCGGCCTGCCGGTACACCGGTTCGAGCGGCAGATTCTCTTCGTTCACGGCTCGCCGCGGCGCCCGCTGCACGAGTACATCTTCCCCGACGACCCGCAGGTGAACCGGGAGAAGATGGCCACGATCTTCGACCGCATCCCGTCGGTCTGCTTCGTGGGTCACACGCACATGCCCGGGGTGTTCACGGAAGACTACCGGTTCCTGACGCCGGGCGACCTGGATTCGCAGTTCCGGATCGACCAGCGGCGGGCCGTCATCAACATCGGCAGCGTCGGCCAGCCGCGAGACCGCGATCCGCGGGCCTGCTACTGTCTTTTCGACGGCAACCGCGTCCTCTGGCGGCGCGTCGAGTACGACGTCCAGGCTACGGTGCGGGGCATCCTGGAAGCCCCCGGCCTGGTGAACATCAACGCCCAGCGGCTGCGCAACGGACGCTAGCGTCGCCGCCTCAGCGACTATCTCAGAACGTGTGGCCCGGCCGCCCTCGGCCGGGGGAACGGGGAAGAGGCCGCACAGCCGAGGGCGGCTGTGCCACAGATGGCTGTTCTGAGATAGTTGCTTGACCGTAAGGAGCCTCGCGTGAACAACAAAGACGCCATGGTCCGGATGCTGCTGTTCATGGTGCTGGGCGTCGTCGTGGTACTTGGATACAAGTACTTCACCCAGCGTGACAAGGGCGGCGACAATCGTCCCCCGGCGGTCGCGGTCGGGACGGCGGTGCCGGGCGGCAGTGCCGCGGTCGGTCTCTCCGGAGCCGGGCCGGCGGTGCGTTTCCAGGTGGAGCCGGCCGAGCCGCAGACCCCGACCTCCGAGCAGCCGGTCCGCCTCGGCGAGGCCGTCCGGGGCGGCCCGTTCGCCATGGCGGTCGAGCTGACGCCTCGGGGAAGCGGCATCCGGCACCTCGAACTCAGCGACTACTACGCCTCGGTAGAAGACCGGCACCTGTCCGACGCGGAGCGCCGGCACTTTCCCCTGGTCCAGCGGGACCTCGGCCGCCCGGGCTTCGCCGTGACGCGGCTGGACTTGACGTACCGCGACAACCGGCCGGCTGAGACGGTCAGCCTGTCGCTTCCGCCGGAGACGCCACTGTCGCAGCTCCATGGCGGGGCGGGCGTGCGGCTCGGCAGTATCGAGCTGCGCAACGGCTCGGCCGGCGCGAAGATCTACCTGTCGGCCTGCCGCACGGTCCAGGACGTCATTACCACGATCAACGCCAACGGCATCGTTCCTGTGGCGGCGTCGGTGAGCCCGGCCGGCGACGGCCTGATCCTGATCGGCGGCGAAGGAGACGCCCTCAGCGTGAACGAGGCCGACGGCGGCTCGACGGCGGCAGACCTCGGCATCCTCCAGCCGGAGGCGCTGGCCAAGGGTCAGGCGCTGCTCGGCCGGTCGCTCGGCTGGGAGGCCCCGTGGCAACTCGATGGGGCGCCGACGGCCGAGAGCGTGCGTCTGAGGCTGACCATTCGCCGCGAGGGGGAACCCCTGGTGACGCTGTACCGCACGTTCCGCCTGACTCGGCGGACGACTGACGGCGGCGACCTGTTCGGCGACGGCAGCGCGTTTCTGCTCGCGATGGACATCGAGGCGGTGGACCACTCGGGCCTGCTGAGCAGTTGCGCCGTGACGATGCGGGGGCCCGAGGGCCTCATGAAAGAGGAATCGCGCGGCGACGACCGCATGGCCGTCGGCGGGTTCGTGGACGCCAAGCGCGCCGCCGAATTCAAGACCGGTGGCGACGCCAGGGAAGCCCTGAAGAGCGACGGGGAGAAGCACAAGTTCACCCCGCCGCTGGACTGGGTGGGCATGGTGGACAAGTACTTCACGTTCGTGGCGGCCCGCGCCGACCTGGCCGACCTGTCGAGCCGGTTCGACCATGCCACGGCGTACCCGGCCTACACCGATGAGAAGAAGGAGACCGTGCCGGGCGTCGTAATGCGCACGTTCCCGCTGCGGTTCCAGGAGAAGGACGGCCGCTCGGTGCTGGCCGCCGGGTTCTACCTGTTCGCCGGCCCCAAGGACGCCAACCTGCTGGACCGGCCGCTGCTGCGCGAGCGCAACTTCGGCGAGGTCATCAGCTACAGCCGCGGGTGTTGCATCGACATCCCCGGCGTGGCGTTCATCAGCAAGGCCATGGTCTGGGCCATCAACGAACTTGCCGACGTCGTGGTGAACAAGGGCGTCGCGGTGATTCTGCTGGTGGTGGTGGTTCGCCTGCTGATGTTGCCGATCAGCCGCTACAGCCAGTTGTCGATGCTGCGGATGCAGGACCTGCAACCCGAGGTGGCCAAGCTGAAGGAGCAGTTCGGGGACGATCCGAAGCGCGTGCAGATGGAATCGCTGAAGCTGTATCGCGAGCGCGGGGCCAACCCGATGCTCGGATGCGTGCCGATGGCGTTGCAGATGCCGGTCTGGATCGCGCTGTACACGGGGATCCAGGTGGCGATCAGCCTGCGCCACGCGCCGTTCGTCCTGTGGATTCAGGACCTGGCCCAGCCGGACGCCCTGTTGCAGTTCGCCCCGGTGGACGTATGGGGCGTGTCGTTCATCGGCAACTGGGCCCAGTGGCAGCTCAACGTGTTGCCGGTGCTGATGATCGTGGCGATGTTCCTCCAGATGCGGATGCAGCCGCAGTCGGCCGCCACGACGCCCGAGATGGCCAAGCAGCAGCAGATGATGAAGTTCATGATGCCGGCCATGCTGCTGTTCTTCCTGTATACGGCGCCCAGCGCGTTGAACCTGTACATTCTGGTCAGCTCGTTGCTGGGCTTCTTCGAGGGCAAGTACATTCGGTCGCACCATGCGAAGCTGAAGCTCCGCCCGCAGAAACCGCGCAAGGAGAAGAAACCGGGCCGCATCGGCCAGTGGATCGACGCCCAGATGGGCCAGGTGGAACGGCTTCAGAATGCGGCCAAGAAGAGCGAGAACCCGCTGGAGAAGCGCAAGCCGCGCAAGTGACGGAATCGTGTACATCCAACCGACCGGAAGGAGAGAAGCGATGAAACTGGGCGTGATGATGGCACTGTTCTCGGGCGTGGACCTGGACGACGCGCTGGACCGGATCGTGGCGATGAAGCTGGACGCCGTGGAAATCGGCGCGGGGAACTATCCGGGTCAGAGCCATTGCCCGGTGCAGGAGCTCGTCAAGAGCAAGGCCAAAGCGCGGCAGTGGGCGTCGCGGATTCGCGACCGGGGCATCGAGATCAGCGCCCTGGCCTGCCACGGCAACCCGCTGCATCCCAGCGCCGCGTTCGCGCGGAAGCACCACGACGCGTGGCGCAACGCCGTGCGGCTGGCGGAGATGATCGGCGTCAACACGATCACGGGGTTCAGCGGCTGCCCGGGCGGCAGCGACCGCGACAAGGGCCCCAACTGGATCGTCTGCCCGTGGCCGCCGGACTTCTCCGAGATGCTCCGGTGGCAGTGGGAGAAGAAGATCGTCCCGTACTGGAAGCGTGAGGCGAAGTTCGCCGCCGATCACGGCGTGCGGATGGCCTTCGAGATGCATCCGGGCATGAGCGTCTACAACACCGAGACGCTGCTGCGCGTCCGCAAGGAGTGCGGCAACAACATCGGCGCGAATTTCGACCCGAGCCACCTGTTCTGGCAGGGCATGGACCCTCTGGCCTCGATCCGTGCCATCGGCAAGGCCGTCTACCACGTCCACGCCAAGGACACGCGGATCGACCCGATCAACACGTCGCTGAACGGCACGCTGGACACGAAACCCTACGGCGATGAGCTCGCCCGCTCGTGGGTGTTCCGCACGGTGGGGTTCGGCCACGACGCGCTGTTCTGGCGCGACTTCGTCAGCACGCTGCGCATGGTCGGCTACGACGGCGTGATCTCGATCGAGCACGAGGACAGCCTGATGAGCGCCGGCGAGGGGTTCTCCAAGGCCGTCGAGTTCCTCCAGGGCATCCTGCTGAAGGAGAAGCTCGGCAAGATGTGGTGGGCCTGACGAGGGAAGGCGAGGAGACGGCTGAATGCAGACGATTCTGCTGATGGTGGCCCTGTTCGCGGGCTACCTGGTGGCGTATTACACCTACGGGCGTTTCCTGGCGAGGCGAATCTTCAAGCTGCGGCGGGCGTGTACGGTGCCGAGCGAGCAGCTTCGCGACGACATCGACTACGTGCCCACCAAGCCGATCGTCGTCTTCGGCCACCACTTCACGTCGATCGCCGGCACGGGCCCCATCGTCGGGCCGGCCATTGCGATCATCTGGGGCTGGCTGCCCGCGGTGCTGTGGGTCTTCTTCGGCAGCATCTTCATGGGCGCCGTCCACGACTTCGGGGCCATGGTCGTTTCGCTCCGCAACGAGGGCAAAAGCGTCGCCGAGGTGGCCGCCCGGTACATCAACCCGCGCGTCCAGGTGCTGCTGTTCGGCGTGGTCTTCCTGGAGTTGCTCATCGTCATCGCGATTTTCGGGCTGGTCATCGCTGCGCTGTTCAACATGTACCCGGCCTCAGTGTTCCCGATCTGGTGCGAGATTCCCATCGCCCTGGTCACCGGCTGGGCCATCGCCCGGAGGAACTGGAACGTGGTCGTGGTGAGCATCGTCGCCGTGACGGCCATGTACGTCACGGTCGGCATGGGTCACCGCATCCCCCTCGAAATGCCGGCCATCGCGGGCGTTCCGGCCACGGGCGTCTGGACCGTCATTCTGCTGATCTACGCCTACGTCGCCTCGACGCTGCCGGTGACGATGCTCCTGCAACCGCGCGACTACATCAACGCCTGGCAACTGTTCGTGGCCATGGCGCTGATGATCGTGGCGGTGGTGGTGTCGGGGCTGACGGCCGACCTGACGATGGCCGCCCCGGCGTTTCAGCCGGCCCCGGCCGGCGCGCCGCCCCTGTGGCCGATGCTGTTCGTGATTATCGCCTGCGGCGCGATCTCGGGATTCCACAGCCTGGTGGCTTCCGGCACGTCGAGCAAGCAGCTTCGCAGCGAGCTGGACGCCCAGCCCGTGGGCTACGGGTCGATGCTCATGGAGGGGGCCCTGGCGGTGCTGGTGATCATCGCGGTGTCGGCGGGCGTCGGCCTGTCCGCCCAGTCGGGCGACACCGCGTTGACGGGCCGGGCGGCGTGGCTCCACTACTACGGCCAGTGGACGGGCAACAGCCCCCTGGATGTTCAGTTGAAGGCCTTCGTCGAAGGCTCGGCGAACATGATCCAGCACGTCGGCATCCCGCATCACTTCGCCCTGATCGTCATGGGCGTCTTCGTGGCGAGTTTCGCCGGCACGACGCTCGACACGGCCACACGGCTCCAGAGGTACGTCATCGGCGAACTGGCCGGGCGGGCCCGGGCGCCCGTGCTGGCCAACCGCTGGGTGGCCACGGGCATCGCCGTGGCGACTGCCGGCGCGCTGGCGTTCGCCAACGGCGCCGGCGGCGCGGGGGCCAAGAAGCTCTGGCCGCTGTTCGGCTCGCTCAACCAGCTTCTGGCGGCCCTGGCGCTGCTGGTCGTGACGGTGTATCTGCGAAGAAAGGGCGGCATGAAGTTCCTCGTGGCCGGCCTGCCGTGCCTGTTCATGCTCGTGATGACTGTCTGGGCGATGGTCCTGAACGAGCTCGACTATGTGCACAAATCGGACTGGCTCCTGGCGTCGCTCAATGCGGTGGTCCTGGTGCTGGCCGTCTGGATGGTGATCGAGGTGACGGCGTCGCTCGCGCGGCGATGGGGCGAGGCGCCTGAGCCCGAGGCGTTGGGCCGGTAGCGGCCCGGCGGCCCTGCCCCGAGGCCCGATTTGGTTCAAGGGCGTGCGCGTCCGTGGGCGATAATGCTCCTGTGGCCACTGTTCGGGGAGTCTGGAGAGACCATGCAGGACTACCGCGAGAAACGACGTTACGAGCGTGTGCCGCTGTCGTGCCCGGCGAGGGTAAAGGACAAACGCCGGCGGCTGCTGGTCAAGGGCAAGACTGCCGACATCAGCGCCGGCGGCGTGAAGATTCTCGGGCCGCTGGCCAGGGAACTGAAGCTCGGCTCGCAGGTCCAGGTCGAGATCGAGCTCCAGATGCCCGACGCCTCCAAGAGCCGCACGGTTCAGCGAACCGCAAGCGTTCGCCGCGTCGAACAGATGGGCGACTGGGCCGCCGTGGCCCTGGAGTTCGTGGACCTGGTGGACCTGGCGCCGCAGAGGCCGTGACGGCCGACCGGAGGGGCCGGTGATCGCCCTGCGGCAGGCCCTTGAGGAACCGTGGCACAGCCGCCCTCGGCTGTGCGGATGCAGTGGCAGGGGTTATTCCAGGCCCGTCTCCACGCCCGAGGGCGGGCGTGCCACAGGGTGGCGGACTTCCTTCACGGAGTTGTTCAGAGCACCGGCAGAGGGCCGAGCGCGATGGTGCTCCTGGCCTCGATGCGGCAGGCGCCGCCCTCGAGCGGGCGCAGGCTGAAGGTGCTCGATGCCCCGTGTACGTCCACGGCCAGATCGGCGGTTCGCAGGGCGCCTTGGCCCCGCAGGTCGTTCCACGCGAAGTTGATCACGCCGACGAAGCGGCTTCGGTGCGGATCGTTGCGGAGCAGGTCGGCGTCCTTCCATTTCTCGGTCATGCCGAGGCGCATCCGGTCCCGGGCGAAATCGATCAGGCGAG
The DNA here is from genome assembly GCA_012729015.1 of Phycisphaerae bacterium. Lineage (GTDB taxonomy): Bacteria > Planctomycetota > Phycisphaerae > FEN-1346 > JAACEH01 > JAAYDY01. The sequence goes on along the minus strand of JAAYDY010000046.1, from coordinate 1,633 downwards.
CGACCAGCTCGTTGTCCTGTTCGGCGTCGCGCACGCGGAGGGCGTCGGCCAGGTCGTCGGGCAACGGCCCCTCGTAGACCATCTCGACGTTGAGCGTCTGGACGGCGATCATGTGAATGACGCGGGCCGTCAGGGCCGTCTTCGACTGCACGGCGCCGCCTTGCGGCACCGAGGCGTGGATGACCTTGATGATCGTGGGCCAGGAGGCCTGGGTTTCGAGGGTATAACCGTCAGGGGTCTCAGCGGCCTGGGGACCGAGCGTCTGGGCGACGGCTTGTCGCTGAGTCAGGCCGACGGCCAGGGCCGCGAACGGGTCCGGCGCACAGCCGGCCAGTCCTGCCACCGCCGCGAGCGACGCCCCCAGAAGCCAGACACGACGAAAACGGAACGACATCCCGATGCTCTCCCGCAAGAAGTCCGAGTGACGGTGTGGTCGCCGGACGACGGCCGCAGAACAGTTTGATTGACGCGGGGAAAACATGCAACTAAAATCCAACGCACCCGGCCGGCCGCCGTTGGGGGGCCGCCGAGACGCTGGACAAGGGGCGCCGCACGGATTGCCCGTGGCGGCCGGAGTCGAAAGAAGAACGTCGTGAAGTACTCGATTTTCACTGTCTGCATGCCGGAGTACACGCCGCAGGACGTGGTTCAGCGTCTGAAGAAATGGGGCTACGACGGGGTGGAGTGGCGGTTCTACAACCGCCCGGAGCAGGTGACGCCGCGCGCGGGGTTCTGGGGTGGGAACCTCGCGACGATCGACCCGCGAACGTGGGAGAAGGAAGTGCCGGAGATTCGCAAGCTGTGCCGCGCGGCCGGGCTGAAGATGCCGTCGCTGGCGGCGTATGCCGGATGCTCCGAACCCGACAAGTACAAACCGGCCATCGAGGCCGCTGCGGCGCTGGGCGCGCCGCTGGTGCGTATCGGCGTGCCGCGGTACGACAAGACCGTCGGCTGGAAGAAACTCTACGCCAAGGCCGTCAGGGACTACGCCAAGGTCGTGGCCTACGCCCGGCGGTTCAAGGTCAAGCCGGTTATCGAGATTCACATGGGGATCATCACGGCCAGCGCCGCCGCGGCCGCCCAGTTCTGCGGCAACTTCTCGCCCAGAGAGATCGGCATCATCTACGATCCGGGCAACATGGTGTACGAGGGGTACGAGCAGTACCAGATGGGGCTGGAGATGCTCGGCGGGTACCTGGCCCACGTGCACGTGAAGAACTCGCGGTGGGAGGTCACCGGCGCGACGCGCGACGGGGCGGTGGTGTGGAAACCGACCTTCGCCGCGATGAAGAACGGTTGCGTGGACTTCGAGGACCTGCTGCGCTCGCTCAAGGCCGTGGGCTACGACGGGTGGCTCAGCTTCGAGGACTTCAACACCGCCCTGAAGACCGACGAGAAACTGCCCGAGGACCTGAAGTACCTGAAGGCCCTGGAGCGGCGGATTAAGTAGCCGGGCGTTAACCTTGCAACGCTACATCGTGGCATGGGCATCCTGCCCATGCGTCCCACGGGCATCTTGCCAATACTGTCCGGTAACCGTATCGTCACACTTCTTTAACAGAACCTTAACTTGCGCCAGGGCCTGGGGTGCGGTATTTCATAGGCATGGAGCAGCCGACGCCCAGGGAGCCCT
>JAAYDY010000045.1 GCA_012729015.1 Phycisphaerae bacterium | reverse complement strand
CGACGAGCAGATAGCGTCGCAGCGAGGGTCGCTCGGCGTAGACGGCGTAGGCCCAGAGGGCGAGGAAGGTGAACGTGCCGCAGAGGACGTCCTTGCGTTCGGCGATCCAGGAGACGCTTTCGACGTGCAGGGGGTGCAGGGCGAACAGGGCGGCGACCAGGGCGCTGGGCCAGAGTCGTCGGGTGAGTCGATGCAGGGCGATCAGGAGCAGGGCGGCGGCCAGGGCGTGCAGCGCGATGCTCGAGGCGTGGTGTCCGCGCGGGTCGAGGCCGAAGAGCGTCACGTCCAGGGCGTGCGAGAGCCACGTCAGCGGGTGCCAGTTGGCGCCGACGGCCTGGGCCGGGTCGGTGTTGAAGGCCCACGCGGCCATATCCCAGGTCAGGCCGTCGCGCAGTCGCAGGTTGTCGGTGACGTACCGCGTGTCGTCCCAGGCGACGAACTGGTTGGCGGTCGAGGGGAGATAGACGACGACGGTCGCCATGGCCACGGCCAGAGCGAGCCGCCAGGGGCGAGTGGCCTGGCGTTCTGGGCGGTCGGCGGCAGTCGGTGCGGCGGAGATGCGGCCGCGGGAACCGGAACGTGTCTTCCGCGACGTCATATGGCCGCACTATAGCACCGCGCCGCAGCGGCGACAAGGGCGTGTGCCCCTCGGTGCGGGTTACGGCAGGGGGCGCCACGTCGGGCGGCGGTCGCAGAAGACGGCGAACTCGTCGAACCCGGCCTCGCGGAGTCGCGCAGCGGCGGCGTCCAGGTGGGCGCCCATGGCGTCCGCCGTGTGCGCGTCGCTGCCGAGGGTGACGGTGCGGCCGCCGGCCTCGCGGTATGCCCGGAGGACGTCCACGCCCGGGACGATAGGCTGGCCGCGGTCGCGGTGGCGGGTGTTGACCTCCAGGCCCACGCCTCGTGCCGCACACAGGCGCGCCAGGGCGGCCGCCTCTCGGTCGAAGTCGCCGTAGCGCCACGAGCCAAGCAGGTCCCAGCCGACCTTGCGGACGTAGTCCACGTGGCCGAGCACATCGGGCAGGCCCGTGGCCACCAGGGTGCGAAGCTCGGCGAAGTACTCGCGATAGACTTCCTCGGGCGGAAACCCGCGCTGGAGGGCCTCGCGCGCCATCGAGCCGAACACGCAATGGACCGAGCCGATCAGGAAATCGAAGCGATAGCCGGCCAGCAGCTCGGCGGTCCGGGCGGCGTAGCGCGACTGCCAGTCGAACTCCAGCCCTTTGCGGATCACCAGGCGCCCGGCGAACTCCTGCCGCACGTCGTCCAGCCGCCGCTGGTACCGCGCGTCGTCGTAGTAGCCGTAGCCCCTGTCGTACGGGTCGGTGTCGAAATGTTCGGTGAAACAGATTTCGTTGAGTCCGAGCTCGACGGCCCGGCGGCACACGGCCGCCATGGACTCGGTGCTGTCGGCGCTGTCGGCGGTGTGCAGATGGTAATCGGCGAGAGTCATGAGCTGACATCCTTCATCAAGCATCGCGAACGTTGGGTGCCATGCCTGCCCCGTCAGGCATGGGCAAGTCTCCGTGCCCT
>JAAYDY010000044.1 GCA_012729015.1 Phycisphaerae bacterium | reverse complement strand
CGGGCGACCAGGGCCAGCGACACGGCAAACGAGAAGCGACCGGCCCGGATGGTTCTGGAGGCCAGGTCGGCCAGGAAGAGCCCCAGGCCGAAAACGACCAGGGCCAGGACCACGTCGCCGAGGAAATCGAGGAACCGTCGCAGCACGGCGGCCAGTTCGACGAATCCGAGTTGCTGGAGCGCGGCCAGGGCGGCCAGGAGCATGACGACCACGAGGACGATGTAGCCGCAGGCCTTCGAGAGGGTGGCCTTCTTCTCCTCGGTCGGCGGCTGGCCCAGGCCGAGACGAGCGGGGATGTGGTCGAAGCCGATGGACTCCAGCAGGCTCGCCGTCAGTTGCGACAGCAGGCGGCCGACGACATAGGCCACGACCAGCACCAGGGCGGCGCCGAACAGACGCGGAATGGCGTCGAGGAAACGGCTGAGCATGGCGCTGGCCGGCTGCGTGATGCTCTCAACCTGGAGGGCGTTCAGGGCGGCAATGACCACGGGAATCAGGATGAGGACGTAGACCACCAGGGCGATCAGGTCGGCAAGCGTCTTGCCGCCGAGGGCTTTGGTCAGGCCGATGCGTTCGCTCAGGCGGTTCAGTCCGATGGCCGCCAGGAGGTTGGCCAGGATGCGCTGGACGGTGCGGGCGACGAACCAGCCGACGGCGAGGATGATGCTGGCCAGGAAGATATTCGGCAGATAGGCGAGGACCTCGTCGAGCATGCCGCTCATGGGGTTGCGCAGGCCCTCGATGGCCAGGGCGTCGAACACCGCCGGCAGGACGAGGATGAAGACCAGCCAGTAGGCGGTCTGTCCGAGAGTCTTCGTGAGGCTCCAGGCCTCGGCAGGGGCGGCGCCTTCGGCCGGCGGTGCGCCCTTGGCCAGTCGCTGGTCAAGCTTCGCCATGCCGAGGGCCCGCGTGACGATGAACCGCAGGACGGTTGCGACGATCCACGCGACGAGCAGGATGACCAGGGCTCCGAGCAGTCGGGGCAGATACTCGAAGATGTGGGCGAGGATGCGGTTGAGGTTTTCTTCGGCCGGAGGAAACTTCAGCACACGGAAGAAGGCGATAATCACGAACAGTTCGAGGATGCAGAAGACGGCGGTGGCGATCCAGCGGGTGCCGTCATGGGGCGGCGCCTCTGCGGCGGCCTGGTCCTCGCTCATCCACGACTTCATGCGTTTGCACAGGGACAGCTTGGCCAGGATCCAGTGGACGATGCCGGCGAGGATGCGGGCCAGGATCGTGCCCACGATGAGGACGGCCAGCGACAGCAGGATATTGGGCAGGTATTCCTGGAGCCGGTCCCAGGTGTCTCTGAGGGTGTCGCCAATGCCAGCAAGGTGGCCCTGCTGCGCAGTGTCGCTCTGGGCATAGGCGAGTGTCGCCCCAACCAGCAGCGGCATCATGGCAAGCATCAGCAGGGCTCCCTTGCAGACGTGGCGCCGAAGCGGGCAGCGCGGCTCGCGAGTCTTCCTTTGCAGAACGGTGCGCATGTGTGGCTCTCCTCTGTGATGGACGCGGTATCGGCTTGCCGAAAGGGCAACGGCCCTTCGGGCTTCCGCCGAGGAAGCCGAAGGCAAGGCCATCGAGGTATTGTCGCGAAACGTCGTTTTCTGCAGCGGCCGGCCCGAGTCTGGGGCCGAGCCGTGAGCCGGCTGAGAAGTGCGGCGGACGGAAGGACGCCCCGTAGGATCGCGGCTTCCTGCCGATGTGCCTCTATGGCAATTGGAGTCCAACCTCGGATTGCAGTCAATACATCAGTCCGGGGGAAAATGTTCCAAGACAACTAACGGCAGGATGGGGCAGGGAAGCGGCCTTCGGGTAGCGTATGCCCATGCGGGGAAAGAGGATGCGGTCAAGTCGGCCCCTGAAAGGGCCGATAACCTATGGTGAGATCGGTTGCGAGGCGGTTCGTCCGTGAGGGTTTCACCTTGACAATGGGCGACGCCACTTGTTAACAATGAGCGGCCGTCAGAGGGGGCCATCTCGATCAACCTGGTGGGCGATCCGAGTCATGCGTAAGACAATGTGGGTAATGCCGGTGATCCTGTGTGCCGCGATGTCGCTGCGCGGGTGTTCGCTCGCAGTGACGGATGGCGGGGCGATGGACGCGGCGTCGCTGCGGTATGTGGCCGGCGAACGGGCCGACAAGCGCCAGGGCGAGCGGCAGGAGGAACCGGCGCACCTCAAGGGTTTCACCGATGAGTTGGAACTCGTGGACGGCCGGGCGCGTCTGTCGCTGGAGCAGGTGGTTCGTCGCACGCTCAGGAACAGCCTGGACATCCAGGTGGCGAGCTACTCGCCGGCGATGGCCGAGGCCGACATCCTGGTGGCCGAGAGCGCGTTCGACGCCTCGTGGTTTCTCGATGGCAGCATCAACAAGACCGACACGCCGGTGAACTCGTTTCTGGCGGCGGGCGGGGCGTCGGCGCTGATGCAGGACAATCGGCTGGTGAGCTCCGGCATCCGCAAGCCTCTGGTCACGGGCGGCAGTATCGCCGTGAGCGAGAACCTGGACTACCTGGCGAGCAACAGCACATTCGTCACGTCTCCGAGTTACGCGACGAACGTCATGGTCGAGCTCACGCAGCCGCTGTTGCGCGATATGGGGCTGGACGCGAACAAGGCCCGTATCTACGTGGCGTCGCACAACCGCGACGCGTCCGTGGAGGATTTCCGACGGCAGGTGATGGACGTTCTGGTCGAGGTGGAGGCCACGTACTGGGAACTGGTCTTCGCGCATCGCGACGTGGACGTGCGGCGGAGCAGCCTGGCGCTGGCCGAAGAGGTGTACCGGAAGGAACAGAGCCGGGCCAAGGCGATGATGGCCCGCAAGCTGGAGGTGTCGCGGGCCCGGGCGGCCGTGACGAGCCGGCAGGCCGAATTGATCACGGCGGAGAACCAGGTGCGGAACCTGTCGGACCGGTTGAAGAACCTGATGAACGATCCGCGTCTGCCGCTGACGGAGGTGTCGCAGATCGTGCCGACCGACGAGCCGCAGACCTCGCACCCGAGCAGCGACCGGCAGGCCGACGTGATCACGGCGATTGAGATGCGGCCGGAGCTGCGGCAGCTCAGGAGCCAGGTGCTGGCCAACGACGTGTCGCGTCGCTACTACCGGAACCAATTGCTTCCGCGGCTGGACCTGTCGTTCGCGTGGCGTCGCAACAGCCTGGGCGGCGATTCGGGCGAAGCGTTCAAGCAGCAGTTCACGGGCGAATTCAACGACTACGTGACCGGTCTGACGGCTGAGGTGCCCATCGGCAACCGCAAGGCCGAGGCCGAGCATCGCAAGAGCCGCCTGTCGCTCGATCAGTCGATGCTTCAACTTGAGAATCAGACGCAGGACGTGATCCTGGAGGTGAACACGGCGATTCGGCAGGTGGAGACGGCGCTGGAGGAGATCAGTGCGACGCGCGAGGCCCGGGTGGCGGCCCAGGACACGCTCGACGGCGAACAGGCCCGTTACGACGTGGGCGACGTGACCAACGAGGAACTTCTCCGCGCCCAGCGCGATGTCGAAGAAGCGGTGCGAAACGAGCTTCGGGCCGTCACGGCTTTCAACAAGGCCGTCATCGCCCTGGAACGAGCCAAGGGCACGCTCCTGGACTACAACAACATCACCGTTCTGCCGAAGGACTACCAGCACGCACAGGCAGACCGGTAAGGGGAACGTTCGACCGGGCGTCTGTTTCTGTGCGGCCTTGTGTGAGCGGGTAGGGTGGGTCCCCCGGACCCACGCGGAACCTGGGGCCTGCCTGGCTGGGTGCAGCGGTGTGTCGTATCTTCATGATGTGTTATCGTCGGCTTTCGTGCCGGGTGGCACGTTCTTCTTCATATTGGTGCCCCGTGGCCGGTCCGGGCCACAGCGGATACCTGCAACTGCCTCGTTGAGCCGTCCGGGCCACAAGGCTCGCTCCGCGTGGGTCCGGGGGACCCACCCTACGGGTTTCACAGTTTCTGGTGAGTTGTCGCGGGACGTTCGTGGTGGATGAAAGAAGCCCCGATCCGTGAGGGTCGGGGCTTCTCTATTTGATCGTGCGACCGTCGAGCGACGAGAGGCCGCTCCCGGGTGCGGCCTCTCAGCCGCGGATGGGTAGTGTCGCACCGTTGCGCAGGTAGAGCGGGATACGGTCCAGGGGCGCCGGGGCGGTGAGGGTGCAGCCGCCGTCGATCTGTCGTCCGGTCCAGGCATCGGTCCATTGCGTGCCGGCGGGGAGATAGACCTCGCGGCTGCGTGCTCCCTCGGCGAGGACCGGGGCGACCAGCAGGTCGGGACCGAACATGAACTGGTCGGCGACGGCCTGGCATCGCGCGTCGTCGGGGAAGTCGAAGAACAGGGGCCGCATGGGCGGCGCGCCGGTGTGGGAGGCCTTGCCCATCTGTTCCATGATATACGGGCGAAGTCGCTCGCGCAGCAGGAGCAGGTCGCGGAAGATGGCGTAGGCCTCGTCGCCGTAGGACCAGACTTCGTTGTCGGCGCCGCAGAGGTCGTGGGTGGGCAGGCGATAGCCGTGCAGGCGGAACAGCGGACAGAACGTCCCGTACTGGAACCACCGGACGAGCAACTCGCGGAATGCCGAGGACGCGGCCTCGCCCTCGCGGAAGCCGCCGATGTCGGTGGTCCACCAGGGAATGCCGCTGAGGCCGATATTGAGCCCGGCGACGACCTGGGCCCGCAGGGCCTCGAAGGTGGAAGGAACGTCGCCGGACCAGACGGCGGCGGCATAGCGCTGGCTTCCGGCCCATGCCGAGCGGCACAGGCTGATGATCTCGGTCTCGCCTTCGCTGCGCATGCCGTCGTAGAAGGTCTGGCTGTGCATCAGCGGGTAAATGTTGCCGACGGCGGCGCCACTGCCGGCGTGGTACCTTGCGTTCTCGGGGTCCATGGGGTACATCTCGGGTTCACAGGCGTCAAGCCACCAGATCTTGATGCCGCGGCGGTAGTAGGAGTCGCGGGCCTTCTCCCAGATGAACTTCCGGGCCTCGGGGTGGGTGGCGTCGTAGAACTGGACGTAGACCTTGTGCTTGAAGCCGGTGTCCCAGAAGAGGACGTGTGCGGGATTGCCGCGGTCGCTGCCGATCAATAGGCCGCGCTGCACCATGTCGCTGTAGTTGACGGAGTCCGGATTGACGGTGGGCCAGATGGAGACCATCACACGCACGCCAAGGGTGTCGAGCTCGCGGACCATGGCATCGGGGTCGGGCCAGCACTCGGGATCGAACGCCCAGTCGCCCTGGGCCGTCCAGTGGAAGAAGTCGATGACGATGACGTCCAGCGGCAGGCCCCGGCGGCGGTACTCGCGTGCGACGGCGAGCAGCTCGTCCTGTGTGCGGTAGCGCAGTTTGCACTGCCAGAAGCCGGCCGCCCAGGATGGCAGCAGCGGCGCGCGGCCGACGACGTCGGTGTACCGCTCGACGATGGCTGCGGGCGTGTCGGCGGCGGTGATCCAGTAGTCCAACTGCCGGGTCGATTCCGCGGTCCAGCGGGTCAGGTTGTGGCCCAGATCGAGGCGTCCTACGGCCGGGTTGTTCCAGAGGAAGCCGTAGCCGCGGCTGGAGAGCATGAAGGGAATCGACACTTCGGTGTTCCGCTGGATGAGGTCAATGACGCATCCCTTCTGGTCGAGGCGGCCGTGCTGATGCTGGCCGAGGCCCCAGACGCGTTCGCCGTCATAGGCCCTGAAGCGGACTTCGAGCCAGAAGTGGTCCGCTCCTGGCACGAGACGATAGTGTCGTGCCGGCGGTGCGATGAAGTGGATGGGCTCCTCTGCCAGCAGTTCGGACCGGTCGGCGGAACGAAGGAACCGGATCTGCCCGCCCTGGCCGACCTCGGCGGCGATGGCGCCGTGAACAATCGTGGCCGCGGTGTCCGTGATGGTCACGGCGGCGCGGGATGCCGGAGCGTCGGCGGGGCGTTCCTGGAGGGCCCAGGCCGGCTGGTCCATGACGTCGCCCTCGGGCACGGCCCGCACGCGCAGGCTGTCGCGGCCCCAGGGCTCGATGCGAAGTGTTTCTCGGCCCCGCCGCCACACAAGGGCCCCCTGTGTCTCCGCGAAACACGACATGGCTTTCCTCCTGACGGTTCATCCACGGTCCAATTTCGAGCATCACGCAAGCGACGGGTCATTGGACAGACGGCCGTGCGGCGTGTCAATGCACCGTATGGTTACGTCCGCACCGGTCCCGGCGGCAGAGAAGTCACGGGGCGCAGAGGGAGCCACCGCGGTTCCGTCGTTGTCCGTGGCCGCCTTGACCTGTGCGGGGCTGTTGCTATACTCGCCACTCTGCCCGGCTCCGGCGGTCAGCGTGCCGGGTCGGGCGACAGTGGGAGGTGCGCATGTCCAAGGTTCACCGGGTCAGGTTCCAACCTTTCGGCCGCGAGGTCCGCGTGCTCGACGGGCAGACGATTCTGGATGCGGCCCGCGCCGCCGGCATCGAGATGAACTCGCCGTGCGGCGGCAAGGGCACGTGCGGCGGTTGCCGCGTGGAGATCACCCAGGGCGCGCCGCCGCCCGACGGACCTTCGCTGGAGCGGCTCACGGCCGAGGAGCTTCATCGCAACGTGCGTCTGGCCTGCCAGGTGCGCGTCACGGGCGACATGACCGTCGTGATTCCGGCCGAGACGCTGCTGTTTGATCAGCAGATTCTCGAAACCGGCATCGACACGGCGGTGTCGCCGGAGCCGAATGTGCGGCGAGAGTTTCTGCGACTCCAGGAGCCCGGGGTCGCCGACCAGCGGAGCGACCATGATCGCGTGCTCGACGCCCTGGGGGATCGGGGTCTGAGCCCCGAGGCGGATGTGACGATGCTGCGGGAACTGCCCGGGGCGCTGCGTGCGGCGGGATTCGAGGGTACGGCCGTCATGGTCGGCGACGACCTTGTCGCGTTCGAGCCGGGCGACACGACGGCGCGGCACTTCGGCGTCGCCGTGGACGTGGGCACGACCACCGTGGTGGCCTCGCTGATCGAGCTTGCGACGGGGCGGCAGGCGGCGGTGGCGTCGTCGGCCAATCCGCAAGCGTCCCACGGCGACGACGTCGTGTCGCGCATCGAGCACTGTCTGCGCGGGCCATCGCAATTGACGGAGATGCAGGGGCTGATCGTCGGGTGCCTGAACGACCTGGTAGGGCGGCTGTGCGACGAAGCCGGGCTGCGGCCGACGGACCTCTTCGAGGCGGCCGTGGTGGGCAATACCACGATGACGCACCTGCTGCTCGGGCTGCCGGTGGACCACATCGGCCGGTCGCCGTTCATCCCCGCCGTGAGGGAGGGGCTGAGCGTGATCGCTCGGGAGCTTGGGTTGGCGATTCATCCTCGCGGGCGCATCTACGTCGGTCCGACGATTGCCGGCTACGTCGGCGCCGACACGGTGGCGGGAATCCTGGCCACGCGGCTGCACGAGACCGACGGGCTGCGCATGGTGATCGACATCGGGACCAATGGCGAGCTGGTGCTCGGGAACCGGGAGCGGTTGCTGGCGTGCAGCACGGCGGCGGGGCCGGCCTTCGAGGGGGCGCGGATCAAGTACGGAATGCGTGCCGCGGCGGGGGCGATCGACCGTGTGGACATCGCCGACGGGAGGCTGCGCGTCCATGCCATCGGCGACGTGCCGGCGGTGGGTCTGTGCGGCACGGGGCTCATCGAGGCCGTCAGCGCGTGCCTGGAGAGCGGGATCGTCAACGAGATGGGGCTGATGCAAGCAGCGGCCGATCTGCCGGGCCTGTCGCAGGATCTGGCCGCGAGGTTGATCCACACCAACGGCGAGACGGCCCTGTGCCTGGTCTCGGCCGAGCAGTGCAGCACGGGGCACCCAGTGCTGTTGACGCAGCGGGACGTTCGCGAGGTCCAACTGGCCAAGGGGGCGATGTTCGCCGGCGCGGCGGTGCTGATGGCCGAGATGGGCGTGACGGCGGACGACCTGGACGAGGTGCTGCTGGCGGGGGCGTTCGGCAACTACATCCGGCCGGAGCGTGCTCGCAGGGTAGGGCTGCTGCCGCCGGTGCCGCTGGAGAAGGTGAAGTTCGTGGGCAACGCCGCCGGGACGGGAGCGAGGATGCTGCTGGCGAATCGGTCGCAGCGTCGGACGGCCGAGCACGTGAGCCGCAGCGTACATCACGTGGAGCTGTCCGGACGGGCCGATTTCCAGGAGATTTTCGCGGAGGCCATGCTGTTCGGCGCTTGAGCGGGCCGATTCGCGAAAGGCGTTGACTTTGGGTGGAATCTCTGATAGTTTTCCGGTTCTTTGTCGGCAGGAAACGGCCGTACACGGAGGGCGCGGGCGTCCTTCGGGTCGGTGTCACACGGCATGACGCATCGGTAAGGGAGAATTGCGATGGCGAAGGCGATGAAGCTGGTCTATTTCTTTGGCGGCGGCAAGGCGGAAGGCCGCGCGGACATGAAGGCGGTGCTGGGCGGCAAGGGTGCGAACCTGGCGGAGATGACCAACATCGGTCTGCCGGTGCCCCCCGGATTCACGATCGTGACCGAGGTGTGCGACCTGTTTTACCGGGGCGGCAAGAAGTGGCCGACCGGCCTCGAGAAGCAGATCAGCGAGAACATCGCCAAGCTCGAGAAGGTGATGGGGCAGAAGTTCGGCGACGACAACGACCCGCTGCTGGTGAGCGTGCGTTCGGGCGCGGCAGTGAGTATGCCGGGCATGATGGACACGGTGCTGAATCTGGGGCTGAACGAGAAGGCTGTCCAGGGCCTCATTGCCAAGAGCGGCAACGAGCGGTTCGCGTGGGATGCCTACCGCCGGTTCATCAACATGTTCGGCGACGTGGTCATGGGCGTGGCTCATGAGCACTACGAAGAGCAGATGACGCTGCTGAAGAAGAAGCGAGGCGTGGAACTGGACACGCAGTTGTCGGCCGACGACCTGAAGGAGCTGTGCAAGGCTTACCAGGAAGTGTACAAGAAGCACGTGAAGTCGGCGTTCCCGTCGGATCCGCGCAAGCAGCTCGAGTTGGCCATCAACGCGGTCATCGGATCGTGGCAGGCGCCGCGGGCGATCAAGTACCGCCAGTTGAATCACATCACGGGGCTGAAGGGCACGGCCGTCAACGTCCAGGCCATGGTGTACGGCAACATGGGCAACACCTCGGGCACAGGCGTGTGCTTCACGCGCGACCCGGCCACGGGCGAGAACGTGTTCTACGGCGAGTTCCTGATGAACGCCCAGGGCGAGGACGTGGTGGCGGGCATCCGCACGCCGCTGCCCATTGCCCAGTTGACCGAGTACCTGCCGAAGTGCCATGCCGAGCTGCTGAAGATCAAGAGCCGCCTGGAGAAGCACTACAAGGACGTCCAGGATTTCGAGTTCACGATCCAGGAAGAGACGCTGTACATGCTCCAGACCCGTACGGGCAAGCGTACGGCGGCCGCGGCCGTGAAGATCGCTGTGGACATGGTGGGCGAGAAGCTGATCGACAAGAAGACGGCAGTGCTTCGCGTCGATCCGCAGATGCTCGACCAGTTGCTGCATCCGACGTTCGATCCGAAGGCTCAGCGCGACGTGATCGCCACGGGCCTTGCGGCGAGCCCCGGCGCCGCCAGCGGCAAGGTGTGCTTCTCGGCGGCCGACGCCGAAGTGCAGGCCGAGATGGGTGAGAAGGTGCTGCTGGTGCGTCACGAGACGAGCCCCGAGGACATCGGCGGCATGGCCGCGGCCCAGGGCATTCTGACCTCGACGGGCGGCATGACGAGCCATGCGGCCGTCGTGGCGCGCGGCATGGGCAAGACGTGCGTGGCCGGTTGCGGTTCGCTGCACATCGACTACAAGAACAAGCAGATTACGGCCGGCAGCACGGTCGTGAAAGAGCACGAGTGGCTGTCGATCGACGGCACGACGGGCCAGGTCATGCTGGGCCGGGTGGCGACCGTCGAGCCGAAGCTGAGCCAGGACTTCGAGACGCTGATGAAGTGGGCGGACGGGTTCCGCAAGATCAACGTGCGGACCAACGCCGACACGCCTCATGATGCCCAGGTGGCGCGCGATTTCGGCGCCGAGGGGATCGGCCTGACGCGGACCGAGCACATGTTCTTCGAGGGCGACCGCATCTGGGCCGTCCGCGAAATGATCATGGCCGACGACGAGCCCGCCCGTCGCGAGGCCCTGAAGAAGCTGCTGCCGATGCAGCGGAAGGACTTCGAGGGCATTTTCAAGGCCATGGACGGGCTGCCGGTGACGATCCGCCTGCTCGATCCGCCGCTGCACGAGTTCCTGCCGAACGACGACAAGAACCAGCAGGAAATGGCCGCGCGGCTGGGCGTGAGCGTCGACAAGGTCAAGGCCAAGGTGTCGCAGCTTCACGAGATGAACCCGATGCTCGGGTTCCGCGGCTGCCGCCTGGGGGTCGTGTTCCCGGAAATCTCCGAGATGCAGGTCCAGGCCATCATGGAAGCCGCGTGCAACATGCAGGCCAAGGGCGTGAAGGTTCTTCCGGAAATCATGATTCCGCTGGTCGGCGTTCGCCGCGAGATCGAAGTCCAGGCGGCCCTGGCGCACCAGATGGCCAAGGACGTGATGGAGAAGAAGAAGGTGAAGGTGAAGTACATGGTCGGCACGATGATCGAGATTCCGCGAGCCGCCCTGGTGGCCGACACGATCGCCGAGACGGCCGAGTTCTTCAGCTTCGGAACGAACGACCTGACGCAGATGACCTTCGGGTACTCGCGCGACGACGTGGGCAGCTTCGTGCCGAAGTACATCGAGCGCGAGGTTCTGAACCGCGATCCGTTCCAGGCCCTGGACCAGGAAGGCGTGGGGCAGTTGATTGAAATCGGGATCAAGAAGGGGCGTTCGACTCGCAAGAAGCTGAAAGTCGGCATCTGCGGCGAGCACGGCGGCGAGCCTTCGAGCGTGGAATTTTGTCACCGGGTGGGCATGAATTATGTGTCGTGCAGCCCGTTCCGGGTGCCGATCGCGCGGCTGGCGGCGGCCCAGGCGGCCCTGCGGAAGTAGTGGAAAGTGGCGTTTGTGAGCTGAAAAGGCATATTATCACGGTGGCGACGCCCGAACGGGGAGGTCGCCACCGTTGTTTCGGAGCCTCTGCGCCTCCGGCATGCTTTCTTTTGGATATGGGCGATTTGATTTGACACGGTAGAGACAGGTCGCTATTATTCCGTACTGCGAGACTCTGCGGATCGTGGGCACAGCCGTATGAGCCTATTTTCCCGGAGCTGGAACTGCCGGGGGCAGTTCGCACAGAATGTCGGCGCCGTCGGATTCTTCCTGGGGGCGGCTTGCCGATCAAAACACTGACCGGGAAGGACTTATGGAGAGTACGGTAATGGCTCGAGGTAGAGTGAAGTGGTTCAATGATCAGAAGGGTTATGGATTCATTGAACAGGACGGCGGCGGCGATGTGTTCGTCCACCACAGCGGCATTCAGGGCGACGGCTTCAAGACCCTGGCCGAAGGCGACACGGTCGAGTTCGACGTTGCCCAGGGCCCGAAGGGCCCGAAGGCCGAGAACGTGCGCCGCGTGTCGTAAGTTACTGAGCACGTTGTAACAAGCGAAACCCCCGTTCCGAAAGGAATGGGGGTTTTTCTTTGGCCAGAGCGAAGCTGAAGCCGGTCGGCAGGGTGGGTTGGGAGGCCGAAGCCGTCGCCACGACGCACCCCTGATCGCGTGGTCCGTGCCTAGAGAATGGGCATCCCGTTCAAGATGTTGATCAGGATCGACAGGTCGCCGGGCTCGGCGCCGCCGTTGGCGTCAAGGTCGAAAGCGCGCGGCTCGAATCCCACGGGCGGCATCCCGTTCAGGGTACTGACCAGGAGGCTGACATCGGTCGGTTCGGCGCCGCCATTGCCGTCGAGGTCACCGAGCGTGCGGCACATCAGGTCGATGTCGGCGGTCGCCTCGCCGGCGAGGTCGCCAGCGCAGGTGACTCTGAGCGTGAGGGTGCCGCAGCCGGCCGTGGGAGCGTTGTTGTCCCGCGGGCTCCCGTGGACGCGCCAGCAGCGCGGAAGCTCGGGATGGTCGCTGAGAACCACTTCGCCGGGGCCACTGCCGGGCAGCTTGGCGACGGAGAGGCTCACGTCATTGTTGCCGTTGAGGTCATCCACGACAACTTGAAGATCGATGTAGTGGCCGCCACGCGACATCGTGACGCCCGTGTTCTGGTAGACCCAGTGTCCCTCGTGAGACGTCTCCAGGTGAATCGAGGGCGCTCCGGGCGGCGTGAACAGCCACAGGTCGTCCACATCCATGTAATTGACTCCCGGCTCGGGGTATTCGTCGGTGCCGTAGATAACCTGGTCGAACTTGTCGGCTGGGCTCTGAAACGGCGCGTCCTCGACCAGGAGATCGTCGTCCATGCTCATCGTGACCGTCTGCGTGTCGAGGTCGAATGTCAGGGTCATGATCATCCACGTGTTGGCGGCGAATGTGCCGACGGTGTCACCGTTGAAGAGGATATAGCCGTCGTAGGTGAACTGCATCTGGGCGATGACGGTGTCCAGGTCGAAGTCGCAGAACTGGATGAGCCACTCCGCTTCGCCAAGGTCGCTGATGGCAATGGTTTGCGTGAAGACGACGACGCTGCCGTAGGGCCGGTGGTCGGGCATGAGTTGGTCGGCGGCCCAGTGAAACGTGCCGTCGTACCCGCCGCCGCTCTCGATGGTCATGGCCTGCTGCCCGGAGGCCATGTAGTCGGCCTGAACGTAGACGTCCTCCTCGGCGAGCCACCCGTTCTGCCCGTCCAGGGCGCCGAGGACATAGCCCTCGTCGTTCTCGAAACCGCACCAGTAGATGTCGGTGGCCAGGGCCGGAGATGCCGCCAGGGCCAGAGCGGCCAGAAGCGTGACGTGTCGCACTGTGGCCTCCTTTCGTGGGAGGGGGGTCGCGCCGCAGCGCCGGCGGTCCCAGGGGCCCAGCGGCTGAGGCGGGCAAGCCATATAGGTAAGTCTGGCACGAAAAGCCCCCGAAGTCAAGCGAGGGTGCCCCGGTACGAAGACCTTGGAGTGCACCGGTAGTCCTTGGGGTCCAAGCGGTTATGTGTCTTGGCGATCAATGGGGCCGACTCTGAGCCGACGTTCGGGTCTTGCGGCAGCGTGCCGGTGGCGGTATATTCCTCTTGGTTTTGCTGGATGCAGCAACCTTCCCAGTCATCCATGAGGCTTGCCAAGGGAGACGATTCATGCAGGCGACGATCAGGAACCCGATTCTTCCGGGCTTTCACCCGGACCCGTGCATCTGCCGCAAGGGAGACGACTTCTACATCGCGAATTCGAGCTTCCAGTGGTGGCCGGGGGTGCCCATCTACCACTCACGCGACCTGGTCCACTGGCGTCTGCTGGGCTACGGCTTGACGCGACGGTCGCAGTTGGAGATGGACCGCATCCCGGATTCGGGCGGCATCTGGGCGCCGGCGCTGAGTTACCGAGAGGCCGACGGCCTGTTCTACCTGGTGTACACGAACGTCAACCGGACGAGCCGCTACGCGCCGCTCGAGATGCCCAACTACGTGGTGACGGCCGAGGATCCGCGCGGCCCGTGGTCGGAGCCGGTGTACCTGAACTGCACGGGCTTCGATCCTTCGTTTTTCCACGACGACGACGGCCGCACCTGGATGATCAACATGCACCGGGGCCATCGGCCGGGTCAGAACTCGTTCGACGGCCTGCTTGTGCAGGAGTACGATCGGCAGAAGAAGCGTCTGGTGGGCCCGGTAACGAACGTGTTCGGGGGCAGCCCGATCGGCGCGGCCGAGGGGCCGCACCTGCTCAAGCGAGGCGGGTACTACTACATTCTGTGCGCTGAGGGCGGGACGGGATACCGTCATGCCCTGACCATGGCGCGGTCGAAGTCGCTGCTGGGACCGTACGAGGTCCATCCGGCGAACCCGATCATGACGGCTCGCGGGACGGAGTGCGTCTTGCAGAAGGCGGGCCACGGGAACCTGGTGGAAACGCCGAACGGGGAGTGGTACGGGGTGTTCCTGTGCGGGCGTCCGAACAAGGACCGCCGGTGCATCCTGGGCCGCGAAACCGCCATCGAGCGCGGCCAATGGCGCGACGACGGGTGGTTCTACTTCGACAGTCCGAATCCGCGGCTTGAGGTTCCTGCGCCCGATTTGGCGTCAAGCCCGGTGGAGTTGGCCGCGGACTACGACGATTTCGACGATGCGTCGCTGGCCTTGCACTGGAACACGCTCCGCCTGCCGCACGAGGACGAGGTGTCGCTGACGGCGCGAAAGGGATGGCTGCGTCTGACGGGGCAGGCGCGTCCGCTGGAGACGAACCAGCGGCAGGCGCTGGTGGCGCGTCGCATCGAGAGCCGCGACTTCGATGCCGCGACGTGCATGGAATACGAGCCGGAGAATCCATGGCAGTATGCCGGCCTGACGTGCTACTATGGTCATACGAACTACTACTGGCTGCGCGCGGGGCGGGACGAGCAGGGGGCCGTGACCGTCGACCTGGTACGGCGTCAGGGGGCCGATTTGACGCTGGAGGGTCGGATCAGTGCCGTCGGGTGGCCGCAGTTCCATCTGAGGGTGCAGGCCCGTGAGGACCGATACCAGTTCTCCGCTGGGCCGGACGGCCGTTCGTGGCAGGACGTGGGGCAGGCGCAGGACGGGTCGTTGCTGTCGGACGAGGAGGCCGGGGCCTTCGGCTTTGCGTTTACGGGGGCTTTCGTGGGATTGGCGGCCGTGGACCTGTCGGGGACGCGGCTGAGAGCGGATTTCGACTGGTTCAGCTACGTAGGTCACTGAATGGCGGCTGCCGATGGCGGCGCGGGGCGGTTGCGCATCGGGCACGGTCGGCCGTATAAGGAGATGGCGGCACCGCCGCGCGTGGGCGAGAGTCAGGCGGCGAGCCTGTATGTTGCCCAGGGGTTTCCTTGGAAGGAATGAGCATGCACCGGCCGATACTGGTTATCGCGGGGGCGGCGCTGGCGGTGACGGTGGCGGTAGTGGGCCTGGTGGTCTATCGCCATGTGGCGGCGGCGGGTCGCGCTGCGGGACCGCAGGTGTCCGTGGCTCCGAGCGAGGTTGAGGAGCCGGCAACTGTCCAGTCCGAGGAGGCGCCCAGAAAGTCGAGGGCGAGACCGGCTGCGGTGAAGCCGGCGGCCGAAGCGGCAGCGCCGACTGAGGCGGCTGTTCCGGAAACGCCAGCGGAGGCGGCGCCTGTCGCGGAGACTCGCGATGAACTGAAGAAGCGGATTGGCGATCTGTTGGCCGCGGCGTCGCAGGAGGAGAAGGACGAACTGTTGCAGCAACTCACGCAGGAGCGGCGAGAGAGGTTCATGGAAGAGTCGCGCTATCGTCTGCCGGCGGAGGCGCTGGTGGGGAGCCTGAAGTTCCAACGGGAGGGCGGTCTGCGGCTCACGGAGTTGCAGAGCCAGCAAGTGGATGCCGCGGCCCAGTCGCTGCGACCGCGGATGAAGGCATCGCTCGAGGCGCTGTGGGCTCGCGAGGGCGAATTGCGGCAGGCCATAGGCCAGTTGTACCGTGAGGGGCGCCGGGACGAAGTCTCGCCGTTGACCGAGGAACTGCGCAACGTGTCGCGCGAGATCGAGGGGATCAAAGCTCAGTTCAACGACGAACTGCGGCTTCAGTTGCAGGATGTTCTGAATCCGGAGCAGCAGGAGTGGCTGAAAGCCCGGGATGGGGCGGGCCAGCGGCCGCAGTGGATCGAGCAGAAACGTTAGGGAGTGCCGTGGCGCAGATGCAGGCGAGGCGGAAACAGTTTCTGGCGGCGATCGGCCTGGCCATGGCGGCGGCAGCGGGCGGCCTGTGGGTATGGCACGTCACCCGGTGCGGCGACGGGCCGCCGTCGGTCGTCGTGGGCGAGGCAGTGCCGGAGGCGGCGACGCCGCGTGATGCGGTCGAGAGTGTGGCGCGGGACCTCGCGGCAGCCGAGCCGTCCGGCGACGTGCCGGCTGCGCGGACGCCGGCGGCGAAGTCGCCGGGGGCGTGGGCAGGGCCGTCGCGACCGGTGAGCCGGGAGGCGTCGGCGCCGGCGAGTGTGCCTGCGAGCTCGGCGGATCGCAGTGCGATGGTGTCGCAGCGGTGGACTCGCATGAGGAGCGAGGTGAAGTATCGTCTTCCCGGCACGTACGTGGTTCAGCAACTGGATCGGTCGGACGACGCGGAGTTGCGGCTGACGGACGATCAGCGGGAGGCCGTGGACCGCATCGACGAGGGCATGAAGGCCGCCATCGAGGCGACGCTGGGACCGGTCTGGTCGCAGCGGGAGGATGTCCGCGTGCGGCTCCGGGCGGCCATCGTGGAGAAGAACCAGGGGGCCGTCGAGATGCTGCGAGGGGAGTACGCGCGACTCTATGGCGAGGAGTCGCGTCTGCGTCGTGAGCAGCTCAACGAACGGTACAAGTCGCTTCTTGCCGAGGTGCTCACCGAGGCGCAGATGAAGCTTTTCTCCGAAGAGGCGCGCACGGTCGGCGACACGCGCAAACTCTACGGGCCACGGCAGGTCACCAGCCAGTCCATCCAGTACCAGACCGCAGGGGATTAAGAGCCTATTTGTTTCAGGATGCGTTTCAGGAGATACTGCTCAAGGGCGGCGTCGCGGCCGTGGTCCACCCAGGTTTCGCCGACGCCGTAGTGGGCCTCGTAGTCTTCGAGGGCCCTGATGCGGCCGCTGTAGACCGAGTACATGTCGCCGGCACTGGTGGCGTTGATGGCACCGGCAACCGCCAGCCGTTCCTTGCGAACAATCACTTCGATGCTCAAGCCGCCGTTGGCCGGCGCAGAGGGCGCGGCAGTGGGTGTGGACGGAGACGCTTCGTCCTGGGCCGGATCGCGCATGAAGATGGTGACCGTGCGCCGCATGGTGTGCAGGGAGCTTTCGACCTTGTCTTCGAATGTCCGCACGTCGGGCCTCCAGAACTCGGTGGGATGCGCCGAGACGAGGGGCAGGGTGTCGATGCGTTGCAGGTCGCGCGGCGGGCGCTCCACCTCGAAGAACATGTCCTCCAGCATCTCGGTGACCTGCTGACGGATGAGGAGGCGGTCGTGGGATGCGACGAGCGTGGGATTCGCGGGCTCGGAAGCAGGACGGCAGCCACCGGCGGTTGCGATGACAGCGGCCGCGAGGCAGGCCATCAGGACGATTCTCTGTGGAGCGTGCATGAGGACGAGCTCTCCATGGATTGCGTCATGCGCATCAGAGTCGGTGAACCTGAAGAATGTCGCTCAGGCCGGGCGTGCCCGGGAACTGACCGCTGATTATAACGACGGTCGAGCCCGGCTCAACCCATTTCCCGTCGGCCAGCAATTCGGTGACGCGCTGCCGCACGTCCGGCGTCTGGATATGGTCGGGATGGTGGATGGCGATCACGCCATGATAGAGTGTTGCCTGGCGGCATGTCTGGAGCCGGTCGCTGACGGCGAAGACGGGGATGCCCGGCCTCTGTTTGCTGACGGCCAGGGCGGTGGCGCCGGTATGGGTCAGGACGACGATGGCCGCGGCACCGACATCGGTCGCGACGCGGACGGCCCCGTCGGCCAGGGCGCGATTCAGGGGCGGCATGGGCTGGCGATCGTCGTCTGAGGAGGCCGGCCTGGGCGTCGGCGCCGCCGGCGGACACGGCGCGCCGAACTCCTTCTCGTGGTCCTCGGTGAGATTGGCGATGCGGTCCATGACGGCGACGGCCTCGCGCGGATACGCCCCGACGGCGGTTTCGCCCGACAGCATGATGGCGTCGGCTCCGTCGAGGATCGCGTTGGCGATGTCGGACACCTCGGCCCGCGTGGGATAGGGCTGGTGGATCATCGTCTGCAACATCTGGGTGGCGATGATGACGGGCGTCGCGGAACGGACGGCCATGCGCGTGATGCGTTTCTGGATGAGGGGGACCTCGGCGACGTCCATTTCGACGCCGAGGTCGCCTCGGGCCACCATGACGGCGTCGCTCAGGGCGATGATCCGCTCGACGTCGGCGACGGCCTCGGGCTTCTCGATTTTGGCGATGATTCGTGCGGCCGATCCGGCCTCGCGGATGCGGCG
This sequence comes from Phycisphaerae bacterium, assembly GCA_012729015.1. Lineage (GTDB taxonomy): Bacteria > Planctomycetota > Phycisphaerae > FEN-1346 > JAACEH01 > JAAYDY01. Next base: position 139,255 of record JAAYDY010000044.1, on the reverse strand, counting down.
GCGCAGGTCCGAGATGTCCTCGGGGCGGCGAACGAAGGACAGGCCGATGTAGTCCACGTCGGCGGCAAGGCCCCAGGCCAGGTCGTCGAGGTCCTTCTGCGTGAGCGAGGGGGACGAGATGGCGGTCTCGGGCAGGTTGATGCCCTTGCGCGGCAGGAGCAACCCGGGAACCTCGACGCGGCACGTCAGGGCATCGGGGCCGATGTCGGTGACGGTCAGTCGCATTGCCCCGTCGTCGAGGAGAATGGCCTCGTTGACGCGGCAATCGTCAACGATGGCCGGATAGGTGGAGGTGAATCCGACGGCTCCCTGCGGCAGGCTGTTGCGGCCGATGAGGACGGTGTCGCCCGCGGCCAGCGAAAGCGGATCGGCGCTGAGGGCTGCGACGCGAATCTTCGGTCCGCAGAGGTCCAGGAGCACGGCGACATGACGGTGCATTTCGTCGGCGGCGCGACGCACGCGCGCGAGGACGTCGGTGCGCCACGAGGGCGTGCCATGGGAGGCATTGAGACGAATCACGTTGCATCCGGCGTCCAGGAGGGCCCGCAGGCGCTCCATGCCCTCCGTGGCGGGGCCGACCGTTGCGACGATCTTGGTGAAGCGAATGTCCGATGCCATGGCCAGTGGCCTCCGTGGGTGTCGGGTGGTGGCGCTGAGCAGCCGGCAGCCCGGGAACGGCCTACTTCTGGGCGTTCTGGGCGGCCTTGACCTCGGGGGCCAGGCGGATGCTAAGTTCCTGAAGCTGCCGGTCGTCCACCGGTCCCGGAGCGTTGGTCATCAGGCACACGGCCTTCTGCGTCTTCGGGAAGGCGATGGTGTCGCGGATGTTCTTCAGGCCGAGCAGCAGCATGACGCAGCGGTCCATGCCGAGGGCGATGCCGCCGTGGGGCGGGGCGCCGTAGGCCAGCGCGTCCAGAAGGAAGCCGAACTTCACGCGAGCATCGGCTTCCTGGATCCCGAGGAGGTTGAAGACCCGCTGCTGTACGTCGGTCCGGTGGATGCGGATGCTGCCGCCGCCCAGCTCGGTGCCGTTGAGAACCACGTCGTAGGCCTTCGCCCGGACCTTCAGCGGGTCGCTCTCCAGTCGGTCCAGGTCCTCGTCGCGCGGCGAGGTGAACGGGTGGTGCATCGAGACGTATCGCTTCTCCTGCTCGTCGTAGTCGAACATCGGGAAATCGACGACCCAGGTGAAGGCGAACTTGGCCTCGTCCACGAGTCCGAGCTTGCGGCCGACGTTCAGACGAATCTCGGCCAGCGAGCGGCACGTGACGGGGATGGTGTCGGCGACGAAGAGCAGGAGGTCGTTCTCTCCAGCGTCGAACTCGGCGAGGAGTCGCCTGCGTTGATCGTCGTTGAAGAACTTGGCGATGGGGCCGGTGGGGCCGGTGGCGTCGATCTTCATCCAGGCGACGCCCTTGGCGCCGAAGGTGGCGGCGAAAGGCGTCAGGTCGTCGATTTCCTTGCGCGTCAGGCGCGCGCCGCCCTTGGCGCAGAGTCCGCGGACCACGCCGCCGGCCTGGATGACCTGCTTGAAGACGCGGAAATCAGTTTCGTCGGCCAGGGCCGTGACGTCGCGGATGAGCATCTCGAATCGCGTGTCGGGTGCGTCCTTGCCGTAGCGGAGCATGGCCTCGTCGTAGGTCATGCGCGGCATGGGCAGGGGCACGTCGAGGTCCAGGGCGGCCTTGGCGACGTGGGCGATCATGCGTTCGGTGGTGGCGATGACGTCCTCGGCCGTGACACAGGCCATTTCCACGTCGAGTTGCGTGAACTCCGGTTGACGGTCAGCCCGCAGGTCTTCGTCGCGCATGCAGCGGACGATCTGGTAGTAGCGGTCGAAGCCCGAGATCATGAGAATCTGCTTGAACAGTTGCGGCGACTGGGGCAGGGCGAAGAACATGCCGGGGTTGACGCGCGAGGGGACGAGGAAGTCGCGGGCGCCCTCGGGGGTGCTCTTGGTGAGGAACGGCGTCTCGACGTCGATGAAACCTTCGCGGTCGTAGAAGTCGCGCATGGGCGGCCGGCGGAGGTCGAGATAGCGGTACTTCAGCCGCAGGTCTTCGCCTGCGTCGCTCTCGGCGGAGATTTCGAACGGCGGCGTCAGGGACTGGTTGAGGACGGCCAGAGTCGTCGCTTCGATTTCGATGGCGCCGGTGGTCATCTTGGGGTTGATCATGCCTTCGGGTCGCGGGCGGATGCGGCCGGAAACCTGAAGCACCCATTCGCTGCGGACGCGTTCGGCAACGGTGTGGGCCTCGGGGGCGATGGCCGGATCGAAGACGCACTGGGTGAGGCCGTAACGGTCCCGGAGGTCAACGAAGATCAGGCCGCCGTGATCGCGGAAGTTGGCGACCCAGCCGCAAAGAGTGACGGTGGCGCCGACATCGGAGATGCCCAGATCGCCGCACGTGTGCGTGCGCATTGTGGTAGGCTTTGACACCAGAAGACTCCTTCGCCAGATGGCATGTGTTGCCGGGTCGGTCATCGGCCAGGCGCGCCGTCGCAGCGGGCCTATGACGTGACAGGCTCCGTGGGCAGCACAAGACGCAGCATTTTCGCCGCCACGAGGGCGATTGTCAAGCGGACGATGGTTTTCGCATGCACCAACGTTTCGGGGAAGCAGGGGCAAGATGGCCCGGTCACTCATGGGCAGGATGCCCATGCCACGGTACGGCCCCCAAGACGCCAATCCCGCATGGTTTTCCCGGGGCAGGGCTGGCAGGGGCGGCTTGGCGGCTCACGGGAGGCTGTGGCCGAGCAGGGGTCTCAGGAGGCGCATATCGTCTGCGGTGATGACACCCGACCCATCCAGGTCGTAGCGGGCGACCGAAGAGGCGAGCGGCGCGCCCGCGGTGGCACGGGCGGCCAGAAAATCGGCTGCGGTGACGGCCCCTGATCCGTCGAGGTCGCCGGCCAGGGTTCGGATGACGATGTCGGTGTCGCCGGTGATGCCGAGCCCGGCCGTGGTTCGCAGCGGGCCGCCGGCGGTGATCGTGTAGGTGTCGGCGTCGGGCAGGGGTGACGCCAGGGTGACGGTGAGGAACGTCTGTGTGCCGTCAAGCGTCATGCCCGCAATCGTGCCGGTCTGGTTGCCGCTGGCGGCACCGAGGATCGTGACGGCGCCGTCGGTGACGGTGGCCGGGTCGATGGGCGCCTCGAACCGGATACGGAAGCGGGCCAGTCCGGCCATTCGGGGCTCGACGTAGTGGTCGGCGACATCGGAGGCCAACTCGCCGGCGGGGCCGTGCGCGGCCACGACCTGCCATCCCGTCACGTGCGCTGCGGTCTGCACGATCCGATAGAGGTGGACGGCGTAGGGGGCGAACGCGTCCTGGAATGACCCTCCGGCGACGGGGATGGAGCGACCTTCGCCGAGGACTTCGGCGAGGGCGGGGCCGCTCATGCCGGCCACTTGGAAGGTTGCCGTTGTCGTGCCGTCGCGCATGCCGACGGCGAACAGATACGTGGCGCCGTCGTAGGCTTTGGCCATGATGTCCACAGGCACATCAGGATTGGATGACTGGACCGCGGCGCCGGCGGGGAGGGTCGGGCTGTTCAGGACCGGGGCGAGGGTGTGGATCTGGTTGTTGATGTCCGTGACGGCCGCGGTCATGACCGGGTCGGCCAGCAGGCCTGCCTCGATGAACGGGTCCATCTGGTGAACGAAGTAGAGGATGCCCATGGAGCCGTGGACGAGCGACATCCAGACCTCGGCCTTCACCTGGGTGGGCGTGGCCACGCCGTTGCCGCTGATGTTGGTGCATTCGACGAAGTTCCAGACGACATCGGTCTGGGTTCCCTGCTTCCACGTGTGGAGCCGATCGACGCCGTAAGGGATGAGCCAGGGCTTGTTCTTGACCGGTTCGTAGCGGGGATCGGTGCTGCCGGCGAACGGGTAGATGTCGAAGGAGGCGATGTCGCAGCCCTGGAGGTACAGCGGATAGTCCTCAGGGTGGTTGGTTCTGGTGCCGCGTCCCCACCAGCCGTCCCAAGCGACGCCCTGGCCGAGGTTGAGGAAGACCGGCCGCGTGGCATCGTTGGCCTTCATGGCATTGTACCGGTTGACGATCTCGGAGGGGAGGATGGGCGGATCGTAGGTCTGGGTCACGCTGTTCCATTGGGCGTTATCGGGCTCGTCCTGTTGCGACCAGCCGATGATGACGTCGCGATTCACGGAATTCAGGGCCAGGGTGTTCTGGGAGCAGATGGTCTTCATGCCGCGGGCCTTGAGGTTGGCCAGTTGCGTTTCGGTGGGGCCTTGCCAGAGACCGACATAGATGTTGAAGCCCGCGGCCTGGTACTGGGCGATGCGCGAGGTGGAGGTGCTCTGGAGCCAGACGCCGATGGGGAACCAGTTGGGGTCGGTGGACGGCCCGTTGGCCCACTGGGCATAGGGGCTCTCGGCTCGCAGGACGGAACCGCAAGAGGCGGTCAGCAGGAGCGCGGCCGCCAGTACGACAACGACACGCCGTGGAGCGGCCATAGGGGTGTTCCCTTCCTGGTGAGACATTACGCGCGGCAAGGCGTCATGGAAGCCACATCGATAAGGTTCAGCATAGCACGAAAAGCGGCCAGGGTCAAGTGTGGCGAATACGCAACCTGTGTTGCGGGCTGGGTTTGGCGTTTGAGCGATTTGGCGACACCGGGTGCCTGGAAAGCAGTTGAATTCGCCGGGGGGCGGCAATACAGTGGTGAGCAGCACGTCGGCGGTTCCAGCCGCCAATTGAGTCTACGTCACAACAAGGAGTCGGATCATGGCCGAGGTGAAAGTCTGTTCGAAATGCGGATCGAGCATCCCGATGCCCGATATCCTGGCCGGGAAGGCGAAGTTGATCAGCGGGCAGTTGCTGTGTGGCGATTGCGCCGCCAGCGGGGTGGCGACGCCTGCTCCTGCGACGGAGCCTGCCCCCATGCGTCCTTCAGCACCGGTTGTTGCGGCTGCATCGCAAGGCGCCGGGGCCGGCCTGATCTCGCTGCCGGACGATCCGGTCGAACCATTGACGCTGGGTCGGCCCGCGGCCGGGGACGGCCGTACGGAGATCATCTCCCGCGGTGAGGAGCATCGGGCGGAAGTCCGGTATCGCCGGGAGCCGCATGTGTCGGGCACCGGGCCGATTCGCGTCAAGACGTTCGACACGAAGCTGTCGCGCGCGGCCATGGAACTGATGGATGAGCAGATCAACATGTGGCTCGACGAGACGGGCTACGAGGTCAAGATGGCGACCACCACGATCGGCGACGTGCAGGGCAAGACGACTGAGCAGCACCTGATCGTCAACATCTGGTACTGAGTGCGACCGGTATCCGGTCCCAGGCAGGCATCGCTGACGCAGGTGGAAGGTGGTCGGTTCCGCGCGGGTCCGCAGTCCGAAGGGGAGGTGTGCTGATGGGCATGTATCGAATGGCAAGCGTAGCGGCGATCCTGTTGGGCGTCGCGTGGCCGGCAATGGCGGCCGACGGGTTCGTTCTGGTCGCCGACGGCAAGGCGCAGTGCCCGATCGTGCTGAGGGAAGGCGCCGGCGAAGCGGAGCAATTCGCCGCCGAGGAGCTGCGGTCGCACCTGAACCAGATGAGCGGGTCGGAGTTCCAGGTGACCACGGCGCCCGTCGGAAGCGTCGAGACGCCCGGCATCTTTGTCGGCACGGGCCAGGTGGCCAGGAAGGGCTTCGAGCGCAAGACGGAAACGGCGCTGGACGGTTTTCTGATCCGCAGCGACGACACGTCGCTGGTCATCTGCGGCGACAACGATCGCGGGACGCTGTACGGCGTGTACACGTACCTGGAATCGCTGGGGTGCCGATGGTGGACTCCGACCGAGAGCACGATTCCGAAGATGGCCTCCATCACGGCCAAGGGCATCCAGGTGCGGCAGGCGCCGCGGCTGGAGTACCGTGACATGATGTACCAGGAGAGTTGGGATGGCGACGGCAAGCTGTGGTACGTCCGCAACAAGCTGAACGGGTTCGCCTGGAGCGACCCGCCGGCGAAGTTCGGCGGCCGTTACAAGTTCATCGGCAACCTGGTGCATTCGTACGTGACCTTGCTGAAGGCCTCCGGGGAGCCGATCACGGAGGAGATGTGGGCGTTGCGCGACGGCAAACGCAAACCCAATACGCAGCCGTGCCTGAGCAGCGACAAGGTGTTCGATGCCATGGTGAAGGGGGCGATTGCGCTCTACCGCAAGACGCCGGATGCGCGATTCATTGTCGTCGGGCAGGAGGACAACAAATCGTATTGCCAGTGCGAGAAGTGCGCGGCGACCGATGCGGCGGAGGAGTCGCACAGCGGTCAGGTGATTGCCTTCGCCAACCGGGTGGCCGAGGCGCTGGAGAAGGAGATTCCGGGAGCGAAGGTGTGCACGCCGGCGTACGAGTGGTCGCGCAAGCCGCCGAAGACGATCAAGCCTCGCGAGAACGTGTACATCACGCTGTGCACCATCGAGTGCGACTTCGCGCACCCGCTGGCCACAGCGACCAACGAGGTGAATGCGGCATTTCGCGAGGACATCCAGAACTGGAACAAGATCGCGCAGCGGTTCTACGTGTGGGACTACGTGACCAATTACCGGCATCACCTGGCGCCGTTTCCGAATCTTGAGGCCGTGGTGCCGAACATCAAGTTCCTGGCCGACAATGGGGCCCGCGGCATCTTCGAGCAGGGGGCCCACAAGGCTCGCGGCTCGGAGTTTGTGGGGCTGCGCATGTGGGTCATGGCCCAGGCCCTCTGGAACCCGGAGGCCGACGGCAAGGCGCTGGTCCGGGAGTTCTGCGACGGGTACTACGGGGCGGCAAGTCCGGCCATTCAGAAGTACATTGATGTGATCCACGCGCCGGCCCGGGAGCAGGACTTCGTGATGCGCATTTACCGGCTTCTGGACGCGCCGTACATGGCGCCGGCGGTGATGGCCGGCGCGGAGGCGGCGCTGCGCGAGGCCGAGCAGGCGGCCAAGGGCGACCCGGTGCTGGAGCGGCGGGTGCGTCACGCTCACATGCCCGTCTGGTATGTGCTGGCCAAGCGCGGTCCGGCCAGCCCGACGTGGAAGGCGGTCGAGGAGAAGGTGGGCAAGCTGGACATCAAGGCCGTCGCGGAGGGGTTCGCCAGGGTGGCCGAGGAGTACCAGGTCAACGCGATTTCCGACGGCGAGGTGCTGAAGCCGTGGCTGGATTGGCTGGGCGCCTATGCGTCGCAGGTGGCCGAGAAGGGCGTGCCAGTGCCGCCAGAACTGGTGGGCAAGGATCCCGCGACGTACCATCTGATTCAAGGGTGCCAGTTCGATGGCCGCGGGCGCTGGTACGCTCCGGCTGAGGGCGCGAGCGACGGTTGGGGCGTTCGCCAGCCGACGGTCGGCTGGACGGCCACGTGTGCACTGGCCACTCCGGACCATTACCAGCCGGGGAAGAAGTACAGGATGTTTGTCCGCGCGAGGTCGGTGCTGAAGGCCGGCGCCTCAGGGCGTGCGTGGCAGTGCGGCGTGTGGCGCGCCAAGGATGGCAAGGCGCCGGCCGGAGCGAAGGTCGATGTGTCCACGATGAGCGACGGGGCGTGGCATGTCGTGGACCTGGGCGAGTTTGTTCCTGTTGAGGGCGACATGTTCTACTTCGCCAACGAACCGAATGCGGCCGAGGAAGTGGTGATCGACTGCATCTGGCTGGAGCAGGTGGCGGGAGAATGATGCAAGGCGGCCGTCGGGGACGGCAGTACGTGATCGCGGATAGGCGCGGCGGCCGCTGGGTCGCCGCGCTGGTTTGTGCCGACGCGCGGATTCTGCGGGTGAGAGGGAACGGAGATGTCGAAGACGGCCAGGTGCGTTGTCGTGATTCAGTGTGCCGTGGCTCACGAGAGGTGTCCCGGGACGCAGTGTGCTGCGGCGTTCGCGGAGCGGAAGGATTGTTTCGCCGGGTACGGCCGCGAGGCGGTTTACTATGTGCCGTTCACGTGTGGGGGATGTCCGGGGCGTCGCGTGTCGCGGCTTGTGGAGAATGTGCGCAAGGTCATGACCAAGAGCGGCGTGGAGCAGGACGAGATCGTCGTGCATCTGGCGTCGTGCGTGGTGAACGACAACGGGCACTATCCACCGTGCCCGCATGTGGATGACATGCGGCTGATTCTGTCGCGCAAGGGGTTTCGCGTGGCCGACGGCAGCCGCATCAGCCAGCGGGCCGAGCAGCGACGACAGAATGGAACATATCGCAAGAGAGAGGAGTAGCCATGGCGTCAGGACGAATTCCGATCCTGTTCATTGTGGACGATCCGCCGGTGAACACGACGTACTGGCTTCGTCGCCAGCCGGAGGAGATGGGGGTGGCGACGGAGCCGCGAGGTTCGTTCGGGCGGTACGTGGCCGATTGGCGGCGTCAGGAGCCGGGAAAGCTCATCCCGAACGCGTTCTGGCGGAAGTTCATTGACTGGGCCCGGGGCTGCGGGGTGCGTGGCAAGTTCACGCTGCTGCCGTGTCCGGCAGGCCTCGGGTTCATTGACGACCAGGTGGAAGGCTACTCGGACGGCGAGTTGTCGGAGCTGGTCGGCATGGTCCGCGAGGAGTACACGCGGCAGTTCAGCATCACGCCCGAGATTCTGACGCACACGATGGCCTGGGATCTGAAGAGGAAGATGCTTCTGCCGGAGACCGAGCACGACTGGATGGGGCGGCAGGACGAGCCGACCTTGACGGCGTACATGGCCGAGGCGCTGCGTGTTCTGAAGCGCGTGGGCATCGAGGCTCCGGGCATCACGCAGCCATGCAATTTCCGCGGCGACGAGGATCTCTACGCGCGGGCGGTTCTGGCCGCCGAGAAAGAGGTCAACGGCATCTCTCGGACGTTCTACTTCCTGCACTGCGACGGCGAGTCGCATTCAGTGGCCTCGACCGTGAAGCTGGCGGATCCGGCGTCGGGGGACTACGTGGTCAGCGTGGTCAGTGCCATCCGCCCCGACGAGCCGTTCTGGCAGTCGTTGTACGGCGACGGCGACGTGGAGGAGATGGCGGACTACTTCATCACGGCCGACGGCAGCCGGGGACGGTTCATCGATCTTGCGGCGACCGGCAGCGCGCTTGTGTTTCACGGGCATTCGCAGACCCTCTTCTCGAACGGAACGGAGAAGGGGTTCCAGTCGCTGCAGTTGGTGGTGTCGCGCGTGGAGAAGCACCTGGGCGACCGCGTTCGGTGGGTCACGGCGCGGGAATTCTGCGAAGAGGTGATTGCGGCGTCGGCGTAAGGCGCCGGCACGCGGGCCGTGAGGCCTTCGGCGGCGGTGCGGCCACTGGATCAGCGGTCGTCGTCGGCTGCGGGCGGCAACGGACCGTCCGCGGCGGCGGGCTTCACGTCGGCGCGGCCTTCAGCCTGGGCATCGAGCAGGTCGCTCTCGACGTCGGCGGCGATGACGGTGTCTTCGGCGGTGATGGACTCGGGCGCCTTGGCCGGCGACGGCAGGCGCTGTTCGGGGCGGCTCTCGACGTGCGTGACGGGAGCCCGGTCGGTTGCCGACTCCGGTTCGGCGGCGGTCACCAGGGGCAGCGTGACGTTGAACGTGGCGCCGGCGCCCGGCGTGCTCTGCACGGCTACGTCGCCGCCCAGCACATCGACAAGCTCCCTGACGATCGACAGCCCGAGGCCGGTGCCGCCGTACTGGCGCGTGTGGCCCTGGTCCACCTGGCTGAATCGGTCGAAGATGATCTTCTGCTGTTCGGCCGTCAGGCCGGGGCCGGTGTCGCTGACCTGGAACAGGAGGGTCTCGGCGTCGATCGGCCGCACGGTCAATCGGACGGTTCCCTGGGGCGTGAACTTGACGGCGTTGGAGAGCAGGTTGTAGAGGATCTGCTGGAGCTTGTTGGCGTCGGTGGTCATGATGGGGCACTGCGGGGCGACGTCGAGTTCCAGGGCGAGGTCCTTGGGACCGACCATCGGACGCACCATGTTCATGGCTGTCTCGCCGATGTCCAGGGGCGAAACGCGGCCGAGCTTGACCTCGATCTTGCCGGCCTCGATCTTGGCCAGGTCGAGCAGGTCGTTGATGATGTCCAGGAGGAGTTGCCCGGAACTCTGGATGTTGCCGACGTAGCGGGCCAGCTTCGGATCGTCGGCGATGGCGTGGTTCTCGCGGAGAATGTCGGCGAAGCCGATGATGGCGTTCAGCGGCGTCCGGAGTTCGTGGCTCATGGTCGTCAGGAACTTGCTCTTGACCTGGTTCATCTCGAAGAGCGAGACGTTGGCGCGGGCCAGCTCTTCGAGCTTGTGGTCGAGAGAGACGTTGGCCTGTCGCAGCTGCTCGCGCGAGGATTCCAGGGCCTGGAGCATGCGGTTGAAGGTGCGGGCGAGGTTCTCGAACTCGTCGCCGGTGCTGATGTCGGCCCTGACGTGCAGGTCGCCGGCGGCGACGCGCTCGGCCACGGTCCGCAGGTGCTGGACCGGCTGGACGATGACCCAGCGGAACAGGGCGTAGAAGACGATCATGCTCAAGATGGCGGTGGCGATGGCCGCGCCAATGAGGATGGAGCGGTTGATGATGATCTTCTCGCGGGTCTCCTCGACGGGGAAGGCGATGACGATGGCGCCCATGAGGTCGCCCGGCTGGAGGTTTTCGCGGCCGAGGGACCTGTGGCAGTCGAGGCAGGCGGCCCGCGCTCGCAGGGGCTCGGCGTAGCGGTAGTAGAAGCCGTCGTCGCGGTAGCCGCGGTCCTCCTCGTAGGCCTTGACGGGTGACGCGGCGAACTTCTGGAGCCATCGCTGTTCTTTCTCGTCGCGGGGCTGGAGGTCGGGGCGGTCCAGTGGCGCGCCGGGGACGATGATGCGCGGCGGGTCGGCCTTCGGCTTGACGGAGGCGGGGCCCATGGCGGCGAACCTCTGGAGCGTGTCGGCGGCTTCCTTCGACTGGGCGTGTGCGGGCATTCGCATCCAGGCGGTCGTCGCCATGTGCTGGGCGCTTTCGCGATCCAGGTCCCGCACGAGCGACTCCATCTGGTACCACGGGAAGAACAGGACGGCGACGATGATCAGGAGGATCATGAGACCGAAAATGAGCCGGACCTTGCGCTCGAGTGTGGTATGGGACAGGACGCGTGTGGGCATAGATCGGCTCTGAACGTCGTGGACTCGCAAGCATCACGGATACGCTGACGGCATTATCGCCGATTTCGGCGGTTTCATCAAGGATTGCGTGGCGGGGGGCTTCGGCGATTGGCGGGCTTGGGGGCGAAAAAAGTCGTGTGGCGGGAGGAAAAAGAATCGCCGAAGGCATGATTTCCGATGTATAGTATAGTGGCAGGGCAACGTATGGGGCCGGGCGAGTGTTTTTTGTGTGAACTCTTCCGTCCCAGGGGCGTCTGTTATTGTGCAGGTACAAGGTTGGCTGACTATGGCTAGGAGCCTGAGAACCTCGGCTGTGGGATCGTTGGCGGCCGCCGTGCCGGTCGTCGCGATGGACACAGCCGACCAGAGTGCAGCAGCCACCTTGGACCTGGATACGCTGCTCAGCCTCGCGCAGGGGGGGGACGAGAAGGCCTTCGGGCAGCTCGTCGCGCGGTTCGAGCGCATGGTCCATGGGCTGATCTTCCGCCAGACCCGCGACGCGGCGTTGAGCGAGGACCTGGCACAGGACGTGTTCATGCGGCTGTGGCAGGTGCTGCCGGCGTTCACGACGGCGGCGGCGCTGGCCAGTTGGCTCAAGACGGTGTCGGTCAACGCCGTGATCAGCCACTGGCGGCAGGTGGACAGCCAGAGGCGTCGGATCGAGGCGATGGCCCAGGCCTTTCCGGGGCAGGGGTCCAGCGGTCCGGTGGCCCGGTTGATTGAGGAGGAGGACCGCGACCAGGTGCGGGCGGCCCTCGACATGTTGCCGGCCGATCTGCGAAGCATCCTGACGCTTCGCATCTACGAGGAACTCAGCTACGAGGAACTGGCCGAGATGCTCGCCCTGGAGGTCGGCACGGTGCGGAGCCGCCTCTTCCGGGCAAGGCAGATGATCAAGGAAACCCTTGAGCGCTGGCGGCAGCAGGACGAGCGTCATTTCCGTCAATCCGGCTCGAACGATGCCGCAAGCTGAGTGCCGCATCCCTTAAGTGATCTCGATACACGCACCGTTGCAGGCTCGTTGAGCGATGCCTCAGTGTCCGCAGGAAAACCTCGTCGGCGCCTATCTTGACGGCGAACTCCAGGGCCAGGACCGCGCCCGGTTCCGGGAGCATCTGGCCTCCTGCCCGCAATGTCAGGCTCTGGTCGCCCAGATGATGGACATTGAGGACCAGTTGCGGAGCGGCATGCGCGCGATTGATGTTCAATCGGGCAGCGACGTGGCGTCGAGCGTGCAGCAGGCGCTGTCTCGTACCGGAGCGTTCCGCCGCGTGAGGCGTCGCCGTTGGTGGCAGCACAACAGCGGCAGCCTGGCCACCTTCCTGGTGCGTCTCGGCATTCTCGTGGCAGTGCTGGCGGTGACGATCTGGGCCGCGCACCGGTTTACGCGCGTATCTCCTCCGGAACAACCGGCGAGCCTTGCGGCCGGTGAGCCGCGGCTGGTTCCGCCGCGTTCGCCTACGCCGGATGCCGTGCTTGCGTCGGCAGAGGCTTTGCTGTCGGACCTGGTGCGGTCGGCGCGGACCGAGCCCGGGGCGGCCCGACGTCTGCGGGAGAAGGCATCCTCGTCGGGAACGTCCGTTCGGTTGTCGTGTCTTGCGGCGTCGGCCATCGACCGCGGCCGACGCGCGAGCCTCGTCCATCTGTGCAGAATTCTTGACGATGTGGCCTCGCTCGGGGACGATGCAGAGGCCGTGGCGTTGGCGGCGCAGGTGGAGAAAGCCAAGGTCGTCGATACGGTGCGGCAGCTCAGGCATGGGGTGCGACAAGAGGGACTTTAGAATGCCGGCGAGACGGAGGCAATGCGTCGTGGCCTTGGCGGCATGGGTCGCACTGATCGTTTGTGTGGCTGCCGTCGTCTCGGGACAGACAGGGGACACTCCCGCCGAGCGAGAGGCGCGTGTCCGCGAGCAGCTGGCCGCCGCGGAGAGGCTGTATCTGGAGGGCAAGGCGGCGGCAGCGCTCGACGCCTACGCGGAGGCCCGGCGACTGAGCCAGGGCCGCGTGCCGCTGACGGACGAGCACGGGCGAGCGATTCTGGGCATGGCCGACAGTCTTCGCCTGCTCGGTCGGGCCGCAGAGGCGAAGAAGCAGTATCTGGAGGCGGCCGCGGGCCGCGCGGCGCCCGATGCGTTGCTCCAGGCGGGCCAGGTGAGCGAATGGGAGTTGGACGATCCGGCCGGGGCACGGTCGCTGTACGAGCGGCTGGCAACCGAGCATCCGACTTCGTCGCAGGCTCGGCTGGCCGAGTTTCGGGCGGCGGCAACGCTGGAGTATGATGGACGGTTCGACGATGCGCTCAGGGCCTACGATGCGCTGGCGCTGAAGTACGCCACGGATCCCGGGGCCGCCGCCGTGGTGGAGAAGGCCCAGGAGGCCATGCGGTTTCTGAGGACGCATCGCGGCGAGGACGACGCGCCGCTGGCCATCTACCGGCGCAGCGAGCGGCTGGCCCGCCGTGACAGCACACGCAACACAGCCCTTCTGGAATTGATCAGCCTGACGGGACGCTATGCCGAGTCGCCCCTCGTGGACGATGCCCTGGTGCTGATGCTGCGGACCTACCTGGCCAAGGGCGACCGAAGAGCGGCCCGGGAGACATTCGACCGTCTGGTCAAGGTCGGGCCCCGCGACCTGGAAGCCGACGCGGCGCGCCTGGTGGCGATTCATGCCGCCGGGTGGCTGCTGGCGGACGTGGATGCCCAGATACAGCGCGTTGCCGAGGTGTTCCCGGAATTGGCGGCCTATGGTCGCAGCGAGCAGGGTTGGAGAATACCGAGCATGGTGGTTCGCAACGCCGACGACCAATGGACGCTCGTATACGATTCCGGAGGAGGAGCGAACTCCGCGAGGCGGCTGTCGCTGCGGATTGTCGTGGGCCCGGCGGCCCCGGGCAAGGCGGCCGTGTATCCGGCTCTGGGCTTCGTCCAGGAAGTTTCGGTCGAGACGTCGAACGAGGTCCTCAGGCAGGAGATTGCCGGCGGCGTTCAGGCGATGACGGACGCCCTGAGGCAACTGGATCGTGCGGCCTATGTGCGTGAGACGCCGGGCGTTGCCGAGGTCGGTGCGGCGGATACGGAGGCGGCCGGCTCGCGGCGATGACGCCGGCAGTCGGCCGCGGGTGACAGTGGGATGCACACGATGGGGCACGCCAGTATCGGCCGCAGTGTCGCGGCGATTCCATCCTCCCGGTCCGGTCGCCGGGCGACGAGGTCCGTGTGCCTTGTCGCTATGGTTCTGTGTTCGTGGGCCGTGCAAGTGCCTCAGGTCCTGGGCCAGAACGCCGCGGCGATTGGGGACGGCGAGGCCTCGGGGCCGCGCATCGAGGTGTCTGAGCGGGCACAGCTCGTTCTGACGGACATTGAGAAACAGGTGGGCGACGGCAACTACGAGGCTGCCGTGCGGCTCCTTGAGCAGTTGCGAGAGATTGGCCCGGAGGTGGTGCTGCCGCGGGACGGTCGCGGCGTTCTGGTGGCGCTGCGTGAGACGTTTCCGGCGATGCCCGAGGCGACGCGGCGGCTGTGGGCCAACAGCGTCGAGAGCCAGGCTCGGGAGGCCCTGGTGCGCGCACGTCGCCAGGGGGGCGAACAAGGGTGGATCGACGTTGTCCGATGGTATCCCGCCACAGAGGCCGCGCGCGAGGCGGCCCTTCACCTGACAGCCATGGCGTTTGAGCAGGGGCGGTTCCGCCGCACGATGGAGCTGGCCCGCATGACGCTTGCGGATCCGGACCTTGCGGCGCGGCGGCGGACGCACGCACTGCTGCTGATGGGGCTGGCGGCCGCGGCGCTTGGGGACAGGGCTGTCTGTGCCGACGCGATGGACGAGCTTCAGCGGGGCGGCAAGGCCGGCATTCAGTTCCTTGGGCGTTCGGTGGACCCGTCGGCACTGCTGACGGAGGCGATGGCCCGGGCGTCGGAGTGTCCTGGTCTGTGGACGGATGTCGGCGGTGACGCGCGGCGGGCGGGCCGGTCGGCGCTGCCGGTGGCGCTGAAGGGGCTGATGACCCTCGGCAGGGACTCTGAGCGGGGTGGCACGGGATGGGCGTCCGATCTGGCGCCCAGTCGTCGGCAACTGCTTGGAGTGCGGCAGCCTGTGGTGGGACCCTGGCTGGCCGAACAGCCGGTGCTGGTGACAGCCCGGTCGCTGATTGCCGTGGGGGACGATTCTCTGGTTGCGTATGACCGTCTGGACGGCGACATGCTGTGGCGTGTGGCCGACAGCGCGGAGCACAGGCGAACGCGGCGGTCCTGGCCGTCGGCCGACGGTGACACGGTGGCCATGATCACGGCGGGGTCCGTGGCGGACGACCCGTATGAGCGGCAGGTGCTGCTCCTGGGGGCGCCGCCCAGGGTGCCGGACGAGCAGCAGCGGCTGGTGGTTCTGTCGGAGGACGACGGGCGGCTGCTCTGGAGTTGGGACGGCGCACTGGCCGAACGGGAGTCCGCGGCGGGACGGCCCGGTGAACACGGTGACGCCTCCGACCGCGTGGGGCTGGAGCCGGTGGGCTCGCCGCTGGCCTACGGCGGGCGGGTGTTCGTCGGGGCCGTGAGCAGGCAATTCGAAAACAAACTCGTGGACAGTTTCCTGATGTGCTTTGATTTGGGCGACGGGCGGCTGTTGTGGCAACGGTTCCTGGGCAGCGGGGCGGTCGCCCTGTGCGGCGCGTCGGGCACCACGGCCGACCGGATGGTTCCTGCGACGGACGGCCGGAGAGTGTATGTCGAGAGCGCCGTGGGCACGCTGACGGCCGTGGACCTGGCCACGAGCGATCTGGTGTGGACGCGCCGGGTGGCGGCCGACGTGGGGGCGAACGCACTCGGCGTGGCGGTGGCGAACTGGGAAGGGGCGATCACCGATGCGCCGATTGCGACCGAGGACGGCCGGCTTCTGATCGTGGACGTCTACGGCGACAAGGCCCAGCCTGTGCTGCGCAGTCTCGATGCCCGGACGGGGCAGGACCAGTGGCATGCCGGATTGATCGAGCCGTGCCGTCGCATGGTGGCCGGCGACATGCTTCTGGCCGTCAGTCGCCACGCCCTGACCGCCTACGGTCTTGCCGACGGGCGAGAGCTGTTCACCACGGCGATGCCTCTGGAAACGCAGGTGAGCGGTCGCGGTTTTGCCACGAACGACGCGGTGTACCTGCCGACGACGGCTGGGATTGTTGCCGTGGACCTGAAGAGCCGCAAGGCGGTGGTCGTCCATGCGATGGAGGAAGGGGAGTCGGCGCCGGCGTCGCTGTCGCCGCTGTCGGGCGGGCTGGTGAGCAACCACGGATCGCACCTGAAGCTGTTCGGTCGCCTGGAGGATTACGTGGCCCGCGTGTCGCGAGGCATGGCCGAACATCCGGGCGATCCGGCCTGGACGCGTCGTCTGGCCGAGTTGCGCCGGCAGGAGAAGCGTTTCGACGATGCGGAGAAGTTGCTGCAAAGGGCTCTTGCGGAAGCGGACGCCCTGGCGGACACGTCGCGCGGCCGGGACGAGAAGTTGGCCACGTTTGACCGCATGGGGCGTCTGCAACTGGCCTGGGCGCGCAGTCTGCTGGCGGAAGGCAGGACCGACGATGCCATCCGTCGGTTGACAGGCATTCTCGACAGTACGATGAACACGGCAGCGGCCGCCAGAATCACGATGATGCTGGCGGATCTGTACCACCGGCAGGGGAACCGGCTTGAGGCGGCGGCCCACTACGCCCGCGTGGCCGGCAGCGGCGTGGCCGACCGAATCCTGGTGCCGACGGACCATCACGGGCTCGAGCAATCGTTGGGCGCGCAGGCCCGGGCGGCGCTCGACGCCTTGCGCGAGAGAGAGCGTCCGGCGATACGGCTCGGCCTGACGCTCGACGAACTGGGTCGCCTGGAGGTCCAGCGCGTCGGGGTGCTGACCTGGGGCGGGCCGTCGCTGGCGCAGGTGGATGCCAGGCACACGACGGCTCCGGTGCTGTGGTCGCGCACGGACGGGCTGATCGCGATGGGGCCGGCGGGGGAGGTGCGCTGGCGGCAGGCTCGCGTGGGATATGCCGCCGACAGCTACGACGTGCCCGTCATGGCCGGAGGCATGTTCTACGAGTGTTCCCGCGACAACATGCTGGCGCGGCGGCTGAACGACGGCCGCGTGGCCTGGGCCTGGCGTGTGCCGGCGGGCCGTGTGACGTCGCAATGGGCGCAGGAGAATCGGTTGCTTCCGGTTCGTCGCGTGGAAGCGGTGGTGATTATCAACGGGCGGCGTCTCAGGGTGCTCAACCCGGTTGAGCGTGCCGAGGAGGGCACGGCGCTGGTCGCCGTCGGAGAGACCGTCGCCACGGTCAGTTACCAGGCCAACGGCAATGCGCCGGTGCTGCACGGCCTGGATGCGTCGAGCGGGCAGGAGCGATGGCAGTGGCCGTTGGCCAAGGACGGCAACGTCGAGCATCTGGCCTCTGGCGATGGGGTCTTCTTCGTGGCGACGCAGCGACGGCAGGGACTGCTGAACATCCAGTGCATTGATGCGGCTCGTGGCGAATGTCGGTGGTCGGCCTCCTTCGCGCCGCAGGGGCACAGCGAGAGTCTCTTCGTCGGTCAGGGCGTGGTGGTCCACATGGATGCGGCCGGGCGGCCGTGGGTCATTGATGCCGTCTCGGGTGACACCCTGTGGAAGTCCGAGCGGGCGAGCAGCCAATGGCCGGAGTCCCGTCCGGTCTATGCCGACCGGGACGTGACGGTGTTCTCGTTCACGGGCGGGCACGTGGTCTGCTCGAACAGCACGGGGGCCGCTCTGTGGCAGAATGGGACGGCGCCGGTGGTTCGCGAGTCGGTGTTCATTGCCGGGGCGGCACAGATGGGTTCCTGGAGCCGCGAGGCGGTGATCGGCTCCCTGTTGGTGACGTGGGAGGAGGCCGAGGACGGGGGGCTCGTTGTGGCGCGGCGGCTCCGCGACGGGGCGGTGGTGTGGCAGCATCGTCCGGACGAGTCCTCGTCGGCGGGCTGCAACTTCGTTCAGTGTGGCGGGATGTTGCTCTACCACGACGTGGGCGACGTTGCCTTTCGCCGCATTGGCGAGGATGATATCGGTCGGGAGCGCAGCCTCCATTTCCTCGATCCACAGAGCGGGAAGTACCTGGGATCGGTGGAACTCGGTGCGGGGTCGTCGCGTGACGGGATGCATCCTCAGATCGAGGTCTATCCCGTGGCGGGCGGTCTGTTTGTTCTAAATGGGGACGAAATGCTGACGGTGCGGGCGGCGTCGGCCGGGGGCCGGCACTGAGCGGGGCGCGCCGGCTGCGGATTTCGCAAGTTGTCTGCCGATTGGCGAGTGTCGGTCGTATTGATGAGGGCGTCTGTCGCCCCCCGGCGGTTTTGCAGCCACCTTGGCGGCCGCACTGGGGTTACAGCATGTGCAGCCATGTCCCGTCAACGGCGACGCGCTCGAGTTGGGCCGATCTACGATAAGGAGACTCCGATGTCGCAGGACGAAACCACGCATGCCGGTGGGCCGCAGGGCGAACTGAGCGGTTCGGACCTCGAAGCCGTCAAGCACCTGAACGAGGGGTACCAGACCATTCGGCGGCAGATGGCCAAGGTGATCGTCGGCCAGGAGCGCGTGGTCGAGGAGTTGCTCGTGACGGTGTTCTGCCGCGGGCATTGCCTGATGGTGGGCGTGCCGGGGCTGGCCAAGACGCTCATGGTCTCGACCCTGGCTCAGTGCCTGAACCTGTCGTTCCACCGGATTCAGTTCACGCCCGACCTGATGCCTTCGGACATCACCGGCACCGAGGTGATCCAGGAGAACAAGACCACGGGCGAGCGCGAGCTGCGGTTCATCTCGGGGCCGATCTTCGCCAATGTGATCCTGGCCGACGAGATCAACCGCACGCCGCCGAAGACCCAGGCGGCGCTGCTGGAGGCCATGCAAGAGCGGCAGGTGACGACCGGCGGCCAGCGGCGGCCGATGTTCGATCCGTTCTTCGTTCTGGCGACGCAGAACCCCATCGAGCAGGAAGGCACATATCCGCTGCCCGAGGCTCAGCTCGACCGGTTCATGTTCAATATCCTCGTGGATTACCCGAGCGAGGACGAGGAGTTCGACATCGTCCGCCGGACGACGGCTGTGGAGACGCCGCAGGTGGAGCCGGTGATCGACGGGCAGGGGATTCTGCGGCTCCAGGAGATCGTGCGGCGCGTGCCGGTGGCCGACCACGTGGTGCGGTATGCGATGACGCTGGCGCGGCTGACGCGCGTGGGCAAGACGGATGTGCCGCCGTTCGTGTCCGACTACGTCGCCTGGGGCGCCGGGCCGCGCGCCTCGCAGTACCTGGTGCTGGCCGGCAAGGCCCGGGCGATTCTGCACGGCCGGTACTATGTCTCGACCGACGACATCCGGCAGGTGGCCTACCCCGTGCTGCGGCACCGGGTGATTACGAACTTCAATGCCGAGGCCGAGGGCATCAAGTCGGACGACATCGTGCGGCAACTGATCGAGGTCATCCCCAGCGGCGAAAGCGAGGCCCTCAGTGGCGGAAGAGTTCCGCAAGTATTTAGACCCCAGGACGCTGGCTAAGATTTCGGGACTGGACGTCAAGGCGCGGCTGATTGTGGAAGGATTCATGGCCGGCCTGCATCGGAGCCCGTACCAGGGCTTCAGCGTCGAGTTCGCCCAGCACCGCGAATATGTCTGGGGCGACGACCTGCGCCACCTGGACTGGAAGGTCCACGGCCGCACCGACAAGTTCTACCTCAAGCAGTACGAGGAAGAGACGAACCTCATTCTCTACCTTGTCATTGACACGAGTGAGTCGATGACCTACGGTCACGGCCCCGTGACGAAGCTGGACTATGCGTGCTACATTGCGGCGAGCCTGGCGTACCTGACGCTGCACCAGCGCGACGCCGTCAGCCTGTCCCTGTTCGACCGGGAGCCGTACCAGGTGCTCAAGCCGAACACCAATCCCGCTCACCTGCGGAGCATCTGCCAATTGCTGGAGACTGCTCGCAGCAAGGAAAAGACGCAGATGGGTACGACGCTGCACGAAGTGGCCGACCGCTTTCCGCGGCGCGGCATCGTGCTGCTGGTGAGCGACTGCTTCGACCGGCTCGACGAGATTCTGTCGGGCCTGAAGCACCTGCGGTACAAGCGGCACGAGATCATCCTGATGAACGTGCTGGACCCGTGGGAACTGGAGTTTCCGTTCAAGGACGCGACGCTGTTCGAAGGGCTGGAGGAGTATCCGGAGCTGTTGGCCGAGCCGCGAAGCCTGCGGCATCGGTACCTGGAAGAGGTGGCGGCGTTCCAGGACCGTCTGAAGAAGGGCTGCCGCGGGCTGAACGCGGACTATGTGCTGATGAACACCGGCCAGCCGCTGGACGTGGCTCTGTCGGCGTATCTGGCGACGCGAGCGGTGCGGACGGCGATGCCGGGCAGATGAGTTGACCGTCAGCCGCGCGGTTCGTGGAGGCCGCGCGACGGTGGTGCCGCTTCGGCGGGATGGCGACGATAACGGTTGGGACGGATGGAACAGGTGACCCTGGCTCTGACAGTGCTTCACCCCTGGCTGATGGCCGCAGGCGCAGCCATGGCGGCGATTCCCATCATCATCCATCTGCTCAATCGCCTGCGGTTCAAGCGGGTGGTCTGGGCGGCCATGGAATTCCTTCTGGCGGCGCATCGCAAGAACGCCCGGCGCGTCCGAATCGAACAGATTCTTCTCCTGGTGATCCGTACGCTGATCATTCTGCTGCTGGCGGCGGCATTGGCGCGGCCGGTGCTCACGGGGGTGCTGGGCCAGTTCGGGCGCAGCGCCACACACGCCATTCTCGTCATGGACGATTCGTTCAGCATGTCGGCCCAGCATCGCGGAAACGTCGAGGGCGGGTCGATCATGCTGGAGGCCCGCCAGGCGGCGGTGCGACTGGTGGAGGGC
Source organism: Phycisphaerae bacterium (assembly GCA_012729015.1). GTDB lineage: Bacteria > Planctomycetota > Phycisphaerae > FEN-1346 > JAACEH01 > JAAYDY01. The sequence continues at coordinate 118,291 of JAAYDY010000044.1, read as the reverse complement.
TTCGACCCGCGCGACGGCGTGTCGTTGGTGCTGGCGGGCTCACGGCCGCATGGCCGGATCACCACCGCCAGCTACGATCACCCCTACGTTCTGGAGCAGCTCGAAGGTCTGACCGCCGGCGATTCGACGACCGACATGATCGGGACGCTGGAGGTGGTCAAGAAGATCGTCGACGAGAGCGAACTGGAGCGGAAGGTCGTCTACGTTCTGACGGACAACACGGCTGTGGCGTGGACCGATGATGCCGCGGGGTCGCTGTCGTCGCTCATGGCGGCGATTGCGGAGAAGGCCGCGGTGACGGTGGTGGACTTCGGCCAGGACGAGCCGTCGAATGTGGTTGTGCGCGACCTCCGGCCTGACCGGTCCGTGGTCACCAGCGGGATCGACACGGTGTTCCGTGTGGAGATCGAGAACCACTCGGACCGTGCAGCCGCCGACGTGGTGGTCAACATGGCAGTGGACGGACAGCGGGTGGCCCCGGTGGTGGTGGGCGCCCTTCCCCCGCGGAAGGCGGAGAGCCGCACGTGGTCGTGGAACTTCACGGAGCCGGGCAACCATACGATTGCGGCGTCGCTGCGTGACCAACCGGGCGACGATGTGGCGGTGGACAGCGTGCGTGTGATCGCGCTGGACGTGAGGCCGGCGGTGGACGTCCTGCTGGTGGACGGCGAGCCCGGCGAGGGCGCTTTTGGCGGCGACGTGGAGTATCTGCGGGAGGCCGTCGATCCGCGCGGCCGCGATGGGCGACGGGTCACCAGCTACAACGTTCGCACTGTGCGCGACACGGAGTTCTCGGCGGCGGACGCCGACGGCGTGGATTTCATCCTTCTGGCGAATGTCGCGTCGCTGAACGCGGCGCAGGCGAAGGCCCTGGAGCGGTTTATCGAAGGCGGCGGATCGGCGATTGTTTTCCTGGGCGACCAGGTGCGGCCGCGGGATTACAACGAGTCGCTCTACATGAACGGCAAGGGGCTGCTTCCGGCGGCGTTGGGGCCCGTTCTTGGAACGACGGACCTGGACCGGCCGGACCAGTACACCACGTTCGACGTCGGCGCGATGGATCACGCGAGCCTTTCGCGGCTGAAGGCCCAGCAGGGGGCGGCAGGGCTCGGCGGCGTGCAGGTGTACAAGTACTTCCAGCTCGCTCCGCCCGCGGGCGACGATAGCGTGCAGACGGTCCTTCGGTTTGCCAACGCGGAGAACAGCCCGGCGGTCGTCGAGCGGCGTCTGGGTCGGGGCCGCGTCCTCCTTGTGGCGACCACGGCCGACGCCGAGTGGACCGACCTGCCGAAGCTGCCGGCGTATCTGCAGTTGGTCCAGGAGATGATGAAGTACCTGATGCCCGACGTCCTGTGGCGGCTGAACCGTCTGGTGGACGCAGAGACGCAGTTGCCGGTTTCCGCGGCGGACTTCGGCACCACCTTCCTCCTGGAGAAGCCGGGGCGCGAGACCATCGCCCTGGCGCCGACCGACATCGGCGGCCAGCGTCGGGCGTTGGTGATCGGGGACAGGGAACGCTCGCCGGCAGGGGCGATGCTGGACCAGAGCGGCCTGTATGCTGTGCGTCCGAGCCGTGGCGGCACGGGGAAGGAATTCCGCCTGGCCGTCAACGTGGACACGGCCGAGAGCGACCTGACGCACCTGGACCAGGCGTCGCTGTCCCGACGGCTCGGCGGCACGGAGGTGGTCTATGCTCGTGGGGCCGAGGGGCTGAGGCAGTCGCTGCTGGAGCAGGAGGCCGCGGGCGGCTGGGCGCGGAACCTGCTGTGGGCCATGCTCGGGCTGCTTCTTCTGGAGACGTTGCTGGCGTGGTGGTTCAACCGCGACGCCTGATCGGCGCCGCGTACGAGAATCGAGCGGCCCGGCGGCGCGAGGCCGGGGAACTGTGAGACTATGACGCAGCTTCTTCAATGGTTTCTGGGGATCGATCGCATCCGCCTCGGCGAGGGTGGGCGCGTGGTCTTCGATTTCCTTTCGGCATGGCCGGCGTGGGCCGTCTTTCTGGCCGTGGTGGTGACGGCCGTGTACGTCTGGAGCATCTACCGCCGGGAGAATCCGGCCACGCCTCCTGTGGCTCGCGGCGTGCTGATGTTCCTGCGCGTGTCGCTGATCCTGCTGGCCCTGGGAATGATCTTCGAGCCGGCGTTGCGGCTGGAGCGCGACGAGCAGATTCGCTCGACCGTGGCCGTTCTGGTGGATCGGTCGGCGAGCATGGGCATCACCGACTGGCAGACCTTTGAGGATGAGGCGAAGCGCGACGCCGACGCACCGACGGTGGCGGAGATGCTGCGACGGGGTTCGGTGACGCCGGCCCGCGAAGGCGAACCGACGCGGTTCGAGCTGGCCCGGGCCGCGCTGACGCTGGACAGCGGCGATCGCGAAACCACGCGCAATGCGCTGAAGCGGCTGGCCTCGGAGCAGCGGGTGTACCTGTATGTGTTCGACGAGTCGCCGCAACTGGTCCGTCGCATCGACGGCGAGGACGAGGTGGATGCCGCGCTGGCCGACCTGGCCGCAATCGAGCCGGGCGGCAAGAGAACCATGATTCCGCAATCGCTGGACAAGGTGCTGGAGCAGCTGGCGGGCCAGACGCTGACGGGCGTGGTGTTGTTGACGGATGGCCGCGATACGGTGGCGACCGACACGCGGAAGCTCGAAGAGATGCTGGATGACGTGCCGCTGGTGACCATCGGGCTGGGCAGCGTCACCGCGGCCAGCGACGTGGAGGTGCTTCGGGCCACCGCCGAACGGCGAGCTTTCATCAACGAGGATCTGCCTGTGCGCGTGGATCTTCGCAATACGGGATACCAGGGGCGTGCCGGCGAGCTGGAACTGACGGTGACGGGCCACCCGGAGATGGCGGTGACCGAGTCGGTGACGTTCGGCGCCGAGTCCAGCCCACAGACCGTCGAAATGCACCTGAAGCCGCAGCAGGCCGGAACGTTTACGCTCCAGGTGTCGCTCAAGGCGGTTAACGGCGAGAGCGACCTGGAGAACAACGTGAGCCTGCCGCTGGAGATCGACGTGCTGGACCGGCAGCTCAAGGTGCTGATCATCGAGGATCTGCCACGGTGGGAATACCATTACCTGAAGAACGCCCTGTACCGCGATCCGACGGTGTTGACGAGCATCCTGCTGAAGAGCGCCGATGTGCACTTCGCTCCGGAGGGCGATCTGCCGATTACGGCGTTCCCGGAATCGCGTGAGAAGCTGTTCGAGTACGATGTGATTATCCTCGGGGACGTCGACAGCCGGACGTTCAGTGCGGAGCAGTTGGGCTGGATCGACGAGTTTGTGCGGGTCAAGGGCGGCGGCCTGGTGATGATTGCGGGCAATCGCGGCTACAACCCGAACAGCTACATCGGATCGCCGATCGAGACGCTTCTGCCGGTGGATCCGGGCGAGGAGCAATTGATCGGCCAGGTGGGCAACGAGTTCCGCCCGCAACGGACGCTGGAAGGCACGATCTCGCCGATCCTGCGGTTCGAGAAGGACATGAACGAGAACCGCAAGACCTGGGACGACCTTCCGGGCTTCTACTGGTACTACCGCGCCCGGGGCGCCAAGCCCGGGGCGCAGGTGCTCCTGGTGCATCCGGACGAGATCGGTTCGCAAGGCGGCGAGAAGTTGCCGCTGATGCTTCTGCAACGCGTCGGGGCGGGGCAGGTGTTCTACTCGTGCTCCGACGAGACGTGGCGATGGCGCTGGTATACGGGGCGCCGCTACTTCAACAACTTCTGGCTCCAGTTGGTGCGGTACCTGGCTCTGCCGCAGCAGCGGGCGGTGATCGAGGCCGAAAGCCCTCGTTACACCCTGGGCGAGAAGGTGAAGATTCAGCTTCGCGTAACCGACCCGGCAGCCGTGGGGCCGCAGGTGCAGCGCGTGGCCGCCGCCGTGCGCTGGCAGGGGGCCGACGGCAAGGCGGCTGAGCAACAGGTGATGCTCGGCCGGACGAACCCCGGGTTGGCGCTGTTCGAGGGCGAGTTCACCCCCGAAGTGACGGGCAAATTCACAATGGCGGCCGAGGCGCCCGGTAGCAAGGACACTGTGAAGGCCGAGGGGGAGTTTCTTGTCGCGCCGAGCCGCGAGGAGTTTCAGCAGCCTACCCGCGACGCGGCGATGCTGGCCAAGCTCAGTGGCCTGAACGGTCGAGGGCACGTGTTGCCGCCGCACCAGACCGGCCGGTTGCCGGACCTGATCCAGGCGCAGACGCGGACCATCGAGAACGACCTGGTGGACGAAATCTGGGACTCGCCGGGAGTGCTGATCGTGTTCGTGCTGCTGATCACGATGGAGTGGGTGCTCCGGAAGCGGCACCGGATGCTATAATTGACGCACACGGGCGTAGCATGCGTCCCGCGTCGGGCGGAACAAGCCCCGGCCGCGAGCGTCTAAGCGAACAGGCGAGTGGGCCCGAGGGCGAGGGTAAGGTCATGATGGAAGAGCAATCCCTCCTGTCACAGCTTCGCGGCCTCAGGCGCAAGGTGCGCGCCCTGTTTGCGCTGGACGGCCTGGGGCGCCTTCTGGCGGCGGTGCCGCCGGCCGTCCTGGTGGCGATTGTTCTGGACTACCTCATCAAGTTCCCGGCCTTGATTCGTGTGGGTCTGCTGGCCGGCGTCCTGGCGCTGCTGGCCGTAGTGATCGTGCGACGGCTGTGGCGGCCGTTGCGGACGCGCATCAGCGTGCAGGACGTGGCCGTGGAGCTCGAGGGGCGGTTTCCCGAACTCGACGACCGGTTGGCCAGCACCGTCAACTTCATCGAGAGTCCGCAGGGCCGCGCCGGCGAGTCGGCCGAGTTGCGGCAGGCGGTTGTTGCCGACACGCTCCGGACGACCGCAGGCACGCCGTTCACCCTCGCGCTGAATCCCAGGCCGCTGGTGGCCATGTTCCTGTTCGGAGTGGTCGTGGCGGCGGGCATTGCCGCGCTGGGGGCGTGGCAGGCCGATGCCGCCATGATCGGGATTGAGCGTCTCTTCAACCCGCTGAGCAGCCGCCAGTGGCCGCGACGCACGCTGGTGGATGTCGGCCGGACGCGCCGATTCGTCATCCCCATCGGCGAGGATTTCCAGGCCCGCGTCTCCGTCGAGGGCGTAGTACCCGACCGCGTGAGCATCTACTACCGTGAGGCTGGCAGCGATGCCTTTGCGCCCCCGGAAATCATGAAGCCGATGGACGTCGGAGCGGACCAGGCGGTCTTTGTCCGCACGTTCACACGCGTTCGCAAGTCGTTCGAGTACTACGTGACCGCCGGCGACGACGACACGCGCCGCGGCGGTCTTGTGCTGGTCGATGCCCGGCCGCGGCCACGGGCGCAGAACGTCGTGCTTCAGGTCACGCCGCCTCCTTACATGGCCGACGCCGAGGCCGTCGTGTTCGAGGGGCAGGGCAGTGCGCGGGCTTTACAGGGGTCGCGCGTGTGGGTGGAAGTGTTGACAAACAAGCCGATTGCCGCCGAGAGCGATGGGACAGCCAAGGCGGCCATTCTGTTCGGTCGGGGCGAGCAGCAGCGGGCCCTGCCGTTGTCGTTCGTGGCGTCCGACCTGCTTGCCGACGGCGCGGCGGGCGATGAGGCCGCGGCCGCACGCATGGCGGCCGACAGGCGTCTGTTGAGGGCCGAGTTCGAGGTGGACCAGACGGAGTTCGTCGGCTTCCGCATGGTATGCGTGGACGGTTTCGACAGCGAGCCCGGCGACACGCTGACCGTCGTGGCCGAGCAGGACGAACCGCCGCGCGTTCGAATCGTCGAGCCGACGCAGGCGATCATGGACGTCACGTTCCGTAGCGTGATACCGGTCAAGGCCCACATTCAGGACGATTGCGGCGTGACGCGGGCGGCGCTGGGGTGGCAGCGAGGCACGTCACAGGAGAAGGCAGCCGCGGGCCTGACGGTCGTGCGGCCGGTGGAGCGCGGGACCGACGCGAGGCCCCTGGCGCTGACAGCCGTCAAGCGGTGGGACCTCCGCGACATCGAGCCGGAATTGCAGGTGGGCGAGGAGATCGTCTATCGCTGTGCGGCCGTGGACAACTTTCAATGGCGTGGGCAGGGGCCGCACACGGCCCAGAGCCAGGAATACCGGCTTCGCGTGGTGTCGGTCGAGTCGATGGCGGAGGCCATGCGGAGGAAACTGCTGGCGCTGGGGCTCCGGGTCGGCGACCTGGTGCGCCGGCAGGAAGATCTCCAGGCCGAGACCAAGGACACCCGCTCGGAGAAACAGCCGTCGGAGCCGCTGAGCCAGCGCGGCCGCGAGCAGACCATGGGCCAGGAAGACTCTCAGCGGCAGCTCAAGCAGCAAGCCGAGGAAATCCGGGACGAGTTCGACGAGTTGCTGTCGCAGTATCGGTTGAACCGCATCCCGCAGGACGAGGCGTTCGACCACTCGGTGGAGACACAGCAGGCCCTGGACGACGTGGCGAAAGACCCGATGCCCAAGGCGTCGCAGGCCCTGCGGCAGTCGCGCGACGGAGCCGCCACGGCCGAACAGCAGACCGGCAAGCTGGACGAGGCGATTGCCGAGCAGCAGCGGGCGATTGATCGTCTGCGCGATGCGCTGAGCCGCCTGGAGCGGTTCACCGAGGCCGAGGCCATTGCCCAGAAGCTGCGACAGATTCTCAGGCAGCAGGAGAAGCTGACGGAGCGCACCGGCGACCTGGCAAACCAGACCCTGGGCAAGTCGCAAGGAGAACTGACCGCCGAGGAACGCGATGCGCAGCAGTCACTCTCGTCGCGGCAGAGCGAACTGGCGCAGGAACTGAACGAGGCCGTGGAGCAGATGAAGGAGTCGGCTCGGGATCTCCAGCAGAGCAACGAGGCCGTGGCCGAGGCGCTGAAGGACGTCGCCAAGGACGCCGAGAATCGCGATCCGGTGCGGAAGATGCGGAACGCCTCGCGACAGATCGGGCAGAATCAGGCGGCGGTAGCCGGGACCAGCCAGGCATCGGCCGAGGAAGACCTTCGAGCGATGATCGAGAAGCTGGAGAATCGGCGACAGCAGGAATTGCAGAATCGCATCAGCACGCTCAAGGAACTCCAGAAGGAGTTGCAGGAGGTGCGCAAGAAGGAGGAAGGGCACCTCCAGGAGAACAAGGATGCCCAGGCGGGCCAGCCCAATGCCCCCCGGCCCGAGCAGCAGGCGCCCAAGCAAGGCCAGACGGCGCAGCAGACCGGGCGGCTGTCGGAGAAGATGCAGGAGGCCGGGTCGCAGCAGGCGGCCGAGTCGGCCCAGTCGGCGCAGCAGAGCATGGGGCAGGCGCAGTCGCAGTTGTCGCAGGCTCAGAGCCAGCCTGCCCAGCAGAACCAGGAGAAGTCGCTCGAGCAGCTCGATCAGGCGAATCGCGAGCTTCAGCAGGACATCCAGGAGTCCGAGCAGGCCCTCGCCGAGGAACAGCTTGAGGCGATCAAACAGCAGTTGGCACGCATCAAGGACGGGGAAATCGAGGTCCACGGCGCCACGGTGGACCTGGAAGCGAAGCGGGTGGCGGAGAAGTTCGCCAGGAGCGACGCCGAGAGGCTGATCTTCACCCAGGACCAGCAGAATGAGCTGCTGGGCGAGACGGCCGGAATTGTCAAGGAACTCGATGAAGCCAACGTCACCGTCTTCACGTTCGTGCTGAAGATTGTGGGTGACCGCATGGACGAGTCGCATCAGCGGCTGCGCAAGGAACAGACGGACCCGATTACGCAGTCGGCGCAGCAGAAGGCCATCGAATACCTGGACAAGCTGGTGCGTGCGCTGGACGAGGAGATTTCGAATCGTCGGCGTCGCGGCGGCGGCGGTGGTGGCGGCGGTCAGCAGGGACAAGCGCAGCTCGTGCCGACGCTGGCCGAGTTGAAGATGCTGAAGATGATGCAGCAGGACATTCATGACGCGACGACTCAGGTGAACGACGCCCTGAAGTCGCAAGAGGCATCCGACGAGCAGGCCCGCATCAAGGCCGAGGCCAAGCGGATCGGCCGGGACCAGGAGCGTGTCAAAGGGCTCATGGAGAAGCTGACGGACCCGGCGGCCGGGCAGCAGGGAGGCGAGCTATGAGCAGAGCGTGGGTCGTGAGGTGTCTGGCCGCGGCGAGTGTGGCAGCCATGGCCTGGACCGCGGCGTTGGCCGATTCGTCGCCTTCGCAGCCAAAGGACCGCGACCGGGGGAGCGAGTCGGCGGCGTCAGGGACCGGCGGCGCGGGAGAATCGTCGCCCGGAACGTCCGCCGAGCCGCCGGAGTTCCGTCTGAACCTCGACGATATCATGAACCTCGAAGAATCGGATATCGTGCTGCCCGAACTGGACGAACTGCTGAAGAAGCAGCCGGCCTCGAAGCCCGACGCGGCCGACCAGCAGACGCCGGAGGCGGAGACCGGCGATGAGGACGAGGGACCGGACATCGATCCGGCCGAAGTGGTGGAACGGATCAAGACGCACATGGGCGAGGCGGCGCAGAGGCTGGTCGAGCGTCAGGACCCGGGCGATGGGACGATCGAGGTGGAGAAGAAGGCGATTGATGACCTTGGTGAACTGATCGAGTACGTCAAGCAGCAGCAGGCCCAGCAGCAACAGCAGCAGCAACAGCAGCAACAACGCCAATCGAGCCAGGATTCGCAGCAGCAGCGCCGTCGCCGGCAACAGCAGCAACAGAGGCAACAGCAACAAACCGGTCGCCAGCGGCCGCGGCAGGGCAATCAGCCGATGCAGCAGGAGCAGGCCACCAAGGGACAGGTGGAGGAGGGAGCCCTGGACGAGGTGTCGGATCTGTTGATGGAGCGGTGGGGCGACTTGCTTCCGAACCGGCCGCGGGAGACGATGCAGAGCATCCGCGGCATGATTCTCCAGGAATACGTTGATCTGCTGGATCGGTACTACTATGCTCTGGCGGGGAACCGGTCCGAGGCGCAGGAAGAGGAGTGACGGAGCGATGCAACCCGGGACCATTCGGACATGGCGGATCGCGCTTGCCGCGGCGTGTCTTGCGGCTGTGGGGTGTGCCCTCACGGCGGCGTACGCCCAGGACGCCGGTCCGGCGGAACCTGCCGCGGCACCCGCCGCGCCGAAGGGCCCCCTCGGTGACGATCCGATCACGGGAGAGGAGCTGTCGCCCGAGGTGCTTGCCGCCGTGGACAAGGGGCTGGTGTATCTGGCCGGCATTCAGAACGAGGATGGCGGCTTCGGCCGCACGGGCGGCTACTCCAGCCACGCCGGCATCACGGGGTTGGCCGGCCTGGCGTTCATGAGCCAGGGCAGCCTGCCGGATCGCGGCAAGTACGGCAAGAACGTGCAGAAATGCCTTGAGTTCATCACTGCGCACACGGGGCGCAGCGGCTTCATCTCGGGCGGCGGGGTCAGCCATGGCCCGATGTACGGCCACGGGTTCGCCACGCTCTTCCTGGCCGAGGTGTACGGCATGAGCCCGGACCCAGTGGTTCGCGAGAAACTGAGCCGCGCGGTAGACCTCATTGTGCGAACGCAGAACGACGAGGGCGGATGGCGCTATCAGCCGATCAAGTACGACGCCGATCTGTCGGTGACGATCTGCTCGATTATGGCCCTTCGCGCCGCGCGCAACAACGGCATCCGCGTCCCCAAGGCGACCGTCGACAAGGCGGTCGATTACGTCAAGAAGAGCCAGAATCCGGACGGCGGCTTCTCGTACACGCTCAACAGCCGCGGTTCGGCGTTTCCGCGCTCGGCCGCGGGGGTGTGCAGCCTCTACAACTGTGGCATCTACGCCGGGCCGGAGGTCGATCGCGGCCTCGCGTACCTGATGAAGCACAAGCCCGGCGCTGGCGGGCAGGGCAATGCCGGCGGGTTCTACTTCTACGGCAACTACTATGCGACGCAAGCCATGTTCATCGCCGGCGGCGACTACTGGAAACAGTGGTGGCCGGCCATCAGCAAGGACCTGGTCGGCAAACAGAGTGCACAGGACGGTTCCTGGTCGGGCGAGGCCGGCAGGGAGTACGGCACCGCCATGGCGTGCATTATCCTTCAGATTCCTAACCGCTATCTGCCGATTCTACAACGCTGATGAAGATACTCTCCGCCAAGCTCGCCTGCCTTCTCTTCGTCGCCTCCATCGCCGACCACGCGTCGGCACAGGTGGCCATCAGTCTGATTGACGGCCGCGCGGTCGAGGCGGCGTCGATGACCGTGGGCGACGGGCGTCTCTCGGCACGGGACGCGCACGGCGTCGAAACCGGCGTGTGGCCTCTGGAGGAGGTGGCCGCAGTCCAGTTCAATCATGCCCCCGCCGGCGATGCCGCGTCAGCCGACGACTCGGGCGCGAGAGAGGCGGCGGCCTCGTCATCGGGCGAGACGGCGCAGGCCGCGGACCAGGTGCTGACCACGGGTGGGGTGCTTAGTGGCCGCGTGACCGGATTCGACGGCAAGACGTTTACTGTGACGGGGACGGAGTTCGGGGATCTCCAGGTGCCGCTTGACGTGGTGCGCGTGGTCCGGCTGGCCGGGGCCGACGTAGGCGGCCTGGGGGCGGAAGAATCCAGGACGGATGTCGTGGTGCTGGCCAACGGCGACCGGCTGCCGGGCACGGTCAACCGGATCGACGCCAAGACGGTGGAGTTTCACAGTGCGGCCCTCGGGGATCGTTCGCTCGAACGAAGCCGTGTGACGGCCATCCAGGTGGGTGCCCCGGCGCAGGGAAGGCCGGAGGTTGCCATGCCGCTGCTGCGGGTTGCGACGCGAGGCGGCAGTTCCTTGGAACTCAGCTCGGCGGCCACGGAGACGGCTGGATTGCGCGGCCTTCTCGGCGGCCGGGTGTCCATCGTGACGCCACTTGCCTCAATCGTTCGGATCGAGGTAATCGGCGGCAGGCTGGTGCCTCTGGAGACCTTGAAGCCCAGCGAGTATCAGCAGCAGAGCCTCGATGTGCTGTCGTGGCCGTTGCAGGTGGGCCGCAATGTCCTCGGCGAGCCGATGCGTCTGCGGGACGAGCGCGGACAGGTGGTGACGCTCGACAGCGGCATCGGGGTCCACGCCCCATGCCTTGTCGCGTACGATCTGGGCGGCGGGTACCAGCGGTTCCTCGCCACGGCGGGAATCGACGAGTCGGCAGGGAAGTTCGCCGATGTGAATCTCGTGGTGAAGGTGGACGGCAAGGAAGCGTTTCGTGCCGATCACGTCAAGTGGCAGGAGCCGGCCCGACAGATCAACATTCCGGTGCAGGGGGCCAGGCGGCTGGAACTCATCGTCGAGGCGGGAGATCATTTCGACGTGCAGGACCGTGTGAACTGGGCGCGGGCCAGCCTGCTGCGCGACAAGGCTAAGTGAGAGGGCGACCTGTGCGGCTGAGGTTCAGAGCGATGCCCCTGCGAACGGCATTCTGTGCCATGTGTCTGGTGGTGGCGGGCGCCTTGGCGGCCGGAGGGTGCGTGCCCGGGCGGACGCACCGAACGGTGACCTTCGCCGTGATCGGCAACGCGCTTCTGGCCGACTCGGTGCGGGACGACCGCCCGGCTGACGCCGCGCTGGATGCAACGGCCTTGGCGCGTCTGCGGCGGACCGTGGATGAAATCAACGGATCGAAGATCGAATTCACTGTGGTGCTGGGGAACCTGCTGGCGCGCGGCGAACCGCGGTCGCTGGACGCGGCACGGGCGGCGCTGGGCGAACTGAAGAAGCCCTACTTCGTGGTGCTCGGTCCCGAGGGGCTGGACGCCGCGGCAGCGACGGCAGTCGAAGGGGCTACGGCCGAGAGCGGCGATGCCCCGGCTTCCGCGGCGTCCCTTGGCACGTCGCTGCTGACATGGATTTTCCGGGACCACGGTTTCAATGGGCCGCTGCCGTACTGGGTGGCTGAGCGAGACGGCGGCCTGGTGCTGATCGGCCTGTACACGTCGTCGCAGGGAAGCGCCCGTTCCGGGCACTTGGATGCGGCACAACTGGCGTGGCTCGATCGGACGCTGGCCCGCTATCGCGACAAGGCGGCGGTGATTCTCTCGTACCACGCACTGGTGTCACTCCATCCGCTGGACACGGGGGCGCCGTGGCAGGATCGTCTGGTAGACAATCGGGCCGAAGCGATGGAGATTCTCGGGCGACACGAGAACGTGACGGCTGTTATCAGCGCCTCGCACCGCTTTGCGGCGGGGAAGGTAGTCGGCCGGACCGTCCATTTCTCGGTGCCCGGATTGAGCACATGGCCGCTGGCCTACGATGTCGTGTCGGTCCGCCCGAACAGGATTGAGCGGCAGTACATTCCGGTCGGAACGCGCGAGGAGTCGGTGAAGGCGTTCGACCGCCTGGCGGGCGATGCGACGGTGCGTGCCCTGTTCGGCCGCAGCGAACGCGACGAGGACCACATCATCCAGACGTTCGGCGGCAACAAGTCGGCCGAATGGAACCTCAGTGCGCTGCGTCCGTGAAAGACGGTACGTTCAGCAACGGCCGACCGGGCCGGCTCCGCGCGGTCCTCGGTCCCCGGTGCCGGACGTCACTTCCGCGTGACGACGTGAAACACCTCGGAGTCTTCGACGGCCTCGTAGCGATGCTCGAAGATGCAGTCGAACCGCACGGCCTGCCCGGGCAGAATCTCGTATTCGCTGTTGCGGACAGTGAGCTTGACCTTGCCCTTGAGGACGAAGCAGACCTCGTAGTCGTCGCGGTGCTCGTGCTCGGCGCAGACCAGGGCGCCGGCGCGGGCGGTGACCTGCGAGACGTGAATGCCGTCGAACGAAGCGCGATGGAAGTGGATGCCGTTTTCGTCCACGATGCGTTCGGCGGCGACCACCTGCGGCCGGTCGTGCTCGGCCAGGGCGAGCAGGTTGTGCGTCTGCACGCCGAGGGCACGGGCGATCCGGTCGAGTGTCTTGAGTTCAGGATTCCCCAGATTCCGCTCGAGTTTGCTGAGGGCGACGTAGCTGACGCCGCACTTCTCGCTCAGGCCGTAGATCGTCAGCCCGAGCTTCTTGCGAATGTGCCGGATGATGCTGAAATCGTAGGTCATGCGAGTCTCTCCTTACCGTTCCCTGGCCCTATCTCGTCGCGCCGGGCGGCACTGCCTCCCGATGCGGGCAGACGGCTGTGTTGATGTGGGCCGGCGACGGCTACGACGACATGCGGCAGAACGCTTCGTACGCACAAGAGTCGCGGCACGCGTCACCCGGCCTGAACCGCTGTGCGGCAATACCTGCCACCAGACGGTCCACCACGGTATGGACAGAAAGGTCTTCGATATCCTCAACTATACCCGCGCTCAGGAATGCAAGGCAAGCCTTCACTGCGTTTATTTTGAGAAATTTCCTCGCCGCCATTCGGTACACCTGAAGCTGTGGAAGATAGCGAATCGTACGCTCGCGTGCATCCTCGGGAGCGATATGGTCGGTCTTGTAGTCCACAAGAACCCAGTCTCCGCGACTGTCCATAAAGAGCAGATCGATGGTGCCGCTGATGACCGCAGCCCCTGCGGCACCGCTCCCCTCGGCGACGGTGTGGGCCATGGAAAATCGTAACTCTCGGAACAGGTGTCCGTTGCGTCTGGCCGCGGCGGCAATCTCCCCGGCCAGGGCCGTCTCCCGGAAGGCCTCCAGGTGTCGCCCCGCCACAGCCAAGGCCTCCTCGCGCTGATCCGCGCGGATGCGGGGCTCTCGAAGAACCAGGTGCCGCAGGGCATCCTCGCCTGCCGGCTGCGTCGGATCGTCGCACCGCTCAAGGTACTCGTGCACCACGGTCCCGATGGCCGCGGCATTCAGGCCCCCCGTGTCGTCGAATGCCGGCGCGGCAACGCGCTCGTCCAGTCCCAGTACGTGCCTGAGGTAGTACTTGGCCGGGCAGACGGCGTAATCCGTCAGCGACGTGGCTGTGAGATGAACGGTTGCGCCGCCTTCGGCCACGTGCGAGCATTGGGCGGCCAGTCGGCCCGTCAGGGCGGCATCGGCGGAGCGGACCAGCAGGCGGTCCATTTCGGCGTCGTTCAGTTCGCCCTCGTGAAAAACCTTCGCCAGCGGGCCGAGGTCGGCCGACGCGCGATGCGAGGCCGTCGAAGGGGCTGTGGCCAGATCCACCGTCATTGGACCGCCGTGGGCCAGAGGCTCCTTCAGGTTGCCGGACGCCTGCGCGGCCAGGTCGAGATCAGCCACCTGGAACGTCATGGCGAGCCAGCTGCCGGGGGCGAGCGTCTTGGACCCCGACAGAATGAGCCGCTCCTCGGCTCGCGTCGCGGCGACATAGAACAGCCGCCGGAACTCCTCGTTCTCCTGGGCGTGGTCCTCGCGGCAGGCCAGGGTGTAGGCGGCCGGCTCCTCCTCGTTCGGCCGCCGGTCCGGCCGCCTGGGGGCAAAGCCAAGGCGGGGATCGGCGTAGAACGACGGCCCCGTGCCGCCGCGCCGCTCGGCATCGGCGTTGGCCAGGATGACGCAGGGGAACTCCAGCCCCTTGGCGGCGTGGACGGTCATCATCAGGACCGAATTGCCGCCCTCGACATCCAGCGGCGCCTCGGCCTCGCGGACGCCCTCGCGGAGGCCCGCCTCGACCTCGGCCAGGAAGTCCTCGATGCGCGACGCGCCGACGAGGTCGGCCTGACGCGCCAGTTCCAGCAGCCGTCGCAGGTTCGCGTAGCGCTGTTGTCCGATGAACTGGGGTAGAAGCACGTGGGCCAGCGACGGACAGCTGTCGGCGCTGTTGTCGGAAGGGATACCCTGAAACACGATTCCCTGGAGCAGTTGGGCTGTGCCGATGCGACCGGCGCGTGGACCGAAGTGGGCGAACCAGGTCGCGGCGCGTCGCACCTTGGCCGCGTCCGAAGGCGACAAGGTTGCTGCGACCGCGTCATCGCGGAGGGCTGATGCGAGTGGCTTGTGGCGGCAGAGCGTGTACAGGGCGTCGTCGGACAGGCCGAACAGCGGACCGCGCAGCACCACGGCCACGGCCAGGTCGTCGTGAGGATGGGTCAGGGCCCTCAAGGCGGCAAGGGCATCGTGCACCTCGTCCTGCTCGTAGAACCGTCGGCCGCTGACCACATAGTAGGGGATATCGAGCCGCTTCAACGCCTCTTCGTAGGCGTGAATCTGCGTCTGGCGGTGCATCAGGATGGCGATCTCGCCGTAGCGCATGCTTCCTGTGCGCACAAGGTCGCCGATGCGCGCGGCAATGCGTGCGGCCTCCAGGGCGCGCCTCGCCTCGGCCCGGTCGTCATCCTCGTGGTCCGTCAGCAGCAGTTCCACACAGCCGGGCGGCGTCCGTGTGTCGTGCGCCGACAGGCGGATGAAGTCCCCTGCGAGCAACGGCGCGAACAAGGCATTGGTGGCGTTGGCCAGTCCCTGGTGGAAGCGGAATGTTCGGGTCAGCGGTACCGTATGCGACGGCCCCAACTCGTCTGTGATGCGACGGAACACCTGCACGTCCGCCCCGCGAAAACGGTAGATCGACTGCTTGGGGTCGCCGACGCCGAAGAAGCTGCCCGGCCGCAGGGCCGCGACTTCCGCCGCGCCGTCGGTCAGGAGCAGCGTGACGATCTCCATCTGGACCGGATCGGTGTCCTGGAGCTCATCGACGAGGATCTGGCGGAATCGGCGTCCGACGCGCTGCCGCACGTCCGGGTGGTCGCGCAGCAGGTCGCGGGCCATCAGCAGGAGGTCGTCGAAGTCCACGGCGGCAAGGTTTCGCTTGGCCGCCTGGAACGTCGCGATCGTGCGCATCGCCACCCTGGCCACGGCCCGCGCGAGCTCCAGTTGCCGCGGCCAGAGGTCGGCGGCGGCGACATCGCAGTTGGACAGGGCCGTCCTGGCGGCCTCCCGCAAGGCTTTCAAGGCGTCGCCCATCTGCTGATGGTGCTCGGGACTGGGCCACTTGCCGGGCGATCCGCGCTTGAGCAGGCTGAGGCCCGCGAGGTTACGGAGTCCGGCGATGCGCGTCGTGGACGGCTGGTCCGGCGCGATCATGGCGAGCGCCTCGGCGGCCACCTCGCGCGAGAGTTCGCGCCCGTCGCCCTGGGGGCCCATGACGGATGTGACCATGTGCCTCAGGGGGGTGAGGCCGGCATCCGCCAGGAGCCCGTCGCAGGCGGCCGTCATCGCTGACGTGACGACCTGCTCCAGGTCCGCCAGTTGCTCCGGCAACGGGCGTTCGCTCCGGGCCGCGGCGATGCGCACGCCATCCCGGTGCAGCAGGGCGTCGCGCAGCATCTGTTGAAGGGTCGGCAGGGAGTACGCCTGCGTGGCGGTCAGAACGTCCGGATCGGACGCCTCGAACATCTCGCGCAGCGTCCGGTGAACGCTGTCGCCCATCACCTGCGACGACCGAGCGTCGGACAGAATGGTGAAGCGGGGATCGAGCCCCGCTTCCACAGGGTTCTGTGCCAACAGTCGGCGACAGAATCCGTGGATCGTCGTCACGGCAGCGTCGCCGAGGTCTTCCAGGCGGCGCTTCCAGATCTGTCGCTGGGCGTCGTCGTCGGCCCGTGCCATGCGCTCCGCGCAGCGGTCACGCAGTCGCGACAGCATCTCGGCGGCGGCCTTCTCGGTGAAGGTGATGGCCGCCAACTGCGACGGCTCGCAGCCGCCGACCTCCAGGAGACGGAGGAATCGTTCGACCAGGACGCGCGTCTTGCCGGTGCCGGCACCGGCCACCACGCAGAGGTTGTCGTCCAGGCGGGCGACCGCTTCGTGTTGTTCGCTGGTGAGCGTCATGGCCGGGCCTCCGGCATCTTGCGATCAACGCGCCAGCGGGCGGCGCGGCACAGGCGGTCGTAGGGGCAATACGAGGGGCACTCGTCGGCCGACACCGGCGGAAACTCGCCGCGTCGACAGGCGGCAATGGCTGCCACCGCCCGGGCGGTCGCAAGTTCGACCAGCTCGCGCCCCGAGTCGGCCTTGTCCCCGGTCAACGTGACGCCGACGTGGTGCCGCACGTCGCGGAGATAGTAGTAGGCGCCGAGTCCGGCGGGCGCCTTCAGGGAGCGCGACAGCAGTTGATCCGCCGCCAGTAGATACAGCGGCAACTGGAGCACCAGCCCGTCGCGCAGCCGGGACGCCAGGTTGCCGGGGCGGCTGCCGCTCTTGTAGTCCACGATCTCGAGCCACGCGCGGCCGGCCGTAGCGTCGGTGGCGCGGTCGATGCGGTCCACGCGGCCACGCAGGCGTATCGGTCCATAGGGCGATGGCACGACGGCGGGCGACTCGGTGCTTTCGCCCGCAGCGTTGTCCGGAACAGGCATGCCGAAGGACCACTCGAAGACCAGAGGCTCGAGATCGTAGGCCAGGTCGGCGCAGCGCTCGGCTTCTGCCTCCACGTAGGCCAGTAGCCGCTCGCGGATATCCTCTCGCTGAATCGCCAGCAGGGCGGGCAACGTAGACTGCGTCTGGCCCGACCGTCGCGCGAAGACGCGGTCCACGGCCTGTGACATTGCGTGGCGAAGGCGGTCCGGTGGCACCCGGTTCAGTCGGGCGCCCACCGTCTGATCCAGGCGGCACGTCCGGTAGAACTCGCACAGAATATCGTGGTAGAGCAACCCGGCCTGATCGTCGAGCAGGGTCTCCTCGGGCGGCTCCACGGCGTCGAGCCGGCACACGGTCTCGGCGAAGAACCAGAACGGGCACTGGGCGAAATGCTCCAGGCTGGTGATGCTGAGCGGGCGGGCCGACGGGTAGGTGGAGGCCAGCGCCTCGGCGATTCGGCCATCGCTCAGCACGCCGTCGAACCGGCCGAAGGGGCGAGGTGATTCGCGCTCCAGGATGACTGCCGCGGCGTGACACGTCGGCCTGATCACGGAGTCGACCGCGTGGGCCGCAGCCAGCACGGCCAGCCCGCGTGCGTCGGGGGAGGCCAGGGCGGACATGGCGGCACGGCGCAGGGCCTCGGGGCCGGCGATGCCTTCGGTCGGCTGCTCGGCGTCGCGGGCCGTGACGACATGGACCTCGGGATGCGGCCGACCGAACACGGCACGAGCCATGTCGGCCCAGAATGGACTGGCACAGAGCGGGCGTCCGGCCTCGTCGGCAGCCGGTCGCGTGACGATCAGGTGCTGCGAGGCACGCGACGCCGCCATGTAGAACAGGAACCGCTGCTCGGCCAGATGATCGCGGCGGTCGGGGGAACTCAGGCCGGCGCCGGCCAGCGAATCCTGCGACTGGGGCGCGTCGGCCAGATCGGATCGCATCGGCTGCGGCCAAAGGCCGTCAGTCAGGCCGGGCAGGGCGACAACTTTGAACGTCAGGGCACGCGACGACCTTGTATCGAGCACGTGGACCGCGCCGCCGGCATGTCGCGGCGGCGCCACGGTGGCTGCGGCCAGGGCCTCCTCCAGTTCCGCGACGAAGTCCGCAGCCGTCAGGGAGTCGGCCGGGGCGTACTCGTCGAGTCCGCTCATCTCCGCGATGACGGCTTCCAGGGCGGACAGGCACGCAAGATCCCGGGCCGCCAGTTCCCGGTCGTTTGCCGCGATTGCAGCCGACCGGAACCGGCACTCGGCCACGAGGGTTCTGGTTGCTGCCAGATGATGTGCCCGCGATGCCCGTTGCGGCAGAACGCCAAGCCGGGCCGCGAGGCGCTGCAGAAGCAGAACCACCTTGTCGGCCAGATCGGCTTCGGCCGCAGACTCCGCGGCGTCGGCGTCGCCCGAAAGGGACCCCTCGCGAAGCCTGCGGCTGTGGTCGCGAAGGGCTTCGACATGATCGGCCAGCCCCTCGAAGGCTCCAACGCAATGGAGCATGCGGCAGGCGGCTTCCAGCGTGCGCGGCTCGGCGTCGAGCAACTCACACGGGAAGTACGGTGAGCGAAGAACGCCGACGAGCGCCCCATAGGCGAAGCTGTTCAGCGGCAGGCGGAGCAATTCGAGCAGCCACCGCACCAGCGGCATACGGATCAGCGAGGTTCCGGACAGCCCGTTGACGGGAATGCCGTAGCTCGGGAAAACACGGGCGATGAGGTCCTCGTAGGGTTGTCGTGCCGGCAGGATGATCGCAATGTCGGCAGGGCGGATTGCGTCGCCATCCGATGAATGGCCGTCCGTGCCCGCGACGAGACACTGTTTGATGCGCTGGGCCAGGAACTCCACTTCTCGCGTGTATCCGGCGGTCTCGGCAAACGTGACGGCCGAGGCGGCGTCGGGGTGGGGCGGTGCGGCGGAGTCGGCGAACAGCGACTCCTGTACGCGCGCCAGGGGCGTTGTGGCGTCAGGAGCCGGAAACTCTTCGACCGCGATGTGGTGATCGAACGCGGTCTGGAGGTGGTCGAGCGTGCGAAGCGTCGGGGCAAACAGCTCGGGCCGCTCGCGGCAGCACGGGAGAGTGACCACCAGTTGCGCGCCATGGTCGTACAGTGTGCGGAGAATGGCGCGCTGGGGGCTGGAGAAGTCCTGGAATCCGTCCACGAGTACGTGAGCCGGCCAAGGGAACCGCTCCTTGGCGGCCGCCAGCGCCTCGCGAGCCTGCCAGAACAGGCCGGCATCGTCGTACAGGCCGGAGGTCTCGAACTGGTGCTGGTAGCGGGTGTAGACGGCCGCCAGATCCCGCGCCAGGCCGCTCTTGGCGGCGGCGCGGGCGAAGTCCTGCGGTCGGATAGCCTCAGTCTTCAGTCGGCGTATGACGTCGGCCAGTGAATCCACGAGTCCTCGGCGGTCGGCAATGGGCAGGAGGTAGCGAAGCTGCTTCCTCGCGGCGCACCACGCAAGAGCCGCAGCGAGGATGCCGTGCCGCTGCAACTCCGTGGCCCTGCGGACGGGCGCGCCGAGCTGGCCAAGGGCCCACTCGGCGTACTGGGGGAATGTCCAGACGTTCGGTTGCACAAGGAGGCCGTCGCGGCTCTCGCGCAGCAGTGCGTCGATGGTGGTCTGGCGTCGCGTGCCGGTGGGCACCAGGAGCAGGACCCGTCGCGACAGGTCGCCCGGCGGGCAGTCGGCCACCAGGTCCAGGTAGCGTGTGCGGACGGTCGCGGCTTTGCGCGATCGCGCCGGGCCGAGCAGCAGAGTCACCGTCGCCGATGTGGCCATGAGCGTCGTTTCACTCGGGTGCGTTGGAGGAATCCACCGATCCGGCGGGCCTGTTGCCGTCGGTCGTGCGTATCAGCCGCCACGTGCGGCCGACGTACACCAGGGCGCTCAGGGCTGTGACCGCCACCGTGGCCCACACGAGCGTGTCCCGCACGGCGGCGGCCCATGGCGCCGCATGGCGGAGGTGGCCCACGTGGAGCAGAATGTAGATGATGGTCACGCACTGAAGGCTCATCTTGACTTTGCCGTAGACCGTGGCCGGGAACGGTCGGCCCAGGCTCTCGCTCCAGCCACGGATGGCATTGACCAGAAACTCGCGGGAGAACAGGACCACGACCATCCACGTCGCGATGCCCGTCAACGCCGCCGTGGCTCCATCCTGGTTCGAGATGAAATTGCCTCCTGCCAGGAAGGCGAAGGTTCCGCAGACGAGGATCTTGTCGGTGAAGGCGTCGGCGATTCGTCCCAGGGCGCTCGACGAGTGAAGCCGGCGGGCGGCCCATCCGTCCAGCACGTCGCTGAGCATCGCCAGGAGGAATACGCCGACGGCCATGTCGAGAAGTAGACGGGTGTCCGGGCGATCGCTCCGCCATGCGGCGACAAGCACGAAGACGACCACGGCCATCGCGAGCCGCGAGGCGGTGAGCAGGTTGGGTATGTGGCGTTTCACAGTGTGACGATTCTACTCGCCGACGGCCTCTCCCTCAAGGTCATAGGCGTCGGCCGCGGTGATTCTGACGCGGACGCTGCGCCCGCATGGCAGGGGCGACGAGCTGCGAACAACGGTCATTCCGTCGATGTCGGGCGCCTGGCCCCAGAAGCGGCCGTGGGACGGACCGGTTTCGTCGCCGCCACGGTCGATGGTGACGTCGAGGCATTGGCCGACGGCCTGCTGCTGAATCTCAGTCGCGATGGACTGCTGGAGTGACATGAGCTCGTCGTATCGCTGCTGCCGGACCGGTCCGGGCACCTGGTTGGGCAGGTCGGCTGCGCGGGTGCCCGGCTCGCTGCTGTAGGCGAAGGCGCCGAGCCGGTCGAACCGCATCCCGCGGACAAAGTCCAGCAGTTCACGGAATGCCGCGTCGGACTCGCCGGGGTAGCCGACGATCATGGTGGTGCGAAGAATGAGGTCCGGCCGTTCGCGCCGCAGCTTGCCGATCAGCGCCTCGATCTGTGCGCGGGTCGTGCGGCGGCCCATGCTCGTCAGGATCGGGTCCGAGGCGTGTTGCAGCGGCAGATCGACGTACGGCAGCAGGTGCTCCAACTCGCCGAACGCGCCGATCAGCCGGTCGGTGAACGAGGCCGGATGCGTATAGAGCAGACGCAGCCAATGCATTCCGGGGAGGCGGTCGAGTTTGCCAAGCACCGTGGCGATGTCGGTGTTGCGGCGGTTGCCCTTGAAGTCGTGGCCGTAGGCGGTCGTGTCCTGGCCGATGACGATCAGCTCCGACGCGCCGTCGGCGAGCAGCTCGCGCCCCTCCTCGACGATGGCGGCGGCGGGTTTGCTGCGAAGGCGGCCGCGAATCAGGGGGATGCTGCAATAGGAGCAGCGGTTGTCGCACCCCTCACTGACGCGCAGGTAGGCATAGTGTCGGGGCGTGAGGCGGAGGCGTTCGCGGTCGTCGAAGGGGATCGGTTTGCCGCAGGAGCATACGCACAGGACGGGTTCGTCGGACTTCTGCCTGACGGCGCGGCGGATCACATGGCCCAGTTCATTGCGGGCCGAGAGCCCCACGACGGCGTCCACGTCGGGCCAGCGATCCAGGATTTCCCTGTACGATCGCTGCGGGTAGCACCCGGCCACGACCACCAATTGCAGTTGGCCGGCCCGTTTGCGATCCATGAGTTCGTCGATGACCTCGGCGGCCTCGTCGCGAGCAGCCTCGATGAAGCCGCATGTGTTGACCACACCCACGTCCGCCGAATCCAGGTCGCCCGTGACGACGTAGCCGCTGAGGGCCAGGTTGGCAAGCATACGCTCGCCGTCGATCAGATTCTTCGGACAACCCAGATTGACGAACCCGACGACCGTCGGCGGGTTGGTGATGTTGGAAGGCTGTGAGTTCATAGGTTTCCAGTCGAACCAACGGATCTCGGACCGTGATGCGGCCGCGCGCCCACGGCGCACAGGAAGTCTACGCATCAGGGCCGGGAAGGTCAAGGCGGCTTTCGCGCCAGAGAGTGCCGCAGCGCCCTCATACAGGTATCCTTCGCGGCGGCATAGTCTTGCCGGGTTTGGATTTGGCGACTGCCGCGGCATTCTGCTAGAATCTGCCCGTCGTCGGCACACGGGACACAGGACATGAGCGGACCCAGGATATTCATCTCGGCAGGGGAGCCCAGCGGCGACCTGCACGCGTCCAATTTTCTGGCCGCCGTGCGCCGCCAGTCGCCCGACGCCACGTTTTTCGGGCTGGGCGGTCCGCTCATGGCCGCGCAGGGGTGCCGCCTCATCCGAGACATGACCGCCCATGGCAGCCACATGCTGGTGGTCGAGCCGCTGCTCCAGATCGGCCATTATCTGAAACTGATCGCGGAGGTGGATCGGCATCTCCAGTACGAGCGACCCGACGTGATGGTTTTCGTGGACTACCCCGGCCTGAACTTCGTCCTGGCCAGCCGCGGCCGTTGCCGCCGCATTCCCACCATGTGGTACGTGCCGCCACAATTGTGGGCCTGGGCCTCGTTCCGCGTTCACAAGATGGCCCGACGTCTGACGCGAGTGGCGTGCATCTTCCCGTTCACGGTGGAGTTCTATCGCAGCCACGGCATCGACGCCCATTTTGTCGGCCACCCGCTGATCGATCATTTCGCCGGATTTCGGCCCGACCCGACCGTCGCGGAGCGGCTGTGCGGCCCCACCGGACAGAAGATCGTGCTGCTTCTTCCCGGCAGCCGGACAAGCGAGATTGCCGGCCTCCTGCCGCTCTATCTGAACGTGTGCCGCCTCATGCAGAAACGTGTGGAAGGCATGCGGGTCGTGATGGGTTGCCTGAATCAGGCTCACGCGGCCCAGGCGGCGCCCATCCTGCGACAGGCTCCCGATGTGCCCGTAGAAACGTTCGTCGGCAAGACCAACGAACTGATGGCTCTGGCCGACTTCGCGCTGGCCTCGAGCGGCACGGCTACGCTGGAGTTGGCCTGCTTCGGCACGCCGATGATCGCCCTGTATCCCGTCAGCCGGTGGCAATACCACCTGCTCGGCCGCTGGCTGCTGACGACGCCGTTTCTGTCGCTGCCCAATGCCGTGGCCCAGCGCAAGATCATCCCCGAGTACTTCCTCTATTGGGGCGGCCCCGAGCCCATTGCCGACGACGCCGTGGACATCCTGACCAACGCCGACCGGAACCGGCAGATGCGGCAGGAACTGGCGGACGTGCATCGGAAGCTCGGCCAGGGCGGCGCGTCGGACGGCGCCGCCAGACTGGCCCTGGACCTTGTGGGCCGCGAGATCCCGCCCGTGCCCTGGTGGCGATTCGGATTGAACATATAACAGGCCACGGCCGAAGACGTGTCTTCAACCGTGGCCTGGTAATGGATCGGGCAGCGATGAATGCCGCCGGCTGCTACAGTCCCTTCGCAACGAGCGTTTCGGCAATCTGCACCGCGTTCAGAGCGGCTCCCTTGCGGAGGTTGTCCGACACGAGCCACAGGTTGATGCCACGGTTGCCGTCCAGCGACTCGTCCTGGCGGATGCGGCCGACGAACGTGTCGTCCTGGCCCGCTATGTCCGTCGCCAGGGGATACTGCTGCTGAGAAACGTCGTCCAGGACTGTCACGCCCGGGGCCTTCGACAGGATGGCGCGGGCCTCGTCCGGCGTGCAGGATTTCTCGAACTCGATGTTGACCGCCTCACTGTGGCAGTAGATCACCGGCACGCGAGTACATGTCATGGTCACGCGGATCGAGTCGGCGTGCATGATCTTGCGCGTCTCGTGCAGCAGCTTCATCTCTTCGGACGTGTACCCGTTGGCATCGAACGCGTCGCTCTGCGGAATCTGCGGCAGAACGTTGAACGCCATCTGGTGCGGGAAAATCGACCGGGTGTACGGCTTGCCGGCGAGAACGGCCGCGGACTCCGCCTTGAGCTCCTCGATGGCCTTCAGGCCCACGCCGCTGACGCTCTGCATCGTGGTGATGACCAGACGCTTGACCGTCTTGGCCTTGTGCAGCGGATTTACGGCCACGACCATGCCGATCGTGGAGCAGTTCGGATTGGCGATGATGCCGCGCGAGGCCTTCGTCACGTCGTCGCCGTTGACCTCCGGCACCACCAGCGGCACGTCCGCTTCCATGCGGAAGGCGTTGGAGTTGTCCACGACGATGCAGCCCTTCGAGGCGGCGATGGGCGAGAACTTGCGGCTCATGGCCTTCGGGATCGAGAACAGGGCAATGTCCCACCCGTCATCGAACGTCGTGTCGCTGAGGCCTTCGATCGTGTATTCCCGACCCTTGAACGCGACCTTGCGGCCGGCACTGCGGGCCGACGCCACGAACTTGATCTTGCTGATCGGGAAGTCCCGCTGCTGGAGAATGCTGATGAAATTCTCGCCGACGGCGCCGGTCGCACCGACGACCACAACCCGCTTGCCCATGATTCCAGCTCCTGTACCCGTCCAGAAAGCCTGTGCCGAGCCCACGGCGGGCTGCGCCACAAGGATAAGAGCCGTGCATTATAGGCGAATCCACGCTCAATGCAAGCCCGAGACCCACACGGGAATACGCCGCTGGAATGTGCTGCCAGAGGCTCAGGAGGCCGCCGTTCCCGGTGGCCGTGGTCGAACGCCCACCGGCCAGACGCTAAGGCGCTTCGGGCGGCGGGCCGATGCTGTCGGTCAGTTGAAGCTTGTGGGGCAGGAGCAGCAACTGCGGGCAGGGCCTCCCTGCGATCAGGTCGATGAGGTTCTGCGTCACGCAATCGGCCAGACGCTGGTAGTCGAGGTCCAGGGCGCTGATCGGAGAGCCGTTGGAGAGCACGGGCGGCCGTTCGCCGGGACCGGAGACGATCAGGCTGATATCCTCCGGCACGCGGAACCGGGCGAACCGGGGATCGTTCAGGATGATTTCCATCCAGTCCGGCAAGAGGAAGAACAGGGCCGTCGGACGATCCGGTCGCAGGAGCAGTTCGTTGAAGGTGCGCGGACACTTCCTCAGATTCTCGAAGTTGGGCAGAATATGCACCGGCATGGGACACTCGTCGAGCACGCCGCCCTCGGCCAGGCCGTCAATCCATCCGCGGAGCGCGTCGTGCGGCTGCATGTCGATCGTTGGCAGCACTTCGCACACGAGCGAGAGGTTGCGGTGGCCCAGGCGGATGAGTCTAAGGGCCAGGTCCCGGGCCGGTTTGTAGTCGTCGCCGGCGACGGCGGGGACGCCGGAGCACGAGTGACGGCGGTTGATGAGTACGGCGGGGAACCTCTGATCCAGCAGCGCGGCCAGACCCACCCGATAGAAGCTGTGCATCCCGAGCAAAGCCGCGGCGCGGA
The DNA here is from genome assembly GCA_012729015.1 of Phycisphaerae bacterium. Lineage (GTDB taxonomy): Bacteria > Planctomycetota > Phycisphaerae > FEN-1346 > JAACEH01 > JAAYDY01. The sequence continues at coordinate 92,883 of JAAYDY010000044.1, read as the reverse complement.
AGCCGCGGGCCGGCAAGGACAAGGCAAAAGGAACCTGATCCTTCATCGGCCAGGCGACCGGCTCGAACCGAAGTCCCGCCCGGTCGCCTGCCAGGGCAAGGTGCCTTGCAAGGGCCACATGCGGGGCGAATCTCAAAGGGTGGTCCTTCTCGGGATACAGTAGCGCGATGCGTGTCTTGTGCGATTCGTCCTCGCGGGCGAGCGCGGGAGGAAGCGGAACCTGCCTGAGCAGTTCTGCGGCCACGTGCGGCGCGTTCGCCAGCACCATGGCCGGCTTGCCGGACCGCAAGGCGACCATGCCTCGCTGAACCGCCAGATGGACCACCTTGATTGCCGTCGGAACGGAGAGCTCCAGTTCCTTGGCCAGGCGGCGAATCGAGGGCAGGGGCTTCCCTGGCGGCCACCGCCCCTCGGCGATGCCATGGGCGAGGGCGATGACCATCTTCTCAGCGGAACTCGGACGCCCCATGTCGCCATCCCCGTTGCGGCCTCGGTATCTGCACATCGGCAAGTATACTGGCCCGTGTCAGGCTCCGCAATCTGTGTTCATTCCCCTGATTCGGTAGCAGCCTGTCAACCCGTCGAAACCGTGTCGGCAACCCGCTGAAAACGGTCGTTTCTCGCCGATATGCGGGCGTCCTGTGCGTGTGCGGCGGGGGCCATCGTGACGCCACCGTGGGTCTAAGCGATGATGCCACGCTGTCGATGGGCCGCTGGATGATGAAAAACGGCCTCAGTTCAAGAAACTGCTCAAGCAACTCGTGGCCGTCTTCGTCAGAGTGGCTCCGTTGCCGTGGAGCATTCTCGGCGAAGAAGCCGCCGGACGGTCGGCGGCGGCGCGTAAGGCACTTGGCAACAATGGGTTAGGGTGCCATACGAGCCGCTTGGCGTTTTGCTGCCTGGCGCGCCGTTCGCGTTTGGAGACCTGGGATTCGCGCAGTATCCTTTCAACAGGCAATTCGAAGAGTTCCATGTGTGTCTGTGTCGAATGTGATCCGGTGTTTTGACCATGAATGGGAGGATGCACCATGAGAGCAAACGCAGCGTGGGTGGTGTTGAGCTTGCTGGCTATGGCCGCAGTGGCCGAGGCAGCCAACTACGATGGCGTGGGTCTGGAGATTACCGGACCCGTGACGGAAACGAACACGCGGATAGGCTGCTATCCCAACACGGTTCCGGTCACCGACCTGACCATTACCGGCAGTGGGTCGCTGGCGACCACGGCCCTGAGCATTGCCGACGGAGGCGCTTCGAGTCAGGATGGCTCCAACGGCACGTTGACGATCATCGGCGGCCTGTCTGCCACCGGCGCGGGTAACTCAATCAACATCGGGGCCAACGGCGGCACGGGAACGCTTGTTATTACCGGAGGCACAGTGTCGCTGGCCACCAACTACTTCAACATGGCCTCGGGCCAGTACATTGACGCCGTCGGCACGTTGATTGTCAACAGCGGCAGTCTGACCGTGGGCACCAACACCAGCAATGTCGCCATTTTCGGCGGCAACGTCGGCACCGGCTCGCGGGCCCACACGGCCACGGCCTATCAGTACGGCGGGGCGGTGGACTTCAACGGCTACGTTTTCCTGGGGCAGGCCGCCGGTTGCTCGGGAACCTACACGATCTCGGGCGGCTCGTTTGAGGCTGCGAACCTGTACCTGGGAGCCTACAGTGCCGCAGCCGGTCCGGGCCGGTTCAACGTCAACGGTTCAGGGGCCACCACGGTCACCATCGGCAACCTGTTGAAGATGTACGGCACCAGCACACTGGGCTTCACCGTTGACGCCTCGGGCGTGGATCAGATTGTGGCCGGCAGCGCTACTCTGGCCGGCACGATCGACATGGACCTGGCCCCTGGGTTCACCCCGTACGACGGACAGGTGTTCACCCTGCTGACGATCACCGGAACCCAGGCGATGAAGGGTTTCAGCACCAGCCTGCTCAAGAGCGGCGACGAGTACATTCCCGGCGTCCAGTCGGGCTGGACGCTTGAGAAGCCAAGCACGACACTCCTGCAGGCGCGCTACAACCTGGTGCCGGAACCGGCCACAATGGCCCTGCTGGGGCTGGGGCTGGTGGGTCTGGCCGCCCGTCGCCGCCGGCAGAGGTGAACAGGTGGGCGGGCCGGGGCTTTCTCTTCCCACGCAGCCATGATGCAGTCGACAACGTGTTCGCGAGAGAGGCCACAGGGGGGAAGCGACACTGTGCAGGCTTCCCCCCTGTGTTTCAGCCTGACACCACCCCAAGGCAACTGCGGCAGTTCTGCACCACGGGTGTTGGATGTCTGTGTGGCGAGGCGGAAAGCAGGTAGAAGGCGTGTGCCAAGGACGGATCCGTGAAGTCGCCTCCCGGCGTCGATGGTGACGGGGCGTTCCATAGGAATGACGACTTGATTCTGCCGGGATGGGGATCGTGCCATGCAGAAGAGTGCTGTTCTTAGCGTCGCGCTGAGTGTCTGTGCATCGGTGGCCGCCCAGGCCGGCCAGCTGGGATCGCCGGTCGATCTCCAGTTCATCGCCGGTTACGACGGCACGGTGCAACGGTACGTTCAGATGCTGCCCACGGGTTTCGACCCGACGGATTCGCACGACGTGCTGATTGCCCTGCACGGTCACGGCAGCGACCGCTGGCAGTACGCCACGAACACCCGCGACGAATGCCGCGGCGCCCGCGATGTCGCCGGCAACCACAACATGATTTTCATCTCGCCCGACTACCGGGCCTCGACTTCGTGGATGGGGCCGGCGGCCGAGGCCGACGTGGTGCAACTGATCGGCCTTCTGAAGAGTCAGCACAACGTACGAAACGTCATTCTCTGCGGGGCCTCAATGGGGGGCGCCAGTTCGCTGATCTTCACGGCCCTGCATCCGGACCTCGTGGATGGGGTTTGCAGTTCCAATGGCACGGCCAACATGATGGAGTACAACAACCCGAGCTTCACGTCGGCCATTGCCGCCAGCTACGGCGGCACCAAGGCCCAGGTGCCCGAGCAGTACACCATGCGCAGCCCGGAGCTCTTCCCGGGACAGTTCACCATGCCTGTCGCCTTCACCGTTGGCGGCAACGACACGGTCGTGCCGCCGGACAGCGTTCGCCGCCTGGCGGCCGAGCTTCAGACGCTCGGATTGTCAGACGTCCTGATGATCGACCGACCGACGGGCGGGCACTCGACCAGTTACGCCGACACGGTGGCCGGCCTCGAGTTCGTCATGAATGCGGTCCCCGAGCCCGCAACGATGGGCCTGCTGGGCCTGGGTCTGGCGGCCCTGATCGCCCGGAAGCCGCGGAGCAGGTGACCGCGGCAACGTCGCAACCGAGTGTGTAGGTCGGTATCCGTCCATGTCCGACGACGGCACCGCTCGCGAGGGTGGATTAGCGTCCAGGGGAAGCAGGGGCAGGATGCCCCTGCCACCCACGGGCAAGATGCCCGTGCCACGGTACGGCCCCCAAACGTCAATGCCCCCCGCTCGCGACTCAGGCTTGCCCGCGGGACCTCGGGTCGGTATAATCCCCTGCCATGAACGATGCAGACCACGGTTCTGTGACCCGTTGTGTGCTCGCCGGGTCTTCTCTCTGCGGCGTCACGCCGCCGTGATGCTTCCCCCACTGGATTGGCAGCGTTACCCATAGCCCACGGTTGCTGGGCTGCGACGCCGGCCCCGGACCTGGATCCGCCGACGGGGCCTGTCCGACAGAGTGTCACAGAGGCGGCAATGGACGGATCATGAGCAAGGACAGCCCATTTCATCGCGAGATCGCCCGGCGCCGGACGTTCGCCATCGTGTCGCACCCGGACGCCGGCAAGACGACCCTGACCGAGAAGTTCCTGCTCTACGGCGGAGCGGTGGGGCTGGCCGGCTCGGTCACCGCGCGGAAGAACCAGCGGGCCACCACCTCCGACTGGATGGAGTTGGAGAAGAAGCGCGGCATCTCGATCAGCTCGACCGTGCTCCAGTTCGACTATCGCAGCTATCGGGTCAACCTGCTCGACACGCCGGGACACAAGGATTTCTCCGAAGACACGTACCGCGTGCTGACGGCGGTGGATGCGGCGGTCATGGTGATCGACGCCGGCAAGGGCATCGAGAGCCAGACGCGCAAGCTCTTCGAGGTCTGTCGCCAGAGGGGCGTGCCGATCTTCACGTTCATGAACAAGCTGGACCGGCCGACGCTGGATCCGCTGGCGCTGCTGGACGAACTGGAGAGCGTGCTCGGCATTGCCGCGTACCCGATGAACTGGCCGCTGGGCACGGGTCCGAACTTCAAGGGCGTGTGGGACCGGCGGACGCGGATGGCCCACCTGTACGAGCGGACGCCGGGCGGCGCGTACCGCGCGCCGGTCTCGACGGCCGGACTGGCGGACCCCGTGGTGCGCGACCGGCTCGACGAGCGGACCTATCGGACCGTCTGCGACGAGGTGGAGATGCTCGACGGGGCGGGGGCCGACTTCCAGGGCGCCGAAGTGCTGGCCGGACGCACCACGCCCGTCTACTTCGGCAGCGCCCTGAACAACTTCGGCGTGCAACTGCTGCTGGACGGGTTTCTGGAACATTCGTCGCCGCCGACGTCGCGGCGGAACGGGGCAGGGACCGTCGAGCCGACGCACCCGGCCTTCTCGGGCTTCGTCTTCAAGATTCAGGCCAACATGGACCCGCGGCACCGCGACCGTGTGGCGTTCGTTCGCGTGGTCTCGGGCCGCTTCGAACGCGACATGACCGTTACGCATGCCCGGACGGGCCGGGCGGTGCGGCTGTCGCATGCGGCCAAGCTCTTCGGACGCGACCGCGAGACCGTCGAGGAGGCCTATCCGGGCGACGTGGTCGGCATCGTGGGCAATGTGCCGATGGCCATCGGCGACACGCTGACCGAGGACCAGGGGATCGTCTACGACGAGATTCCACGTTTCGCGCCCGAGTGCTTCGCGTACCTGGAAAACCCGGTTCCGGCAAATTTCAAGCGGTTCCGCGACGGCCTGGACCAACTGCTCCAGGAAGGCGTGGTTCAGCTATACGACCTGCCGGACTCGCTGCGGCGGGTGCCGCTGCTGGGGGCCGTCGGGCCGCTTCAGTTCGAGATCGTGCAGTATCGCCTGGAGAGCGAGTACGGCGCGGCGTCGCGGCTCGAGGGCGCGCCGTGGACCGTGACGCAGTGGCTCGGCGACGGCACGGACATCGGCGCCCTGACGCTGCCGCAGGGCGTCCGTCCGGCCACCGACAGCCTGGGGCAGCGCGTTCTGCTCTTCCCGGACGAGTGGAGTCTGCGGTACTTCCGCGACAAGAACTCCGGTGTGACGCTTCACGACGGGCCGCCCCGGCCGAGCGTCACTTCGACTGGTAGTACTCCATGACTTTCCGCACGCCGGCTACCGTTTCGTTGGCGTCCTGGGCGGTGTAGAAGGGGCTCACGAGGAACGACAGCACGTTCGCCGCCACGCGCTCGGCGACGGGGCAGAGGCCGGGACCGTACTGGCGGTCGCGCAGGAAATCGGCCGGGGCGGTGCGCCCCTGGGGATAGAGCTTCTTCTCGCGCAGGGCCGTGGTGCCGTAAAGGGTGCTGGCCGGCGACAGGGCGGCCCACACCGCGACGCCTTCGGCGGCCAGGGCCTTGGCGATCGTGGCCCGGTCGGCCGACAGACGCTCGGGCTCCAGGCAGGACAGGACAAACCAGTACGCGCCACGGCCGCCGGGCAGGGGCCGCAGCACACGAAGCCCCGGCAACCCGTCGAGTCCATCGAGAAGCTGTTCGGCGTAGGCCGTGCGTCGGCGAATCTGTTCCGGCAGGCCGCGGAGCTGCACGTCGAGGACCGCCGCCGAGAGTTCCGACATGCGGTAATTGAATCCGAGGAAGGTCACGTCGGTCTGCCCGCGTGCCTTGTTGCGTTCGTAGGCCTTGTCGATGAAGAGTCGGCCGATGCGGTCCATCTCGTCGTCGTGCAGCGTGACGAAGCCGCCTTCGCCGCAGGACACGTGCTTGGAGTCGTTGGCCGAGAAGGCGCCCACGTCGCCGAAAACGCCGAGCGGGCGGCCGTCCAGCATGGCCAGCGGCGACTGGGCGCAGTCCTCGATGACCTTGACGTTATGCCGGCGGGCCAGGGTGACGATTTCCTTGACGTGGGCCGGGTAGCCGGCGAAATGGACCAGGATGATCGCCCGGGTGCGCGGCGTGATGGTCCCGGCGACGGCGGCCGGATCGAGGCTCAACGTGTCGGGATGCACGTCGGCGAAGACCGGCACGGCGCCTATTGCGAGCAGGCCGCAGATGGTGCCCCAGTCGGTCGTGGGATTCAGGATCACCTCGTCGCCGGGCTCGACGCCGCAGGCCACGGCGGCCAGATGCAGCGCCGCTGTGCCGCTGGAGCAGGCGATGGCGTGCGGCACGCCCCAGAGTTCGCAGATGGTCTTCTCGACGGCCGGGACGCGCGTGCCGCCCTGTTTCATCCACAGCTTCTGCGACCGGATGGCCGCCACGGCAGCCTCTTCCTCGGCCGGCCCGAAACGCACGCCCTTGGTGTACGGAACCGTTTTGGCGGGGGCGCCACCGAACACGGCCAGACTGCTCTTCTGCACGCTCATACGCGGGAACCTCACAAGATTGTGGCTCTCAGTCACACGATCCGGGCGGCGAACGTCACCTGCCTCTGCCTCCCGTCGACAGCATGCGCGCGGCGTTGTCCTGAAGAACGCGTCGCTGATCGGTCCGCGAGAGGTCCGATTCGGTCACCTTCATTACGGCCGCCATGGCGTAGAGGAATGGGGTGTGCGAGCCGAACAGCACACGCCGCGACGAGCCCGCCCGGACCAGGGCCTGGACGGGGTCCATGCCGTCCACCATGGAGATGTCCACGTGAAGATTGGCCGGTCCCCGGACGAGTCTGGCGGCCTCCCGGGCGTACGGGCAGCAGCAGACGATCGGCACCTTCGGGAAGGCCCGGGCGAGGGCGAGAACGTCGTCGGCCGGCACGGCCGGAACCTTCATGAGCGGATGGTGAGAGCGTTCATCCTCAATCCGGAGCGGCAGGACGAGCGCCAGGCGCCGCCGGCCGAGTTGCCGCATCAGTTCCGCAACACACGGGTCGCCGAGGCGATAGCCGTGGTAGTTCGGGTAGAGCTTCACGGCCGGAGTGTGCGCGGCGTAGCGGCCTATCGTGTCCGGCCATTGCGGCAGGAGCGGATTGATCACGGGCACGGGGATGAGGTGCGGATGCTTCGTCAGCAGCGAAAAGAGCCGCTGATTCTCGTCGTCGGGCGCCGGCAGCAGCACGGCATCGATTGACGAGACCAGCCCGGCGGAGATTCCGGCGCGGGCCATGAGAGCGGCCAGGCGCGACGGCGTTTCGGTGCCGAGGGCCTGGAAGGGCCAGTGCCCGAACGAGAGGTTCACGTCGAAGATCGTCATCAGCGTATCCCCAGCAGTGCTCTGGCGTTCAGCGTCAGAATCCGTCGCCGGTCCGCGGCGGTGATGCGAGCCCCGTAGATGCGGCCGAGCACGGAACTGAAATCGCGCATCGGAATGTCGGTGCCGAAGACCACACGGTGGGCGCCCAGACGTGCGACGGCCTCTTCGGTCAGTCCGGCCACAGGGCCCGCGCCGGCCGTATCGACGGACACGTTGGGGAAGGGGGCGATGTCGCAGAGGCCGCGGATGCCGCAGCCCGCCAGGTGCGCCATGATGATCTTCGTCTGCGGAAACCGCGTGGCCAGGTCGGCGATGTCGGCCGGCGTCGATTCGTCGGCCTCGTGCCCCAGCGCGCTGTACCAGGCATGGTGCAGAACCGGGACGCCAAGCTCGGCGGCGCGAGCCATGATGGGGTCCAGCCTGTGGCTGCGGCAGTTCAGCGCGACCCAGAGCTTGATGCCGCGGAACCCCAGCTTCGTCACGCAACGGTCCATTTCGCGCAGGCAGTTGCCCTTGCTCTGAAGCGGATTCAGGAAGCAGAACCCGATGAGCGACTCCGGGTGCAGGCGGACCATGGCGTCGGTCAGATCGTTGATCCGCCGGACCTCGTCGGCCGTCGGCGCGTACCCGAACCGGATCACGTCGCCGAGAATGCACAGGCGTCCGACGCCGAAACGCCCGGCACGCGCGAGGATCCGCGCGAGCTGATCCGGATCGGGTTCGGCCTTGCCGAACGGGTAGTGCGTGTGGATGTCGATGATCGGTGCGTCTGGAGTCATGATTACCGCCGTTCTGTGTCCCTTCGTCCGTCGGATGACGTCAGTGCTGACCAAGGCCATGAGGCTCCTGTGCCGAGGACGCCTCGAACTCACACGGACCGATGTCCGGGGCCTTCCCGGAGTACGGCTGGGAGACGGGGTCGCCGCTGCTCCATGCAATATCGCGGTCGAGCGTGAGCGTCTTCTTCTGGTCATCGACCTGGACGACTCTGGCGGGGGCGTTGGCGCCGACAACGACCTCGTCGCCGTCGATCAGTTCCCAACCGTCACAGAAGCAGAGCGGATCGTCAACGGGGATTGTCCTGCCGCGGCCGCCGGCGGTCGCCACGGCCAGGCTTGTGCCGGCGTCGATGCAAGGCGAGGCATCCTTCAAGCGGAAATCCTCTTTTGCCGCGTCGATGAACTGCGGGTCTGCGTCCAGGTTGCCGCGATAGAGGTCGGGGAACTTCTCGGCCGCCTCGGGCAGCGTATAGAACTCCTTGTCGAGTTGGATGAGCTTCTCTCCAGCGGCCTTGCCTCGCAGGACATTGTGAAGGAACGGCATGCGATTCTGCCCCTGGAGGTCTTTGAAGCCGAGGAATGCGGTCTGTGCGTTGTCGAAGAGGATGTTGTTCTTCCACACGTTGCCGGGCACGGGCTTGCCCATGTTGAAGCTGGTGATCGTTCGCTGGTTGTCATGGAACAGATTGTGATAAACGCGGCCGTTGGTCGCGCCGCCGCCGATGCGGATGGCTCCTCGCTGGGTGATGTCGGGGTTGCCGCCGGTCACGTCACGATAGCCGACGAAACGATTGCGCCGCAGGATTATGTGCTCGCTCTCGTCGTGGACGAACAGGGCGGCGCGGCCCTGGCAGAGGTTGTTCTCCACAAGGGTGTGCTGGGCGCCGTTCAGGATGCCCACGGGCTTCCACTCGGCGTTGCGGAACACGCAGTTGCGAACGATGTTGAAGGTGGGCGACGTGCCCTTCTCGAAGGGTTCGATGGCTACGGCCACGTGCGTGATCGGGCCGAACTCACAGCCGTCGACAAGGTTGTGGTGGCTGTTGCGGTAGATTTCGATGTAGTCGGCCCCCGGCGTGGGAATCCATCCCGCCTCCGTGCGCACGCCGGTCTGCTTGAGGGCAAAGGGGAAGCGGCAGTTGAGGATGCGAACGTACGAGCTGTTGTTGATGCGCAGCAGGTTGTAGATGCGGCCGCCGTCGAAGACGCACCGGCGGATCGTAATGTGATGGGCGTCGGCCATCAGGATCCAGGCCGCACAATGGCGGAAGGTGATACCTTCGACGATCACGTGGCTCTGCTTCGAGAGGTTCAGGGCGAACTTCCGGTCCCATGCGGCTGGATCGGGCTCAGCGGCCGTCAGGACCACCTCGCCGTTCCCGTCGGCGCGGATCGTGATGGGAGCGTCGGGCGTGCCCGAGGCGCCGAGCACCACCTTCTCGTCGTAGAGACCCGGGGCGATGCGAATGGCGTCGCCGGGCCCGACCATGGATGCGGCTTTGGCAATGGTCTTCAGCGGGGCGGCCGCCCCGGTGCCGCGGGCGCTATCGCTTCCGGCAGGGGAGACGAAGTAGTCGGCCCCCTGCACAGGGACAGCGAACACGGCCAAGCTCAGCGCCCGGAGCAGCAACCGTGCAACCATCAGCGACCTCCTTGGTCAGGGTGCAGACAGGCTCACCTGCGACGATACCGGGCGGCGCGACAACCGCTGCCGCCACGGGCATCGCGCCGGTCACCTGAGCCGCCGGGACGCCACCTCTGCGGCACAATCACTATGCGTGTTTTCGGGTGTTATTTCAAGCGAGAAGACGGTTTCGAACGGCGGTGGTCAGCTCCGCGGCGGGCGTGGTCGCTGCGATGCTATCGTCTTAGGAGACAGGCAGTTGCGGGGATGTGCCGCCGGAGCCGCCTTCTCCATTGCACAGAATGGGGCCGACAGAGGCGACATTCTGCGAGGTGTCGGTTCGGCAGATGTCTGTTGCGATGGCGCCGGACGGTTGCGCCTGGGGCGTCCGCCAGATTCCTGAAAGGCAGCATACTACTCGGGAAGCGGCGTGCCTTTCCCGAGTAGTATGCTGTCGAACCAGTTGGATTGTGTCTCTGAAATGGCAGGCGATGCGGCGACGGGCTAGAACTTGCCGTCGCGGCGCTCGTACTTCGTGGGTTTGCCCAACGAGCCTTTGTTCTCCTTCACCCACGGACCCACCCACTGGATCACCTGCCACGGATCGACCGTCGGGCGGCCGAACAGCTTGAACGCCTGTTCGCTGTTGCCGAGCAGGGCCGTGTCGGCTTCCTGGCCTACGATCTTCGGCTGGACGCCCATGATCTTGCCGAGCTTCGTGGCAATCTCGCGCACCGACAGCACCTTCTCGCCGGTGATGTTGATGGTCCGCGTCGGGCAGTCGGCGATCGTCAGGAACTGGATCAGGTAGGCGTTGGCGTCGCCCTGCCAGATCTGGTTGACGTGCCCCATGCTCACGTCGATGTCGTCGCCGGCTTTCATGTGGCTGGCGATGTCGTGGATGATGCCGTAGCGCAGCTCCGTCGAGTAGAACAGGCGGACGACGACGAGCTTGGTCTTCTGCCGTTCGGCGATGTACTGGGCCACATACTCGCCGGCCAGGCGGCTCTGGGCATAGGCGCCGATCGGGTCCGTCGGATCCTTCTCGGTGGCTCCGACGCCCGTCACGGGCGTGAACTTGTAGACGTTGCCGCTGCTCATCAGCAGGTGCCGGCTCCTGGGGAACCGGGCGATGATCTGGGCCGGAAGCAGCGTGTTCATCGTCCACAGCGGTCCCTGGTTGTCCGACGAACCGAACTTGAACCCCACCATGATCATCACATTGGGGCATTCCGGCAGCGTGGTCAGGGCCGTGGGGTCCAACAGGTCGCACTGGATGGTCTTGCAGCCCAGGGCTTCAAGCTGCTCGCGGACCTTGCGGCCGACGTCGCCGGGATAGAGGTCCACGGCCGTCACCCTGGCTCCGGCCCGGGTCAGCATCTGGCACAGGCTGGGGCCCATCTTGCCGCCGGCGCCCAGGACCAGGAACTCGCCGTCGAGGCTCTGGACGGCCTTGCGGACGCCGTCGGTTGGTTGTGTCATGATGTCTAGAAGCTGTTCGGTGCTGTCGATGGTCTTCGGAAGACTCGCTGTCATGGTACGCTCCACAAAGGAACCTGCGCCGGTCGCGGCCGGCAGACCGTATTACCGTTTCTCCACGTCGGCCAGGGCCGAGGCGAAGATGTCCAGACTTTCGTGGGCCTGGGCCTCGTTGATGACCAGCGGCGGCGCCACGCGAATCACGTTGCCGAAGATGCCCACCGATCCGATCAACAGGCCCTTCTCGGCGGCGCGGACGATCAGCTTGCGGGTCAGGTCGGCGGCGGGTTCCTTGGTCTTCCTGTCCTTGACCAGCTCGACGCCCATCACGAGGCCGCGGCCGCGGACATCGCCGACGATGCGGCTCTTGTCCTGGATCGCCAGCAGCCGGTCCTTGATGACCTTGCCGACGGCCAGGGCATTCTCCGACAGCTTCTCCTCGTCCATGATCTCCAGAATCGCAATGACGGCCGCGCTGGACACAGGATTGCCGCCGACGGTGCTGCTCATGTCGCCAGGGCCCATGCCCGAGAGCGTCTCGGTACGCCCGGCGATGGCTGCCGTCGGGATGCCGTTGCCGATGCCCTTGCCGATGGCCATCAGGTCCGGCTCGACGGCTTCCCACTGGTGGCCCCACATTCTGCCCGTGCGGCCATAGCTGCTCTGCACCTCGTCCACGGCGAACACGATGCCCTTGGCGCGGCACCACTTCTGAAGCTCGGCCAGGTAGCCGTCGGGCGGGAAGATGAATCCGGCGGCGCCCAGGTACGGTTCCACCATCATGCCCGCCAGCGAGCCGGTGCTGTTGGCCCGGACGCCTTCTTCGAGCATCGTCATGGCAAAGTCGATGAGCTTGCCGGGGTCGTCGCCCACGGGGCTGCGATACGAGTACGGGAACGGAACGCGGATGGCTCCGGGCATGGTCGGCCCGTAGCCCTTCTTCGGATTCGTCAGGCCTCCGACGCCGGCGGCGGCGTAGGTGCGCCCATGGAACCCGCCGTGGAAGCCGATCACCTCGAAACAGCCGGTCTTGCGTTTCATGATGCGCGTGACCGACTCGGTGGCTTCGCTGCCGGTGGTCAGGAAGAAGCACTTGTCCATGTGGGGGGGCAGGTGGGCGACCAGGCGCTCGGCGGCCTCGATGCGGGCGGGCGTCGGGCACTCATAGTTGTTGATGAGCCGCGCGACGGCCTCCTGAACCGCCTTCACGAGCTTCGGATGGCAGTGGCCGACGTTGGTCACCAGGACGCCGCTGGTCCAGTCGAGGAACGTGTTGCCGTCCACGTCCTTGACGACAACGCCCTGGGCGGTGTCCCAGACGACCGGGGCCTGGAATCCCACGGTATTGACCTCGAACCTGTGCCATTTCTCCAGCAACGCGGCCCCCTTGGGGCCGGGCAGCGGCGTCTTCACGCAAGCCAGCTTACCGCTCATGGCATGACTCCGGTTGGTGGCGATCCAGAGAATCCTGCTGGGCGGCGCCGCACGTGTCTTCGTCGCCGACCCACAACCGGGAGTCTACCACAGGGCCACGCAGGTCGCCAGAGAAATGTTACCCAATGGTTGACTTTAAGTAACTGCAAGGTTACATTGTCCTCATGGAGACGCGCCACAAGCAGACGGGTTCGCAGACTCGCAAGCGGGATCCTCAGGCCAGCCGGCGGCGGCTGCTGGAGGCGGCCATCGACGTGTTCGGCCGGTCGGGGCCGGAGGCGGCCTCGGTGGACGACATCTGTCGCCGGGCCGGGCTCAACAAGCGGATGGTCTACCACTACTTCGGCTCCAAGGAGGGGCTCTACCGCGAGGCGCTGAGGACCGTGTACGACGAGTTCGCCGGCGTGGAAATCGCCCTGGCTCACATGCTGCTGCCACCCGAGGAACTGCTGGAGACGCTCGTGCGCCGGTACCACGCGTTTCTGGCGGAGCACCCGGAGTCGGTGCGGCTCATCAGTTTCGAGAACCTCCACGGCGGCCGGGTGGCACGGCAACTGGCCCTGGAGGGCAAGAAGGCCCAGATCGCCACGGCCCTGCAACTGGCCTTGCAGAAGGGCCAGGCCGAGCGACGGTTTCGCGAAGGCATCGACGCCACGGAACTGCTGGTGAGCATCTTCTCCCTGTGCTTCTTCTACTTCAGCAATCAGTACACGATGGGCCAGTTCCTCGGCCTGGACAGCCTGGCCCACCGAACCGACATGGAATCCCACATTCGCCACGTCGTCAGCCTGCTTCTGCACGGCATCGCCCGGCGCGGCACGACGTAGGACCGCTTCGACCGGCTCCATGGCGCCCGCGGCGCACGGGTGTTATGGCACAGTGTCATTCGATGCCGTCCAATCCCGCCAGACGGCAATGCGAAACTCGAAGAGAAAAGGGCCGTCCGTGTTCCGCCGGCAGCCCACGGTGCACGATAAGCGGCCATATCGGCGCTAGTTGCGCACCGTTGCGTCGAGCCTCGCATTCTGAACAATAACACCGCGTTGTGACAGGTAGATGTCTGAGGCTTACGTTATCATAGACGCCTCGGGGCTGGAACGCGCGGCCTGTCATGGCCATCGGCCGAGCCGACCGGCCCCACATGTCAGTAGTGCCGCCATGGTCGCTACCGGGTGTCCCATGTTGGTCCCCCGGCGCATCACGCAGTGTGCCGCGGCATCGGCCGGTTCGCCGGATCGCCGGTTCCGGCTGGGATGAAACACATCGCGTCTGTGTGTCTGTTCGTGCTCACGTCTGGTTCAGAACAAGGAGAAACGCATGAGAACGATTGTGGTTGCAGTAGGGTGCCTGGCGGCATTGGGAGGCCTGTGGGCCGCCACTGCCATGGCCGAAACGGTGCAGTACCAGGTGGCGGCGTCGGTGGACGATGCCGCGACAACGAGTTCGGGATGCAACTACGCCACAGCGAACATCTACTTTCCGTACAGCTACGGCAGTCGCCCGGGCTTCTTCCGGTGGGCCATTGACATTCCCGCCGGGGCGACGGTCACGTCGGCCTATCTGAAGGTGAATGCCTACGAGACGGGGTCGGCGGCGGCAACGGCGCGGCTGCAACTGGTGGACTCCGACAACTGTCCGGCCCTGAACAGCCCGAACCCGTATTACTACGCCACGACGGCCGGTTACGTGGACTGGACGTTTTCGGAGGGGTGGACGGCGGGCGAGTGGTATACCTCGCCGGACATCGCCGCCATTGTCCAGGAGTTCATCGACCGTCCCGGCTACACGTCGGGGAACTACCTTGGCCTGAAGCAGGACAAGGCCAGCGGCGGCACGCGGCAGGTCCGCCAGTGGGACTACGGCGACCACAGCTACGGGGCGATTCTGGAAGTCAACTACACGACCGCGGCCCAGGAGAAGGTGGTCACGCTCAGCATCCGGAACTCGCAGGACGACGTGAAGTGCTTCGAGAGCTACGTCCAGCACACGGGCACATCGATCTACTTCCCGTACTCCGACGCCACGCGCAAGGCGGCCTGGCGGTTCAAGTCGTACATCCCGCCGAATGCGACCATTACCGACGCCCGGATGCGGCTGAAGATGAGCTATGTCACGGCCCAGGCATCGACCGGGCGGCTGCAACTCTTCGACACCGACAACTGCCCGGTGTTCAGCATAGCCGACAACCCGTGGACCTGGGACCTGATGGATCCGACCAGCCTGTACGCCGACTGGGTGTTTCCGTCCACGCTGGCGGTGGACGATTGGGTCGAGTCGCCGGACCTCAGCGCGATGCTCCAGGCGTTCATCGACCGGCAGGCCGATCCGCTGGATCCCGAAAGCACCGGGTACGTCTTCGGCAACCACTTCGGTTTGATGGGGACGCCGGTGTCGGGGGCGGTCAAGACGGTGTACGACAGTTATGTGGATGAGACGACCATCGACCCGGACCGGGCGGCGCAGATTGACGTGACGTTCACCGGCGGCGATGCGATCCTGGAGTTCCGCATGGCCGACCCGCATGTGCGCATCGGGCAGCCGATCTACGTCTGGGTGTTCAACGCCAACCCCAACGACACCCTCCGCGTCACGCTGACCGATCCGCAGTCGAACGACACCGTGCTGTTCCAGCAGGCGGGCGGTCTGGACCTGGAGGATGAGATCGTGTTCGACGCGGACTGGTCGGGCCTGACCAGCGGACAGTATACGATGACGGCCGAGGTGATTGCGCCGAACAGCACGGTGCGCGGCTCCGAAAGCTATACCTGGACGCGTCTTCACAACGGTGTGCCGAAGGTGGGCATCGACCTGTACAACAACATCTGCATCCGGGACGGCAACGGCGACCCGCAGCCGTTCATTCCGGTGACGTCGTGGATGCTCGGAGTGAACCACTATCCGACCCACGCCGTCTCGCCGTGTATCAACACGTTGCTCGTGACGGGGTACTACCCGAGCAAGAACGTGGCCTCGTGGCTCGACTACCTGGATTTCGGGGTGACCGAAGGTCTCTATGGAGCCGGACCGGGCGCCTGGGACACCAAGGCCGATCACCAGACGTGGTACGAGACCGACCCGAACGACCTGATCTCGTACATCAATGGGTCGAAGAGCCACAATGGGCTGCTGGCCTGGTTCTGGATGGACGAGCCCGATCTCTACCAGGCGGCGGGAAGCTACATCGAACCGATCACGACCCGCGAATGGACGACGTTGAGCCACCAGTATGACACAGACCATCCCGTCTGGGTGAATCTCGAGGGGTACACATACTCTCCCAATGCCGCGTACCACAGGCAGTTCAGAAGCGTGGACTGGCTGTTCGAGACCAATGAGCATGTCTTCGGACAGAAGACCTTGCTGACGGACATCATCGGGATCGACTACTACCCGTATGAGTACACGACCAAGTTCGAGTACTCCACCCTGGCCGACTTCGTCCTGACGCTGGATCGGGTGCGCTGGGACAACCGCGACCTGGCCCCGACGGTCATATTTATCGAGACGCAGGACGTCCGCGACCCCAATGCGGAGGGGCACAGTCAGCCCTACGGCTATTGGTCGGCCGGCGGCGAGTATGCCTGGACGCCGGACCCGGAGCCGAGGATGCTCAAGAACGAGTTCTGGCTGGCGCTGATCCACGGGGCCAAGGCGATCAGCTACTTCCACTACTTCTGCCCGATTCCGACAGACCTCCAGGACACCATGCTGGACTTCCTGGATGACGTGACGGACCTGACTCCGGTGATATGCTCGCAGGAGAACGCCGGTCCGGAGGTCAGTGTCGTGGCGACGAATGCCACCGGGAACCCGAACGATCCGGACTACCTGACCAGTCCGCGGATTGACCTGACCACGCGCGTTCACGGCGACCCGGGCGAGGAGGTGATCTACATCTTCGCGGCCGATCTGAGGGACCTCCTTGGAGCAACCAAGGACGACCGAGTCGTCGGCGACGGATACGACCGTATATTCAACTACTCGCCGGACGTCGTCTCGGCACGGTTCACGGTTGATGGACTGCTGTCGGGCACCACGATCCAGGTGTACGGCGAGTCGCGGTCGATTACCTCCGGCAGCGGCTACTTCGACGACACGTTCGATCCGTACGGCGTGCACATCTACATGATCGGCGCCGAGAGTGGCGAGACCCAGAAGAGCTACCAGGTGGCGGCCTCGGGCGACGACACGTACTGGTTTAACACGTATCCTGACAACCAGCCCGCCCATTGGTCTACGTCGCCGGATGCCACGTGTCCCTACACCAGCAGCGTACGCGGCGGCGGCTACCGTTGGCAGTTGGACATCCCGGCCGGGGCGACGATCACCTCGGCCGTGATCAAGTTGAAGGCGACGGGAACCAACGGCACCAGCGGCACGTCGTCGGTGACGTTCGAAGTGCTGGATTACGACAGTTGCCCGTCGTTTGCCGGGGGGACGGCGCCGCAGGTGGATACCGTCATGAGCGGCATCGGCGCGACGTGGTCGATTCCGGTGGGCGACTGGACGGCCAACGAGTGGTACACGTCGTGCGACGTGAAGGATCTTGTCCAGGCGTTCGTCAGCCGGCAGAACTACGCCTCAGGCAGTTACCTGGGCATCCGGGCCACCAGCGGCACGGGGACGTATCACAAGACGTTCCAATACGATAGCGGGGCGGCCAATGGGGCCGTCCTGGAGGTCACCTACACGACGCCGTGAGGGGTTGGCGCAGGCACGAGGGTTGCGGGTCGCCGGGTGGATTTGCCCGGCGGCCCGCGTTTTTCTGTTGAAGACCGAGCCTGCGGGACGGGCGTGCGAAGGATGTGGGAGTGATGCCGGCCCCGGTCTTCTTGGGCGATCACTTTCTTGGCGGTCGCCGTCTTGACAAGGCGTCGGGATTCGCTAATATGGCGTTTCTGAGGCGCTCGTGGCGGAACTGGCAGACGCGCTAGGTTCAGGTCCTAGTCCGGATTACACCGGGTGGAGGTTCGACTCCTCTCGAGCGCACCACTGAGAAGCAAGGGGCGAAGCGGCCGACAAGCCGGTTCGCCCTGTCTGTTTTACGAGGGCACTGCGAAAAGAGTTGCTTGCGGCGGCGGCCGTCTCGTATAAGGGTGAAATCTTTACCGCAGAAAGGGGCGGCAACCGTGAGAACATCGCATGTGTGGGCAGTGGCGTGCGCAGCCTTGGCGGCGTGGTCGGCGGGTTGCCGGCCGGCGTCGCAGGGCGACGAGCGTTTGGCCTATGTCGAGGTCGAGAATGTCATCAAGCGAGCCCGGGATATGGTGTATCCGGCCGTGGTGCGTGTGGAGGCTCGCAAGACGGAGTATTTCCGCGGCCAGAAGGAACGGGTCGGCGGCTTCGGGTCGGGAGTCCTGTTCGACAGCCAGGGCCACGTGCTGACCAACTATCATGTGGCCGGGCGGGCGGAAGAGCTCAGTTGCACGCTGTTCAATAAGGAGCGGGTGAAGGCGACCCTCGTCGGGGCCGATCCGTGGACAGACCTGGCCGTCATCAAGCTGAACATGGACGAGGTTCGGGAGAAGGGCTTCCAGATCACCTGGGCGCCTTTCGGCGACAGCGACACGGTGGTCGAGGGCGACACGGTGGTGGCCATCGGCAGCCCGTTCGGCCTGTCGCGGTCGATCAGTTTCGGGATCATCTCGTGCCACGACCGGATTCTGTCTGAGGCGATGGACCTGGGCGGAGGTCTGGAGACGGGCCTGTTCAGCACGTGGCTCCAGACGGATGCGGCCATCAACCCCGGCAACTCGGGCGGTCCGCTGGTGAATCTTCGCGGCGAGGTGATCGGCATCAACACGCGGGGCGGTGGCAACGACCTGGGCTTCGCGGTGCCGATCAACGTGGCCAAGAACGTGGTGGCGCAGATTCTGGACACCGGGAAGGTGCTGCGGAGCACCATCGGAGTGCAGTTCCAGGCTCTCCAGGATCTGGAGAGCTTCCTGGACGTGAGCAAGACGGAAGGGGCGATCATCGCCAGCATCGAGCCGGACAGCCCGGCGGAGAACGTCCTTCAGCCGCAGGACATTCTGCTGGAGTATGACGGGCACCGGGTGGCAGGGCGGTATCCGGAGGAGTTGTTTGAGCTGAGGCGGCACATTGCCGGCACGCCGGTCGGGCGTGAGGTGACGTTGAAGATCCGTCGGGGCGGCGAGCCGATGGACATCCGCTTGACGACGGCCGAATTGACGACGGTGCGCAGCGACGAGGTGAACTTCGAGAAGTGGGGATTCGTGGGGCAGAACATCACGAAGCGCCTGGCGACCCGCGAGAACCTGAAGAATACGCGCGGGGTGTACGTGACGGGCGTGCGTCCTGGCGAACCGGCTCACAAGGTGCGCCTGAGCCAGGGGGACGTGGTGTTCCAGTGCGAGCAGGCCGAGATTGACAGCGTGGAGCAGTTGCAGAAGGTGTACGACGAGGCGGTCAAGGAGAAGAAGCCTCGGATTCTGATCAAGGTGTGGCGCGGCCCGACGATCAAGGTCGAGGTGCTGAGAATCGAGTACGACGCGGAACCGGAGGCGGCGAAAGAGCCTGCCGGTGCGGAGTCGCCCAAGGACGACAAGGACGGCGACACGAAGCAGGAATCGCAAAGGCAGTGACTTCACCGTTGGCGGGCGAGGCCTCGCGGCATGGATGGCAGCCGCGCCCCGGCGAGGAGTCCTCATTTCAGGAGCGGATCATGAAGAGACTGGGCATTGCGGCAGTGCTGGCGCTGGTTGCGGCGGCGGGATGGCCGACGGCGGCCGTGGCCGATGCCACGGCGGAGACCCTCCGCACGGTTCTGGACAAGGTGCAGCCGTCGCTGGTGATTGTGTCGTTCTACATCGAGGCGGACGACGGTCGCAAGGCGGAGGCCAGGTTCCTGGGCAGCGTGGTGGGCGAGAACAACCTGGTGATGTTCACGAGCCTGGTCATCCGCGACAACGTGGCGATCAGCCAGTACAAGGATTTCCGCGTGATCGTGCCGGGCGCCGTGGACGGCAAGTCGTATACGGCCGAGTACCTGGGCAAGGATGACGTGGCCCAGGTAGCGTTTGTGCGCGTTACGGACCCGAGCGCGCCGAAACTGCCCCCGCTGGAATTCGAGGCGGCGGAGCTTCAGATCGGCGACCCCGTGGTCGGATTCGGGAATCTCGGCGAGCCGGACGCTTACAAGGTGATGGTGCAGGACACCCGCGTGCAGGTGGTGATCGACAAACCGTTCCGGCTGTATCCGGTGGACGGGGACCTGGGCGTTCCGGGGACGCCGGTCGTGACGTTCGACGGAAAGGTGGTGGGGCTGGCGACGATCTACGTGTTCAACCGTGGGACGAACGCGCAGCCGCAGGCGGGGCGGACGCAGATTGTGTGGCCGACGGAACGGTTCCTGGAGCGGATGAAGAACCCGCCGGAGGGCGGGCAGCAGGTGAAGCGTCCGTGGATGGGCGTGGCCGGGCTTGAGGCCGTGAGCGAAGACCTGGCCGAGTACCATGGTCTGGGCGAGCGGCGCGGCGTCGTTGTGGGGCGGATCATCGCCGGATCGCCGTCGGACAAGGCGGGAATCAAGGTCGAAGACCTGATCCTGTCGATCGGCGGCAAGGACATCAAGGGCACCGAGGGGCAACTGGTGACTGCGTTCCAGAACGAGATTCGCGAGCGCAAGGTAGGCGAGACGGTGGACGTGGAGGTGTTCCGTGACGGGAAGGTGGTGCCGCTGAAGGTGACGCTGGAGCCGCAGCCGAAGAGCGAGGCGGAAGCGGTGCGGTATCGCAACAAGCAGTTCGGCCTGGGCGTGCGTGAGCTGGTGCTCGACGACACGCTGGTGCGTGAGTTGCCGAACGACGAGAAGGGCGTGATTGTCCACTTCATCGACTCGTCGGGATGGGCCGATGCCGCGGGACTGAGCGACGGCGACATCATCAAGAAGGTGCAGGACCGGGAGATCGCGGGCATCGAGGACTTCGAGCGGATCTTCAAGGAAGAGGTGGAGAAGAAGCCGAAGGAGATCGTGCTCTTTGTGCTGCGAGGGCTGAAGGATAAGCAGACGCAACTGCTTCGCATGGAGCCGCGGTGGGATGCGGCGGAGTCGGGCGGCGGGACGTCGCCCGGTGGTGCGCCGTCGGAGCCGCAGCCGTAGTCGACGGCGACACGACGGCGTGGACAGGGGATTTCGTGTCGGGGCGCTGCCGTTGGGCGGCGCCCCCGACATTTCGTGGGTGGCGTCCGCGTCACGTCCTGATATAATCCCGCACCATGACAGGCAAGAAGACCCAGGGCGATGGCGCATCGGCGCCCGGCAATCCGGTGATCCGCAACCGCAAAGCCCGGTTCAATTTCCACATCGAGGAGACGCTCGAAGCGGGAATCGTGCTGGAAGGCAGCGAGGTCAAGAGCCTTCGCGACGGCAGAGGCAATCTCGACGAGGCGTTCGCGCGGCTCCAGAACGGCGAGGTCTACCTGTATAATATGCACATCGGCCCGTACGATCAGGCCGGGCCCGCGCAGCACGATCCGCGGCGGACCCGCAAGCTGCTCGTGCATCGCCGCGAAATCCGCCGCATGCTGACCCGAGCGACGGTGGCCGGGTACACCCTGGTGCCGCTGGACGTTCACTGGTCGCGAGGCAACGCCAAGATCGAGTTGGCGGTGGCGCGCGGCAAGCGCGAATTCGACAAGCGCGAGGACATCAAGCGGCGGGATACCGAGCGCGACACGCGGCGCGAAATGAGCCGAAGGCGAAGCAGCCGCTGAGCCGCGGCGCCGGCCGACGTTCCCCAGGTCGCACACTCCCCACTTGGTCTACTGTCGTGCGTCAGAATCAACGCAGGTTCTGGGGACATGAACGGCAATCCGCGTGACGCACTAGCCTACGCTCGCGGACGCTCGACGCCGCAGGTGTCGGGACAGTGCTTGCACTTCAACACGCAGGGTTCCACGTGGACATGCACATGCACGTCGCCCAGGGCGGCAACGAACTGCTCCTGGAGGCTGTGCTCCAGCCGGTGAGCCTCCTCGATGGACGATGCGGGGAGAATGTGGACGTGGAACTCGATCTCCAGTCCGTGATTCTCCGGCAGGACGCTGACGGCGTGGAAACTGACGACGGCCGGATGCCGGGCCAGCATCTCGGTGATTGTGTGCCGGATTGCGGTGACGCGGTCGTCGAGCGGCGGCCGGCCTTCGGGTTCGGCGTGGACCAGCGCGGCGATTCCGGCATCGCGGCCGATGGCGGCCTCGACCTGAGACGCTGCGTCGTGGGCCATGGCCAGCGGCAGATTGGCAGCCAGTCGGATGTGAAGCGAGGCCACCTTGCGGCGGCCGTAGTCGTGGACCGTCACACCGTGAATGTGGGTCACGCCCCGGACGCTCTGGGCGGCCTGTTCGATGCGCCCGACCAACTCCGCGTCGGGACTCTCGCCGAGCAGTGCGGATCCAGCCAGCCGCGTGTGATGCCAGGCCGTGCCGAGGATCACGATCGATACGGCCAGCCCCATCCATCCGTCGGCTCCGTAGATGCCGAACCGGGCGAGCACCAGGGCGACCACGACGAACAGCGAACTGAAGGCGTCGCTGTAGTGGTGCCAGGCGTCGGCCAGGAGCGACTGGTTCTTGATCGACCGCCCGACCCGCGCCGCATAGAGGCCCATCCAGCCTTTGAAAAGCACGCTGGCCAGAATGATGCCGGCCGACAGCAGCAACCCCGTGCCGCCAACCTTCTCTCCGACCATCGGAGGTTCCACGATGCGGGTCACGCTGCTCCAGGCCAGGTCCAGTCCGACGGCGCCGAGCAGCACGGCGACGACCAGGGCGGCAATGGTCTCGGCGCGACCGTGGCCCCAGGGATGCTTGTCGTCGGCCGGGAGCCTCGCCACGCGCAGGCCGACCAGGACGACCACACTCGTGAGCATGTCGCTGGCCGTGTGGGCGGCGTCGGCCATGAGGCTGATGCTGTTGGTCAGAAGCCCCAGCGCGAGCTTGACGGCAGCCAGCAGGGCGTTGCCGAGGATGCTCACGACGGCTGCCCTGCGTCCGTGGGCGTAGCGGCTCGCCTCCTCGGTCGCAGTCGAGGGCGACGGGGGCAGGGGGACGGCAGAATCTTGTTGTGAAGAGTCGGCCATAGGTGCCGGCATGGTAACGTCGGGCTCGCCGTGAATGCAATGCAAAAACGCGCAGAGGAGCAGGGTGGCGGTGGCGCACCGCAGGCCGCACACGAATCGCCATGGCGACGCCACGAGCCTGCCACGACCGGACGGCTTGTGGAGACCTCAGGACAGAGATATGCTGTGAATGTGAACGGGCAAGGCTCCGAGGCGGGGTGTGTTGTTTCGCGCGGTAGCCCAGTGATTCCCACAATGAAGGCGGCGCATGTGGAAGAGGGGGGGGCATGGATATCTCGAGCATGTTGGAGTGGGGCAACGGGTTGCCGCAGCCCAACTGGGATCTCGCCAATGCCTGGGTGGCCTCGGGCTGCGGTGATGACCCGAAGGGGGCATGGACCGAGTTCGCGAAAGCGTGGCTCTGGGAAGTGGCCGATGCGCTGGGCTCGGAGTATGCGGTCGGCGAATCGAGCGGGTTTGTGATGCTGTGCGGCGGTCCGGCGGCAGCCGATGCCTCTTTGCTGGGCAAGGCGGAGAGTTACCGACGGGACCTGCTTGTGGGACTGGGCGACGTGGTGAGGTTCATCGGGCCGGGCAAGCAGCTTGTCATGGCATTCCATCGTGCGGAGGACTACGGGCGGTACGTTCGCGAGTGCTTCGGCGAGGGGGAGGAGGATTGTATGTCCGCCGGCATGCACCTGCGGGACGACTATCCTCGCATCGTTCTCTGGGGCGACACGGTGGAAGCGATGGGCCGGACGCTGGCCCACGAGTTGACGCATGCGGGGCTGTACCATGCCATGATGCCGCGCTGGCTGGAAGAGGGGCTGGCGCTTGTGGCGGGTCGGGCGGCATCGGGAGAGTTGCTGAGGATCAGCCACGAGACGGCATCGTTGCACCGGGCATTCTGGAGTGAGACAGGGCTGGACGCATTCTGGAATGGAGGCGGTTTCAGCGGCAACAGCCGGGCTCGGGGCATGTGCTACGAACTGGCGCACATATTGGTCCAGCCGCTGGTGGAAGACCATCGGCCGCGATGGTTCGGGCTGTCGCGTCGTCATCACCGGGCGTTCATGGCATTTCTGCGCGAGGCGGCCGAGTTCGATGGTGGCGACTCGGCATGCATTGAGCATCTGGGCCTGAGTCTCGGTGATCTGGCTGCCCGTTTCCTCGGCCCCGGCAATTGGTCGCGGGAACCCTGACGATATAGGTCTTGACGCGCGGTGGCGTGCGAGTATGATTCCGGTTTTGCGGCACCGTGTGCGGCACTGTGAAGGGGCTCGCCGTGAACCTTCTGAAATCGCTTCTGGACAAGGCCGTCAAGAGCAACCCCGTGTTCGGGCTGATGCTCGGGCTGTGCCCGACGCTGGCAGTGACCACGAGCGTCAAGAACGGGCTGGCCATGGGGCTGGCGGCGTCGGTGGTGCTGCTGTGCTCGAACATTCTGATCAGCCTCATCAAGAAGCTCATCCCGAAGGAAGTCCGCATCGCCTGCTACATCGTGGTCATCGCCGGGTTCGTGACGATGGTCGAGATCCTGATGAAGGCGCTGGCGCCGGCCGAGATCAACAATCAGCTAGGCATCTTCATCCCGCTGATCGTGGTCAACTGCATCATTCTGGGCCGCGCCGAGGCGTTCGCGAGCCGCAACGGCGTGGTGGCGTCGATCGGCGACGCCGTCGGCATCGGGCTGGGCTACGCCGGCGTCCTGGTGATGATCGGCGCCATCCGCGAGTTGGTCGGCAAGGGGACGTTCTGGGGCTACACGGTGTGGTCGGGCTACAGCGACGCGCCGGAGGCCCTGGCCGCGCCGGCCACGGTAGCCGTGCTGGCGCCGGGGGCGTTTATCGTGATCGGATTGCTGTTCGGGCTGTTCAACGCGATCGGAAACCGGCGGCAGGCCGCGCAACTGGCCGCCGCGCAGCCGGTACGGTTCACGACCTCGGCCGACGAGAAGGCCAAGGGCGCATCTGCCGCCGAGCCGTCGGCGCAGTGAGCAGGCAGGAGCATTGCTGTCATGCACGTGGGATATGTCGAAATCGCCATCGGGACCATCCTGATCTCGAACATGGTCCTGGCCCGGTTCCTGGGCCTGTGTCCGTTCATCGGCGTGACGCGGCGCACGAGCGACGCCGTCGGCATGGGCTTTGCCGTGATGTTCGTGATGACCCTGGCGGCGTTCGCCACGTCGCTGCTCTACAAGTACGTGCTGATCCATCCCGGGCCCGACGGGTTCAACCTGCTGGTGGCCCTGGGCGTCGTCAAGGAGATGCCGGCCGACGGGTATGTGCTGGTTCTGAAAACGGTCAGCTACATTCTGATCATCGCCGTGCTCGTGCAGTTTGTTGAAATGGTGCTCCGCAAGAGCGTGCCCGTGCTCTACAAGGCGTTGGGCATCTATCTGCCGCTCATTACGACCAACTGTGCCGTGATGGGCGTGGCGCTGCTGACGACCAGCGACTGGAAGTATCAGGACGCGCCGCTGTCGCTGGGAAAGGCCGTCTGGATGGGTTTCTGCGGCGGCGTGGGTTTCACGCTGGCCATGATCCTGATGAGCGGCATCCGCGAGCGCCTGGCGGTGGCTCGGGTGCCGAAGGCCTTGCAGAACGTGCCGATCGCATTCATCTCGACCGGCCTGATGGCTCTGGCGTTTCTGGGATTCAGCAAACTGTTCGGCATCGAACTCTAACGGTCGGCGGCCGCGTCGGCCGGACAGCAGGGAGTGGATTCGGTCATGGAGTGGAGCTACGTCATCGCAGCGGTTGCGGTGCTTGGGGCGCTGGCCGTGGTGTTCGGCGTCGGCCTGGCGGTGGCAAGCCGCGTGTTCCACGTGCAGAGCGATCCGCGGGCTGAGCAGATCGAGGCGGTCCTGCCGAGCGCCAATTGCGGCGCGTGCGGGTTCGGCGGCTGCGCGGCGTATGCGGCGGCGGTGGCGGCGGGCAAGGTGGGGCCGAGTGAGTGCGTGCCCGGGGGTATGGAGGTGGCACGCCGGGTGGCCGAGATCATGGGCCTGGTGGCCGAGGAGAAGGCCAGGCAGGTGGCGGTCGTCCTGTGCCAGGGCGGCAACCGCGTGGCCGAGAGGTTTGGGTACCAGGGCGTGACGGATTGTCGGGCGGCCATGCTCATGCAGGACGGGGCGAAGGGGTGCCGCTGGGGCTGCATCGGCCTGGGCACCTGTGCTGCGGTGTGCCCGTTCGGGGCCATCGTGATGGGCGAGGACGGCCTGCCGCACATTATCGAGGAAAAATGCACAGCCTGCGGGACGTGCGTGGACGCCTGCCCGAAGCAGGTGATCCGCATCCTGCCGGCCAAGAGCACGGTGACGGTGCTCTGCCGCAGCCTTGACAAAGGGGCCGACGTCCGAAAAACCTGCTCGGTCGGGTGCATCGGGTGCAAGAAATGCGAAAGCGTCTGCCCCGTGGAAGGCAAGGCGATTCATGTGACGGATTTCCTGGCTCGGGTGGACGTGGAAACGTGCATTTCGTGCGGGAAATGCGTTAAAGTGTGCCCGATGGGCACAATCGGCAATTTTCGCTTGTCACGGCGGCCGGCGAACGGTAAACTAGCGGCCCAACAAGAGGTGGCTTGACAAGGGCTTAGGGCAAAGTAGGAGTGTGCTCAATGCGTAGCCTGACTGTGGCGCTGGCAGCGGTCCTTGCAGTGGCGGCCTTGGCGTTTGCGGCGATCGAAACCGAGGAAGTCTCTCTGGAATCGATCAAGGGCGAGCCGTGGGACCTTGATTTCACGTTCCGTATGCCCCAGCGCATTGTCGTCAAGGGCGACGAGGGGCAGGCGGAAGCCTACTGGTTCATGCTCTACACCGTGACGAACAACACCGGCGAAGCACGGGTGTTTGTGCCGCAGGCCACGTTGTTTACGAACAATGGCAAGGTGGCCTACGATGTGATCCGGCCGGACGTTCAGGAGGCGGTCAAGCAGCAGTACCGGTTGGCGGAGCTGAAGAACAGCGTCCAGATGATGGGCGATGCGAACGAGAAGGCCGAGGAAGGGCAGGAACTCAAGATCAAGCCCTCGCTGAAAGCCGGCGCGGAGGAGGCCCAGGACGGGATCTTCATCTTCCGCGAAGTGGACATGCAGATGGACGGCTTCAAGGTGTTTGTGACCGGCCTGAGCGGGCGTTTCGTGGTCCGCACGGTGCCGGCGACAGCCGAGGGCGAGCAGCCCGAGGAAGTTGTCCTCCGCAAGACGATGGAGCTGGATTTTTCGGTTCCCGGCGACAGCGTGCGGATTTCGGAAGACAAAGTGTATCTGCTGAAGCAGAAATGGATCTGGCGGTAGTCAGGCAATCACACGGCTTGAAGGAAGTGGGCATTCGGTCGTGGGATTCAGGACACAGGCATCAGGACGCAGGAGTAGTGTTTCATGGCGCATAAAAAGGGACAAGGTTCTTCTCGTAACGGGCGTGACAGCAATCCGCAGTTTCTGGGCGTGAAGACGTACGGCGGCGAGCGGGTGAGCACCGGTTCGATCATCGTCCGGCAGCGCGGGACGAAGTTTCGGCCTGGCCGGAACGTGGCTCGCGGCCGCGATGACACGTTGTATGCTCTCTGCGACGGCACTGTGGAGTTCGTTTCGCAGCGGCGCGTCAACGTGGTTCCGGAAGGCAACTAGTTTCGTGCCCCAACCGTACCGGTTGTGCAGGGTGGCCCGTCATTGCGCCACCCTGTTTTCTTTTGCCCCGGCATCACGGCTGGGCGAGTGTCACTGGAGCGGCGATGTTCATCGATGAGGCGGACATCTTCATCAAGGCCGGCGACGGCGGCAACGGGTGCGTGAGCTTCCGACGGGAGTCGCACGTGCCGCGCGGCGGGCCGGACGGCGGCGACGGGGGGCGCGGGGGCGACGTCGTGTTCGTCGCCGACCCGAGCGTCAACACGTTGCTGGATTTTCGTGGGCGGCCGCAGTGGATCGCGCCCGACGGCAGAAACGGCTCGGGCCAGAAATGCACCGGCAAGAGCGGCCGGGACACGGTCATCCGCGTGCCGCCGGGGACGTTGATCAGGGACACGGACCGGCAGGTGGTGATCAAGGATCTGGTGTCGGCGGGTGAGCGGTTCGTGGCGGCGGCGGGCGGCAAGGGCGGCCTGGGCAACGTTCACTTCGCGACGCCGTCGCGGCAGACGCCGGAGATTGCAACGCCGGGCGAGCCGGGCGAGAGCCGCAACCTGCACCTGGAGCTGAAACTGATCGCCGACGTGGGGCTGCTGGGGCTTCCGAACGCGGGCAAGAGCACGCTGCTGGCCTCGCTGAGCCAGGCGACGCCGAAGATCGCGGACTATCCATTCACGACGACCGAGCCGTACCTGGGCATCGTGGAGATCGACGCGGAGCACCGTTTCGTGATGGCGGATTTGCCGGGTCTGATCGAAGGGGCGCACGAGGGCGTGGGTCTGGGCGACCGGTTTCTGCGGCACGTCGAGCGGACCCGCGTGCTGCTGCACCTGGTGGAGCCGCTGCCGTCGGACGGCAGCGACCCGCTGGAGAACTACCGGACGATTCGTAGCGAGATCGGGCATTACAGTGCCGAACTGGCCGCGCGGCCGGAACTGGTGGCCGTTACGAAGATGGACCTGACGGGGGCCGAAGACGTGCGTCGTCGGCTCGGGGACGAACTGGGTCGTGAGGTGCTCGGCATCAGCGGCGTGGCTCGCAAGGGCCTGCGGCCGCTGATGGGGCGGCTGGCGTCGATGCTGGCTCCGGCGGATGCGTGGGGGTGAGCGGCCATGGCACTCGGGCGTCGCGAACCGGACCTTCTGTTTGCCTGCGACGTGGGCAACTCTCGTGTGGGATTCGCCCTGGTCGTGGACGGTCGCCTGTGCGAAGTCGTTCGCGTGCCGCTGTCGGAACTGGGTGGGCTGACGGGGTGCCTGCGGATGTCCCGTCACGAGGTGTCCGGGCCCACGGATCTGCCTGTGGCCGTGTCGTGTGTCAACCCGGAGGCGACTGAGAAGCTGCGGCCCGTGCTGGCTGAGATCACGTCGGGGCCGATGGCGCTAGCGCGTCGGGATTTTCCGATTCCCATGGAGGCGGCGGTCGAGCGGCCCGAGCGGGTCGGGGCGGATCGGCTGCTGGCGGCGCTGGGGGCATGGCGCATCGCCGGGGGGCCGCTGGTGGTGGTGGACGTGGGCACGGCCACGACCGTCGATGCCGTGGACGGTCAGGGACGGTTTCTGGGCGGGGCGATTCTGCCGGGGCCGTCGATGGGCGCCTGGGCACTGAAGGCGAGGACGGCGGCGTTGCCGCAGGTCGGTCTGAACGGCCCCGTCGAGCCGGTCGGCCGGAACACGGAGCAGGCGATTCGCAGCGGACTGCTGTTCGGAGCGGCCGGGGCCGTGGAGCGGCTGGTCGCTGAGCAGAAACGAGTAGTCGGCCGCGAGGCCCGCGTCATCGGAACCGGCGGCGGGCTGGCGTACCTGGAGCCGCTGGTGACCTGCGTGGACGAGGTTCGCGAGAACCTGGTGCTGGAAGGTCTCGTCGCGGCGTACCTGTCACGGCCATGACCGACGCATCGCACGATGCCATCTTCTGCGAATTAACGCCGCCCGGCCGGGGCGGCATCTCGACGCTGGGGCTGTTCGGCCCCGGGATTCTCCAGACACTTCAAGGCGTTTTCCGATCCTCCCGTCCGATGGAAGATGGGCGGGACCGTCTGTTCTATGGTCGTATCGTGGACGAGCAGGGGCTGCCCGTGGACGAGGTGATTGTCCGCGTGTTGGGCGGCACCGAGGCGGAGGTGCATTGCCACGGCGGACCGGCGGCGGTGGAGGGCGTCGGCTGTCGGCTGGAGTCGTGCGGCATCAGGCGTTGCACGTGGGCCGCTTTTGTGAGTGCGCATGCGGAGGCCGACGGCAGGGGACTGATCGCCGCTGAGGCCGCGCTGTGGCTGCCTCGCCTTGCAGCCCTGAGGCCGGCGCTGATTGTAGCCGCGCAGGGCAATGGCCTGCTGGCTGGAGCCGTGCGTGCGGTTGCGACTTCTCTCGGGAACGGGCGGGTCGACGAGGCCCGAGAGCGGCTGGACGCGCTGCTACGGAGCTATCAGCGGACGGGGCGGTTCATCGAGCGGCCGCCGCACGTGGCCGTCGTGGGTATGCCGAACTCGGGCAAGAGTAGCCTGGTCAACCGCCTGCTCGGGGCGGATCGCGTGATCGTCACGGAGATTCCAGGCACCACGCGCGACGTGGTGGCGGAGACGGTGTCGCTGGATGGGTTGCCGGTAGTTCTGGCGGACACAGCCGGCCTGCGGACGGCCGAAGACCGTGTTGAGAGGATCGGCGTGGAGCGGGCCCGGGCCGAGGCCGCCACGGCTGACGTCGTGGTTGAGACCTGCGATCTTTCGGGCGAGGCAGGGACCGCCTCGGGTCCAGGGCGGGAATCAGCCGGCGATGCACGGCCGCCGGCCGTGCTTCGGGTGGGTACAAAAGCCGATCTCGTGTCGGCGGGTGCGGTCCGGGGCGTTGTGGCGGTGGACGTGGTCACGTCGGCTGTCACGGGGCAGGGGATCGAGGAACTCCGAAGGGCGATCCTCGAGCGTCTGGGGTTCCGGTGGCCGGACGACGGCGAGCCAGTGCCGTTCACGGCGTCGCAGGCCAATGCGCTTCGCGCGGCGAACTGCTCGATAGAGCAAGGTCGTGGCGACGT
Source organism: Phycisphaerae bacterium (assembly GCA_012729015.1). Taxonomy (GTDB): domain Bacteria; phylum Planctomycetota; class Phycisphaerae; order FEN-1346; family JAACEH01; genus JAAYDY01. Next base: position 62,431 of record JAAYDY010000044.1, on the reverse strand, counting down.
CGCCCTCAGCCTGCTCACGTCGTTTGTGCCGCACGCGTAACGACGCCGGTGCGCAGTCCGTCGTGCACTCAGTATAGATAGGTCGTCAGTATGTACCTTCCGTCGTTGAAGAAGGCGAACGCGACGATGCTCAGCAGGAGCACCGTGCCGGCCATGGTGAGGGCTCCTCGGACCTTCACCGGCACCGGTCGCCCCAGGAACTTCTCGGCCAGAACGAAGACAACGTGTCCGCCGTCCAGCGGCGGGATGGGCATGGCGTTCATGAGGGCGATGGCGACGCTGACCAGGCCCAGGAGCATCATGAAGGTCGAAACGCCCATCTTCGACGACTCGTAGAAGACGACGCCGATGCGGAGCGGACCGCTGACCTCGCGGGCCGGAACCGTTCCCCTGACGAGGGCCTTGATGGTCACATACTGCATCCAGACCTTCGAGGCAATCTCCTTCACGCCGATGTTGAACGCGGCCAACGGATTGTAGATGGGATCCATCTGGTGCTGCATCATCGTGCCGAACCCGGCGCCGAGCCATGGTATCTCGGGCACGATTCGGGCAGGTGCGATGGCGAGGAACTTCTCCGTGCCGTCCTCCAGGGTATAGGCGACGTCCACCGTGCGACCGTTGGCCTCGGCCATGTACTCGTACAGCCGCAGCCACGTCTTGACGGTCTTGCCGTCGAAGGCGGCAATGCGAGCCCCGTCGGGAATGGTCGCGGCCGGACCGGCGGCGCCGTAACGGCGCATGACAGGGGTGTCGTTTGCATGCGACGCGAAGCTGACGCCGATGCGGTGCCGCTGCATCCCATCGTCCCACTGCGGCACGACGGTGACCGAGAGCGGTTCGGCCTGGCCCTCGCGGCGTACCACGAGGCGGACCGGTTCGCCCTTGCTGTCGCGGATGGCGGCGGATACCTGCGAGCTTGTCGGCAAATCAATATCGTTGACGCGGACGATGCGGTCACCGGCCTTGAGCCCGGCCTTGTCCGCCACACCATCCTCGACGACCGCTTTCAGGGCCAATGCCGGGTCCAGACCGTAGTCCGGGACCGTCACCTTGGCTGGGTCGGCGGTCAGGTCAACCGTCATCCCGTCGCGGGAAACCGTGAACGTGATCGGGCGTTTTGGCCAGTCCTCGGTCAGGTCCGCGACCTCGGACGTGAACCGGACGGGCCTGCCGTCAACGGCTGTGATCCGGTCGTCCTTGCGGAACCCGATGTCGAGAGCCGGTCCGCGGTCGGCCACATCACTGATCTGCGGCAGCACGGGCGGCATGATGCCGATGCTCGGTACGGGCATGCCATCGTCGCCGGGAGCGGCCTTGAGGGACACGTCGCGAACGGGCTCGCCGTCGCGCTGATATCGGATCCGGAACCCGTGGTTGATGTCGTCGAGGGCGGTGACGGCGATGTGCTGACGAATCTCTTCGAACGATGCGACCCGCTTGCCGTCCATCTCGACGATGCGGTCGCCGGGCTGGAGGCCGGCCGCCTGGGCAGGCGATCCGTCGGCGACGCCTCCGACGACGGGTTCGATCACCTGGATGCCGATGAACGAGGCGGCCATGTAGATGACCATCGCCGTGGCGACGTTCATGAGGACTCCGGCCAGGAAGACGACGATCCGTTTCCATGGACGTATGTTGCACAGGGCGCGGGGATCGTTCTGCGGCTCGCGAGGATCCTCGCCGAGCATCGACACGTACCCGCCCAGAGGAACGATGCCGATTCGGTAGTCGGTCTCGCCCACCTTGTGGTGCAGGAGGGTAGGGGGGAATCCCATGCTGAAGGCTTCCACCTTGACGCCGAAGAGCTTGGCGGCAACGAAGTGGCCCAGCTCGTGGATGAAGATGATGAAGCCGAAGCCAAGGACGGCGTAGATTACATTTGGCACATCAGGCATTCCTGAGCAACCTTTCTGGCCCATGCGTCGGCATCGAGGACCGCAGCCAGGTCCGGGCCGGCGGTGACGGTATGACGGTCGAGCGTTCGCTGGACCACGTTGACAATCTGGTCGAAACGCAGGCGTCCCTCGCGGAACGCCGCCACGGCCACCTCGTTGGAGGCGTTGAGCACGGCCCCGGAGGTGCCGCCGGTGGCCGCCACGTGGAACCCCAGCCGCAGGGCCGGGAAACGGTCCATATCGGGCCGCTCGAACGTGAGCGATGCGGCGGCGGCTAGATCGAGCATGGCAGACAGGCCGCGTTGCCGGCCGGGGTACGTCAGGGCATACTGAATGGGCGTCTGCATGTCGGGCACGCCGAGCTGCGCGATGCTCGATCCGTCCACGAATGCCACGACCGAGTGTACAATCGACTGGGGATGGACCACGACTTCAATCTGATCGGCACGGAGGTCGAAGAGCCAGCGAGCCTCGATGATCTCGAGGGCCTTGTTCATCAGGGTGGCCGAGTCGATGGTGACCTTCGGGCCCATCTGCCACGTGGGATGGGCCAGGGCCTGCTCGGGCGTGACGCCGGCCAGCCGGTCGGCCGCCAGGCGGTAGAACGGTCCGCCGCTGGCGGTCAGGACGATGTGGTCAACTTCCTCGTGCCTGCCCGCGTGAAGGGCCTGGAAAACGGCCGAGTGCTCGCTGTCCACGGGCAGAAGTTCGGCGCCGTGGGCGGCGGCCGCCTGGGTGACCAGGTGGCCGGCCATGACCAGGGCTTCCTTGTTCGCCAGGGCCAGGCGCTTGCCGGCGGTGACGGCCGCAATGGCGGGCTCCAGGCCCACGGCCCCGACCATGGCCGAGAGGACGATGTCGGCCTCCGGCAGCCGGGCCAGCTCGGCGGCGGCGTCGACCAGGACGTCGGTTCCTGGGATGGGGCCGGTCAGTTCCAGCAGCCGTCGGCGGGCCGCGTCGGTGCTCACGGACACGCAGGCCGGGGAGAATCGCCGCACCTGGTCGGCCAGCAGTTCAACGCTTTCGCGGGCGGCCAGGGCTACTATGCGAAAGCCGCCGCCGAGCGCCTCGATCACGTCAAGGGCGGCGCGGCCGATGGAGCCGGTGGAGCCTAGGATGACGACATTCGGCATGCAGTCTGTGCCCTCAAGCGGGTGGCAAGTGCAGCGGGGCAGTATACGGCGAGCCGCCGCTGCGGGCAAGGTCAAAAGGCTGTACCATCCAAAGCGCGACGGAGACGCGCAGCACGCAGGGGGGACTGCTTGACGTAGTTCCTGGCACCGTCGAGGGGCAGCCACGCGGAAGGGCACGGAGACTTGCCCATGCCTGACGGGGCAGACATGACACCTGACCGGAACACCCCACATACGTCGGTCCCCGACTTCCGCGGGGCCTCGAACGCGTGGTACGCGGCCGAAAGGCTGCGGCACGGCGGGGCCCGCAGGCCGGCCGTGCCGCAGTGTCTTTCTCGACTGCGTGCCGAGGTGGTCGTCCCCGACATGCCTTCAGCGAACACCCGCCTTTCGGGTCACTTCGCCGGCCAGCTCATAGAACTGCTGCGTGCGGTCGAGCCAGCCGGAGCCGGCGAACCAGCAGTGGCCGGCCACGCCGCCGTAGGAGTCGCCTGTCAGCTTGGACGACGCATAGTCGCGGCCCGTGAGGTTCATGTCGCTGCCGGCTCTCCAGATTTCCCTGAGTCGCTCGTCGAGCACGTCCTGGCACCGTTTCGCCAGATCCTGGCCGAGCTTGGCCTTGAGGGCATCGTCGGTCAGGACGCGCTCAATGGCGATACGCGCCTCGCACTGCTGGATGCCTTCGCGCAGGTGCTCCAGGCGGGCCGAGGCCACCGGGCCGTTCGGCCCCGGGACGAGCATGTGGCTGCTGAGGTTGAGGCTGTGCCACAGGCTCTGAGGATAGCGGCTCCAGACGTATCCGCTGCGGCGGCCGCGCTTGTCCTTGAACGACGCCCAGAAGTCGGCGCCGATGCGACCGAGGCCGCGCTGGTGCCCCGTGATGTTCAGTTCGCTGAAGTGCATCAGGGCCGACGGCGACATCGTGTTCAGCGCCTGGAATCGGCGGAATTGGGCCATCAGCGCGGGCATCTTCCAGCCATAGACGCGGCCCTCGGACGGATCGGGGGCGTACTTGACGTCCCAGACGTAGGCGATGTAGCTGACGTCGGCGATGCCGTGCATCTTCTTGCCGACCCGGCTTCCGCCGTGTGTGTGCATCACCCACTCCAGGTTCCCGGAGACTTCCTGGAGCACGGCCAGTTCTTCCTTGCTCGGCCAGACGTCGGAGGCCATCCCCAGCCGCATCGTGTCCTCGATGCCACGCTGGGCCATCCGCTTGTGCAACTCGTCGAACAGCGATTTCCAGAGGGCCTTGGCTTCCGGCGTCTCGTAACGAGGCAGGTAGACGGTCTCCACCTGGCCGCTCTCGGGATTGACGGCCGTGACGGCCGGGCCCTTGTCGCGCAGGTCCCACCGCGCCGCTGCCCACGACTTCTCCATGCGCACATAGCTGTTGTCGCTCTCGTTGATGACGACTTCCTTGTCCGGCGGCCGCAGGTAGATCTCCCACGCCGTGAAGACCGTAAAGACCGGGCGGCCCATCTTCTGTTGCACCAGGTCGAGATACTTGTCCATGACCGAGAAATCGAAGCCCCACGAGCCGTCGGTCTTCTTGACGAACCGGACCATGGACTGCTCGTTGCCGGAGTTGGTGTGGCAGATCAGGGGTATGTAGGCGATGCGGTTGCCGGCCTCGCCGATCAGGCGGAGCGACTGGGCGATCATCGCCCAGTGCGGGTCGGACCAGAGAGGCAGCTCGTACTCGGCGGCAAGGGAATCGGGCGACTGCATCAGTTCGACCCAGGTGCGCCGGTCCTCGACGTTCGGGAGCGTCCAGTCGGCCACCTCCAACGCGACCGCGACCTTCTGCGGCGGCTGGTCCTTGGCCGTGATCGTCAGTTCGCCGGTGTAGGCGCCGGGCTTGGCGTCGGCGGGAATCCTGACCGTCAACCAGATCGGAACCACCGTGCCTGAGCGCGTGGCCGGAAACGTGGCCGGCGGCGTTTCGAGCAGCGCGTCGATCAGCGGTGCCCTGTCTCGAACCGACTCGCTGTAGTGGTTGACGTTGCCGCCCCAGTTGTAACCGTAGCGGATGCAGACGGCCGAAGCGGGCACCGTGGTGTCGCCCTGCCGGAGGTCGCTGCACACGGCCTTCAACCCTTCAATCGCCGCGGGCGATCCCGCTACAACCTTCCCCGAGAACCAGCCATTGCGAGCGCCCTTGATGGCGATGGGGCGCAGCGGCTCGCAGCGGTCGCCCTGGTCGGCCTCGAAGTCGGGGATCAGGAGATCGCCGTTCCAGAGTTGCAGCCCCTCGGGCCGCGCGGCGTTGGGCACCAGCCCGGCTTCGCCCTGGGCCGTCAGTTGCACGCCAAGCATCTCGCAGGTGTTCCAGCTCAGATCGTACGGCACGCCCTTGTTCAGGCGGCTCTGCTCGTTGACCTCCGTGTCCTTCTTCTCGTCCACCACTTTGTGATACGGCGAGCGCACCAGTTCTACAGCAATCACATTGACGCCCTTGCGCAGCTTGTCGGCCGGAATCGCAATCTCGTTGAACTCGCGGCGACGGGCCGCCATGGCATCCTTGTATTTCTCGCGAACCCACCCGCTCGGAACAATCTTGCCGTCCTCAGTCAGAAACGCCTCCGGAGGATATCCTTCGGCCAGGTCCGCCTTCGCGGAGCCGACCACGTGCTTGCGGGCCACCTCGTGGCCGTTGACGTAGACCACCGCGCCGCCGTAGTAGGCCAGATTCAGGCTCAGCGGTCCGACCTGCGACGGGTCGGTCACCTCGAACCGTGCGCGCATGCACAGCCGCGCAAGATACGGCGTCTGGGCGGCGCTGCGGGCCGAGCCGCGGAGCCACGTGGTGTCGTCGAAATCCGGGCTGGTCCACCCGGCAGGGACGTCGGCCGTGTCGCGGTTCATCCAATCGAGCGGCGTCATCACCGGCGTCAGGCCGCTGTCGAGGTCCAGCACGGGCGGCTTGAGCGTCTGGTGGAGTCGCCAGACACTGTAGGTGTCCAGCACCGGGACGTTTGCGGCGGCCGGCTGCGCAACCGTTTCGGTCAGGCACCATCCCGTGAGCACTGCCATTGCGGCAAGAACAATCAGCGTCTTTCGCATCTTCCCATCTCCTGTTCCGGAGTGTCTCTGCGTTTGCGGCGACAGCGTCTATCGGCCGCACGAAGGTTCAACCCCGGCCGCCCGCGGCGGGGTTCCGCAAATCCGGGCACCCGCAGCCGCTTTCCCGGCCGGGTGAGGGAGACCGCGCAGGGCATCGTCGTGGTCGTCTCGACCGGCTGTTGCTACGGCAGACCCTTGTCCGCCGGGCTGTCACAGTATAGACTCCTGGGGCTGGACCGGTTGGAGTCTCATGCACGGGATCATGGAGCGAGGACGGCGGATGACGGAAATACCCGGTGATGCACAGGCGGACGTGACTCGGTTGCGGAAGCTGGTGACCAAGAAGCGGTTCGACGAGCTGGAGGCCCTGTGGCTGGAGGCGGTGGCCCGTGAGGACGCCGACGTTCCAGGCCTGATGGCGGTGGTCGAGGCCGTGAGCCGTCGCGACCAGAGCGGCGTGGCGGATTCATTGTTCTGGTTTCTGCTGTCACAGGTGATCGAGCGTCAGGGGGCCGCCGCGGGACTGAACCTGGTGCGGCAGGCGGCCGGATGGCTGGAAGGCAGCGGCAGCCTGCGCGAGGAGGTGGCCGGCGCGTACGAGACCGTATGCGGCGACGTCGGCACCATGGCCGAGATGACCGTCCTTCATGCGGCGATTCCTTTCGCCACCGCCGTGAAGCGGTTCGACCGGTTGCTGCAACTGCGGCCGGGCACGTGCGTCATGGACACGCAGCTCGACAAGCTCGGGCAGGTGGTCGGTCTGGATGCGGTGGCCAGGACGCTCGAAGTGGCGTTCGACGACCGCTCGCGCACGTACGACCGGCTGGCCCTGGACAAGCTGGAGCCCGTGGCCGACTCGGACCTGCGGTCGCGCATGGTCAAGGACCGCGAGGGCCTGGAGCACATGGCCGCCGAGGCTCCGGCGGAACTGGTGAAGACGGTTCTCGGCACCTATGGGCCGCGGCTGGAACTGAAGGAACTCAAGGAGCACCTGAAGCCGCTCATCTCGGGGCCGGCGTGGGCGAAATGGTGGGCCGAGGCCAAGGTGCAGTGCAGACGCGATCCGATGATCGAGATGTCGGACGACGCGCAGCCCTGGCTGTTCCTGCGAAATCGGCCGGTGGCCTACGAGGACGAGCTTCGCGCGGCATTTGATGGCGCAGCAGCGGCGGAGCAGAAGCTGACCACGGTGCTGACGTACCTGAAGGAGTGCGGTAGCCGGCCGACGCATCCGGAGGTGATGCAGCACTTCGGCCGCGAACTGATGGACCGGTTCGAGTCGTGGCGCGCGGACGAGCCGGCAATGGGCATCGCCGCGCTGGCGCTGATGGCCGGACTGCGGCGGCACGCGCCCGACGTGCCCGAGCCGAAGCCCAACGCGCTGGAATCGGTGCTCTCGGGCGTGACGGACCTGTCGATGTTGCTGCGGCCGGTCGCCAGTGACGATGTGGCGCGGTGCCTGCTGGGCTACGTTCGCGACGTGCTGCACTCCGGGTGGCACGATGTCTGGCTCGCCGTCATGCCCGGCGCGTCGCAGGGCGTCTGCGAGTGGATCGTTCAGGGGCTCCTGGAGCACGGATTCTCGGCCGACGTGCGGCAGGCGATTGAGCTCATTCTCACCCGGCCCGAGCGCTATCCCTATGCCGTGGCGTGGCTCTGGCGCGCCATGGCCGCGGGCAGGTGTCCTGATGTCACAGGCTCACTGAAGGGCCTCGACGCGGCGGTGGCCCTGCTGATTGCGGTCGGTGGCCTGGCCCGCGACACGACATTTGACAAGGACCAGCAGAAGGCCATCCTGTCGCAGCTCCGCGCCGCCCTGTCGCAGAAAGACTACGAGTATCTGCACACCGTGCTGAAGGAAGCGGACGATCACGGGGCCTCGCGCGTCCACCATGCCGCCGTGCGCAACTTCGTTCTCGGCGAGCACGCGCGGCTGAAGGTGCTCGACCTGATTACGCGCACGCATCCCAGTCTGTTCCTGAAGGACGTGCCTCCGTGGGAGGAGGACGACGTCATCTACACGACGGCCGAGGGACTTCAGCGGCACCAGCAGGAGTTCGCCCACCTGGTCAATATCAAGATGGCGGCCAACGCCAAGGCCATCGGCGAAGCGGCGGCCTTCGGCGACCTGAGCGAGAATGCCGAATTCACCGCTGCGCTGGAAGAACGGAACCTCCTGACCGAGAAGGCGGCGCGCATGGAAGCCGACATGAAGATGGCGCGGCTGATCGGGGCGGACATGGCCGCTGTGGACCACGTGACCATCGGCAGCGTCGTCACGGCCCGCGACCTCGGCAGCGGCAAGACCGAGACGATGACGTTCCTGGGTCCGTGGGACGCCGCGCCGCAAAACAACGTGTTCTCGTACCGCTCGCCCCTGGCGCTGGCGTTCATGGGCAGCAAGGTCGGAGACACGGTGGAGCTTGCCGTCGATGCCGGCAAGCGGGCATGGGAGATTCAGGAGATTCGCCCGGCCGCTGCGGAGACGGCATGACGGCGCGGCCATCGTGCATTGCGTGCGCGAGCCCTGTCGAGGGCGGATGCGTCGGCAATTCGTGTCGCGCTACGGTGCCGGCGTCAGGCGGATGAGCCGCACGCTGTGTCCGGGCATGTCCAGGTCCAGTGAAACCCCGCCATCCGGTCCCGCAACCTGTGTGTCCTCGCGCGTGACGGGCAGCGTGGCCAGGGCCGCGTAGCGCTCGCGATGGGCGGGGAACACCCGTTCACCGGCCTCCCCGTAGAGATGCCGTGGGCTACCCTCGTATCGCCCGGCCTCGGGCAGCGGCTCGATTCCGGCAGCGTGGCAATCGGCCTCGAACGCACGGGCCCAGACGCCGCGATGCTCGTCGATAGACCATTCCGTCCGCCGCAGCGCGGTTCCCGGGGCAAGGCCCGTGCCGCCAAGGGCGATGCGCATGCACCGAGGGACCTTCGGCTCACGCTCGGCCGCGTGATTGTAGGCCAGCAGGAACAGGTCGCCCATCTTGCGGCAGGCGATGAGCCCGCAGTCCGTGTCGGCCCGTTGCGGCGGATCGACCGCCAGCCGGCGGCCGTCGGCCATGCGGCTGAGCATCTCGATCACCTGGGCCCGCGGGTGGTAGACGCCGTCGGTGGTCTCGGCCCATTCGTAGACGCGCCGCACGTCATAGGTGTAGACGCGGTCGGCGATGCCGGCGTAGAAACTCGCACCCCACTCGGTGCAGTCGCCGTCGTAGAGACGCCGGCCCTGCTCGTCGTGGAGCACCGCGAACTCGCCGACCACGATGGGCACGTCAGCCAACTGCGGATATCGTCGCAGGCGGTCGCGCATCATCCCCATCGCCTTGTCGAACATCGACAGTGGAACGCCCACACGGCCGTACCACGAGCAAGAGAACCACCGCAGGGGCGTGCCGATGCCGCCGGTGCAGGCATTGCGTCCCGTGGCGGCGTGGTCGATGATCTCCAGGCCCCACTGGTCCTTGACGATGATGCCGTACTCGCCTTCGACCGGGTTGAGGATGTTCCCCGGGCCAATCATGGCCTCGGGCAGAACGCCGAGCACCGCATCGACCGTGACATCGTAGTGCGCGAAGTACTGCTCCTTGGTGCCGCACCAGTGACCCGGGAGCAGATCCGGTTCGGTGCCCACGCGGAACCACCAGCGACCGACCGTTTGGCGGCCGAATGCCTCGACCATGGCCTCGATGCCCAGGCGAACATACTCGTGCCAGACGCGCTCGTCGGCCGGCGGCGACGTGTTGCCGTAGAAATGCTCGGTCGGCGGATCGCTCATGCCGTAGGGTACGTTGTCCAGGACAATCCACGGCGTGTAGCCGCGGTCCACGGCGCCGCGGAGTTGGGCGATCATGCCGCTGAAATCGGCGCGGACGCGGCCGTCGGGCTCCAGGCCCTGGTACCAGCAATTGTGCTCGCGCGTGCGGCCGCCCAGCAGGTACACGCAGTTCAGCTCGGTGATGAACGGGGCGCGTCGCGGCAGATCGGCCATGGTCTCGGCGTCGAGCAGGCGAAACGGCCGGTTCCAGTTGGCGACGGTCCAGAAACGCCGACAGTGGCCGATCTCGCGATCAGCGGCGACGGCGAACTTCTTGCACTCCATGTGTCGGCTCCCAATGGCGGCCACGCGGACCCATTGCCGCGCGAGGTACGCTTGTACCACATAACGCCGCGCCGCACTACAGGTGACGCTCCATTCCTTGCACGGCTATGGCAATGCCCAGGAGCAGTGCCAGGCCGCTGAGGACCATCGCGAGGACCGCAATGCCCATGCCGCCGTAGGTGAATGGGGCGTCGCAGGTGCGCTTGCAGGCGCTCGCCCCCAGCGTCAGGCCGGCAATGGCGGCAACGAACCCGAACGGGGTGAAGCTGGCGATCAGGGCGACCACAGCGAATCCGAGTGCGGTGACGGCCACGGGGTCATGGGGCGGCCGGGTGACGCGACGGGCGGACATGCTGTCCCGTCCCGTCGAGGGGGCGCGGGTCGTCGTATGCCACGCGGGGACGGCCGGTGGCGGTGCAGGCGGCGGCTCCAGCGACAGTTCCAGGATCGGACCGGTTCCCAGCCGCAGGAGGCTGTTGCCCGTGACCAGAACGCCTCGTGCCGTGATGGCTGTCGTATCCAGCAGTGTTCCGTTCGTGCTCTCCAGGTCGCGCACCCGCCACCGCGAACCCAGCGGCGACAACTCGCAGTGGCGGCGGCTCACGGCGTCGCTGTCGATGCGGATGTCGCAGTCGTCGTCGCGACCGATCACGACCGGCCCGGCGTCCAGGCGCCACGCGCGGCCGCCGCAGCGCACCGTCAGCGGCACACGGGCTGGAACCATCTTCCGGCGGCGCTCTTCGCGGGCGCACTGGCTGCACGCGGCCGCCTCAAGCACCTGCTGATGGACGGTGCACCACAACCGCCACGAGTCCCCGAAGCAACTCGTGCAGGGGCCCGTGTGCGTGAGCGGGTGAAGCGTGCCGCAGATGCAGCACTGTTTGCGGACGTTCTCGCTGCTCATCCGGCGTCGTCGTCTCCGGCGTCCGGCGGGTAGACTCGGCACACGGCTTCGCCGGGGATGCGAAGCTGATGCACCTGCGGCACGCCGCCGGGCACGTAGCGGGCAACGCACGGCATCCGCTCGTGGGGGCCGTACTCGCCCTGGCTGTAGCAGAGGGTGTTGATCGTCAGCATCGGGTGTCGCACGTAAGACTCGTAGAGCGCGAAGCGGTGCAGGACGTGATCGTGACCGCGAATCATGCGCTCCACCGGGCGGTCCAGGGCGAGGGCGGCTCGCTCGCAGAAGTACTCGAAGTCCTCATGACCGAACTCGCACGTGCGACTGAGGCGGTTGATGTGCTTGAAGCGGGCCCGTGGATGTGCCCGCGTCCAGACGAAATCCTGAAGGCATTCCGGGCGATCCAGATCCGCCCGGCAGGTCAGCGTCTCGGCCAGATCCCGCAAAGGCACGCCGCCGTGGGCCGCCAGCAGGCCGTCGGGGAAGAACACGGCCCGTGGCGCCGACGAGAACAGGCGAACCACAGCTCGGCCGACGCGCCGCGGCACATCCTCTCGATGGTCGTTCAGCCACGCCGCCAGATCGAACGGGCTGACCGTGGCCACGAAGGCGTCGTCGGCCTCGCGGTAGCCGAGGGCCTCGTCATGATTGCCGGCCAGCACGCACATCTGCCGCCCGCGCACCAGCAACTCGTGGAACAGGCAGAGCACGGCCTGGTACCCCATGTGGCCACGGTCGAACAGGTCGCCCAGAAACACGATGTAGGGCTGGCGCAGGTCACGACGGCTCACCGTGTCGAGGTAGTCCAGCGCCACGCGAAGCGACAGCACGTCGCCGTGGATGTCTCCGATAAACCACACGTCTGCATTCGACGGCAGGCGGTCCACGACGACCGCCTGGTTGGCGGGCCCCGAGCGCCAGTCGTCGAAGGCCAGCCCGGGCAGGGGATCGCCTTCCAGAAGTCGTTCTACGCCGGAGACGATCTCGCCGGCCCGCTCGCAGCACGGGCCGTTCATGTCGGCCTCGCGAAGCACCTCGCGAAGCAACTGCTCGACAGTCTCGGGCGGAATGTCGCAGAGTACCGGCTCGAAGCTCTCGGCCGGTCTCGGGGACGATGCCTTTGTTGTCGCAGCGCGGTCGCAGGCGGTGGCGGGGGCATCGGGCGACGGCTCCGTGACGGCTGGTGCCGGCAACGTGGCTTCGGCGGATGGTTCCTGAGCGGCAACCGACGTTTCTGCCTGTGACGACGCGTCCTCCATCGGCCCGCCAATCCACTGCGAGATCGCTGCCCGCGGCGCTGGTGCCGAGCAAGAGTCCGCGAACCGATCGGGTCGCGGACCCGGGACGAACGGTCGCGCCAGACGCCGGGCCTCGCTCTCCAGCCAGACGCGCACGTGCCAGTACTGCGACTCGGTCATGCCGCGCGACTGGCGGTTGATGCTGTTCCATGCCTCCTGCGGCTCCCAGGCGTCGGTCAGCGACGGAGTGGCCTGGGCGGCGCGGATCGCCTCGCGCAGGCTTCCTTCGGTGGCTTCCCGGTTGCGCTCCATCAGCACGTCCAGGCCATAAACGAACTGGGCAATGTCCAGGGGCGTTTCCTCGGTGTGGGCCAGCCGTCCGTCCGCGGCCATCGGCATGAGGAAATAGGCGTTGAACTCCTGGAGGTTCGGCTCCACGTCCGCCGGTTTTCGTCTGAACCAGTTCAGCGCCATGGGAGGTCTCGGGTCAGAACTCGATCTTGACGGCCAGCCGCATCTTATCCGGTCCGATGCTGATCACCGAGCCTTCGCCCAGCGGCACGGGCGCGTCGCCCAGCGGCACGCCATCCACGCACGTGGCGTTCTTGGTGCCTGCGGCGGGCGAGGCCGTCCACTTGCCGACAGCCACGTCGCGCGTGACGCGGAACTGCGGCTCGGCGGCGTACCGGGCGTCGTCGCCGGCGAAGGTTCTCAGCAGCCCGCGGCCGACGGTGGTGTCTACCGACATGACAATCTGCTGTCCGGTCTCCTCGGACACAAGCACCAGTCGCCCAAGGCGCACATCGCCGCAGCCGCTGCACATGGCCGCGCCGTCCACATTCGCCGAGAAACCGCATTTCGCACATTTCCACGTCATGGTCGGTCACTCCAGGTGAACGGTCAACGGGAGCTTCGCGATGCCCCGGGCCTGCCGGCCGACGGCCAGCGTGTCGCCCTCGGCGAGCGGCGTTTCGACGCTGATGGCTTCGCCGTTCAGAAGGGTCTCGTTGGTGGCGGCTGCATTCGGAATCACCAGCCAGCGGCCGTCCTTGCGGTCCACGGTGAATTGCAGGCGGTCCCAGAACAGGGAATCCTCGCCGAGCGGCTTGCAGATCGCGCGGCCCACGTCGGTGCGCACCCGCATACTGAGCCGCTGCCCGCCGGGGCCGATGAGCTCCAGGGCGGGCGTCCGCGCGGTCACCGGTCGTGTCGCCGCCGACAGCAATCCCTCCGGCAGCAGACGCGGCAGGTCGTCGTCCTCGGCCGGCGTCGCCATGCGGGCGGCTGGCCTTGCGGCAGGGGTCGCGGGAACGATGCGCGCGTCGGCCACTGGGCTCGCGGAGGCCGCAGGTCGCGACGACCGGGGCGCCAGATCGCCGCGACCGTTCAGCACCAGATTCAACTCGCGGGCCGTCGGACGCTGCCACGGATCGGGCGACAGGCAGCGATGGATCGCCTCGGCCACCTTGCCGTCGTCGGCAGGGGCGGGCATCGAGCCCAGCAGGGCCGGCGGCGGCGCCGTGTGCCCGAGAACGCCCTGGGCATAGGCCTCTTCCTCGTCGTCGCCGCCGCTGCGATAGGGATGACGCCCGGCGAGCAGTTCGTGAAGGATCAGGCCGCAGGTGAACACGTCCGACGCCGGCAGCGGCACCTGGCCGCGCAGGTGCTCCGGCGAGAAATAGCGAGGGCTGCCGACGTACGCGCTGTGCCCGTGCCACGGGGCTCGGCGGTCCGACAGGATCGAGAAGTCCATGTCGATGAGCTTCAGGTGGTACCCTGCGGCGATGGACTTGTCAGGGAACAATTGAATGTTCGCCGGCTTGAGGTCGCAGTGGATGATCCGTGCGTCGTGCAGCGTGGCGACCGCATTCATGAGGATCTTGGCCAGGATGACCACCTGATCCCAGGAGCCGGGATCGCGCCGCCGGCGCATCCCGTCCAGGGCCTTCTCCATGTCCAGATTGCCGCGGACGAACTCGAACACCTGGAAGAACGTGCGCGGGCCGAAGTCGGCCTCGAAAAACTCGATCATGCGGTATGTGAAGTTGACCAGCGGCGTGCTCTCGACGCGGCGCTTCAACTCCGCCTGATATGCCACGTAGCCGTTGTACCAGTCCACGGTGACCGAGGGGGACTTGTACTGCTTGAAGAAGACCTTGCGACCGTCGGGTGCCGTCGCGGCATACGATGTGGCCATCGCGCCCTTGTGAATCAGCTCGATGATGCGGTAGCCCCGGATCGCGTCACCGGGCCTGGCAATTTTGGCCATGGCATGTCTCCCCGGCGCCGCACTAGAGCGACGGTACCTCGGCCGACTTCGACACACTCTTGGCCAACTGGACAAGGGTCTGCCTGAAGTTCTCGCGGTCGGCTGTGAACTCGGCCAGTGCCTTCTGCGAGCCCTGGAGGTCCGAGGCGTCGAAGTCGTAGGCCATCAGTTCCGACTTGTCCAACCCGGCCAGCAGGTCGTAGCACGGCAGGTTCGGGGCGAAGATGCTCAGGATGATCCGGTTGCCGTGAATCGCATTCTTCAGGTCGTCGAACGTGCCGCCGGCCGGACTCGTCATGACGTCCTTGTAGGGTGCGTCGGTGAAGACGATCACCACGCGCGCCGCGTCGCTGCGGTAACGCCATTTCGTCGGCTCGAACTGGCCGCCCTTGCCGGTCTGTTCCATGGTGGCCACCCTGTACAGGGCATCCAGGAGCGATTCGGCCTCATCGCCGCCGCCTTCAGCGGTAATCTCGGCCAGTTGCGCCTTGATCGCCGCGGCGTCTTCGACGAACGGGTGATCGATCAGCGGCTGCTGGTCGCTGCCGAAATCGCGGTAGCCCACGGCCTTGGCTCGCCAGTGCTTCACGGGCGCCTGGTTGTTGGCGTTCGGGGTCGTCAGCGTGTCGATGAAGGTGGAAATGTTGGCTTTCAGTGCGTCGATGCACGGCTGCATGCTGCCCGTGGCGTCGATCAGAAACACAATGTCCACGATTCCCTTGACCTTGGCGCCCTGCTGGTCGGCCATCGCATTCTCCTCTCGATTGTGACGCGACAGAACCCCGCATCGCCCCGCTGCGCTGCGGCCGATGCGACAAAGAACTGACTTGCGGCCCTTCTTGAATCGCCCCGCCCGAACCTCCACGAATGTATCGACACCCCGACGGGGTGTCAAGCGCACTCTGTGGCAGTTGAGATTCCGACGGAATCCCAGAGCACCGGACGTTTACATCCGTTGACTTGGGTAGAACCTTGGGCTACATTGAACTATAGAGGGGGCGCCTCTTGGAGACCGTCGCCATGGATTTCAAGGAAGTCTGTCAACGGTTGCTGGGAGCCTGTCAGAGGATCAGCGGCTCCTGGTCGCTGGAAGAGGGGCTGAGCGGCCTCGCCCACGTGGCTTTCTCGCTCCTGAAGCCGCGGGCGGTCGCCATTGTGATGCTCGCGGACAACCGCTCCCAGCTCAAGATCGTCGGCAGCCACGGACTCAGCGCGACCTTCATCAACCACGCCGCCCTGGACCCCGAGGCGCCGTCCATCGCCCAGGTGCTCGACGGCGGCCACGATCTGCTGATCGAGAGCATCGACCCGCAGGATCCGGCCGTCGGGCCGCTGCGGCTGGAGAACACGCAAGGTTCACTGGTCGCCACGCCGATCGTCGAAATGCATCGCCCCTGCGGCTTCGTCGTGGCCACGAGCGATCAGCCGTCCTACTTCACACCCGAGCACCAACTCGTCCTCCAACTGGTGTCGCGCCTCGCGGCCGCCTGCCACGGACGATGCCAGCTCTACGATGAGCGGCGCCGGATGCAAGTGGTCGATCCGGCCACAGGTGTCTGGGCCTTCGAGTTCTTCTGCACCAGGCTCAATGACGAGATGGCCCGGGCCCGTCGGCACGGCCAACCTCTGTCGCTGCTGCTGATCGACATCGACAACTTCATGCGGTTTAAGCGGACCAACGGCCAGGAGGCCGCCGACGAGCTGTTCAAGGCCTTCGTGGACGAAGTGCGGGTTCACCTCCGCGGCATCGACTTCCTGGGGCGCTTCGGCCTGGATGAGCTGCTCGTCGCATTGCCCGACACCGATGTTCGCGGGGCCGCTAAGGCGGGGCGGCGCATTCTCGATGCGGTGCGCGCCACGACCATCGGCCCGCGCGACGGCCGTGTGACCGCCAGCATCGGCGTGACGACCATGCGCGGTGACGACGCCAACGCGACGCTGCTGCTGGATCGCGTGCAGCGGGCCCTTTACTCGGCACATCTCCAGGGCGCAGACTGTCTTCAGACGGAAGCGTAGCGACAGGCCGGCGACCCACGCGTCGGCGGAGAAGGGGGCCCGTTGCGGATCATCGCTCTTGTTCCGGCGTATCACGAGGCGCAGCGCGTCGGCGACGTGGTGCGCGGCGTCACGGCCCATCTGCCATGCCTCGTGGTGGACGACGGCAGCGGAGACGGCACGGCCGAGGCCGCCGAGCAGGCCGGCGCCACCGTGGTCCGCCATGAACGCAACGCCGGCAAGGGAGCCGCCCTGCGGACCGGCTTCCTCTGGGCCAGGCAGCAGGGGTACGACGGCGTCGTGACGCTCGACGCCGACGGGCAACACGATCCGGCGGCGATCCCGCAGTTCGCCGCAGCAGCAGACGCGGGGGCCGACATCGTCATCGGTGCGCGGCAGGACTGGTCGGCCCACGGCATGCCGTGGATTCGCCGGATGACCAACGCCGTCACGTCGGCCATCATCAGCCGGATGGCTCGCTGTCGCATCACCGACAGCCAGAGCGGATACCGGTACGTTTCTGTCGCGTCATACTTCGCGGCTTCGCCCGAGACCACCAGCTTCGACGCCGAGAGCGAACTACTCATACGGGCCGGCCGCCTCGGGCTCCGCATCGGCGAGGTGCCGATTCCGACCATCTACGGCACCGAGCGAAGCAAGATCAATCCGCTGCCCGAGACGCTGCGGTTTATCCGCCTGTTCCTTCGCTACGCCGTCCGCAGGACCTGAGCGGAGGCTCCAGCATGCGACACGGTCGCACGACATCGTCGTCGCTCGAAGACATGGTGAACCGTCAGGTGGCCGACCGCGGCATCGCCGACCCTCGGGTGCTGGCGGCTCTGCGCGAGGTGGACCGGGCCGCCTTCGTGCCCTCCGACCTGCAGGCCGAAGCTTACGACGACCATCCCCTGGAGATCGGCTGCGGGCAAACCATCAGCCAGCCGTACATGGTGGCCCTGATGACGGCCGAACTGGAGTTGGCGGGAACCGAACGCGTTCTGGAGATCGGCACCGGCTCGGGGTACCAGACGGCCATCCTCGCCCGACTGGCTCGCCAGGTGTACACCATCGAGTGCGTCGCGGAGTTGAGCGAGCGCGCCATGGCGGCGCTGGCGGCGATGGGGGCCGCGAACGTCTGTGCCCGCGTCGGCGACGGAACATTGGGCTGGCCCGACGCGGCCCCCTTCGACCGGATTCTGGCCACGGCCGCCGCCCCCGACGTCCCGCCGCCGCTCGTCGAACAACTGGCCGATCCGGGCATCGCCATCGTGCCCGTCGGGCCGCGCAGCATCCAGAATCTCGTCAAGGTGACGAAGGAACATGGCCAGTTTGTGCGGACGGAGTTCTGTCCGTGCGTGTTCGTGGCGATGCGCGGCCGCTATGGGTTCGAGTGAGGTGTGTCGCACAGGGTCATTACCGGCGTCGGGCGAGCGGCCGGGGGCGGTCGGGAGGCATAGTCATGAGTTCTGACGAGCGAGATTCCGCCGGTGGCGGCGAGTCGGCGGCCGACCTGAAGCGGCGACTGACGCCGATGCAGTTCCGGGTCACCCAGCACAAGGGGACCGAGCCGCCGTTCACGGGCCAGTACGTCCGTTTCAAGGTGCAGGGGACCTATTGCTGCGTTGTCTGCGGGCAACCGCTCTTTGCGTCCGAGTCCAAGTACGACAGTGGGAGCGGGTGGCCCAGTTTCTGGCAACCGGCCTGCGAAGACGCACTCGGCCGGCAGCGCGACACGAGCCTGGGCATGGACCGCACGGAAGTCGTGTGCAGCCATTGCGGCGCGCACCTGGGGCACGTGTTTGACGATGGCCCACCGCCCACGGGCCAGCGATTCTGTATCAACTCGGCTTCGCTGGAGTTCGTCCCCAGCGGGGCCGACGATTCGTCGCACGGCAGGTAGTCTCGACGCGACATGACGGTCGGCTCACGCCCGGCTGGGCGGAATGCCCATGACGCGCTTGAACACCTTCGAGAAATGAAACGCGTCGGCAAAGCCGGTCATCCTGGCGGCCTCCTTGACGCTGAGGCCCTCATCGCGCATCAGCCGGTAGGCCACCAGGCACCGCTCGCGGTGAACGAACCGAGTGGGCGTCATGCCGAGTTGCTTCTTGAACATGGCGTTGACGTGCTCGGGCGTGACGCTGAAGGCCGCGGCCAGGTCGCGCCGCGAGACAGGACGCATCAGGTGCTGGCGGAGGAACGTGAGCATCTGTTCCAGGCGGTGCGACACGGGCCGCGTGTCCCCGCCGGTCCACCGCTCGGCCAGCCGCAGCCATATCTCGCGCGTCATGGTCTCGACCAGGGCGTTGCGGTACCGGCCGTAGCCGGCGAACGCCTCGGCGCACCGGCGGAACAGTGTGGCCATAGACTTGTCGTCCGACATGTCCGTGACCAGTTGCGGTCGTGGGGTCAGGCGGTAATCCCCGCCGGCGTAGTTGCCCTCGTGGCTCAGTTCGCAGTGGATGCAGCTGATCGTGGACCGCCGGGCGCGGTCGATGCGATAGAAGCTGTGCGGCCCCGGCGGGATGCACAGCACGCACCCGGCCGGCAGCGCCACGGGCCGCTGCTGCGGGGACTCGTAGCCGTATCGCCCGGACACCACGCAGATCAGCTCGAAGTCGGGAATGCAGCGGTTGTTCCAGGCGCGTCCGGCGGGCGGATGGATGTAGTTGACGACACGGACCCTGGGGCGGATGTCGGGGGGGCGGAGTTCGATCATGGGCGGCTCCCGGTGGCGTCACGGCCTTGTTCGCGGCTTATGATCGTACATGGGAATGCCACTTCTGTCCATGGCAATCCGACGAAAACGCAGTATGCTTGATTCCGGAGAGTGTCTGGTGTGTCCGGGGAATCTTATTGCCGTGCAGGCGGCAGGAGGCTTCGAATGTCCGCACGTGACAAGTCAAAAGGAACGCGACCCATGACCCACCGCGAGCGGGCTATGGCCGTGCTGCACTATGAGCCGTACGACAGGCTGCCGCTCGTGCATTTCGGCTACTGGCGCGAGACCCTCGACAAGTGGGCACAGGAAGGGCACCTCACGGCTGAGATAGCCGCCTCCTGGGGCGACGGAAACCCCACCTGCGTGGCCCTCAGCGAACGGCTCGGATTCGATTTCGACTGGTACAGCACGTTCCATGGCAGCATGGAACTGCTGCCGTATTTCGAAGTGAGGGCTGTCGAAGAGTTCCCGGACGGGTCCAGGCACGTCATGAACCGCGACGGCGTGATCGTCCTCCAGCGGCCCGGGGCCACGGGCATCCCCACGGAGATCAAGCACACGCTCGTCGATCGCGCGTCGTGGGAAGAGCACTACAAGTGGCGCTACGAGTTCAGCGAAGCCCGCGTGCTGGAGTCGCCGGTCCGCGTTAACGATAAACTGGTGCCCTACGGCCAGGGAGGGCTGGAGTTCCTCCGGGCCGACAAGCGCGACTACCCCTATGCCCTCTACTGCGGAAGCCTCTTCGGCCACATCCGCAATATCCTCGGCGTCGAGGGCTCGTGCTACCTGCTGGCTGACGACGAGACCCTCTACGACGAGATCATCGATACCGTGGGCAACCTCTGCTATCACACGGTCGAATTCGTTCTCGCCGCCGGCGCGAAATTCGACTTCGGCCATTTCTGGGAAGACATCTGCTTCAAGAACGGCCCCCTGGTGATTCCTTCCGTCTTCGATGCCAAGGTCGGTCCGCACTACAAACGCATCACCGACCTGCTGACCAGGCACGGCGTCGACATCGTGTCGCTGGACTGCGACGGCATGATTGACGCCCTGATCCCGACGTGGCTCGCCAACGGTGTCAACACGATGTTCCCCATCGAAGTCGGAACGTGGAAGGCCAGCATCGCCCCATGGCGGCAGCAGTACGGCAAGGCCCTGCGCGGCGTCGGAGGCATGAACAAGGTGGTGTTCTCCCGCGACCGGGCCGCCATCGACACGGAGGTCGAGCGGCTGCGCCCCCTGGTGGACCTGGGCGGCTTCATTCCCTGCCCGGACCACCGTATCCCGCCCGATGCCAAGTGGGACCTTGTGCGCTACTACTGCGACCGCATGCGGCAAGTCTTCGGCTGATGACGGCGGCGCGACGCCCCGCGCTACCGCCCGACGGCGTCGGGCGTGGCCAGGACGATGTTCGTCCCGATCTTCAGCGCGTCGTTCCGCCGCGGTCCCAGACAATTCGGGCAGTCGTGGCCGTCCATCCCGCACGTGATGTCGTAGGGCGAGTAGACGATGGCGCGCTTGCCGCCGATCCTTACCTCCTGGAGCACTGCCGCCGTTTCCTTCAGCTTCACGGCCTGCTTGTAGCGGACGCTCGACAGGTCGAAGCCCTGCCGCGGCAGGCCGTTGCCCGTCATCAGCGGGTCGTCCGCCGCGATGGTCTCCAGCGCAGCCCCCGGCGCGAGCTTGCCGACGAATTCCTCGAATGATTTCTTGAAGGCTTCGCGGCCGCACTGCGGATCGGCCCAGATGAGCCCGCCTCGCGCGATGAACCCTTTCAGCTTGGCCACATTCTCGTCGCTGACGCTGAAGCCGTGGTGCCCGCTCATGTGGACAATCTGAACCTTGTCCAGTGCGTCGAGGTTGTTCTCCTCCAGCGTCGTCGTCTCGAGCGTGACATTGGCCGCCTGCTTCAGCGTCTCGGCCAGATGCCGCAGGCCGCGGATGTCCGTGAGCCGCTTACCCTCGGTCGGCCAGTCGGCCAGCCGCACGGTCGCATTCGGTGCCTGCGACGACGGCGCGGCCTTGCCCTGGGCGGCCAGTTCCTTGAACAGGTTCGGCTCGAAGAACACGCGGCTGCGCAGCATGCGCTTGTCGCTGGCGTAGCGCCCCAGATTCATTCCCAACTGGAAGTACGTCAGATACGCCTTCTGCATGTTGTGGTTCCACGCCCCCGACGCATCGGTGACGAAGAGGAACACGCGGCTGCGGCACCCGTCATCCAGGTGCATGACCTGCGGCAATCGGCCGCGAATCTGGTGATGGAACGAGAGCATCGGGTGCTCGCGGTCGAGCGTCTGAAGCTCCCATTCGGGCCAGACGTCCCGAGCCAGGGCATTGAACCCTCGCACGAACTCCATCTTCGAGCAGCAGGCTTCGGCCAGGATCGTGCCGCCCGAATCGGTGTAGAGCCGCAGCTTCTTCTTCTGTTCGTCGGTGAATGCCGGGATGTCGTGCCCGCTGAACATCAGCACGGGCGCGTCGAGCCATGTGTCCACCGGATCGTTGATGTCGATCACCTGCCAGTTGATCCGCTGCTCCAGTTCGTCGGCGATGTACTGGGAGATGTAGGGCACCGCCCGCGTGTGGTTGTTCCAGTCGGACTTGGTGTCCAGCTTGTTGTAGAAAACCGGGGCCTGCCCCTTCGACAGAAACAGAAGCGCCCATGACGTGTGAATGTCGTTGCCGAAATAGGTGGCCTTCCACCCGCCGTCGGCTGCGTCCTGCTGCCTGAGCAGCAGTTTGGCGCCTTCCTCGAACCAGAGTACGCCGCCGAACGACTTTCGCCCGCAAGCGCTGGCGCACCGCTCCAGGGCATACAGGTAGTACCGGCCCATGCCGTGGTTGCCTGTCGTGGGCCAGTTCTGCACGTCGCCCCCCTGTTTCAGCGCGAAGTCCACCGGCAGATTGCGATCCATCCAGGCCAGCGCCTTCTCGATGGCCTCCGGCGGCCTGCGTTGCCCGCACCCCTTGGTCGAACGGCCGTTGTAGTCGCCCTCGACGAACAGTTGCAGCATCTCCTCGGCGATGTAGATGTTGGCCAGGCACCCCACCGTCATCGCCCCGTAAGTGTGCGACGGCGTGTCCTTGGCAGACATGTAGTAGCCCCAGCCGCCGTTGTCCGCCTGGCACGACAGCATGTTGTCCAGAATGGCCTTCCAGATCGTCGGCGAGATTTCCACGCCTCGAATCGCCGCGTCGCGAAGCCCAAGCACGCCATACTGCGTGTTCGAGTGGTCATGCACTTTCGGAGGATGCGGCGTGCCGTAGCTGAAGTTCCCCGGAATCGCCCCTTCGGCCGTCGTCATGGCGCCCAGGAGCCACGCTGCGTCGGCCTTCAGCGGCCGCCGGTAGCGCGCGTCATTCAGCTTCGACCACACGCTGGCACGGATGCTGCACACGTACGTGCCGGTGACCTCGATTTCGGCGAGGAACTTCAGGGCCTTGTCGATGCGCGGATCCTTGGGGTCCTCGCCGCAATAGAGCAGGGCCAGCACCGACAGCGCCGTGTGCCCGCCGAAGTCCCGGCGAGCGGTCCTCTGATCGCTCTCGCTGCCGCCGGCCTTCTTCGCTGCCTCATCGGCCGTGGCCGACTCTTCCCACGTGCCGCGATCGTTCTGGAGGCTGTACAGATACGCCACCCCGCGGCGAATGGACGATTCGATCTGCTCGGCCGTGACGGCCGGCTCCCGCGGGTCCACACCCTGGGCCGATACCCCTGTCGACACGACGAGAGTCAGAGCACACGAACAAAGCAGGCTGCATCGCATGGTATTCCCCCTGCCGCATGGCGGCCGCTCAGAACTCATGGAACGGCCTCAGGATACGTCATTGTTGCTCCATTGGCAAGCCAGAGCCGGTCGGAGTCAGCGATATTCGTTTTCACCCTCGCGGCGCCTTGACCGGGGCTGCTATAATCCTGGCAATGGGGCCACTGGGCTTCGCGTAACTCGTATGCCTCGCCTCCGGAAAGGCTGAACGTGCTCGGACAGCTCGCCTACCGCATGGTCTCGACAAGCAGTCCCCGGACGCTGTGGAAGTTCCTGTGGAACTTCGGCCTCGGCGGCATGAGGTCCATGCGCCGATTCCGCCGCCGTATCGCCGGCGGCCGACAGTTTCCCCCGTTCCTGTTCCTGTCCGTCACCAGCCGCTGCAACCTCCGATGCCAGGGATGCTGGGTGGCCACCGACGGGCCGCCGGCCGACCTGGACGTGGCCGCCGTTGGACGCATCATCCACCGGGCGGCAGAGCAGGGCACTCGTTTCTTCGGCATCCTCGGCGGCGAGCCGTTGCTCTACGACGGGCTGTTCGACCTGTTCCAGCGCCACCCCAACTGCTACTTCCAGTTGTTCACCAACGGGACCCTCATCACGGCCGACGCGGCCCGAAGGCTCCGGCGCGCCGGCAACGTGACGCCGTTGGTGAGCATCGAAGGCGACGCGGCCGTCAGCGACCAGCGGCGAGGCGGTCGGGACGTCCACGCGCGGACTCTGGCCGGCCTGCGGCACTGCCTGGATGCCCGCCTGATCACGGGCGTGGCCACCAGCGTCTGCAAGTCGAACCTGGCCGACCTCGCGTCCGAGTCGCACCTGGACCGTCTGATCGACCTTGGCGTTCACTACGTCTGGTTCTACGCCTACCGCCCGTCGGGGCCCAACCCGTGTCCCGAACTGGCCCTGTCGCCCGACGAGCTTGTGACGCTTCGACGCTTCATCGTCGAGATGCGATGCCGCAAGCCGATCATCATCGTCGATACGTATTACGACGCCGAGGGCAGGGCGCTGTGTCCGGCGGCCGAAGGCATGTCCTATCATGTCAATCCCTGGGGCGACATCGAACCCTGTCCGCCCATCCAGTTTGCCGTCGAGAGCGTCGGCAACGGCGACGACGTGGTCGGGCGTATCGACCGGTCGGCGTTTCTGAAGGCGTTCCGCGACTTCGCCTCCCGGCGCACGCGCGGCTGTGTGCTGCTGGAGGCCCCGCACGAACTCCGCGAGTTTCTCCTGCGGCAGGGGGCCCGCGACACGACGGGGCGCGGCACCGGATTCGACGAACTGGTGCGGATGGCGCCGCGCGCCAGCCAGCATCTTCCCGGCCGTGAGATTCCCGAGAAGCACTGGCTCTACCGATTCGCCAAACGGCACTGGTTCTTCGGTTTCGGCGGGTACGCCTGACGGGGAGGGCCACGGGTGGCCATGATCGAGATCCAACCGGCAACCATGGAGGACGCGCCTGCGATCCTTGCTCTTCAACGACTGGCCTATCAGACCGAAGCGGCAATCTACGACGACTACAGTCTGCCGCCCCTGGTGGAGGAACTCGACAGCTTGCGTGCCCAGTTCGGCTTCAAGCGGATCCTCAAGGCCGTTGCGGCCGGGCGTCTGGTCGGCTCCGTCCGGGCGTTGCAGCGCGACGACACGTGCCACATCGAGCGTCTGTTCGTCCATCCTGACCACCGCAGGCAGGGCATCGGCGTCGCCCTGATGGCGGCGATAGAGGCCGCCCACCCCCAGGCCGCACGTTTCGAGCTGTTCACGGGTCACAGAAGCGCCGACAACCTCCGCCTCTACGAGCGATTGGGCTATCGCCGGTTTCGCCAGGAACGGGCCGGCGACAAGGTGACCCTGGTCTTCCTGGAGAAGCCCGGAAAGGGTCGCACGGCCTGACCGGCGTCGTGCGGATCAGCAATCCAGAGACGCCTGCCAGCCCGTTGAAGAAACCGGAGCCCGGTGTGGCACGCCCGCCCTCGGGCGTGGCGGCAGGCCGAAAATGACCGTTGCTGTTGCGTCCGCACGGCCGGGGGCGGCTGTGCCACAGTCCTTCAGCAGGCTGCTACGGCACCAGGACCACGCCGACTTCTCCTGCCGCTCCGAGCTTGCCGTTGACCGTGACGCGATCCGGCGCGACGCCGGCCGCATGAATGCGCAGACCCTGGAGGTGCTGCCCTGTCAGCGTAAGCGTCCCGTCGCCGTACACCGCTTCGACGGTTGTGGGCTGCGCGGCCTCCAGGAGAGCCGTCCTCCCGCCGTCCTCCGACAGACGCGTGCCGCAGGCCATGAACACTCTTGACAATCGCCCGCGCGCATCGCGGGCCACCGTCGCTGCACGGCCCGCAAGGCGGTAGTCTCCCGCCGATGTCTCCTCATCGTCCAGTGCGACCACGTGATCCCGCTGCCCGTCGAGGTGAACCCGGACGCCGACCGCGTGGACCGTGTCGGTCGGCAGCTCGATCCGCGGCCGCTGATCCCACGCCTCGGTCTTCGTCGGCCACAGGACGGTCACAAACCGCACATCGCCGGTCGCCTGGGGCGGACGAAGCTTCACGTATGTCTTGTGCAGCGGCGTACGGAACGTGGTGAAGTACCGGCTGACGCCGATCTCGTGACGGAATCCTTCGGGCGCCACGACGCGGATCCCCAACATCCGCGCATCGTTGGCCGGCGGGTCGGACCACGGTCGCCCGGTGCGAGTCTCCCCCGCCGGACTGCGAACCCAGCCGTCCTCCACCGTCACGCGGTCGGTCGGCGCGTCGTCCACCAGATGGCACAGCCAATCGTACTCGTGTGCCGCGTCGCTCCGGACGCTATCGACGATCACCAGGTAGCGCGGCTTATCGAACAGAACATGCCGGCGGAACTCGCGCAGCCACAGCTCCCCCGGCGGCCCCTCGCGCGGCACATCACGGTAGCGGTTTGTCGCGTCGGCCACGAGGTAGCTGGACCCGCCGGCGCCGCAGACCACCTCCAACCGTCCGTCAGTTCCCTCGGCCACGCGGCCGCCCGACGCGCCCGGATGCAGTTGCCCGCGGCCGTCCACCAGCAGCGTGTTGTGGGCCTCTGTCTTGTTGCCGATGCCGCCCTCTTGCCCGATCACGATGCGGTCGGGCATCTCGCCCGCCAGTTCCATCCGTCCCCAGAAGAGCGAGAACGTGTTCGCGTCCGCGTGGTCGTGGCCGGCATTCAGGCTTCCGCCCATGGCGGCATCGAACGGCGTCTTCCTGCTGATCACGTGCTCGTAGATCCACCGCCCGCCGTAGGCGCTCGTCTTCAGGCCGAACGCCAGATCGTCGTCGCCCCAGCCCGTTCGCCAGATCACCCCCGCGAGATCCGGGAACGTGCGGTCCAGCGACAACCCCTGCGGCGGCGTCGCCGCCACGGTCGCATCATAGTAGAAGAATTCCAGCGGCGACGTCATGCCCGGCTCCTTCGCCGCTATGGCATCCGCCAGCCATTGCGCACGCCCGTCGCCGTAACGCGAGGCGATGTACCGCAACGTCGCGTGCCCGCCGCCGGTGATGGCGCCGCCCCATTGCGGCACGAAACTGCTGTAGCGCATCAGCGCCGCCCGCGGCACGCCAGGCACATGGTTGTAGACGCGCCACAGGGCATAGCTTCGCATGTACCCCTCGTCCAGAAGGTCGATGCCTTTCAGACGCCTCATGTTCAGGTAGAGCGGCACAATCGTTCCCAGCATGCCGTCCTGGTAGTGCGGTCCTTCGTGCCATGTGCCGTCGCCGATGCCTTCCAGCATCTCGCTCACCAGCCGCATGCTCCGCTCGCTGAACTCCAGCCACTGGCCGGCCCGCTCGTCCTCGCCTTCCAGCACCAGCGCCGCCAGGCCGAGCGGGAACACGCAGTGGTGCCAGTGGTTCTGCGCGTAGCTGGTCCGCCACCAGTTCTGCCACAGATTGTTGTACTTGGGCACGGTGGCCGCTTCGTAGACCTCCTGCGCATGGCGGCCTAGGGCCTCACGCACCAGGCGACGATCCTCCTCGGACAGCTCCGGATACGTCCAGTCGTAGGCCACCGCGCACGCCCGCAGCATCCAGGCCAGGGCGTAGTCGCGCTGGCCCACCTGCCGTTCGTTGCCCCAGTGCGGCCACCGGGCGAACGACACCAGCATCTCGCGCGTGCGGTCCAGGTACTTGCGCTCCCCCGTGAGCACCCAGGCCAGGGCCACGGGGATCGGCAGTTCCGTCGGCTGGGTGAACGCTTCGTAGCCCACCTGCTCGGGGTAGGGCGGCACCGGTTTTGCCAGGATAGCATCGGCCTGTCGCAGAATGTTGGTCGCCAGGCGTGCGTGCGTGGTGCGGGCCTGCTCCCGCAGCCGCGGCACGTCCCCGACCGAGAAAAACAGCCGCGGATGCTCCCGAACCGGCTCCGCGGCAATCGAGGCGACGCTCAGACCGACCGCAGTTACAACTGACACGGCCAACCGCATACATGGTCTGAAGGCGATGGACACGTGTGCCATGGCTGCTCCTGACTCTCCCCGGGGAGACCTCGTCATGATAACGCTGCAATCATAGCGAACACAACATTGCAGATGTGCGCGAACACGACGAAGGCAGAATGCAATGACAGGGGCGGGTGCCGGCAAATATGCAGCGCACTGGCCGCGCCCTCAGCCCGCCTTGTGCGACGCACGACGTTCCACATCGGGCGTCCGCGCGGCGTGCCTCTCAAGGTAAGCTGCCAGGTGGCCGCCCGTGTGCGACGTCGCGTGCTTCGCCAACTGTTCCGGCGATCCCTCGGCCACCACGCGTCCGCCCTCGTCCCCGCCGTCCGGCCCCAGGTCGATGATCCAGTCCGCGTGCGACACCACTTCCAGGTTGTGCTCGATCACCACCACCGTGTTGCCCTTGTCCACCAGCCGCCCCAACACGTCCAGCAGCCGCTGAATGTCCGCGAAGTGCAGGCCCGTGGTGGGCTCGTCCAGCACATAGAGCGTCTTCCCTGTGGCCGCCTTCCCGAGTTCAGCGGCCAGTTTCACACGCTGAGCCTCACCGCCCGACAGCGTTGTCGAGGGCTGCCCGATGCGGATGTACCCAAGGCCCACGCTCTGAAGAGCCGTCAATTGAGCCGTGATCTTCGGAAAGTTCTCGAAGAAACCCAGCGCCTCGTCCACGGACATGTCCAGCATCTCCGCCACGTTCAGCCCGCGATAGCGAATCTCCAGGGTTTCCCGGTTGTATCGCGAGCCGTGACACTGCTGACACATGACGAACAGGTCCGGCAGGAAATGCATCTCGATCTTCTTGACGCCCTGGCCCTGGCACGCCTCGCAACGGCCGCCTTTGACGTTGAACGAGAACCGCCCCGGCTTGTATCCCCGGATTTTCGCCTCCCGCGTCCGCACCAGCACCTGCCGGATCAGGTCGAACAGTCCCGTGTACGTCGCCGCGTTCGACCGCGGCGTGCGGCCGATCGGCGACTGGTCGATCTCCACCACCTTGTCGATCTGGCCCACTCCCGTGATCCGCTCGTGACGGCCCGGCTTGTGCTGGCCGCCGTACAGTTCCCGACGCAGCGCCGGCAACAGGATTTCGCTGACCAGTGTGCTCTTGCCCGAGCCGCTCACACCCGTCACGCACGTGAACACGCCCAGCGGGAACGCCACGTCGATGCCCTTCAGATTGTGCTCCGTCGCCCCCTTGACGACAATCGCCCGCCGCGGCGTCACCCGGCGACGTTTCGACGGCAGCAGAAAATCCGTGCGCCCGGACAGGAACTGGCCCGTCAGCGACTCTCCACAGGCCATGATCTCATCGACCGTTCCCTGGCACACCACGCGGCCCCCGGCCACCCCGGCGCCAGGGCCCATGTCCAACACATAATCCGCCGCACGGATCGTGTCCTCGTCGTGCTCCACCACCAGCAGCGTGTTGCCCATGTCACGCAGGTTCAGCAGCGACCCGAGCAACCGCTCGTTGTCCCGCGGATGCAACCCGATCGTCGGCTCGTCCAGCACATAGCACACGCCCACCAGCCCGCTGCCGATCTGCGTCGCCAAGCGGATGCGCTGCGCCTCGCCGCCGGCCAGCGTCTGCGTCATCCGGTCCAGCGTCAGATACCCAATGCCGATGTCGCTCATGAAGCTCAACTGGTGTCGGATCTGACGGAGAATCTGCTCGGCAATCAGCGCACGCGGCCCTTCGAACGACAACCCGGCGAAAAACGCCGCGGCCCGTGCAATGCTCATCGACGCGATCTCGGCGATCGACTTGTCCGCCACGGTGACGGCCAGCGCTTCCCGCCGCAGCCGCGCGCCGCCGCACGCGGGGCAGGGCAGGTTGCTCATGAAACCCATCAGCCGACGCTTCACAAACTCCGACGAACTGTGCTGGAACTTCTCACGCAGCAACGGAATCAGCCCGCCGAACCCGCGTCCGCCGTGCATCAGCAACTTCGCTTTCGCCGCCGGCAGCGACTCGTACGGCGTACCCGCCTTCACGCCCGCCGCCGCCGCAAACTCGGCCAGGATCGCCTGCGGCTTCAGACCCAGACGCTGAGCCCCCTTGGCCAGCAGCGAGATCCCCTGCGCCGGAGGCAGCCCGGGCTCCGTCACCAGCAGCTCAGGGTCGAATTCCAGATGTGTCCCCAACCCGTCGCACGTCGGGCACGCGCCGTACGGGCTGTTGAACGAGAATTTCCGAGGCGTCAGTTCCTCGAACGATTCCTGGCAGTGCGGACACGCGTAGAGCTGGCTGTACAGCGTGTCGGTCCACCCGTTGCGCTCCCCCTCCGACGCCACCACCGCCAGCCCGTCCGCCAGACGCAACGCCATCTCCACCGAATCCGCCAGGCGGTTCCGCATGTTCGGCTTGATCACCAGCCGGTCCACCACCGCCTCGACCGTGTGAACCAGCGTCTTCTTCAGGGCAGGGGCCGCTTTCACGTCGAAGATGCGGTCGTCGATCCGCACCCGAACGAACCCCTCGCGCTGAATCCGCCGGATGACGTCCTTGTGCTCGCCCTTCTGGCCCCGCACCAGCGGCGCCATCACCATGATTCGCGTGCCCAAGGGCAACCGCAGAATCGTGTCCACGATCTCGTCCGACGACTGCTGTCGCACTTCGCGGCCGCAGGTCGGGCAGTGCGGCGTCCCGCACCGCGCGTACAGCAGACGCAGATAGTCGTGTATCTCCGTTGTCGTCGCCACCGTCGAACGCGGATTCGGGTTCTGTATCCGCTGCTCAATCGCAATCGCCGGCGGAAGGCCCTCGATATGGTCCACGTCCGGCTTCTGCATCTCGTCGAGAAACTGCCGCGCATACGCCGACAGGCTCTCCACGTACCGCCGCTGCCCCTCGGCGTACACCGTGTCGAACGCCAGTGACGACTTCCCCGAGCCCGACAGGCCCGTCACCACGATCAGACGCCCCGCCGGCAAATCCAGATTCAGGTTTTTCAGGTTGTGCTCGCGCGCGCCGCGAATCTTGATCACGTCTCCGCCCACCGCCGCTCCTTTCGGCCAATGACTGGCCCCGGCCTTGCCGTGCCGCAACGCCGAAACAACCTATTCTAGCATCCGTCACGCCACCGAGGCAAGCCATCGTCACTGAGGGATGCATTCACATTGTGGGGGCTGTCCCGTGGCACGGGCATCTTGCCCGTCAGTGGCAGGGGCATCCTGTCGCTGATTCCCCAGAGTTAATGCACCCCATCCCCACAGCTTGAGTGCGTAGGTCGAGTCAACAGACTCGACGCCCCCCGAGGGGCACCATACCCGGCGTCATGGCCGCTCCCGGGCATGCCCCGTCCTTCTTTCGCCGCGAATCTGTCCTGCCCCGCCGCAGGAATAGGGTTGCCGACGCGGCACCGGCAGGGCAGAATAGCGGCAACAACTTGCGACGGCTATGGTGCCGGGCTGCCGCATTCCTGACACCTCTATGAGTAAGGAGACCGCCTATGGGCTGGGGACGCACCTTGTTGCTGGGCGACATCGGAAACCGCCTCGACATCGACGACGTCGAGCAGACCGTGGCCCAACTGCGATTCGAGCTGAACACGAGGCGGAGAGTGCAGCAGGATGTCGATCAGAGCCAGGACGAGCGGCTCGTTCGCCTGGAGGCCGACTGCGCCGAGATGAAGCTCTATCTGGCGACGCTCGTGCGCCTGCTGATCGGCAAAGGGACCATCGACCGCGAGGAGTTCGCCCGATTCGTGGAAATCATCGACCGCAGCGACGGTGCCGCCGACGGGCGATTCGGCGGCCCCCTCACCTGACGCTACGCCGACGTCGCCGTCAGTTCTCCGGCTCGTGCAGCGTCATACCCGCCTTGTGGGCAATGTCGCGAAGTTCCTCCGCCGACACGTCGGCCAGCCGCTTGCCGCGCTTGTCCAACTGTTCCGAGAAACGGATTGCCGTTTCCTGCATCTTCTCGTGGGTTTCGCTGCTGCCGCCGACCAGCAGGAATTCCTCGCCGCGCGTGACACGCTTGTGGCCGTCCTGATTATCCAGTCCAAGCCCCAACAAGAGGGCGCTTTTCTTCGTATTCTCGGGCATATAGGATTCCCCGGATCCCCTCGACTCCATAACCGGCTCGATTCTACCGTTTCCAGTGTCACAAGTCAAACTGGACACGCCTGACCCTTCCCGACTCCTGGAGGCAATTGACCGATATCCTGGTAAAGTCCCCTGCATGTCGTGCCGATAAAACTACTGCGCTGGGACGTCTCCCCACGTGGGGGGAGGGGACTGTCCATAGTTTTGGCAACTCATCTGTAGTGGTTTGGCTGCCCTGCGACGTTGCAGTTGCGTGTGTGCCGAAAACGCGGTCAGCCGTCCAAGACCAGTTTGTTGAGGCCCAGATGTCCAGAACACCGGCCGAGATTGTGGCTCAGTGCCAGAATCTGCCCACCATTCCAGCCATCGCGCTGGAGGTGCTGCGGCTTTCTCGCGAAGAGAACATCGACCTGAAGGAAATCGCCGGCGTTATTGCCCGCGACGTAGCCCTCAGCGGTCGCATTCTCAGCGTCGTCAACAGCGCCTATTACGGGTTACCGCGCAAGGTCTCCACCATCGGTCAGGCCGTCGTCATGCTTGGCATGGCCAGCGTCAAAACCCTCGCTCTCGGCTTCTCCCTCGCCGACACCATCACCTCGCGAGGAACCGCCGCCGGCGACCTGACCTCCTTCTGGCGCCGCAGCCTCCACATGGCCGTGGCCGCACGAACCTTTGCAGCCAGGAAGATTCCGATCCTCCGCGAAGAGGCCTTCACCGCCGGCCTTCTCGCCGACGTCGGCGTCATGGCCATGCACGACGCCTTCAAGCGGGACTACGCCGATCTATGTGCCGCTCCCGGTTGCTCTCACGCCGGCATCGTCGCCGTCGAGCGCGAGCGATTTGGCGTCGATCACCAGCAACTGAGCCTCGCCATGACCGAGGCGTGGCATCTTCCGGAACTGCTGACGCTGCCCATCGGCCACCATCACGATTCGGAGACCGTCGGCGGCGCCGACGCCATGCTGACCAGCCTCGCCGATGTGCTTCGCGTCGCAACTCTCTGTGCCGACGTGTTCTGCACAGAAGCCCAGGGCGACCAGATCAAGGCGTTCGAGACCGCCGCCGAAGCCTGTCTCGGCCTCGACAGCGAGTCATGCCGCTCACTCGTCGTGAACCTGCACGCCGACATCCAGGAAGTCGCCAAGGTCCTCGACATCCAGATTCCCGAGTCGCTCAGCTACGCCCAGATCGTCCAGCAGGCCAACCAGGAGCTCACGCGGCTCAACCTCCAGGCGCAGCAACGCATGCACGAGGCCGAACGTTCGCAGCGCGAGGCCTCCGAGCGGCTCGAAGTCCTCGAAGAGTCCAACAGGCAGCTTGCCCAGAAGGCCAATACCGACCCCCTCACCGGCGTCTACAACCGACGATTCATGGAAGGCTTCCTCGAACGCGAAATCGCCCGCGCCGCCAGGTTCCGCAGGCCGCTCAGCGTCCTGTTCATCGACGTCGATCACTTCAAGCAGATCAACGACTCCCACGGACACCTGGTGGGCGACGCCATCCTCCGACAGTTGGCAAAGCTCCTCGGAGCCGCCACGCGCGACGTGGATTGCCTCTGCCGTTACGGCGGCGAGGAGTTCATGCTCACCCTCCTCGAGACCGAACTCTGGGGCGCCACCCAGTTGGCCGAGAAGATTCGACGCCTCGTCGCCGCCTGGAAGTTCAAGAGCGACGGTCAGGAGACCCCCTATCACGTTACCGTCAGCATCGGCGTGGCCGCGATGAACCCCAACCGCCCCGTGGACAAGGAGTTGCTCATCCAGATGGCCGACGAATCGGCCTACGCCGCCAAACGCGACGGCCGCAACTGCGTTTGTGCCCTCCGCAAACGCGTCTCCCCGCTGCCCGAGACCGAGACGCCCGCCGCCTCGTCCGCCTCCGCCGGCGACGCCCGTCGCCGATGATGTCCAGCAAGGTTCCACGTCACATTCCCTCTTGTTCCCAGTGCGCCAACAGCGTAATATGAGAAACCCCGCGACCGGGGCTACCGAAGGAGGAGTACGTTGGCTCGACTGAAGAACACGAAACTGGCCCGCCAGATCCACGAACGCGTCAAGAAGGACGGCTCGCCCCTGGTGCTGATCAGCCGCTCCGCCCTGAAGGCCCAGGTTGCCAGGTTCCGCAAGGCCCTGCCGCGAGTCACTCCGTACTACGCCATCAAGGCCAACAGCCATCGCGACATCCTTAAGGTCATGGTGGCCGAAGGCACCTGTTTCGACGTGGCCTCCATCGCCGAGATGGACGCCGTCCTCGAAGCCGGAGCCAAACCCTCGCAGATCATCTTCGCCAACACGATCAAGCCCGTTGCCGCCCTGAAGGAAGCCGGCCTCCGCGGCGTGGACCTGATGACCTTCGACAACGAGTGCGAACTCGACAAGATCGCCGAGCATGCCCCCGGCACGAGAGTCCTCGTCCGCATCAGCGTCCCCAACGTCGGGTCCATCGTCGAGCTCGGCCTGAAATTCGGCGTCGATCCCGCCGACGCCATCAGCCTGCTCATCAAGGCCTACAAGCTCGGCCTGCGCCCCGTCGGCGTCAGCTTCCACGTCGGCAGCCAGTGCCTGCGCTCCGAGAACTACAGCGAGGCCCTCGAAATCGCCGCCATCATCGCACGCGACGCCCATCTGAAACAGTTGCCCTTCGAGATACTCGATATCGGTGGCGGCTTCCCGATCATGCAGGGCGCCGACGAGGAAGACCCGTTCGACCACATGGCCTCGGTCGTCTCCAGCGAGCTCGACCGCCTCTTCGAGCCGCACATCCAGGTCATCGCCGAGCCCGGACGCTTCTTCGCCGGCCCCGCCGGCACGCTCATCACCCGCGTCGTCGGAAAGGCCATCCGCGAGAACAAGCACTGGTACTACCTCGACGACGGCCTGTACGGCACCCTCAGCGCCCAGGTCTTCGATCACGCCAAGTTCGAGTACAAGACCACCCGCGAGGGCCGCACCCGGCTCTGTGCCCTGGCCGGCCCGACCTGCGACAGCTTCGACACCATCGCCCGCAGTGTCGAGATGCCCGAACTCGACATCGGCGACATCGTCTACGTCGAACGCATCGGTGCCTACAGCACCGGCAGCGCCACGACTTTTAATGGAATGCCCATGGCCAAAGTGGTCATGGTCCCGTAGCGACGAGCCTATCCGGACAGGCTCCAAGGCCCAACGGCCGCAAGGAGAGTGTGCCTATGAAGCGGACACATCGACAGCGCGAGGACCTCAGCGAGGTTCCGGAGTGGATGCTCAAGAAGAAGTGTCCACACAAACAGAAGTACCTCGCGGGCAAACGCATCTTGCCCAAGGGCATTACGGGCAAGGAGAAGATGCCCGACCTCATCGACGAGGTCTTCCTTGCCTACAACAGCGCACGCCTCCGCGAGGGCTGCCACCTTTTCGTCGATAAAATGCTCGAAGCCGACGTCACCGTCGGCATGAGCCTCGCCGGCGCGCTGACCCCCGCCGGACTCGGCTGCTCGTGCGTCGTGCCGCTCATCAAGGCCGGCTTCGTCGACTGGATCGTCGCCACAGGCGCCAATCTCTACCACGACCTGCATTTCGCCTTCAACATGCCCTTGCACGTCGGCAGCCCCATGGTCAACGACACCGACCTCCGACAGAACGACGTCGTCCGCATCTACGACGTTCTCCTCGGATACACCGACTGCCTCATGGCCACCGACGATATCCTTCGCCAGATTCTCGTCCAGCCCGAGTTCCAGAAAGAGATGGGCACCGCCGAACTCCACCACCTCATCGGCCGCTATGCCGCCGAGTGGGAGGACAAGGCCGGCCTCAAGGACGTCTCCATCATGGCCGCCGCCTACCGTTGTGGCGTCCCGCTCTACACCTCGTCTCCGGGCGACAGCACCATCGGCATGAACATGGCCGGCGTCGAGCTTCGGGGCAACAAGCTCCGAATCAACCCGTCCATCGACGTCAACGAAACGACCAGCTACGTCCTCGCCGCCAAACGTTCCGGCGGCAAGAGCGCCGTCATGCTCATGGGCGGCGGGAGCCCCAAGAACTTCATGCTCCAGACCGAGCCGCAGATTCAGGAAATCCTACGCATCAAAGAAGTCGGCCAGGACTACTTCTTCCAGGTCACCGACGCGCGGCCCGACACAGGCGGCCTGTCCGGTGCCACGCCCCACGAAGCCGTCAGTTGGGGAAAGGTCGATCCCAACCGGCTTCCCGATGCCGTCGTCTGCTACGCCGACACGACCATCGCGCTGCCGGTCCTCACGCACTACTCCCTGGCCCGACACAGGAAGCGTAAGCTCCGGAGGCTCTACGACCAGAGGGAGAAGACCACCGCCGCTCTCGTTCGCGAGTACTTCGCTCACAACAAATGACGTTCCGCGGTCGGTCCCGCGCACGGGCGACCGCTCGCTGAAAGGAGTGTCCAATGGCCCTGTTCGAGTTGCGTGACAAGAAAAGCTGCCTCTGGGACCAGGTCTCCCTGGGCGAGGTCATGCTTCGCCTGGACCCAGGCGATGGTCGCGTCCACACCACGCGATCCTTCACCGTCTGGGAAGGCGGCGGTGAGTACAATGTCGCCCGCGGCCTGCGGCGGTGCTTCGGCCTGCGCACCGCGATTGTCACCGCCGCCGTCGATAACGGCGTCGGCCGTCTCCTGGAAGATCTCATGCTCCAGGGCGGCGTCGATCTTCGCCACGTCAAGTGGGTGCCCGACGACGGCATCGGACGCAAGGCCCGCAACGGCCTGAACTTTACCGAGCGAGGCTTCGGCGTCCGCGGCGCCGTCGGAGCCATCGACCGAGGCCATACCGCCATCAGCCAGGTCGCTCCCGGCGATTTCGACTGGGACACGATCTTCGGCAAGGAAGGGGCCCGGTGGTTCCATTGCGGCGGCATCTTCGCCGCCCTTGGCGACAAGACCCCCGACGTCGCCATCGAGGCCATGAAAGCCGCCAAGAAGCATGGCGTCATCGTCAGCTACGACCTCAACTATCGGCCCAGCCTCTGGAAGTCCATCGGCGGCCCCGATCGCGCACGCCAGGTCAACCAGGAAATCGCGCGCTACGTTGACGTCATGATCGGCAACGAGGAAGACTTCACCGCCGCTCTCGGATTCGAGGTCCAGGGCGTCGACGAGCACCTTACCGACCTCGACCCGGCCAACTTCAAGGCCATGATCCGCAAGGTCGTCGCGGCCTATCCGAACTTCAAGGTCGTCGCCACCACCCTGCGCGGCGTCCGCAGCGCCACCGTCAACGACTGGGGCGCCATCTGCTACGCCGGCGGCGACTTCTTCGAAGCCACCCCGCGGCCCGGCCTCGAGATCTTCGACCGCGTCGGCGGCGGCGACAGCTTCGCCTCCGGCCTCATCTACGGACTCCTGGAGAACCTCGGGCCCCAGGCCGCCGTCGAGTTCGGCGCCGCCCACGGCGCCCTGGCCATGACCACCCCGGGCGACACCACCATGGCCCGCCTGAAGGAAGTCCAGGCTCTGGCCGGCGGCGGCAGCGCCCGCGTCGTTCGCTGAATGCTTGGCCCCGCGCGCGAGGCCGCCCGCCGGCGGTCTCGCCACGCGATATCGACAACTGAAGGAGCCTCCGACCGCAGCGTGAGATGACAGGGAGCTATGCCGATGCGCAGGCCCGTCCTCCGAGAACGCGTTTCAAGGTACCTTCTGCACAAACTGGCCGCCGGCGACTGGCAGGAGGGCCGCCGTCTGCCGTCTCTGCGGTCCGTTGCCGCACAGCTTCGCGTCTCGATCCGTCCGGTCTGTCTCGCCTGGCAGTGGGCCGAGCAACTCGGACTCATCGTCCGAGACGGCCGCGGCGAGGCCGTTGCCGCCACCGGAGCCGCTGACCGTTCCAGGCAGATCCTCGCCGAACAGGTCTCCGGGCCCGAACCCAGGCGACTCGCCATCCTGCTTCCCGCCGCCTTCGAGATTCCCCTCGACCCGGACAAAGGGCCGTTCCATTACAAGCTCGTCGGAGCCATTCAGAGGGCTGCCGCCGATCGAGGCTGCGAATCCTCCCTGCTGAATATGCCAATCCACGACCAACTCGCCGAAGCCGACCGACTCCAGCATCGCTTCGACGCCGTCGTCATCGTCGAACTCTCGCCGGCATCCCTCGTAACCGTCGCACGCCTCGTCGAGAGCCGCGTCCCCGTCGTCGTCTTCCAGCGGAAGATACCCGGCCTGTCCCTTCCGGCCGTGGCCATCGACGACTACGGCGCCGGCCAACGTCTCGCCGAACTCTTCGTCCGTAGCGGCCACACCAACATGACCCTTGTCACGGCCTCCATCCGCTGCAATGACATTATGGACGCCAGGACCATGGCCCACCAGGGCTGGCTCGATGCGCTCCAGCAGCACCGCGTACTCGACAGGTGCATCATGCCGGTCATCTGCGAAATCGATGGCGAGCCCTTTCTTGACCGCCTCCTGCAACTGAGCCCGCGCATTACCGCTATTGCCGCCACATCCCCTGGCGTCATTCACCGACTCGCCCACGACCCGGCCTTCGCCCACATTCATGTGCCGCACGACCTCAGCATCGCCATGACCAGCTCCAGCGAGTCCCTGAAACTTCCAGAAGGGTTTCCCCCCGTCACCTGCTTCGAGGTCGAGTGGCAACGCGCCGGAGCCTGTACCATGGAACTCATCGAGCAACTTATGGTCGGCCGAGCCGACCTTAAGAGCATTCGAGTCCCCGTGCGGCTCCATCTCACCGAAAGCATCGCCTCACCGGCAGTCGAACAGCATGTCTGACCCCTGTCCGGCCAGGGAATCGGCCGGATTCCTCCCGATTCCCACTCTCGGCAACGCTTGCTGAAGAGGCAAAGAGCCATACGCACTCCGTGATGCCTACTGCGGTGGTGCTATAACCTATTACGGATAAACCCGTTATCGTCGCGTGGGGCCTGGCGGGGCGTTACATTGCGAGTGTGACACAATCTCGCGGCGGTCTTTATCATCATCCCACGGACAGAGCCCAAGCCCGCACGGTCCCAGCCGAAGCAATGTGCGGCCCCGAGGCGGGCGTCGCGTAAAGCGTTGAAAACAAAACACTTACGTGTCTTCGACAAGGCCATGGCAAGTCCTTGCCACGGACACCCATGCGTTTGACTCCCCGGCCGCTGTCACTAGTATTAACGGCAGCATGTCATATCTCGGTCGTGGCGGAGCACGTGCGTGGTCCGCTCTATCCTCGAAGCGGAGTGGCATCTGCTGCCGCCAAAGGACGCCGAAGATAGGTTCACCCTTGAAGGAGGCTGGTATCATGACAACAAGAGGGCTGTTTCGCACCATGCTGACGGCTGTTTCGATGCTTGTCCTGGCCGCTTCGGCCGGGGCCGCCGACTACAACGGCGACAACGTGATCGCAGTCGGTGAGACGGTAACGCTCCCGGACACATGGGTCAGCATCGGAGTCTGGGGACCCAGCGGTTCGCTCACCGTGCAGGGCGAACTCACGTGCACCGCTGCCATCATCGGCGTCAACCGCGGTGGCAATAGCACCACCATCTCCCAACTCATTGTGGACGGCGGCGCGGTCACAGGAAACAACCTGTATGCGTTCCATGGCTCCAGCGGCCTTGGCCAGGCCATCGTCCAGGTCACCAACGGTGGAGACCTGGCCATCACCACCAATGCGAATCTGGGCAACGGCCCCGGCCTCATGGTCTTCCAGCAGGATAGCGGCTCCACCAGCGTGGGCGGCACGTTCAGGCTGGGCGGCGCGGGCGCGGCAGGCTCCACGGCGTCCGCCACCGTCTCCGGCGGCACGTTCACCGTCGGCTCGCTCAGCCTCGGCGCCACCATTCCCACGACGTTCAACGTCGTCGGCGCCGGTGCGACCGTGACCGTCAATGGCGCCCTGACCAGCACGGCCGCCACTACCTTGGGCTTCGCCATTGGCAGTTCGGGCGTCTCTGCGATTCATGCCGCCTCGGCCACCACGCTGGCAGGCACCGTGGATCTGAGCGTTCTGGGCTCATTGCCCACAGGCGTTTCCGTCTTCGACCTGATCACGGTCACCAGCGGCACACTCAGTCTGGATGCCTTGGCCCTCAGCGCCGAGGATCAGGCCGACTGGAGCCTCCAGATCGGCAACGGCGGCACGATGCTTCAGGCCGTCGCTGTTCCCGAACCCGCCACCATGGCGCTGCTGGGCCTCGGCCTGACCGCGGTCGCCCTCC
Source organism: Phycisphaerae bacterium (assembly GCA_012729015.1). Classification (GTDB taxonomy): domain Bacteria; phylum Planctomycetota; class Phycisphaerae; order FEN-1346; family JAACEH01; genus JAAYDY01. The sequence continues at coordinate 22,648 of JAAYDY010000044.1, read as the reverse complement.
GTCGCAAAGGGGGCTCACGCCGGTAATCGTCAACGCACGTTTCCACAGTTCCTGGGCACGCCAACCGGCGACGGGCGGATCCCGGCATCCTGACTGCCACCTGGATGACCGGGATTTCCCGTCGCTGGTCCCTTATGGGCTGGGCCTTCGTCCGACCCAGAGCGCGAGACGCCACACGTGGCAGACCGGACGCTACGGCAGACTCCTATCTCCTTGACGCTCCTCAGCCAGTGAAGTATAGTCTGCGGCGTTCTGCCGGATACACGAGGCAGGGGCCCTTAGCTCAGTCGGTTAGAGCAGCGGACTCATAATCCGCCCGTCCTCGGTTCGAGTCCGAGAGGGCCCACTCTTTTGATATGTACAGGCGTGCAATGCTGGTTTTCGGTGTGTGAATGCGGTCTCGCACCCTCCGGACTATCAGCGTTGCACGCCGTTTTGCTAGATTGCTGCACAGCTTTTTGCAGCGCTGCACCCGTCGCCCGCGTGAAGTGGGCATCGGTCACTTGCAGGTAGTGCCGCGCCGCCACCGCAGGGGAATTGCCAATCCACGCGCAGACCACTTGCACGGGGAATGTTTCGGCAAGCTCGGTCTCGCGTGTGCTCCGGCAGTTCTGAAACAGCTTGGGCCACGGCTTCACCCCGGCCGACTTCATCGCGTTCCGCACAACCTTGCCGTACATCTGCCCTGCGAAATGCATCGGGTATTGCGGACAACAGTAGACCGCCCCCGGTTCGGCCACGTCGAAAGCCTCTTGCAGGTAGGGCAGCAACTCGGGGAAGATCGGCACAACGCGAATCCCCGCGTCGGCGTGATGCTCGGTCTTGCTGGCGTGTACTGTGAACCGCCCGCGGTCCCATGCTATGTCGGCCCACGTCAGACGAACGATTTCCGACGGGCAGCGTAGACCGCCCCACCGGGCCAGGGCAAAGGCCAGCCGCCACGGTGCATCAGGCAGGGCAGCTAGAACCGCCTCAGTATCGGCCCGTGTGACAAAGTGTTGCCGCTTGGGGTTCTCGCGCACCTGACAGACTTGCCCGTCGAACGGGTTGCGGTCGATCAGGCCACGGCGGACCGCCGCCCGGAAAAACTGCTTCGCTATCCCGAGCCGCCGCCGCGCCGTGTTCTCGGCAAGCCCCTTTGCTTTCGCTCCCTCGGCAACCTCGGCATTGGCCACCGTCCGCAGATAGACCGCGAAGCCGTCGGCGTCGCCCGGCGTGATTGCCGACAACGGCCGGTCGGCCCCGAAGTGGTCTTTCAGGTTCCGCCGTGTGTGGCCGTAGACCGTGTGCGTTGAACCCTTCACATCGGCCCGGCCAGCGACGTACTCGTCAAGCCACTGGCCAAGGGGTATCACATCACCACCTGGGGCCGCGTCGATCAGGCCAGCCCTCACGAGTCGGCCGCGGAGCGCCTCGTTTATGCCCCCGAGCCAGGCCGACGTCGCCTTGGGCAGGGGCTCGTCACGAGTCACCCGCGCCGCCAGGTTCTCGATATGCCGCTTGTCCGCCGCCGCGGTCTTGTCGGAAACCTTGCCGAGTCGAATCGTCGGCCGACGGTTCCCCGGCAAGAGCACCTGCACCGCGAACGAGTTGCCCACCTTGAACAATGACGCCATCGTCAGGCCCTCCCTTTCGTTGCTCTTGCCGCCTTGCCACCACGCCGACCGCTTCGGCCGACTCCCGAGTCGCCTTGACGCGCCAGCGTGCCTTGTGGGGCAACGTGGGGCGTTTTCTGTGCCACATACAGCCCGAGCACCGCGGCCAGCCGGTCAAGGGCCTTGCCACCGATGCCGCGCTCGCGGCTCATGAACCTGCACATGGCCGCGGGGTCCATTGCGGCCATCTGCGATAGCTTGTTGTGGGGAAGCCCGGATTCGGCCACCGCCCGGCGCACCTGGTCAAGAAATGATTCCCGTTTCTGGTTCATGGCGTCTACCTTATCAGCAGATTGTCGCTATGTCAAGCACCCTTTTCAAGAAATCTGAATCCCTGCCGATGGTCGATGCCGGGCCGCTCAGGGCAGGGCCAGGTTGTAACAATGTTACAACCTGAATCGCCAGGGCGTCGCTCAGGGGCAGAATCAACCAGCACAATTTGTGCTGGTTGATTGCCAGCGTTCGGCCGCCGTGCGGGCTCGGCCCTGCCGCCCGGTCCACTTGTAACAATGTTACAAGTCGATTGCCGGCGTTCGTCCGCCGCGACGTGCCTTGAAATCGTTGCGACGTTGCTGTCTGCCGCATTGTGATACCCTCCGCCGACTCATCGCCCACCGCACACGCCCGACGCGCCACAGGGCATTTCAGGAAACCGGCGGTTCCCGCCCGGGTTGACCGGGCAAAGGTACTACCGAAGCTTGGCTCGTCGGTAGGGCAGCGGGAACAGTCGGGCAACATGACTGACTTTATTCACGACAAATGGTAAACGGAGTATGATTAGCCGACTGTTCCCGATGCCCTCTTCCCCCTAGAAGCCCCGGAAGTACCTTTTGCCTCTCCCTGGTCCACGCGCCACAATGCCCGAATTCGTTGCGACGTTGCCCCAGGACGCATTGCGATACCCAAATCGACCACAACCACCACCGGGCCAGCCCGACAAGCCACAGGGCGAATCGGCCCCGAGCACCATCAGGCCCTGCCCATCCACCGATAGCGGGCCGGTCGGTTGCCTCGGCCCGGTTCCGTCTGGATCAGCAGGCCCAGCACCTGCAGCAGCCCGAGCCGATAGGAGTTGAACCGGGCATCAAGCCCCGCGAACGTCGTCGCCGCCCGTTCGCTCAGGTAGAACTCCCCGTCGGGCGACTGCATGGTCAAGGCCAGGCACAGGCCCGCGACACGACGTGTCGCGTCGTCCCATTCTGCCAGGATGTCGTCGGGCAGAGCCAGCCATCCTGCATCGAGCCACCGCCGCGCCTGGGTCATCGCGTCCGCGTTGTGGTCCGCCTTCATGTTCGCCACCGCCTTCCGTCAGTCGTAAGGGTCACTTGCCGAGCCATCGCCAGCGCGCCGCCCGCGTTGCCGTGCCGGGCGTCATCTGCTTCAGCAGGCCATCGGCCACCAGCACCCTGAAGTATCGCCACACCGTCACTTGATCGACATGGCCGATGGTCATTGCCGCGCTGCGACAACTCAGGTAGAAGACTCCATCGCCGGCGTGATGCTGTAGGCCAGCACACATGGCCGCCAACTGGCGCATCTGGTCCGATTCGTAGTGTGCCGCCTCGGGGGGGCAAGGTGTACTTGCCAGAACGTCGCGTAGTGGGTCCGATTCGGGATACTTGATCCTGGGCCAGCATGTCAAGAATTCGCCGTAGACGGTCTCGGCGTCAACCGGCTCCCCGTCACCGTCGCGGGGCTTGGCCAGCCGATGCCATGCCGCCACCAGCGCCTTGAAGACCACCGGGCTACAATCCCTGCCGGCGTTCAAGCCGCGTAAGGTTCGGGCGAATCGGAATAGCGCCTTCTCCCATCGTCCGCCAGCACCGGCCGTCGATTCCAAGGCTTTCGATATTTGGGAAGCCTCATCCCCTGAAACAGAGAGAACGGAGAGAGTAGAGAGAATCGAGAGTGTAGAGATACTACCTTCTCCTGATAGCAGTCTCTCCGTTCTCTCTGTTTCATCGCCCGTCTTTTTCATCGTCGCGTCCCTCCCTGGGGCATCCTGGGTACACACTCGCAGGGGGCGGACGGCGGCCAGGTCCGCCGCCCAAAGGCCCGTCGGCCCTGCCCCCCGCAAAGGTCATCGCGACTCATGCGCGCATGAGTCGGTCATCGCCTTCTGCATGGCCTCATAGGTTAACCGCGTCACCCAGCCCCGATCCGCGCACCCATCGCACCCGCCGGCGTTGCATCGCGGGCAGACCGCATAGGGGCGTGTGCCCGTCAGCGCCGCCAGGGCGTTGGCCGTGTCGGCGATCCACATTTTTTCGTTCAAGGCCGCGTAAAGTCGATCCCCGGCCTGGTGTTGTGACAAGACCTTCGTTTTGATCCGGCCCAAGTCGCGGACCAGTCCGTCAATGGTCCCGGCCTCAGCGAAGACCCGGCGCACGTTGTCCGCCCGCTTGCCGGTCAGCGCGTCCAGGCGGTTCCCGAGCCGGTCCACCGGGCGGCCGATGTTCTCGGTGGAGTACTCCCGCCCGTCCAGGCCCACCACCGGCCCGCGACTCATGCGCGCATGAGTCGAATCGGACAGCACCCGCGACACCGTGCCTTGTGAACACTTCACCGCCTTGGCGATCCGCCCTTGGCTCATCGCGCCCCACTCCGGGTCGGCCAGGAGCGCCCGGACGATTGCGGCGACTTCCCCCGGCCGCCGGCGGACGCCATGCCCGGCATTGGCTCCGAAGGACAGGAAGACGGCATCCCGACGGCCGCCGCCTTGAACGTCCGCCTCGATGTCGTCCAGACCGGCCCGCCGGGCGGCCTCGACACGGTGGAACCCGTCGTAGAGCCAGTACGTCCCATCGTCGTGAATCACCGATACCGGCGGACATTTGCTGCCGTCACGGAAAAGACTCTCGTACTCCTCGAGCGCAGCATCGTCAAGGGGCCGATGTTGTGTGCCGCCGTCCAGCCGAAGCTTGGCTATGGCAATCTGCATACGTCTATCCTTTCCAGAAATAATGCCCCGTCCGCCCTGCCCGGACGGGGGCCACTTGGCCGTCGCCACCGCGTGTGGGTGTCAGCCGCGCGGGGCGTCCGTCGGCCACGGCGGAGGTAGCGCCGCGCCGACGGGCAGGGGGCCGGTCGTCTACTCGACCAACAAGCCCGCGGCGCGAAGCCCCTCGCGCTGTTCGTGCGCCGTGCGGCACGCTGCCCAGCGAAGCCGCGAATCGCTGCGCTGAAACGTCAACGCGGCGATTTCCGCGGCGACGGCATCGCGGGCCGCGTCCGATGTCGCGGCCCGGTGTCGCCGCCAGGCCGCGGCCAGGTCGGCCTCCAGTGCCGCCATCGCCTTCGAAACCGCCGGCCAGGCCGCGGCATCGTCCGCGCGGACCTTGGCCATAGCGACAGAAGTCAGGATTTCGGCATATGTGTTGCCGTCCATGCCCAACTCTGCCGCTCGGCTTCGCAGGTCGTTGCGGTTCGGGTCTTTCCACAGGTCTTTGAGCCAACTTCGAAACAATTTCGACTGCCGAAACGCGGTCCGCTGTTGCTCCCGCAAGTCCGCATCCCCCGAGTCCAATGCGCTCATAGTTCAGCCTCCTTGCGGCCGTCAGCCGCGTCTGTAAAATCCAACAATTCCCTGACTCGCGACGGCATCGCATGTCCCTGCCGCCACAGTTCGCCAGCTAAAATCAGAATCGGACCAGGATAACCTTGGACGGTCCAGCGGGCCCGAAGATAGACCTCCCCAGCGCGGCCCGCCCACGAATTGGGGTCCGCCTCGAAACCAGTGATTGTCCACTCGGCGACGATTCTCGCGTCGCTCGGCCCGGTCACGGCCTCGGGCGAGTCCGCCGAAGCGCCCAGAATCTCTTCGAGCATCGCGGCGACGGCCGTCTGCGAATGCAGTACTGCATCCTCCGGGGCTGGGCAGGGCGGCGCGTCGCTCAGGGCCAGGCGCTCAGCGGCCGGACCGCAGGCGGCCGCAATCGCCAACGTGTAGCCTCGGAGTCCGAGCGCGGCGCACGCGCCGCCGGCGTCGTCCAGAAACACCGGCGCGGGCCGCCCTCCATGTGCGAGCGCGCCGACAATGTGTCCGGCCTCGTGGACCGCGAGCACCCATCGCCGCGCGGCGGCCGGGTCGATGCCGTGAGCCAAGGCAATGGCCTCGTCGGTCGGCCGGTCGGGCAATGCGATTTTGCCTTCGTTCGGCGTCATATCGCACCTCCTGCTGCCGCCTTGGACCGCTGCCGTCGGGCGTAGTCCACGAGCACCTCGGCCGGCGTCTGCCGCCTGAACAGCCAGCAGGCGCGGCCGAAGTCGTCAAAGGACCACTGCCGCCGGAAGCCGCTTCCGATCTCGGGCAGGTCCAGGCGGCCGTCGGAAACGGCCTTGGCCAATGTGGCGGTCTTCACATTCAGCGCCGCCGCAACTTGCCGGGTCGAAGCCGGCCACGAAAACGAATCCATAATCTACCCTCCGAAGTAATGAATACCACATATCGACAAAATAGCCCCGCCACACAACGGGGCATGCGATTAGTCCGCTGTGCCGCCGGTCCACTGCCACCAACTGGGCCGACTCACACCACAGAGCCGTGCCGCCTCCGCGGCCGACACCAGAAACGTGTCACATGTGCCGTCAGACATATTGCCCTCCGGTTGTCAGAGTCGCCAGGTCATCGGCGACAGGTTGCGATGCGAGCCAACGCTCCAAGTCGGCCCGGCGGATCAGCCGACGGCCCCCGAGCTTGATCGTCGGCAGGCCGGACCGCTCCGCCAGGACATAGACCCCACGCCGCGAAATGCCCAACGCCTCGGCCGTCTCCGAAATGCTCAGCGTCAACTGTGTCATCTGTTCAGCCTCCGGGTTCCGTCGCAGACTCCACTGGCCGAAAGCTCATTCGGCCAGGCCAGGGAAGTACTCCTCCAGTCTGACCCTTCGGGTCAACGCACTCGACTACCAGCGACCACGCGGTCGCCATGAACACTCGACAGGCAGGCCAGGACTTCTTTGCGGTCGAATCGCAAGCTCCGGCCGAGCCGTAGCGCCGGCAACCGCCCATCGCGAACCATACGGCGGATGGCCTTTTCTCCGATCCGAAGTTCGCGGGCGATTTCTGCCGTCGTCGCGTATTGCACTCTTGTGGCTCCTGAAAAAAAACTCGGGCCTCCCTACATAGGAAGATGCCCGAGTCGGCTGTTGTCGCATTCAGCTTTTGCTAGGTTTTGTAGCCTTTTGCTACTTCTGGCATTCCGAACACACGCGCCCGGCGTGAATTGTCTTGCCGCAGACGTCGCAGCGTTTCCGCTTCGACAGGTGGGTCCGTCTTGTCGGACTTACAGACAGCCCCTCATCGGCTGCGGCCAGGTTCTCTGCGCCGCGCCGTGCTCCGCCCTGAATGTGTGCGGCGGTCGCCTCGTGGTCGCATCGGTCTGAATCATCAACCTCGGCGAGTGAAGCATGCTTTGCCGCCTGTTCGCGCCACCATCGCTGCAATTCGGCCAGATTCGCCTTTGGGGGCACCCCTGAACGCCCGATTATGATCGGGCCGCCCTTAATTTCGTTGAGCCGCTTAACGCGCCGCCAAGACGACTCACCAGGCGGCTGATTCACCGCTTCGAGAATCGCCACCGTCCCGGATAGCAAGCGATCTAACGTACTCGGTGGTGTCGCGTCCGCCGCCTCGTGCGTCGCCAGATCACGGAGCCACCGCCATTCAGCATCGGCCGCCGCCAAAGCCTTATCGTCCGGGTCCCACGGCAGATTCCCCACCACGGCCAGGCGGCCGTGAACCTCGGGCAACAATTCGACGGCCAGGTTGTACACGGCCACCGCGCGCCGCCGGGCGTCGGCCACCGCGGCCGCCACAATGCGGTACAGGTTCCGGCTCTTCTCCAGCAGCTTGTCGTCGCCGACGCTCAGCGCAAGGTCAATCCCCTCTTTCCATTGGCGCAGGTTCCGGCTCAGGTCGATGAACGCCCCCGCCGCGCCGGCCGTGAGCGAAGCCAACCACCGCAGCTTGTCGCGACGGCTCAGGCCCGCCGGGGGCATGTGGTCCGTCCAGACCGGCTGGGCCTTGGGTTCGGTTGTCGTCTTCTGGGGTTTCGTCGCCATTGTGTCCGCCTTCCGTTGTGCGGTTCCGAGAATTTCGCGGGGGGCAGGCGGCCAGGAGTCCGCCATAGGGAGCTACCCTTGCCCCCCGCAATGCCAATTGATACCACACGACCGCCGATTGAAAAAGTCATTTCCTCCCGGCAGTGCGGGCCGCGAGAATCACCGCCTCGCGGTCGTGTTCGTTCAGGGCCGCCAGGTCTTCGGCCAGACGGCGCAGGCCGTCGGCGTCGGCGACTGCACAGCTTTTTGCAGCGCGGGCTTGCCCCGGAATCGGTAACTCGTTGTCTGGTATACTGTTTGTGTCGGGCGGTTCGAGTCCGAGAGGGCCCACCAATATAAGCGGCCGTGAGTCATCGACTTGCGGCCGTTCTGCTCTGGACCACCGAGGAGGCAGGGGGCAGAGTATAACCATCCGTACAACCATTGTGTGGCCGCCACCGCCCGAGACAGGCAGACGGTCTGACGCTGCGCCGAGGCCCGCTCATGACACAGAAGGCACTGCTCCTGATCGGCCCTACCGGAGCCGGCAAAACGCCTCTCGGCGAGTACCTCCAGCACCACGGCCTCTGGGACTTTCCCTGCATGCACTTCGATTTCGGCGCAGAGCTCCGCCGGATCGCTGCGGCCACAGAGCCGCCGCCACCTCTTGATGCCGCCGACGTCGATGTCATCCGCAGCGTCCTGGCCTCGGGGGCGCTGCTGGAGGACAGCCAGTTCCCCATCGCCGCCGGCGTTCTTCGCCGATTCCTGGCCGAGCACGTCGCGGCAGAATCCGGATGGGTGGTTCTGAATGGTTTGCCGCGACACGCCGGCCAGGCACGCGACGTACAGCCCCTTGTTCGCGTGGAGATGGTCATCCACCTGAAATGCTCGCCGGAGACCATGGTTCAACGCATTAGCACCAACGTCGGAAACGACCGACACGGACGCACCGACGACGACCTTGCTTCGGTTCGACGACGCATGGAAAGCTTCCGGCTCCGCACCGAGCCGCTGCTTCAGTACTACCGCGACGAGGGCATCCCGATCGAGACCGTCAACGTGGGACCGGCGACCACGCCCGAGGACATGTGTCGCCAGCTTCTGCGGACGTGTTAGCTGGACGTGTGGGCCGACTGCCTGATGCGAGACAAGTCTTCTGTCTCCGGACTGCATTGATGCATACTGCATGGGAAAGTGCCTTGGCGACTGAGGGTGCCGGCATGAATGAGCAGGAAACGGCGGTTGATTACACGCAGGCGACTCCTGGTTATGTCCTTGATGTGATCAGAGACGTTGACCGCGTGCAGTGCCAGTTGGGAGTCTTGGCGAGTCATGAAGTGCAACTGGAGTTTCGGACAACCATCGAACAATGGCGGGAGGCGTTTGATTTGCTGGAATGCCCGGATATGGGTCGCGGGCTGAACCAATGGTGGGAGTTGGGCTGCAGTGATGCGGAGTGGTGGCAGGTGCTCGAACCTGCGGCGCAGAGGACTCTGTGTGACGTCTGTGAGTTCATTGCATCGAGGGTGAGCATGCCTGTGCTGCGGCCAGGTCTGTCGCAGGGCGAGCGGTCCAATGCGGTGCTCGCCGAGTTGAGGAGGCTTCTGGTGCAATACGGAGCCGATCTGGGTGATGTCGTGGCGTCTGCGGCTGTTGGTGAGTATGCCCGCATGAGTCTGTCGGCGTTTGTGCTTGCCGTGACGCGATTGGCGCCGGGGGCGTTGCCTGAAGCCATGTTGCGCGAGAAGGGAGGAGGGCTGTGGGTGCTGTGTGCGATGTATGTGCTGATAAGCATACCCGTGCTGGCGTTTGTGATGGGGATGGCATATTGGAAACCAGCGCTGTGGTGGCTGGTTGCTGTTCTGATTGCAGGCCTCTGTTCAGCTGTGGCGGTCATTCTTCGGGGCAAGGAGAGGCCTCCGGATGTTGTCCGGTTCGGCGAACTGGTGTCCTTGCAGGATCTCGCCATGGTCATGGCTGAGCGGCTTGAGTGTCGGCGGTGATCGGGGGACGCGCTATCGGGGCGCTGCGTCCGGCCGCCCGATGGCTACCGCGACAGGCACCCCACGGGCAGCTCAAAAGTGTCGCGACGTCGCGAGTGGGTCTCCATCAGGTCCACGGCCCGGCTCGTGACCAGCGACGTGAAGCCGAATTTCTCCCGAATGGCATCGATCGACGCGTACAGACGGTCGCGACGGCCATAGGCTTCCTCATCGAACAACCGCATCTGCCGTCCGTCGGCGCTCAACCCCGACAACGCGACGCCCACGAGCCGCACGGCCACGCGACGCGTGTAGGTCCGCGGCAACAGGGCCATTAATGCCCGGTACAATTCGTCGTCGTGGTCGGTTGCGTCGGGCAACGTGCAACTGCGCGCCACTGTCTGAAAGTCCGCGTATCGCAGCTTCAACGTAATCGTGGCCGCCGTCAGGCCGCCGGCCCGCAATTGCCGGCAGGCCCGCTGAAGCAGGTAGCTGAGCATGGCCGCAAGTTGCTGCCGGTCGGACGTGTCGTGCTCGAACGTAGTCTCGCGGCTGATGGATCGGGGGACCCACTCCTGGGGATCGACGGCCGCGGATCCCCGGCCGCGCGCCGCCTCGTAGAGAAACTCGCCGGCTGCCCCGAACGATTCGACCAGCAATTCCCGCGACACGGACGCCAGTTGCCCGATCGTTTGCAGGTTATACCGTCGGAGCCGCTCGGCCGTCTTCGGGCCGATGCCCGGCAGACGCCCCACGGGCAACCCGGCCAGGAATGCGGCCTCGCGCCCGGGCCAGACGTGCAGAACGCCTCGCGGCTTCGCCGAGTCCGACGCCATCTTGGCCACCGTGCGGCTGGAAGCGACGCCGACCGACACATAGAGGCCGGTCGCCTGAAGAATATCGTGCTGAAGCCCGCGGGCGGCCAGAAGCGGCCAGGCCGACTCGGAAATCGGGCCGTCGCCACCTGCCAGGAGCCGCGCATACCGCCGCCGGCACCCCGACAGGTCCAGGTAGGCTTCATCCAGCGACACCTGTTCCACCAACGGCGTGTGCTGCAAACAGACGTCGCGAAACTGCTGCGACATCTGCGAATAGGTTGCAAAATCCCCCCGCAGGAAAACGCCGTCCGGGCAGACGCGAACCGCCTGGGCTACGGGCATGGCCGTTTTGACGCCGCGGGCCCGGGCCTCGTACGAAGCCGAAGCCACGACCGAACGGTCCGTGGCCCGACCGCCCACGATGACCGGACGGCCCCGCAACTCGGGACGTTTGACTTGCTCAGCCTGAGCAAAAAAGGCGTCGATGTCTGCAAGCAGAATGACTGACATGACGGCACCCGCGCCGGAAGGGGGATCAGTACCGCCGCAAGACCCCAACGACCACGCCTTGAATCTGAAGCTCGTCCGGATGGACGTAGATCGGTTGCATGGTCGAGTTGGCCGGCTGAAGACGGATGCGGCCCTTCTCGCGATAGAACCGCTTGAGTGTGGCTTCCCCGTCGGACAGCAGGGCAACCACCGTGTCTCCGTCATTGGCGCTGTCGCGACGCTCGATAATCACGTAATCGCCGTCGTTGATTCCGTCCTCGATCATCGAATTGCCACGAACCTGGAGGACAAAAGGGGCCCCCGAGGTTTTGAACAACTGCGTCAGGTCAATCGAGTCAGGAGTTTCCAGCGCCTCGATAGGCGCTCCGGCGGCAATCGTGCCCACCAGCGGCAGGACCGTCATCTCGTCCGGGCCGCGGGCCAGTTGCGGAGCCAACTCGACAGAGCGGGCTTTGTGGTACGAGCGAACCACCGCCCCCTTACGTTCGAGGGCCTTCATGTGCTCGAAAATCGTCACTTTCGAGACGTTCATCTGGGCGGCAATTTCGTTGAGCGTCGGCGAATAGCCGTGCTCGCGGCTGAACTGGCGAATGAAATCCACGATGGCCAACTGTCGTGGCGTCAACTTCATGGCAATGCCTCCATCCCTGGTACACGTACGGCAGCGCGCCCCACCTTCACCTGAAGTCCGGCAGCCGGTCGAAGGCCGCCGCTGATTGTCTGATAGTGCCCGAGGAGAATGCGGCGGCCGTCAGGCCACCGATTCCCAGAGTGCCATCTGTCCGTCCGTGGCGTGCCGCTGCGGGCGAGGCGACCGACGCTTGAACTTTGCCGAAACGCCGACCACGGAGGTCTCCTCCAGGTCGCCGGCGGGGGCTGCGGGGGCAGCGCCGTAGAAGAGCGACAGCCTGGGGGCAGGGGCCTGCGGGGCCGGTTCCGGCGCCGGAGCCAACCGCGGCGCAGGCTTCACCGTGGCATCGGGTTGCGTGAACAGTCGGGCATGAACCTGCACGGCCGGAGCGACATCGCAACCGAGGGCCACGAGGGCACCGCGGATGGCCGTTTCCAGGGTCGGCCAGAGAGCCAGCCGCCGCTGGCGGATCGAAAGAATGCCGCGGCTGTCGTAGGCCGACGAGGCCGTCAGCAGGCGATTGGACACGTCAATGGCGTGGTACGCCTGAGCCACCTCGCGGCGGACTGCCAACGGCATGCTGTCGGCCGCGGCGCTGACGCGACGCCAGACGTCATCGGCAAGGGGCATGGCTTCGCCCGTGCGGCGGAGACGATTGTAGTTGGCCTTCAACTCCGTCCGCAAAGCGGTCAGGTCCAGCGGCGACGGACGCCGCAAGGAACCGGCCGCCCCGTTGATCCGCCGCGACGCCAACGCCAATAGCAGCATCGCCAGGCCAAGAAACCCAGTGACCATCAGTAGCGTCACCAGTGACAGCGGGGCAACCGCAAGAACCGACGTTTCTGCCGACAACACGCCACTCATCCTCGTAACCCCCTGTCCCGAGCCCCGTTGTCCCGGGGGCTGCAAGACCTTTGCCGGCTCGTTCGGGCAAATCCGCATCTGGAGCGAACGGGCCTGAACGGCGCCTTAGACGAGAGGACGTCGGATTCCACCGTCGCCCATGGCCGCGACACGTAACGCAACCCAACGTGTCCCTCGGCCCCCAAACCAGATTCCACCTGCTACTGACTGCAAAACTTCATTGTGGATCGTCGCCGACAAAGACACGCTTTGTCTGTGCTTGTGGCGGCCGACCCTTTGTGTGTAAGCCGAGGAGAGGAACCCCAGGGAAGGGCACGGGTATCTTTCCTGTAGTGGTCTCCGTCTCCTCGTGTCGCCGGTTCGATTTGCCCGACTGTTGTCTGGCATCTGCCTTTCCCCGGAGCGTTAAAGCCCGTATTGCTCCAAACAAAGACCGAACATCTGCCAAAAGAATACCCAAACAAAACACAAACGTCAAGTCTCTATTCGGTTTTTTTTAGGTCTCCTCTTGAGAAAAAACCCTAACTTGGCGCTAGCGCGATATATGGCGCTATCCCACGTCGGGGGGCACTACATGATGTAGTGTCGGCCTCCACGCCCCCTGGCGCTCAGCAAAAATAGTTAGCGTTTCTCTCCTCTGCCGCAACCCCGTGTGGCCACACGACCTGGCGACACCGAAATATGCCCAGCCGGGTGCGGACTGAAGCTCTTGACGCGGGCTGGTCCGGCGGCTATGGTCGTTGGCAGCCTTGTCACCGAGAGAACCCCGTATGGAGGTGTGGAGCATGCGACGACCCTGGGTGTGTCTGGCGTTGGTGGCGGCTGTCGGCGTCCTGTCGTCCTGTCAGAAGGCGTACTACGGGGCCATGGAGACCCTGGGCAAGCACAAGCGGGATCTTCTAGTCGAACGTGTGACCGAGGCTCGCGACAGTCAGGAACAGGCCAAGGAGCAGTTCAAGACCGCCCTCGATGCGTTCTCGGACGTGACCGGGTTCGGCGGCGGCGACTTGAAACCGAAGTACGAGAAGCTCAAGTCCCAGCTTGATGCCAGCGAGGCCAGAGCCTCGGCCGTCAACGACCGCGTTGCCGGCGTGGAGAAGGTGGCCAAGGCCCTGTTCGACGAATGGGAGGGCGAACTCGGCCAGTACGCCGACGACGACCTGCGGCTGTCGAGCGAGGTGCGCCTACGCGAGACGCAGATGCGGTATGCCCAGTTGCTGCGGGCGATGAGGCGGGCGCAGCAGAAGATGGAACCGGTCCTGGCCGCATTTCGCGACCGCGTGCTCTACCTCAAGCACAACCTCAACGCCGAGGCGGTGGCGTCGCTACAGAGCACAGCCGTGGAACTGGACGCCGACGTGGCCAGGCTGATCGCCGAAATGGAAGCCTCCATCCTGGAAGCCGGCCAGTTCATCGACGCCATGGGCAAGCCCTGACCGCCGCAACCCTGCTGGCCGTGCATTGACGTTTTGGGGCCGTGCCGTGGCATGGGGCAGGACGTCCGTGAGTGGGAGGGTCAGGGAAGCCCCTGAGTCTCCCACCGGCGATGCCCCCGTCGCGAAGATCATCGGATCTCCGCGTGGTACTCCTGCAGCGACCGCACCGGCGGATCGCCGGCCGTGATCGCCTCGATCGCCTTGGCAGCCGCCACCGCTGCCGCAAGCGTCGTGATGTACGGCAGGCGGTGCTTGATCGCCGCCTTGCGAATGTACGAATCGTCCGTCTGGCCCAGCCGGCCGATCGGCGTGTTGATGACCAGGTGAATCTCCCCGTTCTTGATGCTGTCGGCCACGTTCGGACGGCCCTCGTGCATCTTCAGGATCATCTCCGACGCGATGCCATGCTCCTTCAGGAACGCGTGCGTCCCGCGAGTGGCGCGAATCGCAAAACCCAGTTGCGAGAACGCCTGTGCGACCTGCACCACGCCGTCGCGGTCCTTCTCGGCCACCGACAGGAGCACCGTCCCCCGGGTCGGCAGCCACTGTTTGGCCGCCACCTGGGCTTTGTAGAACGCCATCCCGAACGACTTGCCCATGCCGAGCACCTCGCCCGTGGACCGCATCTCCGGCCCAAGCACCGGGTCCACCTCCGGGAACATCGGGAACGGGAACACGGCCTCCTTCACCCCGAAATGCGGGAACTTCCGATGCACCAATCCTGTGTCCGCCAGTTTCTTGCCCAGCATCAACTGCGTCGCGATCCGAGCCATCTGCACGTTGCACACCTTGGACACCAGCGGTACCGTCCGCGACGCCCGAGGATTCGCCTCCAGCACATAGACCGTGTCGTGGGCGATGGCGTACTGCATGTTCATCAGCCCCACGACGCCCAGTTCCCGTGCGATGGTCTCGGTGTAGCGGCAGATGGTCTCCACGTGCTGCTTCGGAATCGTCACCGGCGGAATGACGCAGGCCGAGTCGCCGCTGTGGATCCCTGCCAGCTCGATGTGTTCCATCACTGCCGGCACGAACGTGCTCGTGCCGTCGCTGATGGCGTCCGCTTCGGTCTCCAGCGCATGATCCAGGAACTTGTCGATCAGGATCGGCCGCTCGGGCGCCACGTCCGTCGCCGCCTCGACGTACTGGCGCAGCATCTGGTCGTCGTACACTACCTCCATGCCCCGCCCGCCCAGAACATACGACGGCCGCACCATCAGCGGGTACCCGATCGACGAGGCCACGGCCAGCGCCTGCTCCACGCTGCTGGCCATCCCCGACGTCGGCATCGGAATGCCCAGCCGCTCCATCATCACGCGGAATCGGTCCCGGTCTTCCGCCAGGTCGATCGTGTCCGGCGACGTTCCCAGCACCCGGACGCCCGCCGCCTCCAGTTCCTTGGCGATGTTCAGCGGCGTCTGCCCGCCGAACTGCACGATCACTCCCTCCGGCTTTTCCTTCTCGTAGATGCTCAGCACGTCCTCGACCGTCAGCGGCTCGAAGTACAGCTTGTCCGAGGTGTCGTAGTCCGTCGAGACCGTCTCAGGGTTGCAGTTGACCATGATCGTCTCGTAGCCCATGTCGCGCAATGCCAAGGCCGCATGGACGCAGCAGTAGTCGAACTCGATGCCCTGGCCGATCCGGTTCGGGCCGCCGCCGAGGACCATGACCTTCTTGCGGTTGGTCGTCGCCACCGCGTCGGGCGCGTTGTATGTGCTGTAGTAGTAGGACGCATCCTCCACGCCGCTGACGCGCACCGCGTGCCACGTCTCGTGAAGCCCGGCCGCCAGACGCTGCCGGCGAATCTGCGACTCCTGAACGCCCAGCAGCCTGGCCAGATACTTGTCGGCGAAGCCGTCCTTCTTCGCGCGGATCAGCAGGTCGTCCGGCAGGGCCTTCCCCTTGTACCGCAGGATCTTCTCTTCCAGCTCGACGAGTTCCTTCATCTGCTCGATGAACCATGCCTTGATGTACGTCTTCGCGTGCAGGCTCTCGACCGTCGCCCCCTTGCGCAGGGCCTCGTACATGAGAAACTGGCGCTCGCTCGACGCCTCGTTCAGTCGCGACATCAGCTCGTCGAGCGTCAGCGCGTTGAAGTTCTTCGCGAACCCGAGGCCGTGGCGCCCGTTCTCCAGCGAACGGATCGCCTTCTGGAACGCCTCCTTGTACGTCTTGCCGATGCTCATCACCTCGCCCACGGCTCGCATCTGCGTTCCGAGCTTATCCTGGGCGCCTTTGAACTTCTCGAAAGCCCACCGCGGGAACTTCACGACCACGTAATCTCCCGAAGGCGTGTACTTCTCCAGCGTCCCGTCGCGCCAGTACGGGATCTCGTCCAGGGTCAGCCCGCCGGCCAGCTTCGCCGACACCAGTGCGATCGGGAACCCCGTCGCCTTCGACGCCAGCGCCGACGAACGCGACGTTCGCGGATTGATCTCAATGATGACCACCCGACCCGTCTTCGGGTCGTGCGCGAACTGGATGTTCGTCCCGCCGATCACCTGGATCGCTTCCACGATGTCATACGAGTACTTCTGGAGCCGCTTCTGCAACGCCTCGTCGATCGTCAGCATCGGCGCCGTGCAGAACGAGTCCCCCGTGTGGACGCCCATCGCGTCCACGTTCTCGATGAAGCACACCGTGATCATCTGGTTCTTGTGGTCGCGGACCACTTCCAGCTCCAGCTCTTCCCAGCCCAGAACCGATTCCTCGACCAGCACCTGCCCCACCAGGCTGGCGTCCAGGCCCCTCGCCACCACCGTCCGCAGTTCCTCGATGTTGTACACCAGTCCGCCGCCGGTGCCTCCCATCGTGTACGCCGGACGGATCACCACCGGGTACCCCAGCTTCGCCGCCACGGTCTCGGCTTCCTCCACCGAGTAAGCCAGTTCGCTGCGCGGCATATCGATACCCAGACGCGCCATCGTCTCCTTGAACGCCTTGCGGTCTTCCCCCCGCTTGATGGCGTCCACGGCCACGCCGATCACACGCACCCCGTACTTGTCGAGAATCCCTTTCTCGGCCAGCTCGCTGCTGAGGTTCAGCCCCGACTGTCCGCCCAGATTCGGCAGCAACGCGTCAGGACGTTCCTTCGCGATGATCCGCTCCATCGACTCCACGTTCAGCGGCTCAATGTACGTCGCGTCCGCCATGCCAGGGTCGGTCATGATCGTCGCCGGGTTGCTGTTGACCAGCACGATCGTGTACCCAAGCTCGCGAAGCGCCTTGCACGCCTGGGTGCCCGAGTAGTCGAACTCGCAGGCCTGGCCGATCACGATCGGGCCCGAACCGATGATCATCACCTTCTTGATGTCCTCGCGTTTTGGCATGGCACGCTCCGCTTTTCTATGATGGACGTTCAGATGCCGGCGCACAACATTCCGGGACGGCGGCTATCGCCGCCGTCTCGCAGGCTTCCGGCGCATGGCCTCCGTGCGACCACGAAGGCTCCGGCATGCTCCTATTGACTGCCGTGATCGCCCGGGCAGGGGGCGAATTTCCGGAGAATGGTAGCCGACCCAGGCCCGTCCTGCAAGCGGTTTCGCCCTTCGCTCGCACGGAAAATGCCCTGTTGGAGCCCTCGGCACGATCGCGCCGCCGATTTGTTCAGCGTCGGCGTTGCACGAACCCGTCCGACTCGCTATGATGCCGTCACGTCGCCGTGCCCGGGACGCGTCCCGCACCCCGTTGATTGCCGATCGGCCCAGCCCCGGCTTGCGACGCACCAGGTGTCTCGCAACACCGTTTTCCGCAACCGATGACCGAAAGGATGCTGACTGATGGGCGGTTTCTTCGGCGTGGCCTCCAGGAACGATTGTGTCAGTGACCTGTTCTACGGAACCGATTACCACAGTCACCTAGGAACGCGCCGCGGCGGAATGGCCGTGCGCGACGGCGCCGGCTACGCGCGCTTCATCCACGATATCAGCAACAGCCAGTTCCGCTCCAAGTTCGAGAACGACGTCGGCCGCATGAACGGCCTCTGCGGCGTCGGCGTCATCAGCGACTACGAGGACCAGCCCCTCATCATCGGTTCCCATCTCGGCATCTACGCCATCGTCACCGTCGGCGTTGTCCGCAACCTGGGAGCCCTGGCCGAACAGGCCTTCGGCAGGGGCGTCAGCCACTTCTCCGAAATGAGCGGCAACGAGGTCAACCAGACCGAGATGGTCGCGACGCTCATTAACCAGGGGGCCTCGTTCGCTGAGGGCATCGCCCTGGCACAGCAGGCCATCCAGGGATCCTGCTCCATCCTCCTGCTCACCGAAGAAGGCATCTATGCCGCCAGGGACCTCTACGGCCGCACCCCGGTCGTCATCGGCAAGAAGCCCGGCGCCTTTGCCGCCGCACTGGAAACCTGCGCCTTCGCGAATCTCGGGTACGAGACGTATCAGTACCTTGGACCCGGCGAGATCGTCCTCGTGACCGCCGAGGGCTGCCAGCAGAAGCGTCCGCCCGGAGACTCCCTGCGCATCTGCTCGTTCATGTGGGTGTACTACGGGTTCCCTGCGTCGCACTACGAGGGCATCAACGTCGAGGTCGCTCGAAATCGCTGCGGTGCCGCCATCGCCTCCAACGACAACACCGCCGTCGATCTTGTCGCAGGCATCCCCGACTCCGGCACCGGCCACGCCATCGGGTACGCCGATGCCGCCGGCATCCCGTACCGCCGCCCGTTCGTCAAGTATACCCCCACCTGGGCCAGGAGCTTCATGCCCCAGGACCAGCGCATCCGCGACCTCGTCGCCAACATGAAACTCATCCCCATCCGCGAACTGATCGATGGCCGCAGGCTTCTCTTCTGTGACGACTCCATCGTCCGCGGCACGCAGCTCCGCGACATCATCCGGCGCATGTTCGACAACGGCGCTCGCGAGGTCCACATGCGTCCCGCCTGCCCGCCGCTCATCTATGGCTGCAAGTACCTCAACTTCTCCCGAAGCCGCAGCGACCTCGATCTGGCCGCACGCAAGGCCATCCAGTGGCTCGAGGGCGACCATTGCGAATGCCTCCACGACTACGTCGATCCGGCGTCCGACAAACATGCCGCCATGGTCGAAGTCATCCGCGAGCAACTCGGCCTCACGTCGCTCCGATACCAGCGCCTGGACGACCTCGTCCGCGCCATCGGGCTGCCCAAGTGCAAGCTCTGTACCTACTGCTGGGACGGGCAAGGGTAGGGGAGAACCGTCATGAAACCCATCTACATCGCAGCCACGGGACAGCACGTGGGCAAGACCACCATGTCTCTGGGCCTCCTGGCCGCCTTCAAGGCCCAGGGCCTCAGGTGCCAGTACTTCAAGCCCGTCGGCCAGCGGTGGACCGAACACGACGGACAGAAAGCCGACGAGGATGTCTGGCTCTGTAAGGACCTCGTCGAGTCCACCCTCCCGGCCGACGTCATGAGCCCCGTGATCGTCCCACGCGGATTCGTCACCGACTACCTGAACAATCCCGACCCCGAGCCGCTTCGCAGCAAGATCATGACCGCCCAGGGCCGCCTCCGCGAACTCTCCGACCTCCTGCTGGTCGAGGGCACCGGACACGCCGGCGTCGGCTCCTGCCTCGATCTGTCCAACGCCGTCGTCGCCAAGATGCTCGGCGCTGCCGCACTGCTCATCGTCCCGGGCGGCGTCGGCAGCAGCCTAGACGAGACCGCCCTCAGCCTCGCTCTCTTCCAGGCCCACGGCGTCCCCGTCATCGGCGTCATCGCCAACAAGATCTACCGCGACAAGTACGACAAGGTCCGCCGGGCACTCGACATAGGCTTCAAACGTCGCGGCACGCGGCTCCTCGGAGCCATCCCCTACGAACCGGAGCTGTCCTATCCGACGATCCATCAGATTCAGGAGGATCTTGGAGCGTCAGTGCTCTGCGGCCATGCCGCCCTGAACAAGGTGGCCGCCCACACCATGGTGGCCGCCATGGAGCCCGAGAACGTCGTCCACTACATCGAGAAGAACTCCCTCGTCATCATCCCAGGCGACCGTATCGACAACATCCTTCTGGCCATCAGCAAGGACCCCGTCGGCAACGACGCCACCAGGAACATCGTCGGCATCGTCCTGACCGGCGGTCTCATGCCGCCGGCGAGCATCATGACCCTGCTCAACGAGTCCGGACTCCCCATCCTCATGTGCAACGACGACACCTACAGCGTCGCCGCCGAGATCTCGCGTCGCGTCTTCAAGATCGACCCGGGCGACCGAGACAAGATCGCTGCCGCACAGCGATTTGTCCGCGACTACGTCGACGTTCGGACCATTCTTTCCGCGATCCGTGACGAGTCGTGACGTAGGTCACCGCCGCCGGCACGCTGCCGCGACACAATAGTCGGACACCCCAGACGCAAAGGAGAGACCGATGAGTGCGACGCTGATTGACGGAAATGCAGTGGCCGAGCAAATCAACCGACGGGTCGCCGACCGCGTCAAGGCCCTCGTTGCTGCCGGACGACGCGTTCATCTGGCAGCCGTCCAGGTCGGCGAGAACCCCGCCAGCAAAATCTACACCAACATGCAGGCCAGGAGCTGCGAGGCCGTCGGCATCCAGTACGACCTGCTGACCCTTCCGGCCGACACGACTCAGGACGCCCTGCTGGCCGAGGTGGCCCGCCTCAACGACGATGCCGCCGTCACGGGCATCATCCTTCAGATGCCCTTGCCCCAGCAGATCGACGCTCGCAAGGTCCAGGTCGCTATCGCCCCCGACAAGGACGTCGAAGGCATGCACCCCGTGAACATGGGACGCCTCTTCTTCGGCGGCGGACACGTGGCGCCCTGCACGCCCCTGGCCGCCGTGGAACTGCTCACCCAGACATGCTCTGACCTCGCCGGCAAAGAGGCCGTCATCGTCGGGCACAGTGAAATCGTCGGCAAGCCCATTGCCGCCATGCTCCTGGCCAGCCCCAATGCCTCGCCCACCGTGACGGTCTGCCATGTCGCCACCGCCGATCTGGCGTTTCACACCCGTCGGGCCGACATTCTCATTGTCGCCACAGGCGTTTCCCAGGCACGCTGGCTCGCCTACAACCGGCGCAGAAAGGCCGGCGAGAACCCGCCGCTGCCGAACCTGTCGCCCCTGGTCGCCGGCGACATGGTCAAGCCCGGCGCCATTGTCATCGACGTGGCCATCAACCGCATTCCCAGAGGCTTCGACGCCGCCGGCGAGCCCCTCAAGAACGACAAGGGCAAGACCGACATGGTCACCGTCGGGGATGTAGACTTCGGCGCCGCCTCCGCCAGGGCGGCCGCCATTACTCCCGTCCCCGGTGGCGTCGGGCCCGTCACCGTCGCCATGCTGCTCAGGAACACCGTCGCTTGCGCCGAAGCCCTCTCCGCCTGACCGGGTCGGGCGAAACGCGATTCCCGCCGCGTCCTCCGTGGGGGCGGCTCGCGAGCCGCCCGCAGTGACAGTTGATTGCAGGGTCGGCTCGCTGAAAGCCCCGAGCCATGTCCAGGGGCACGTCGCTCCGGACTCCCGATGAACCAGAAGCTTGCCTCACCGGCCAAACGGTGTATCCTGCACCAATGCATCGTACAGGCGACTGATTTCGAGGGGCCCGCCACGTGGATCAACTGACGGCAATCCTTCTGTTCCCCGGAGCGGCTGCCCTTATTGTTGGCCTGGCCTCGCTCAGTCGCGGCCGCTTCTGGCGAAATGCTGTGGCCTCTCTCCTGATCGTCCTCGGCACCGCCTCCGCCTCCGCCGCCGGCTACCGTTACTGGTACTTCCATCGGCCGATCCCCGAGCCGATCACCCAGCAACTCTTCGACGGCGTTACCTACGAACGTCTCATTCTCCAGTCCCCGCGGCCACTCGTTGTGCACGTCGTCGCCATCGACCTTGTGGCCCAGGGCATCGGTTTTCTGGTCACGCCCCCCGATCCCGACAGTTCGCGCCAACTCAAGGCACGCACCACCGCCGAGTTTGTCCGCGACCACAAGGTCCAGGTCGCCGTCAACGCCATGTTCTTCATGCCCTGGCACTCCAACGGTCCCTTCGACTACTACCCCCACAGCGGCGACCCCGTGGACGTCAAAGGCCTCGCCATCTCGCGGGGCCGCACCTACTCGTCGGTCCTCCGCCCACCGGCCGTGCTTTCCATTTCCCGCGACAACCGCGCCACCATCGGGGCTCCTGTTCCCAACGCCTACAACGCCGTCAGTGGCGACCGCATGTTGATCCGCGACGGCACGGTCCTTCGCCGCGACCTCGCTCGTCTGAACGGCATCGCGCCGCGGACCGCCGTGGCCCTCGACCGGAGCGGGCGACGCCTGCTCCTGATTGTCGTGGACGGCCGCCAACCCAACTACAGTGAAGGCGTCTCGTTCTGCGAGCTGGCCGACCTCGTCCGCTCGGTCGGCGGACACAACGCCATGAGTCTCGACGGCGGTGGGTCCAGCTCCCTCGTCGTCGAAGGGGCAGGGGGGCGCCCCAGGGTCGTGAACTCCCCGTGTCACGGCCTCCATCCTCCGGGACGCCTGCGACCCGTGGCCAATCACCTTGGCGTCTTCGCCCGACGGCTGCCTCAGAAGCCCAACTCGCGCCCGCCAGTCCCGTGACGGGGCCGTACCGTGGCACGGGCATCTTGCCAATACTGTCCGGTAACCGTATCGTCACACTTCTTTAACAGAACCTTAACTTGCGCCAGGGCCTGGGGTGCGGTATTTCATAGGCATGGAGCAGCCGACGCCCAGGGAGCCCT
>JAAYDY010000043.1 GCA_012729015.1 Phycisphaerae bacterium | reverse complement strand
GTCGCTTTCTTCCACTTTCCTTCCTTCAAGACCCAAGGAACAAAGCGATGACCCAACGCCAACTCAATCGTGCCGTGGCCAAGGCCACTGGCGAGAGCATCGGCACCATCAACGACATGGGCTTTTCAATTGCGGCCCCCAAGCATGTCCGCTTCGACCCGGAGCCGCCCGATCCCCACGATTGCCGGCATATCGAAGACCGGATCATCGACTGGGACCGGCACGACCGCCGTCGAAATGTGCCGATCGTGCCCCAACGGTCGCGGCGGGCCGTGCTCGTCTGATCGGCAGCAGGCTTCGGCCAAGGGGACAGTCCCATTTTCGCGGCGACACGGCGGCGTGATTCGGTAAGGCACCTTTGTGCCGCGAAAATCGGGACAGCCCCTTTCTGTATTGGCTTCCATTCCACCAACCCCAAGAGACAATGCCCATGATTGTGATTACCCGCCGCCTCGCCAAGAGGCTCAAAACCGTGTTTCGTCAGGCTCTCGATATTACCACCCGACGCGAATGGCCAATCGTCCAGTTGGCTGGCGGCCCACAGGGGTTGCGCATCCGGTGTGGCAACGGCCAGGCCGCTGCCGAGTTCCACCTGGAGGGTGAACAACCGGACGAGACCATCTTCGTTCCCTTCGAGTTGTTCGGCGATATCGAGGGCGGTCGCGACGTGCCTGTGGAAATCCAACTGCAAGACGAGAAGGTCACCGTCTCGTGGCGGGACGGCAGCGTGCCGCAGCTCCTGCAATACGATCAGCCTACTGTGCGCTCGGAGCACTGGCCGCCGACGCCGGAACATTTTGCCGAGAACCCACCGCGACTACTCAAGGCTTTGGCCGACGCCGGGGCCACCACAGACCCGGACAGTAGCAGATATGCCTTGGGCTGCATCCAGCTTCGTGGCGACCACGGCAAAGTTATCGCCACCGATGGCAGACAGCTTTTGGTCGAGGATGGGTTCGAGTTCCCTTGGGATGGGGACGTGCTGCTGCCCCGCTCCCGGCTCTTCGCCAGTAAGCAACTGCCTGAAGACGAATCCGTCCACGTCGGCAAAGCCGACGATTGGCTTACCCTGCGTGTCGGACCCTGGACGTTCTGTTGGCGGCTCAACAAGGACGGACGGTTTCCCACCGTGGAGAACCACATCCAGAGTCCCGACGTGGCTGTGGCCAGCGTCGAGATGCCGCCTTCCGACCGCCGGTTCCTGGCCGACAACCTGCGGCAGATGCCGGGCGACGATACGCTGCAATCGCCCGTCACGCTGGACCTCAACGGCACGGTAGCCGTGCGTGCGAGGGGGCAAGACGCCGAGAACCCAATGGAAATGGTGCTCACCGGGGCCACCCGCCACGGCGAGCCCATTCGCATGATGACCGACCGCCGCTACCTCGCACGGGCCGCCCAACTCGGCTTCGAGCGGCTCCACATCTTCGGCGACAAGCAGCCTATGCTGGCCGCCGACGAATATCGGCGCTACGTGTGGGCTGTCCTTGATGCCAGGTCGTGCATCGAGCCCACCGAGAACATGACCCGGATCGAGTCACCCGTGCCCGGCAGGGCAGCGAGGGTCGATCCTCCCCATCCTCGAATTG
>JAAYDY010000042.1 GCA_012729015.1 Phycisphaerae bacterium | reverse complement strand
GCCCCGTCAGGCATGGGCGAGTTCCCTTGCGCTTCCGCGTGGCTGCAAGCAGCCACCCTACGCCTGAGAAGTTTGTAATGCCATGTTCCACAGCGTGTTGCGCGTGACGAATTGTCGGACAGGCTCGACGGGGCAGGCGTGGCACCCGGCATGGCCACGCTTGTCGTGGCCATGAAGATGCATGGGTGGATGGCTTCCCGCCGCTCAGCCGCCCCTGTGCGGGGCTCGTGAGCCCGCCGTCCCCGATCGCGCACCGTCAGCGGCGATGGCGATTGTCGAAGCCGATGTCGTCCTGTTTCCGCTCGCTCATGCGCCGCAGGAAGTCGCGCTCGTCGTCCGTCAGGGCGGCAATGCCCTGCTCATGGACCTTGCGCAGCACCTCGTCCAGGCGGCGTTCGTCGGCGTCGTCCTCGGGGGTCCGCGTGCCGGTCACGGGATGCCGCCACGTGCCCTCGGACCGGTACTGGCCGCCGCGGTCCGCTCCGCCGAAGAGACGCCTGAGGCGCGCCCCGACATCCAGCGGCGCCTGCGCCCCGGCCCGGCACCACAGGTACGCATAGAGCATGCCGCCCAGGTGGGCCGCATGGGCCACGTTGTCCCCGGACCCCGGGTTCAGGAAGGATTGCACCGCCAGGAACGTCGTCACGAGCCCCCAGCCGATGGCCGCGGTCCGGGCCTTCATCGGAAGCACGAACATGATCAGGATCGTGCTGTTGGGATTGAGTATCGCGTAGGCCACGATCACGCCCGACACGCCGGCGCTGGCCCCGACGATCGGTATCTCGGCGAACCCCGCGTACGCGCCGCCACGCGTCGAAATCAGGTAGTTCACCGCAATCTCGCACACGCCGCCGGCGATGCCGCTCAGCAGATACAGCCAGAGGAACCGCCGCGTGCCAAACTGCATCTCCACCACCCGGCCGAACATCCACAGCACCCACATGTTCATCAGAATGTGCATCGGGCTGCCATGGAGGAACTGGTAGGTCACCAATCGCCAGAGCTGGAAATGCCGAAGCGTGAGCCGCGCCGTCAGCGGTCCCCACTCGGCCAGCGGAGCCCACTGAAGCACATTCACCAGTACGAAGACGGCGATGTTGGCGATCAGCAGCCACTTGGTGGCCTGGCCGCCGCCGAAGCCCGGCGAACCGAACTGCACGCGGACGTGGCGGTAGCGCCCTGTGCCCCCGCCGCCGCTGTCGTCATCGTTCCAGGTCGAATGCCATCCCATCGGAGCCGTCGCGTCCTTTCGTTTCCACAGTACCGCCCGCCGCACTGCGTCCGGCCGGGCCGCTGCTCGTTGCCATGATTGTAACGGCATCCGCCGCCCGATCAACCGCCATGTGCTCCGCTTTCCTGCGACCCGACCCACTCGAAGCGGTCGTGGAGAAGCAGGGGGTGCCACTTTGGAGGCCGGACGAAGTCCGGACCAAGGTGTGCGATGTGTGAGGGAGCCCAGGCCGAAATGGCATCCTGTGGCGTACACTTTGGCGCCGCCTGCGGCCCTCGACTGTGCTCGGGCCAGGACGTCGCTCCAACGTGTGGCACGCCTCACCACCAATGTGACGTGCGCCCGCAGAAAGCCATCTGGTGCAAAACGGCTTGACCTCATTCCTCAGGGGGGCCATAATACAGTTGACAGGTGCGATTCGGCCGAGAGAGGAGCCGGGACGATGCGTACGACAAAGTCCCGGGTCAGACTCTACTCCTTGATTGGCTCCCCCGACGTGGGTCCGACCCGGCGTGCATTCACGGTGATTGAGCTGCTGATCGTTGTGACGATCATCATCATCCTGGCGGTGATGCTGGTGGCCACGTGGCCGATGGTCAAGGAGCGGATGGTGGAGTTGCACTGCCGGACGAACCTGTCGAAGTGTCACAAGATCATGTGCGAGTACGGGGCGAACAACAACGGCTTTCTGCCGCCGGCGACCGGATCGGGCACCAACGGGTGGACTAACTTCTACAAGGGCGGCAGCGGCTCGAAGAACTACGTCGTTGTGGAACTGAAGGACTACGGGGCCAGCGCGGACATCTTCATGTGTCCGGCCTTGCCCTCCTACGACGACGAGGACTCCTCGACGCGCAGGCAGTGGGAGAATCCGACCGGCGGCGTCAGCGTGTCCGGTTACTCCCTGTTCATCGGCTTCTGGCCGTGGAACCGCAACACCACCGGCGACATCAACTCAACCTGCGAGCAGTGGCATGCGTCGCTCCTGCCGAACGCCAGAAAGAAAGCCCTGCGGATCGATTCTCCCGGGAATCCGCCGATCATGGCCGACGAGATGAACTACGACACGAGCCGGGGGTGGCAGGGGTTCTATCACCTTCGCAACCGGGAGGACTACGTCAGCTCGTCGAATTCGTCCATTGTGTATGAGCCCGGCGGGGGCGGTCACACGCTGTTTCTGAGCGGGGCGGTGGACTGGTTCACCTGGGAGGAGCTCAAGGCCGAGGCCGAAGCCGAGGACCATACGCCGCAGATACCGTTCTATCCGCATGACAGTTTCTCTCGCAAGGGGTTCGCGGGCTGGAAACCGCGCGACGACCAGGTGGGGGCGGACGACTGACGAGGTCTCCAGGCGATCGGGTGCGAGGGGAATTGTCTTGGCCCTGGGGCCGCAAGCCGTTTACACTGGCATGCTCCTGTGCCGACCCGTGAAAAGTCGCGGTGGAGACGCTGGGCATGCGGACGATTTTCCTGTCGTTGGCGGTCGCCGGTCTGCTCTGTGCGTCTGCGCCGGGCCAGTCTCGCGACGTCCGTTTCGACGAGAACGCCGCCTACGAGCTGGACATCGTCACCTGGACGGCCGACCGGGAGACCGAGGGGTTGACCTGGCAGTGGCTGGTCCAGGAATACCAGCGATTCCGTCCGAACGTGCGCGTCCGCAAATCGATCCAGTCGAACCAGACCTACCAGCAGTGGGCGACTACGCAGTTCGTCTCCGGGACGGCGCCGGACATCATGCAGTCGTTTGCCTGGGTGGCGCACCAGTGGGGGGCCGAGCAAGGCTACCTGACGCCTCTGCGGCGGCACCTGAACAGCCCCAACCCGCACGATTCCCGCGACCCGACGAAATACCGGACGTGGATGGACGGCCTGTACGAAGAGCTCCTGGAGCTGAATGCCGATCCGTACACGGGCGACATCTGGACCATACCGATCAACCTCAACACGCAGCGGTTCTACTACAACAAGCGCATCTTCAAGAACTACGATCTGAAGGTTCCCGAGACATTCAGCGAGCTGGGCCGCGTGTGCCGGCAGGTACGTGAGCGGTCGGGCGGCGCGATCGTGCCGATGGCCATGGCGAACACCGGAGCGTGGCTGGACTACCTCGGGGCGGGCGTCAACGCCCACCTGATCGCCGACTACGACATGATCAAGCCGGACTACTCCGTGACGGAGAACGAGGTGCTGGTGGCGGCGCTGCGCGGCATGTGGAACGCCGACACGGACGGGATGTACTCGTTCCACCAGTTCCTGAAGCAGATGAACGACGAGGGCTGGTTCCAGGAGGGCTGGACCGGCTTCGACACGAACCAGGCGGACAACCTGTTCACCAACGGCAAGGCCGCCATCATCCGGGAAGGCTACTGGATGAAGCAGGGGTTCGAGAAGCGGATTGCCGGCGAGTTCGAGTTCGGCATCATGCGCGAACCGATCATCGACGCGGAGTTCACGCGGCAGTTCGGGGGCCGGAACCTCGGTCGCATGCTGGAGATGATGGGCAGCTACGGCAGCGAGCTGGCGGTGACGCAGAGTTGCGTGGACCGCGGCCGGCTTCCGGCGGCCATCGATTTCCTTCAGTGGATGACCAGTCCGGAGGTGGCGCTGAAGGTGTCGCAGATGCGCGGTTCGATGCCGTCGACGCGCGACCTGGATGCGTGGCTGCCCGACGAGGTCATGGTCTTCAAGCCCGAGGTCGGCGGGCGGCCGGGCGGCCCCATCTTCTACAACATGGACAAGGCCATGCAGGATTGCTTCCAGAAGGTGGCGCCGCTCTACACGACGGGCGACATGGAACTGGGCGAACTGAAGGCGTTCATGGGGCGGTTTCAGGACCGGTTCGTCCAGATCAAGCTCCGAACCGTCCAGGAAAGCACCCACACGGGCCTGGCCACGGGCGCGCGGCTCTACGCCCAGTTCATGATCCGGCAGGACGACCTCTCCCGGCGCATCGCCGAGGCCCGGTCTGCAGGGACGCCCACCGAAATGCTCGTGGAGCAGCGGCGCCGCGTTCTCGTGGATGCCGCCACGACGGCCGACAATGTCAAGGAGAACGAGGCCGTCGTGATGGCCCTGGTCGAGGCGGCCTATCCCGAACAGGGCGCCGCCGGATATCGCCATCGTCCGCTGGTCAGCGACTCGGCGGCGCGGCTGATTCAGCAGGCGGCCATGGCGGTCGTGGGCCTGCTGCTGGCCGTCGTGGCCGTCGTGCTGATGCGCAAGGGCCGCATCGCACGTATCATCGGGTATCCCGAGAAGAGCGTCTACGCCTTCATTCTTCCGACGCTGCTGTTCGTCCTGGCGTTCAGCTACTACCCGGCCATGTCGGGCATCTACCACGCCTTCACACGATGGGACGGCAGCGGTGTGGACGAGTTCACCGGTCTGGCCAACCTCCGCGAGATGCTCACGGACCAGATCCTGGCCGTCTCGGCGGCGAACCTCCTCTGGATGATCGTGGCTTTCTTCATCAAGCTCGCGCCGCCGCTCATTTGCGCCGTCGTACTCTACCACGTGGCCAGCGCCCGCCTGCGGCACTACTTCCGCATCATGTTCGTCCTGCCGATGATCGTCCCGTCCATCGTGTACTGGATGGTCTGGAAGCTGCTCTACAAGCCGGCTCCCTCGGGCATCTTCAACCAGATCCTGATTCCTCTGGAGACCTGGCTGCGCAACGCGGGGCTGGAGGTGCAACTGTCGCACAACTGGATCGCCGATCCGCGGACGGCACTCGGGGCGGTCATCTTCCTGGGATTTCCGTGGGTCGGCACGCTGGGCGTGCTGATCTACCTGGCGGGCCTGGAGAACATCGACCCGGGCCTGTTCGAGGCCGCCGACATGGACGGCGCGGGGTGGCTCCGCAAATTCTGGTACATCGAACTGCCGCTGCTGATGCGACAGGTCAAGCTCAACCTCGTCCTTGGCATCATCGGCACCATCCAGGGATACGGCACGATCCTGTTCCTGACCCAGGGCGGGCCGGCGTTCTCGACGACCGTTCCGGGCTACCAGATGTACGACGAAGCGTTCAAGCAGATGCGGATGGGCTATGCCAGCGCCATCGGCCTGGTGATGTTCCTGGTGATTCTGGCGGCGACCATGACGACCAGCCGGGCCGTCAAGCCGCAGGACTGAGCAGGGGAGGCTGCGCGCACAGGATGTCGGCACTGAGGCACATCGTCGCGATGCTTGCCGCGGGACTGTTCGCAGTCGCGATGGCCGCAGGCTGTGCGCGCGATGCCGCCGACGAGGGGACGCCGGAGGACTGGCTCGAGGATGGGCGCCACAGCGAGCGCGAAGGGGCCTACTACCAGGAGCAGCGCGAAAACGCGCCGCTGGGGGCCCTGGAGTATTACGAGAAGTACCTTGACGCCGTGGGGGAGCGGGCCCAAGAGCGGGAACAACTCGTCCGCAAGGTCCAGTGGCTTCGCATCGTCAAGCTGATGTCGGCCGACCATTTCCAGGGCAAGGCCGACTACGCCGCGGCGACGCGGGCCCTGGAGGAGTTCCGTCGAGCGTATCCGGACGACGACCGTGCGGCCATGGCGCTGTTCCTGCTGGCGGTGGCCAAGGAGTCGGACGTGGACCGGCCCGCCATGGCCGAGGCCATCGCCCTGTACCGCCGATTCATTGCCGACTATCCCGAGCACGACCTCGTGCCCGAGGCGTGGCTCCGTATCGGGCATTGCTACGAGTTCGATCTTCGCGGTCCGGAGAATCCCGGCGGGCCGAAGCTCCAGGAGGCCGTGGACACCTATACCGCCCTCATCGAGCAGTTCGGCCCCACCGACGAGGCCGTGGCGGCGGCGCCTCTGATGACGCGTCTGGCCGTCGAGCAGGCGATCTACAACAAGGCGACAATCCTGGATCTGCACCTGGCCGCCAAGGCCGAGGGCCACGAGGCGGCAGTCCTTTACGGCCAGGCGGCGGAGTGCTACCGCCGGCTGACCGGGCCGGTGTTCTTCGACCAGGTGCGGTTCACCAAGTTTCAGTTCGTGACGTTCCGCCTCGGGACGCTCCTGGCCGAGAAGCTGGGGCGGCCCGAGGAGGGCAAACGTGTGCTTCGCGGCATGGCCGACCGCTGGAGCGACAGTCCGTGGTTCGGCCGCGTGAAGGCCAAGATCGAGGAGATCGACCGTCGCGCGGCCGAGAGCGGCGCGACCGGCCGGTAGGCAAGGTCTTCCCCCCACGGCGGTCGTCGCCGTGGGGCGTGGCGACAGGAATGCCAGCGTATATGGGCAAAGTGATTCGCTATGTTCTCGACGAATTCCCGAAGGTCACCTTCCTGCTGGTGATCGGCGCGTTCATTCTGTTTCCGATGTACATGATGATCTCGATCAGCTTCATGACGCCGGCCCAGCTGGAGCGGTTTCCCTGGTTTCCGCGGGAGCTTCCGGTGCCTGAAGAGCTGGAGGCTCCGAGAGCGGGAATGCTGGAGATTGAGCCGGCGACGCTGGAGATTCAGGCTGTCGGCGCTGCGGCCCGGAAGATCACCGTTCCGGTGGATCGTCGGTTCTACCTGGACCTGCCGGGCGTTGACGGCTCGCAGATGAGTTGGCGTGTCGCCCCCGGGTCCGACGGCGCGGCATCCACTGTGGCCTGGTACCGCGCGGCCGACGTGTACGCCGTGGAGTCGGCCCCCGACGGGTACCTGGTTCGTGGGCAGCCGTTTGCCGCTCCCGAAGGTTTCACGTCGCTGCTGCCGGGCCTGCACCGCCGGTCGCTGGCCCTGGGCGAACTGCGCATCGTGGACGCGGGGCTCGTTCACGCACAGGCCGCGCTGCGGTCGGCGGACCTGGCGCCGCGCGCGACCGACGAGGTGTCTCGCCGCGAGCGGCAACGCGATGCGGTTGTCCGATTCCTTCAGGCCGAACGCTGCCTGGACCTCGCCAGCCGTGCGATGCGGCGGGCCGAGGAGCACGGCCGCGAGGCCGCGCAGCGGATGGTCCCGGTCGGCGACGATCTGGCGGCCGCTGCGAAGAAGCTCGAACGTCTGCGGCTGCTGATACGGCGGACGTCCGATCGTATCCGGGATTACTACACGCAGCACGAGGCCGAGGGCAGGGCCGCGGCCGAAACGATCGTCGAGCAAGTGGCCGCGGGCGAAGCGTTCAAGGTCGATCAGGGCGAGGCCGTGGCCGTCCTGCTGTGCGACCGGCCCGCCACCGTGACACGAGTCCCGGGCCGGGCTACGGTGCGCACCGAGTGGCAGTACGAGGCCCGACGCCGCCGGCCGCTGACGATTCGGCCGCTGATCGACGCGGAGACCGTGTCCCGCACGCCGCCGCCTGCCGGCGCGCCGCTGGCCGAGATGGTCGCGGCGGATGCCATGACGCTTCGGGCCGTCGGCGGCGCGTGGCTCATGCCCGACGGGACGCCGTTGGCCGGATACCTGCCGCCGGGCTTCGAACTGCTTCCCGGCATGGGGCCACCGACCGACGGGCAGGCCAGGGCGGTGGCCGCAGGCGAGCCGGTGGCCCGGGCGACCATGCCCAAAGTGGTTGCGGAACTGGGCGACAACAGTCTGGTGGTCGGCCTCGCCGTGGTGCGCGCCGACGGCAGTTGGCACATTCCGCCCGGCAACGGGCGATGGACCTACAGTACCTACGTGGACCGAGCCGTGCCGTTCGGCGTCCGTCTGGCCGAGGGCGTGCAGCTCGGATCGCCGTCCGCGGCCGGCCGTCGGCCGATTCTGGCCGATCCGGGCGACGTGATCGCGCAGTACTACGTCAACCGCCGCCGCGTGGTGAAGGCTGCGCGGGTGCATCCGGACCGCCGGCGTCTTCAGTGGGTGACGGCGGCCGAGGGGGCGGTCGTGAGTGTGCCGCCTGGATTCGACGACGCGCAGCCGCCGTTGCCGCGACGCGAGGCCGGCGACGTCTGGACGGGTGGCACCGTTCTCGGTGAATTGCGGATGCCCTCGATCGGGGTCGCCATCGAGGACGACACGCTGATCGTCCGCATGAGCGGCTCCGAATGGAGCGAAGGGCAGTGGGAGTACCCGTTGGACGAGTACGAGCCGCTGGAGATCGTCAAGGCCGACGTACCGTCGATGGAGGGCGACGGGCCGTGGACGGTGCAGGACGCATTGGGACCTGACGAAGAGGTGACGGACCGGCTGGCGGAGGCGGCGCGGCGCGTCGTCGAACTGGAAGGGTGTCTGGACGATGCGCACTGGACCGGCGACGCGGCGGAGGCGGCGCGGGTGGAGGCGCTGCTGGTCGATGCGCGACGGGCGCTGGCGTCGGCACGGAAGGCCGCGGTTCCGCCCGATGCGATGTTCGAGGTGCGCGCGCGGCGTCGGGCGACGCTCGACTACGTGAATCAGCAATGGACCCTTGGCGGCAGGCCCTTGCGGATGTGGTACGAAGAGGACGCGCTGTCGCGGGTGCAGAACGCCCTTCAGGACGCGGCGAAGCAGCTCCGCGCGGTCGAGGCGGCGCACGCGGACGATGCGGCGGCACGGTCGGCCCTGGACGCGGCCCGGCGCGATTACGATCAGGCCGTGGCGTGGCTGGAGCGCGTGCTGGCGGCCGAGGGGTTCCTGCCGCTCAGCGGGGAAGGGGAGATCCTCTCGGCCGGCGAGCGGCGCGTTGTCGTGGAGGCCGGCGACGTGCTGGCGCGGCTCCGCGCCGAACCGTCGCACGAGGCCGAAGCCAACTGGGCCGTCCAGACCCGCGCGTCCATGGACGGCGACCGGCTCACCGTGTCGTTCGCCCACGCCCTGGCGCTGCCCGTTCGGGCCAACGTCGTCGCCACGGATGCCGAGGGGCGGCTCAAGACACGGGTCGGCGACGGCCTCTCGATGAAGGATCGTCTGGTGGCGCGCTACTTCACGCCTCGCCGGTTCGACGTGGACAACTACCGCGAGGCCTGGCAGTACGTCAAGGACTACCTCCTGAACACGGTGATTGTCGCCGTGTCGAGCATGGGCCTGGGCATCTTCCTGGCCAGCCTCTCGGCCTTCGTCTTCGCGCGGTTTCACTTCCCGGGCAAGGCCGTCTTCTACGGCATGATCATCATCCTGCTGATGATTCCCGGCGTGCTGAACCTCATTCCGCTATACGTGACCGTGAAGTGGTTCGGCCTGCTCAATCAGCCGCTCAACCTGTTGGGGCGGATCAACGCGATCCTCGTGCTGGTGTTGCCGGCGGTGGCCGGCGGCCAGGTGATGAACGTCTACGTTATGCGCAACAATCTGGAGACGCTGGCCAAGGACCTCTTCGACGCGGCCCGCATCGACGGCGCGAGCAACTGGCAGACCTACTGGCACATTGCCGTGCCGCTGTCGAAGCCGATCATGGGCACGTTGGCCATCTTCGCCCTGCTCAGCCAGTGGAACAACTTCATCTGGCCGTGGGTCGTCATCCGCGAGCAGAAGTTCATGACGGTGACGGCCGGCCTGGCGCTGCTGGAAGGGCAGAACCTGAGCGATTACGGCCTCCAGATGGCCGGCGCCTTCACGGCCAGCATCCCGCTGATCATCCTGTTCTTCTTCATGATGAACCTCTTCATCCGCGGTATGCAGTCCGGGGCCATCAAGGCCTGAGGATGCCATAGGCGTCCTGCCTGCCTGTCCGGCATGGCAAATGGCTTGCCCCTCCGCGTGGCTGTCCCTCGACGGTGTTCGGGAACTGCGTCAAGCCGCCACCCTACGCGCTGGCGTCCGGCACTGGGGGATGTGAACGATCCGCGTTGCCGCTTGCACTTTTCGGCGATGCTATTGACAAGCGTCGCGTCCCACAGTACAAGGGGCGGCTTGCAGGCGGCTCGGGCTCCGGCGGTGATGGACGGGTCGCATTCTCTGGCACATACGGTTAATCAGGAGAGACTCAATGGGTAAGTACGGCCATTACAGCGAGGACGGGCTCGAATATGTCGTCACCACGCCGCACACGCCGCGCGACTGGTTCAACTTCTTCTGGAATCCGACGTACCTCGCCTGCGCCGGGCAGAGCATGAACGGCTGCTCGCTCTACCAGGACGAGGCCGGTGTCGTGACAAACCTGTTCGGCAAGCAGGACATGCGCGAAGACCCGCGATGGA
Source organism: Phycisphaerae bacterium (assembly GCA_012729015.1). GTDB lineage: Bacteria > Planctomycetota > Phycisphaerae > FEN-1346 > JAACEH01 > JAAYDY01. The sequence goes on along the minus strand of JAAYDY010000042.1, from coordinate 223,274 downwards.
TCTATGTCCGCGACAACGACACGGGCGAGTTCTGGAGCGCGGGCTTCATGCCGTGCTTCACCAAACACGACGAGTTCGAGTGCCGCCACGGGTTGGGCTACACGGTCCTCAATACACTGAAGAACGGCATCCGCGTCGAGTTCCGCCTCTTCGTGCCGCGCAAGCACATGGGCGAGTGCTGGTCGGTCACGGTCACCAACGAATCGAAGAAGCAGCGGAACATCTCGCTGTTCACAGTGGCCAACATCATGCTCGACGGCGTGAATATGCCCTACGGCTACGTCGGCGGCCTGGACGCCTTCTACGTGGCGAAGGAGAACTACCTGTTCTTCCGCAACCGCACGCACACGGTCGTGGACAAGAAGTACCGGGCGTTCATGTACAGCGACGTGAAGCTCAGCCGCTGGGACGTGTCGAAGGACTACTTCCTCGGCAAGTACAAGAACTACGCCCGCCCGGAACGGATCGAGGAAGGCCGCCTGGGCAACAGCGTGGCCAGCGCCGAGTACCTGGTCGGCGCCTGCCAGCACGACATGAAGCTGAAGGCCAAGGCCGCCAAGCGCGTCAACTTCGTCGTGGGCGTCGTCCTCGACGAGAAGGAAGCCAGGCAGATGAAGCGGGCGTACCAGGACTCGCGCAAAATGGATGCCGAACTGGACGCCATCAAGAAGCAGAACGTCAAGCGGCTGGGCGGCCTGAAGCTCGGCACGACCGACGAGGACTTCAACCGGCTGTTCACCGTGTGGCTCAAGCATGAGCTGTTCCTGATGGCCGACTGGGCGCGGTTCTATTTCAAGGGCTACCGCGACACGTGCCAGGACTCGGCGGGCATGAGCATCATCGACCCCGAGCGGGCCCTGGCGATGCTGAAGAAGGCCCTGCGAAACCAGCGCAGCGACGGTTTCTGCCCGCGGGCATTCCGCGTCGCAAGCATGGACATCGCCGCCGCCGACAAGCACTATGCCGACTCGCCGTCGTGGATCAGCCACGCCACCGACGCTCTGCTGTGCGAGACGGGCGACCTGTCGATTCTCGACCACGTGGTCGAGTACTCCGACAAGGGCAAGGGCACCATCTGGGAGCACAACCTGCGGGCGATGGAGTTCCTGTGGAACGACCGCGGGGCGCGCGGCCTGAGCCTGGTGCACTACGGCGACTGGAACGACCTGATGGACAAGGTCGGCGTCAAGGGCAAGGGCGAGGGCGTGTGGATGAGTTTCGCCCTGGCGCGGACGCTGAAGCTCACCGGCAAGATCGCCGGCTGGAAGGGCGACAAGGCCCTGGCCGCCAAGTGCGAGAAGCGGTACGCCGAGCTGAAGAAGAACATCATGAAGCACGGCTGGGACGGCGATCACTTCATCTACTCGATCAACGACGACGGCCTGCGGATCGGCACGTCGAAGGCCAAGGAAGGCCGGTACTTCATCAACCCGCAGTCGTGGGCGATGCTCAGCGGCGTGATCGACGCCAAGGCCTACGACAAGATCGCCCGCAAGATCGAGCCGATCGTCGATACGCCGGTCGGTCCGGTGCACAACTGGCCGCCGTTCACGAACTACAACCCGGGCATCGGGCAGCTCACGGGCACGCCGCCGGGATTCTTCACCAACGGCAACGTCTACTGCCACGCCGGCGGGTTCAAAGTGGCGGCCGATTTCGAGGCCGGCCGCGCCGACAAGGCGTTCGACACGTTCATGCGGATTCTGCCCAGTGAAGACAAGAGCGAGCCGTACGTCCAGGCCAACGGCTACGTCGGCCCGAGCGCGCTGCGGATGAAGCACCACGTGTCGGACGACCCGTGGCGGACCGGCACCGTCGCCTGGAACTTCCTGAACTGCGTGGACCGGCTGCTCGGCTTCCGCCGCACGCTCGAAGGGTTCCACCTGCGGCCTCTGCTGCCGTCGAACTGGCGCAAGGGCTGCTCGTACGTGCGGCCTTTCCGCGGGACGGAATTCCACATCACCGTCCTTCGCGGCGCCAAGGCCGGCATTACGGTGGACGGCACGGCGATCGAGGGCGACCTGATCAGCGTGCCCAAGGGCGGCCTCGGCAAGAAGAAGGTCAAGGTGGTCTGCACCATTCGGTAGATGGGCGTTCGGCCTGACTCAGAGCAAAACCATCGGGCGGCGGTCACCGGAAACGGGACCGCCGCCCGAGTTGGTTTGACTCAGGCGAGGGGAGTGAGCGACCCCTCTCCCTGCGTGCAGGGAGAGGTGCCCCGAGCGACAGCGAGGGGCGGTGAGGGGCCACCACCGGAGTCCGCGTGGGTCCGGTGGACCCACCCTACGGTTCTGTGTTCATCGTAGGCGTGGCTTGTGAGCTGCGTGCTCGTGCTGCGGTCGGAACTGTTGGATGAACCGAAGCAAAGGGCAGGGACGGCATCCCCCTCCGGGAAGCCGTCCCTGCCGTGATCAGAGACCTTGTCGTCGCACGTTGTCCGGCTGTGGGTCTATCCCCGCATCAACCTGGGCGACAAGAGGGCAACAGTGCGTCTTGTGCGCGCCGCTCAGTGCGCCTTGCGTCGGCGTGCGATGATGAGTCCGCCGAGGCCCAGGCCGAGCAGTCCGGCCGTGACCGGTTCGGGAATCTTGCCGACGGAGAGCTCGAACGCCATGTCGCGGTCCACCAGCAGCACCCACTCGCGGTCGTACATCATCCCCCAGATCATCGCCGGGCCCGACTGAACGGCGTTGTTGTTGGTGAGCGGCTCGGCCGTGTGCCAGCCCCACTGAATCGGAGTCCCGTCCACGACGGCCTGAATGCTCAGCCAGTAGGTGGTGCCGACGACCTGCGGGAAGGTCAGATCCAGCTTCTCCAGGTCGACGTAGTACTGCCAGACCGCCTCGTCGCCGACGTTGCCGATGATGCCGTCGCCGGTACGGTCAATGACGCCGTGCAGGTTGGTGACCACGGCGGCCATCGGCACGTTGACCGAGTGCAGGACCGCGCCCGGATGGGCATAGGGCATCGGGGTCGTCGACGGGTCCAGTGCGATAGGCACGTTCGTGTAGAACGTGATGTTGAAGCCCAGGACGTTCGTCGGCATCACAATGCCGACGTCCGTGCAACTCGGGTCGGTCCAGTAGTTGGACGTGGGCGTCGAGTAGGGCGCCTGCCAGTAGCTTCCCCACCAGTGGACGTCCGTGACGGGCCGCGGATCGTCGCAGATGAAGTCGTCGGCCACGCGTGATTCGGACTGCGTGCCCGGGACGAACTTTTCGCTGGAGATGTCGAACCCAAGCACGGACATATCGGGCAGCTGCGACCATTTGATGATGTCGCCGGTTTGGTCGGCCACGGCCACGCAAGGCAGGCCGAGCAGAATTGCTGCGGACATCAGAGACACGAAACGTACCATTGTGCACCCCCTTATCACCAAGTGAGCATTGCCTGCGTCTCGGGCTTCCGCCTGGGGAGCGAAGCCCTCAACATGTATGGAGGACGCTGACCGCTCGATTGCCATCCTCCGCCCCGCGCCGCCGCCAGCCAGGCTGCGGCGCGGCAACCATGGCGGCGCGCCCCGCGCCGCCGGTTCGCGTCTCTATTTGCGTCGGCGCGCCATCCCCATGATGGCCAGACCGCAACCCAGCAGGGCCATCGTGGCCGGCTCCGGAACGCTCAGTTCAAACGCCATGTCCTTGACTTCGAGGTTATTCCACTCCAGGGTCGGCGGATACCACGGACCCTGCTGAACGGCCGTGTCGTTCCAGTGCTCGGCCGATTCGTGCCAGCCCCACTGCACGGCCTGCTGGAAGTTGTTGACGGCCTGGATGCTCAGCCAGTAAATCGTGCCGGGAATCTGCTCGAACGGCACAGGCAGCAACGCGGTGTATTGCCACACCGCCTCGTCGCCGTCGTCGCCCACGATACCGTTGTTGTTGCGGTCAATGGTGCCGTGGAGGTTCGTCGCCACCAGGTTCGTGTTCACAAACGACGTGCATATGGGCTTGCCCGGGTGGCTGTAGGGCATCAGGGGATCCTGACCGGCCGGAACATCGGTGTAGAACGTGAAGGTGAACCCGGCGATCACGTTCGGCATGACCGGAGGCGCACCGGGGCCGGCGAAACTCGGGTCGCCACGGTAGTTGCTGTTGGGGTCGAAGACAGGCGCAGCCGCATAGTAGCTGCCCCACCAGTGGATGTCCGTGATGGCCCTCGGATCGTTGCACAGGAAATCGTCGGCTACCAGGGACGGTACCAGCGTTTCGCTGGAGAAGTCGTAGCCGTTGGACGTCATCAGCGGCTGTTGACTCCATTTGATGAATGCCGGATCGATCGGATCGGCCATCGCTGTGCTCGAGAGCACCACGAGAGCGGCTACGGCCAACAATGCGTATTTCATGTCACAACCCCTCCTATCAAAAAGGACCCTGAAGCGCCGGCCGACCGGATAATCCGCGCACGACGCACCAAGCCAGGCAGGAAGATATCCGTTCCCCCCGCAGCATCCGCGGCCCAACGCAGGCCTCGGACACGGAAGACCAAAACCCATCACAATGTGATGTATGCAACGCCTGTGCCAGAACGGTCGATGATCCCTCCTGAGTATCTGACGGCGCGATAAGTGCCTGATAGTGAACGGCTTGCGAGCTCTTTGACCGCAGCTTCGGCAATCCGTAAACTGTGCGGTTTGTGCGGCCTGGGGTATCCGGCAACATGCCGGTCGCCTCCGCCGCGCGTTGTAAGTGGTTGCCGGAAATTGTGTTGCGTTCAATCCGTACCACGGTCGCCTTTCCCTCCAGGCGGTGCTTCTCGGACGACGTTCCACTGCGGCCGTCATGCCGCCGGCGCAAAGACAAGGGGACGATCCACGCCGACCTCAGCGTGCCGTCCCCCGGAGTCGCGACGCTCTGGCGAGAGTATGCCCCCCTTGGCATGCTCCTGCCGGAATCGTCGAGACCATCACCAGTTGTGCTGCGCGATCTTGGTCTTCAATCCCTGATCCGCATCATTCCTTCCTGCCCCCGCGGCATGAGGTGCCGTTGCAGGTCGGAACGTACTTCCAAAAACAAGGGGATTGCAGCATGTTGCCGCTGAAGTGCGGTTGCATGCCACAATCCCCGGGTGAACTCAGCCGAGTGCCGACGCCCCCGCATCGGACTCACAGTATACATACCCCACAACCCGTCCCCTGTCAAGTCGGACACATCGGAAATATCTTTATGGGCCAGGTGCAAGCGTCTGTGCGCCGCACGGACCGGTGGAGCGCCGGAAAAACCGCTGCATTTTAATGGTCTCTGCGCGCCGGCGCGACTTTTTGTGGGCCCCCGCGGACTTCTCGGGATGGATCATAAAACTTTCGGCAATAACGTGTTGCGGATGCTGTGGCTGTGGCAGGCGGGGGGCATCCGCAGCCTCGTTTGACCTCAGGTCTTTGGCGCATAGACTCCCTTGCGGTTGCGATTCTGGGAAAGCTGGGGAAGGGGGAAAAGGGCTTCCTTGTGCCTGGCATGGTTCTGTGAGGTACATCGTGATGGTTGTCAGGGAGACAGTCGTAAGGAGTGAAAGCATGAGGGTGACAATTACACTGGTTATCATTCTGGCCATGGCGTCGAGCGCTCAGGCGGTAGTGCTGCACGACAACATGATGCCGGAGGATCGTCCGCCGGACGGCCTGGTGGGCCGTTGGGGCGGCAGCGGGTCGTGCGTGGTGGTTCATCCCGACTGGGTGATCGCCTCGATCCACCAGGGCGGCGGCGTCGGCACGACGGTTCAGATCGACGGAGTCTCCTACAAGGTGGCCGAGGTGCAGGACAGCAGCTACGATCTGCGGCTGGCACGGCTGGTCGGACTGGACGGCAAGCCGGCCAACCTGGCCGACTACGCCGATCTTTCGTGGGAGACGACGAGCCTGGTGAGCCGGGACATCGTCATGGGTGGTTTCGGCAAGGGTCGCGGCAGCGAACTGACGGCGTTCGGCATCCCGTACGGGTACTCGTGGTCGGGCTCCAGCAACTCCATCCAGCGGTGGGGCAGCAACATCATTGACGCGGTCTACAGCAGTATCCTGGTGGTGGACTTCGATGCCCTGGGCGACGCCGACGCCACGATGTGCGAAGGAGCGAACGCGGCGTGGGACTCGGGCGGCGGCTGGTTCGTCTGGAACGAAACGACGGGCCGCTGGGAAGTGGTCGGCCTGAGCGTTTCGACGGAGCGCAGCGGCGAAAGCCGGTTCCGCAGCAAGACGAATCCGCTGGTTGAGACCAAGGACCGTTCGTTCGCACTGGCCATTGCCGTGTGCGCCGACTGGATCGTGGCTATCACGGGGACGGTGGAGCCGGTGGCTGAGCCGGAGCCTGAGCCTGCAACGGCGGTGCTGGTGGTGGTTGGCGGCACGGGCGGCGGGCAATACACGGTCGGCAGCATGGTTTCGATCGTCGCCGACGTGCCCGTGGGCTGCAAATTCATCCAGTGGACGGGCGACGTGGCGATGGTGGACGACGTGTGGAACTCGCGGACGACGGTGGTGGTGGACGACAACGCGACAATCACGGCCGTGTGCGGGCCGGACCATTCGCTGAACGTCACTGCGACGCTGGACACGACATGGGTGTATCAGAACTCTCCGGCCACGCGGGGCCGTCACGGGGCCGTGCTGACCCTGGCCGTGGAAGACTCCGGCGAGTCGAGCGGTCCGTACCAGGTGACGGTGACGCAGTCGGGCGAGGGCGACCAGGTGGCCCTGGCGCCGACGGATGATCCGCTGGTGTGGCTGGTGCTGGGTGGAACGGCGCGACAGGCATTGCCGGGAGAGGTGACGCTTACGGTCTCCGTGACCGATGCCACGGGCGAGTGCTGTGCGGAGACGTCGTGCAGCCTGAACGTGCGGCTCCTGGGCGATGTCAATGCCGACGGCATCGTCGATGGCCAGGACGTGTCGGCTATCGTGCATGTGCTTAACGGGCGCGCCGGTGCGGGGTACGACCGCAGGGTCTTCGACCTCGACGTCAACGGCGGCGTGGAGCCGACCGATATGTCGATCCTGATCTACTCCATGAACGGTGCGACGGTAAGCGTTCGCGGCGGGTGATGCGGAGACGCGTGGGCCGCGAGTGCCGGTGACGTGGGGCAGTGTTGCTGGGTGGGCTTTGGCACGGAGGAGAGGGCGGTTGCGCCGACGTCGACGACGGGGCGGCGCGGCCGGCTTTTCCTCCGTGCGGCTTGTACGGCAAATCGGTTATCCTTGGCGTCGTCCGGCGTCCGCTATTCGTCATCGCGTCGAAGGAATCTGTGAGGACATCGCCATGTCGCCAGCCCCGTGTGTCACCGGTCTCAGCCGCCGTCGCCGGATTCTCGGCCTGGTGTTCTGGGTGGCGCTGTGCCTGTTGGTGATGGTGATCGGAAGTCTCTGGACCCGGTCGTCCGTGGGGGCCTGGTACCAAGGGTTGTCGCGCCCCTGGTGGACGCCTCCGGGGTGGGTGTTTGGGGTGGTCTGGCCGGTGCTCTATACGATGATGGCCGTGTCGGCCTGGCTCGTGTGGCAGTGCCAGGGCGGCCCGATTGTGCCGACGGGGCCGCTGGCGCTCTTTGCGGCGCAGTTGGCGCTCAACCTGTTCTGGTCCGCGGTGTTTTTTGCCATGGAGAGGCCGGGGGCGGCCTTTGCGGAGATCTGCGTGCTCTGGCTGGCGGTCATGGCCACCACGGCTGCCTTCGCACGCGTCAAGAGGGCGGCCGGGTGGCTGATGGTTCCTTACGCGTGCTGGACGACCTTTGCGGCGATGCTGAATCTGGCCATCTGGCGGATGAACGTCTGAGGCCGGGCCGCCGTGACGCGGCCCGACGCGCGTTGCGTTCAGAACGTCTTTCGGCGGAGCAGAATCAGCACGGCGAATCCAGCGCCCAGCAGGCCGGCGGTCATGGGCTCGGGGATGGTCAACTCGAAAGCCATGTCCTTGTCGGGCATCAGGGCCCACGGCGGCAGATAGGCATTGCCCCACGCGGAGGCCGGGCCGCTCTGCACGGCGTTGTTGTCCGTGAGTTTGTCGGCCGCATGCCAGCCCCACTGAATCGTCCCTTCGTTCTCGGTCACCGCCTGGATGCTGAGCCAGTAGCGCGTGCCGGCCGTCTGAACGAACGGCACGGCCAGGTCGGCATCGTAGCGCCAGACGGCCTCGTCACCCACATCGCCGATGATGCCGTTGCCGGTGCGGTCGATCACGCCCTCGAGGGCGACGGCGATGTCGGCCACCTGAATCGTGGTCGTGTAGAGGACATTGCCGGGATGCCCGAACGGCATGTTGGTCGTCAGGGGATCGAGGGCGATCGGCACGTGGTCGTAGAACGTCACGACGAACGAGTGGACCACGTTCGGCAGCACGGCCGATCCGCCGGCGAGACTCGGGTCGGTCCAGTAGTCTGAGGCCGGCGTGGCATAGGGCGCCTGCCAGAAGCTGCCCCACCAGTGGATGTCGGTGATCGCGTCTGCGACGGGGCAGACGAAGTCGTCGGCCACGAGGGACGTTCCGCCGACGATTCCCGGCAGAGACTGGTCGCTGGAGTAGTCGAACCCTCGCGCGCTCAGGTCGGGAAGCTGGCTGACGACGCCGGCGGCGCGGACGTGACTGACAGCGGCCAGAAGGATCCATGCGCCAACAACGAGTCGGGTACGCAACATGACTCACCCCCTCACACGTGTGAGTGCCATCCTTGCGAATCGCTCAGAAGTTCGCTGCACGTCTTCCCTGCACGCAGCGCGGCCGTTGCGGCCAGCCTATGGGAACACGCCTACGGCTGTCTCTTTCTGCGGGAGGCGACGACCAGGATGCCCAGGCCGCAGCCCAGGAGCGTCATGGTCGCGGGTTCGGGAATCTGGAATACGCTCAACTCGAAGGCCATGTCCTTGACGGCCAGACTGGCCCATTCGACACTGTAGGAGTTGCCCCAGAGGGCTTGCGGCCCGTTCTGCACGGCGGCATCGTTCCAATGCTCGTACGATTCGTGCCATCCCCACTGCACGGTTCCGGCGGCGGCATTGACCGCCTGGATGCTGATCCAGTAGATGGTGCCGGGCGTCTGGGCAAACACGGTGGGCAGTTCTACGGTGTACTGCCAGACGGCCTCGTCGCCGTCGTTGCCCACGATCATGTCGCCGTTGCGGTCAATGGTGGCATGCAGGCTCGACTGGACGGCGGTCATGCTCACATAGGACGACGCAAGAACGGCCCCCGGATGGCTCCACGGCATGTTGGTGTCGCGTCCGGCCGGGATGTCGCTATAGAAGGTGATGTTGAAGCCGGTGACCGTGGCGGGCATGACGGGGCCCGGGAAGCTCGGGTCAAGCAGATGGTCGCTGTGGAAGGCGAGGCCGCCGGGGCGACCGTCGTAGTAGCTGCCCCACCAGTGAACGTAGGTAATGGGGCGTGGATCGTCGCACCGGAAGTCGTCGGCCGTCATGGACGGAACGAGCGTCTCGCTGGAGAAGTCGTACCCGTTAACGCTCGTGTCGGGCAGTTGAGACCATTTGACGAAGGCCGGGTCCATCGGATCGGCCTGCACGACGTGTCCGAGGACAGCGAGTACGACCCATGCTGCGATTGAGAATCTGGCAACCACGGGAAACCCCCTTTCTCAGGCGACATGTCGACCATCCTGGCGCACTGTCGGTCTGGCCCACCTTCAGGTGCCGGGGAACAGATGTGAATGGACGATGGCCGAAATCCCAAGCCGGGCAGGGCGTGCGGTGCCAACGCAGGAGGCGTCAGAGGGTGTGATGGATCGTCAGGGCGATTGCTCAGCATGCCTTGCAGCTACGAGCCGAATGTCCCGCACGACTGGGACTTCGCAGCCGTACTCCCCCGAGTACGTGTGTAGAGTGTACCAGAACCGGCGGACTGCAACAACAAAATGTCCAGATTTGTGGTTATTCTTTGCCGTCCGACAGGGGCAGCCGTGGGCGGCGAGGGTCGATCGGGAGGGTTGGGCGAGAGCGGCCGGCTGCGGCGGAAGGTAAGTGTTTTACTGGCAAGGGATTGAGTCTGCCGCGCCGGTGTTGCGGCCACTGGGTGCGGTTAGGGCTTGACTTGGCGGGGGCTATGGCTATGATATGGGGACCGGGGCGGCTTTCGTGGGCCGTCGCGGCGGCTCTATCTTGTCAGACTGTACAGGAGGCTTGATCGCCAAACCATGCCACAAGTAAGGCTTCCCGACGGGAAGGTCCTGGAAGTGCCTTCGGGATCAAGCGTTAGGGATGTCGCCTCCAAGATTGGTCCAGGCCTGGCGAAAGCAGCCGTCGCTGCCAGGCTGGACGGAGATCCGGTCGATCTGTCGGTGAAGTTGCCCGATGAGGGCCAGCCGACGCTGGAAATTCTGACCGCGAAAAGCGACGTCGCCCTGGACATACTCCGTCATTCCACAGCGCACATCATGGCTCAGGCCGTGGGCCGGCTTCACCAGAACGTGAAGTACGGCATCGGTCCGTCCATTGAGAATGGTTTCTACTACGATTTCGATCTGCCCGTGCGGCTGACCGAAGAGGACTTGCCGCGCATTGAAGACCAGATGCGCCGCATCGTCGCCGAGAAGCAGCCGTTTTCCCGTCGGGTGCTGTCGGTGGATGAGGCGCGTCGCGAGATGGCCGCCGGCGGACAGGATTACAAGGTCGAGATGATCGACGATCTGGCCCGTGGCGGCGATGGCGTGGCGCCGGTCGAGACCGTGAGTTTCTACACCGACGGCGGTTTCACGGACCTGTGTCGCGGACCGCACCTGCCTGACACGGGCGTGGCGGGGGCGTTCAAGCTGACGCACGTGGCGGGGGCGTACTGGCGCGGCGACGAGAAGCGGCCGATGCTTCAGCGCATCTACGGCACGGCCTTCTGGACGCAGAAAGAACTGGACGAGCACCTGGCGCGGATCGAGGAGGCCAAGCGGCGCGATCATCGTCGCATCGGCATCGATCTGGACCTGTTCAGTTTTCACGATGAGGGACCGGGCTTCGCGTTCTTCCATCCCAAAGGGACGGTCATCTGGAACGCCCTGGTGGACTTCTGGCGCGAGGTGCATCGGCGCCACGGCTACGGGGAAATCCGCACGCCGGTGATCCTGTCGGAGTCGCTGTGGCACCAGTCGGGCCACTGGGACCATTACCGCAACAACATGTATTTCACGCAGATCGACGAGCGTCCGTTCGCCGTCAAGCCGATGAACTGTCCGGGCGGCATGCTGGTCTACAAGTCGCGGTCGCACTCGTACAAGGAGTTCCCGCTGAAGAACGCCGAGCTCGGGCTGGTGCATCGCCACGAGCTGAGCGGCGTGCTGCACGGGTTGATGCGCGTGCGTCAGTTCACGCAGGACGACGCGCACGTGTTCTGCATGCCGGAGCAGTTGGCCGACGAGGTGGCGAAGGTCATTGCGTTGACGCGGGAGCTGTACGCGCCGTTTCACTTCGAGGAGATTCGGGTGGAGCTGTCGACGCGTCCGTCGTCGCACACGATCGGCAGCGACGAGATGTGGGAGATGGCGACCGGCGCGCTGCGCGAGGCCCTGACCCGCAGCGGCATGGACTACAAGGTGAACGAGGGCGACGGGGCGTTCTACGGGCCGAAGATTGATTTTCACCTGCGCGACTGCCTGGGGCGGACGCACCAGTGCGCGACGATCCAGGCGGACTTCGCGATGCCGGAGCGGTTCGACCTGACGTACGTCGGGGCCGACAACCGCGAACATCGTCCGGTCATGATTCACCGGGCGATCTACGGGTCGCTGGAACGGTTCCTGGGGATCATCCTGGAGCACTTCGGCGGGGCCATGCCGCTGTGGCTGTCGCCGGTGCAGGCGATCGTGCTTCCGGTGAGCCAGAAGTTCGACGACTATGCCCTGGAGGTGCAGCGGCGGCTTCACGAGGCGGGGCTGCGGGTGGAGGTGGATCTTCGCAGCGACAAGATCGGCGCGAAGATTCGTGACGCGACGATGCAGAAGGTGCCGTACATGCTGGTGGTCGGCGGCCGCGAGGCCGAGAGCGGGGCCGTGTCGGTTCGCGAGCGCTCGTCGGGCGACCTGGGGAGCATGGAGGTGGCCCGGTTTGCGTCGGCTGCCAACGAGGAAGCGAAGTCGCGCGGCGACAGACGGGTCGCCGAGGCGTGCCGTTAAGAGGTTCACCGTCTTTTTGGAGGCATAACCATCGCAACGGATTCTGAACGTCTGAGAGTGAACGAGCAGATACGGATTTCGCCTCTCAGGGTGGTCGACGACGAGGGCAACCAGTTGGGGGTCATCGACCGCGAGGAAGCGATGCGGCTGGCCGACGAGAAGGGGCTGGACCTGGTGGAAGTGGCGCCGAACGTCCGGCCGCCGGTGTGCCGGCTGATGGATTACAGCAAGCACCGCTACCGCCAGAGCAAGAAGCGGCAGCACTCGACGAAGAGTCTGGCCATCAAGGAGATTCGCCTGCGTCCGAAGACCGACGTGCACGACCTGGAGGTCAAGGGGCGCAAGGCCCGGGAGTTCCTTCAGAAGGGGCACAAGGTGCTGGTGAACATGCTGTTCCGGGGTCGCGAGATGGCGCACGTGGACTTCGCACAGCAGAACATGAAGACGCTGATCGAGCAGTTGGCGGACGTGGCGAAAGTGGAAAGCCCGCCGCGGATGCAGGGGCGACGAATGAATCTGATGCTGGCGCCGCTGAAGGCGGTGGCCGGCACCGAGTAGGTGGTTGTCGCAGGAGCACGAGATTGTTCGCCCGGCCGCACGGTCGGCCGAGGCGTTGCCGCTGTCGGGCCGCGGGAAGCGATGGCGAGCCATGCGGCCGCGGCGAGAACATGGACCCGTAACGGAAAGTCTGAGACTGAGGTGAACAATGCCTAAACTGAAGACCCACAAAGGATCGGTCAAGCGGATGAAGCTGACCAAGCGCGGCAAGATCACAGCCAAGCGGGCCGGCAAAGGCCACTTGATGAGCAGCAAGGCGGGCAAGCGTCGTCGCTCCCTGAGCCGCAAGCAGACCCTGTCGGCGTCGGTCACGCGTCGCTACACGCGCGCGCTGACGGGCCGTTAACCTGCCGCAGATCGATTGACGCGATCTGCGGTTTTTTTGTGGACGAACTGAGGAGACTCTGAGATGCCACGTGCAACGAACAGTGTTGCCCGCCATAGAAGCAAGAAACGCCTGATGAAGCGCGCCAGAGGCATGGTGCTGGCCCGGTCGAAGCAGTTGAAGGTGGTCAAGGAGACGGTGCGTCGGGCCGATGCGTACGCCTGGCGCGACCGCCGGGCCCGCAAGCGCGATTTCCGCGGCCTGTGGATCACGCGCATCAGTGCGGCGTGCCGTCTTCGCGGCGTGAGCTACAGCCGCTTCATCGCCGGGCTGACCAAGGCGCAGATTCAGGTGAACCGCAAGATGCTGTCGGAGATCGCGATTCACGATCCGGCGGCGTTCGACGCGCTGGTCGAAGAGGCGAAGAAGGGCCTGGCCGCCTGAGGCGGGCCCTGTGCCCGCATGAGGGAGGGTGACGGTGATCGGCGAAGTGCAGCAGGTTCGTGAGCGGTTCGAGAAGGCCCTTGCGGCGGCCGGCGACGCGCAGGCCCTGGAGCAGGTGCGCATCGAGTTCCTGGGCCGCAACGGCGGGTGCATCGGCGAGTTGATGAACCACCTGGCGTCGCTGCCGAAAGAGGCCAAGCCGGTTTTCGGCAAAGCCGTCAACGAACTGAAGGCGTTCGCCCAGGGCGAGCTCGCGGCGGCCAAGGGGCGTCTGGCGGCCGCGGGCGACGCGCAGCGGCCGCGGCCCGATGTCACCTTGCCGGGCCGGCGGCCGAGGCTCGGGCGGCTCCATCCGATCACGCGCGCACGCAACCAGATGGTCGAGATCTTCGCGCGTCTCGGGTTCACCGTCGCCGAGGGGCCCGAGATCGAGGACGAGTGGCACAACTTCATTGCCCTGAACATCCCCGAGGAGCATCCGGCCCGCGATCCGCTGGACAACTACTACATCCGCGACAACCTGCTGCTGCGGACACAGACGTCCACGGTGCAGATTCGCGTCATGGAGACCACGCCGCCGCCGGTGCGGATGATCATGCCGGGGCGGGTGTATCGGCCCGACACGGTGGACGCCGGTCACAGCAACATGTTCCATCAGCTCGAGGGGCTGTGGGTGGAAGAGGGCGTGACGATGGCCCATCTGAAGACGATGCTCGACATGTTCGTGCATGTCTTCTTCGGGCCCGACACGCGGACGCGGTTCCGGCCGTCGTTCTTCCCGTTCACCGAGCCGAGCGCCGAGGTGGACGTATCGTGCCTGCTCTGCGGCGGCAAGGGGTGCCCGGCCTGCAAGCGGTCCGGGTGGATGGAAATCCTCGGGTGCGGCATGGTCGATCCGGCCGTGCTGAAGGCCGTCGGCTACGATCCCGAGAAGGTCACGGGATTCGCCTTCGGGTTCGGCATCGAGCGTCCGGCGATGCTGAAATACGGCATCACCGACATCCGTCTGCTCTATCAGAACGACATGCGGTTCCTGGAGCAGTTCTGATGGCCGGTTGAGAAGGCGTGGCACAGCCGCCCTCGGCTGTGCGGATGCGGCGGCAACCGTTGGTCTCAGCGTGCCGCCACGCCCGAGGGCGGGCGTGCCACTGCCCGGGCGAATGTCGGCGGCGGCTCCGCCGGGCCGTAGTCCTGCCTGATGTCGCAAGGAGACCTTCCCATGCACAGACGAGCGTTCGCGGTGGCGGTGTCGTGTGCGGCCATCATGCTGGCTTCTGCGGCGGCGGTCCGTGCCGACGTTCGCCTGCCGACGGTCTTTGGCGACGGCATGGTGCTCCAGCGCGACGTGCCGATTCCCGTCTGGGGCTGGGCCGATCCGGGCGAAGAAGTGGTCGTTGTGTTGTCCGCAGAGGCGAACGGGGCCGCAGGCAAGAGCGGTCGGTCGGAAGGGCCGGTGACGCTGCCGCTTGGCACATCCGGTTCGGGGCCTGGTGACTCGATCACTGCCCCTGTCGTCACTGATGCCGAGGGCCGGTGGCGTGTTGAGTTGCGGCCTGTTCCTGCCACTGGCATACCGTTGCTGTTGAAGGTGTCGGGCAGGAATTCAATTTTGGTCAAGAATGTTCTGGTCGGCGACGTGTGGTTTTGCTCGGGCCAGTCGAACATGTACTGGCCGGTGCGCAATTCGGCCAACGCCAAGGAAGAGATGGCCGCGGCCGACTGGCCGCAGATTCGCCTGTTCGAGGTGGCCAAGGATGCGGCCGCCCGGCCGCGGGAGGACGTGTACGGCTCGTGGCGCGTGTGCAGTCCGCAGACGGTCGGCGGTTTCTCGGCCGCCGCGTACTATTTTGCCCGCCGTTTGCACCAGGAACTGAACGTTCCGATCGGCCTGATTCATGCCTCGTGGGCGGCCAGCAGTGCCCATCCGTGGACCAGCGCCGAAGGTCTGGCGGCCGATCCGAAGGTCAAGGCGTTTGCCGAGAGCCTCATGAAACAGACCGGGCCGAGCCTCGAGAAGTTTGCCCAGGAGTTCGAGCCCCAATGGGCCGAGTGGGCCAAGGCGGCCGCACAGGCCCGGGCCGACGGCAAGCAGCCGCCCGCGCGGCCCGAGGTGTCGTTCAAGCACGACGTGCGCCACGTGCCGTCGGCGCTGTTTAACGGGATGGTCGCGCCGCTGGCGCGGATGCCCGTCAAGGGTGTCATCTGGTACCAGGGCGAGAACGACGCCCATCGCGGCATGTTCTACCAGTCGATCTTCGAGTCGCTGATCCGCGACTGGCGGACACAGTGGAAGCAGGAGGAGATGCCGTTTCTGTTCGTTCAACTGGCCAGTCACATGGCCCGTCAGCCGCAACCGAGCGAGAGCAAGTGGGCCGAGCTTCGGGCCGCCCAGGCCGCCGCGACGCGGTTGCCGCACACGGCCATGGCCTGCGCGATCGACATCGGCGAGGCCGACAACATTCATCCTTCGAACAAGCAGGACGTGGGTCTGCGGCTGGCGCTGGGAGCGCTGCATGTGGCCTACGGCAAGGATCTGGTCTACAGCGGCCCGGTGCTGAAGTCGTGGAAAGCCGACGGCGGGACGGCCGTGCTGCGTTTCGATCATGTCGGCGGCGGCCTGGAGGTGCGCGGTGAGCGACTGACGGGGTTTGCCGTGGCCGGTCCTGACAAGAAGTTCGTCTGGGCCGAGGCAACGGTCAAGGGCGGCACGGTGATTGTCACCAGCGACAGCGTGTCGGACGTTCGGGCCGTTCGCTATGCCTGGGCGGACAACCCGGAGTGCAATCTGTATAATAAGGAAAGACTGCCGGCTGTGCCCTTCAGAACCGACGAGTGACGGGGGCAGGGCGGGTCGGGTGGTTTGGGTTGTGATGGTGCTGCGAGACGGTGTACAGGGAGGTATCCAAACGATGTTCACGACGGATCGACGAGGGCCGATGCTGCTGATGGCCTCGCTTCTGTGCCTTGCGGTGGCGAGCATGCCCGTGTATGGTCAGGGGGCGGGAACGGCTTCGTCGCCAGCGTCTCCTCAGACCGGGACTGATGCCGACAAGGACAAGGCGGCCGACGGCGATGAGGAGTCGTCCGATTCGCAGAAGGAGGCCGTGGGCGACCTGTTCCCGGGCGTCAAGGGCATCAGCGGCAAGGAACTGGCCCGTCGCATCGCCGAGCTGGACCGGAAGAAAGCCGAGGAGCAGCGTCGTCGGCCGACGGCGACTCCGTCTCCCGTCTCGTCGCCGTCGTCGACCCCGGCACCGTCGCCGGCTCCCGCGCCGGCGCCGTCGACTGCGACTGGCGGCGAGAAGTCGCGACAGCTGGCCCCGGCGGCCGCTGCCGCGCCGGGGCAGATCGACGTGTCTCGCATCGAAGGCTTGAGCGACGAGGCACGCGAGTATCTGAAGGAACTCGACCGCAAGGCGGGGAAGGTGCAGAAGCTCGTCGAGAAGGCGGCGGAGATTCGGCAGGACGCGGCTGCGGAGGCCACGGCCCTCGGTAACGAGGCGCGGATTCTGTACTATCTTCAGTATCGCGGCGGGTTCATTCGCGAGGCGCGCACCTACTACGACACGATGAAGTTTCCGATTTTCGTTTACCGCTACATCTACGAGCAGGCGGCGGGGGGACTTCAGTACGACCGGCAGGAGCGTCCGGCCGACCTGCCGAAGGAGGCCGTGGCGGCGGCCGATGCGGACGTGGCCGCCCTGGAGGCCGCGCGGCGCACGAGCCTGCTGGCGGCCGCTGAACTGTTCACCCAGATTCGTCAGCTGGACGCCTCCGAGCAACTCTACCGGCTGCTCATGAAGCGATTTCCTCAGGACCAGGAGATCAAGAAGTCGTACGATGCGTTCGTCGTGATTCGGGACACGCCCAAGCCGGACGGTCCGCCGGGCATCGATCCGAAGCGCCGGTACGAGGGATTCGATCCGAGTGACCCGGCAAACACCAACCCGGGCTACACGCCTCCGGCGGGCGGCGGAGGCGGGGGCGGCTGGAGCCCCTGACAGGCGCCGGCCCGGTGCAGGGGTCGTCGTGGAGTGACGCTTGTCGTAGACCATGAAGTGCGCCTCGCGGTTGGCGCGGTGGAAGGTTACTGGCGTTCGACCCTCACCGCCCCTCGCTGAAAGCTCGGGGCACCTCCCCCTGGAAGGGGGAGGGGTTGCTGACTCCTCTCCCTTGAGGGGAGAGGGTGGCCCGCAGGGCCGGGTGAGGGTGACGCGCGGAGAAGACGTGACGAGTTCGGAGGGGTTGCTCCGTTCGATCCTCACCGCCCCTCGCTGTCGCTCGGGGCACCTCCCCCTGGAAGGGGGAGGGGTGAGTGCGGCGGGTTCCCGGAAATGTCGGATCAGCCTTTTCTTCGCCGGCGTCGGCGGCTACACTGAAGGTTTGGGACGATACGCGAGTTCTGTTGCGAGGATCCTGTGCGAATACCGTTGACGCATTACGCCAAACGCGAGATTGCCCTGTTCGGGGGGCTGGGGCTCCTGGCGACCCTGGTGACGGTGGCTGCCTGCGGGCCGCTCTGGTACCTGGCGGCCATCCCGCTGGCGGTGACCGTGTGGGTGTTCTCGTTCTTCCGCGATCCGCAGCGCCGAGTGCCGCAGGGCGAGCGGCTGCTGGTGTCGCCGGCGGACGGCCGCATCACGGCCGTCGAGACCATCGACGCCCCCTCGGAACTCGGCGTCCAGGGGCAGGCCCTTCGCATTTCGATTTTCTTGTCAGTGTTCAACTGCCATCTGAATCGGTCCCCGTGCGAGGCCCGCGTGGAGCGGATTGTGTACAAGCCGGGGCGCTACCTGAACGCTCTTCGCGAGTCCAGCGCGGCCGAGAACGAGCAGAACATCCTGGTCTTGCGGGCTGCGGCCGTGGACGCTCCGATCCTGGTGCGTCAGGTGTCGGGGGCGATCGCGCGGCGGATTGTCTGCGAGGCCGCCGAGGGCGACACGTTGGCAGCCGGCCAGCGGTTTGGTATGATCAAATTCGGCAGTCGCACGGACCTGGTGGTGCCCGTGACGACGCCGGTGGACGTGGCCGTCCGGGTGGGCGACCGCGTGAAGGCGGGTCTGACCGTTCTGGGGCAGTTCACATGAAGATGCCGAACATCGCCGTTCTGCCGTCGCTGGTCACCCTGGGCAACGCGGTCTGCGGGTTCGCCGCGATGGCCTGGATTGCGCGCAGCGGGCCGCTGGTTGTGGACGGGCAGATCAACCCGGCGACGGTCAACGCCTTTGCGCTGTCGGCGTACCTGATCTTCCTGGCCATGGTGTTCGACGCGCTGGACGGCCGCGTGGCGCGGTTCGCCCGCGCAACGAGCGATTTCGGCGGCCAGCTCGACAGCCTGTCCGACGCCGTTTCGTTCGGCGCGGCGCCCGGCCTGCTGGCCTATCGGCTCGTCGCCGACGTGATTCCTGCGGGCAACGTCGTCCGCCTGACGATGATCCTGGCTGCCGCCTATGCCGGCTGCGCGATCCTGCGGCTGGCGCGGTTCAACGTCGAGAACGTCCACGACGAAGAGGCCCATATGGCGTTCCGCGGCCTTCCGAGCCCGGCGGCCGCCGGAGCCCTGGCGGGGCTGGTGGCCCTCCTGATGTCCCTGTGCCACGGGCTGGAAACCCTGCCGACGGTGGCCCTCTACCTGGTCTGGAGCCTTCCGGCGTCGGCCCTTATCCTCGGCCTGCTCATGGTCTCGACGGTGCGATACACGCACCTGGTCAACCAGCTTATCCGCGGCCGGCGGCCTCTCAGGCACCTGGTCTTCCTCGTGTTGCTGGTGCTGCTGGTCATCTGGCAGAAGGAACGCGTGCTGGCCATCCTGTTCGTAGCCTATGCCCTGTCCGGGCCGGTGCTGCTGGCCTATCGCAAGACCGCCCACGCCCTGCGCAGCAATTCCTCGCGCGCCGCCGTGCGCCGCGAGGACCGCGGCGAGGCATAATCCCGCAACACATTCCATGGAGCCACCCGCCGGCCGCCGTCGCTGCGACGGCACCGTGTCCGGGGCGAATCTCAGGCCACGTCGAAGGCGGTGACGGAGCAGGGGGGCAGCGTCAGGGGGCCCTGCGAGGCGTCGTGCCACATGCGGCTGCCGCCGACTTCGGTCAGCGTGCGGAAGGGTTCGCCGGCGAGCGTCGTCGCGACGGACGAGGTCGTGGTGTTGGCGGCGAAGAGCAGACGCCGCCCGGTCGGCGATCGGTGAACCGCCAGATCAACAAACGGCGACGACGCGGCAAACCCTTTGGCCAGCCCCGATTCGAACATCAGGGCCTGCACCGTCTCCAGGGAGATCACTCCGGGCAGCGTGAAGAATCCCCCATCGCCGCAAGGCATCAAGTCGAGGCTGAATTCCGACAGCCCGTCGAGGAAATGGGCGGCCAGGGTGTCGTCGCTTCGCATCTGCTCGTTCAGCAGGGGCACTCGCGGGCCGATGGCCAGGAAGCCGCCCCGCTGCACGTAGCGCAGGAACTTCCGCATGTCGTCGGCGGCCAGGACTTCGAGCGTCGGGCAGACGACGAGCGGGAAGCCGGCCAGCACGTCGTCGGGCAGCCGCGTGTCTGCGACGGCAACGGCCAGCCGCGCCCGGGCCGCCTGGTCGAGGGTGCGCTTCAGCAGCAGGGGCCCTTCGGTCTGAAGGGGCCGCTCGAATCCGAACATGGCCGTTGCCGCCGCGGGACCGTGGTCGCGTGCCATGACCGTGGCGATGCGCTTGACGTGGGCGTAGAGCCGCGGCCAGAGGACCAGAGCCTTGCGGTCGGCCGTCCAGGGGCCACCGCTCAGGCGTTCCAGCAGGGGACGGACGCCGTGGGCGTCGGAGGATTCGGGGTCACCCGGCGCGGGCGGTGTGGCGCCGTGCATCAGCGCTGCCCGAAGGGCGAACGCTCCGATGGCTTCAGGGTGGCGGTCGATGTCGGCGGCGACCGCGGCGAGCACGTACTCGGTCGTGGGGTATCCGGCCGCGCGGAGTTCGCGGGCAGCCGTCCGGATGCGCCAGTAGAGGGCGGCGGCAGGCGAGCGGTCGTCGTCGGTCACGGCGTCGCCGACGTAGTCCAGGACGGTTTCGGCAGGGTCGGGGGCGGTGGCGTCCTCGTAGGCCAGGCGGTCGAGGTGGGCCGGCAGTGCGTCTCTGGCGGCGGCGAGGGTCAGTTCGGGCACGCTGGCGTCGTCGAACGAAGCGAACTGCTGTCGCCAGACGCCGTTGAGGGCGGCGACGGACGGGTACCTGGCGGCAAGCCAGCGGCGAAAGGGTGCGGTCGAATTGTCGTCGTGGGCCACGTTGTGCATGGGGCCGGATTATAGGGCGGGCGAGGCCGCTCGTCCAGCGCTCGTCGGCGGCGAGGGGCATGGACGTCTCCATCTCGGCGCCGGTCGGCTCCGTGTCAAGAACGGGCAGGCGTCGGCCGATAATATACTTGGAGAAACCCGGACGGGGAGCGTCCGCCTCGACGTGAGGGCGGCGTGTCCGGGGCCAGGGGCCCTCGGTGACCTCATGAACGTTTGCGCAGTGACCAGGGACGCGGCGGTGATCGGGGTCCTGACCGACCTGTGCCGCGAGGAATGCCACGAGTTGGAGGTGCGGTCGTCGTGGCCGCCCGGCTCCGGAGATTCCGCGCGCCTGGTCTTCCTGGATGTCGACTGCCTGGGCCGTTTGTCGGAGATGGATCCGTCTCAGTTGGCGGGCGGCGGCGGGGGCCTTGTACTCGTCTGCTCGGCCGGTCAGGCGGACCAGATGGATGCCTCGTGGCTGTCGGTGGCCGAGGATCTGGTCGTCAAGCCGCTGCGGTCGCACGAGGTGCGATGCCGGCTGCGCCTGTGGGACCGCGCCGAGCGTCAGCAGGACGCACTCCGGACACTGGAGCGGCGCGTTGACGAGCTGGCTGCCGAGACAGACCGGCAGGCGTCGGTCCTGAATGATGCGGAGGTTCGGCGGCAACTGGCCGGGCGCAGCACGTCGCGGCTGGAGCGGGTGCTTGAGAAACTGCACATGGTGACGCGGCTGAGCCGCCTGATCAACTGCCTGGACCTCCAGACGATTGTCGAGGCGTGCGTGGAGCGCGTGCCGCTGCTGGTGGGGGCGCGGTTTGCCTCGCTGTACTTCCACGACCAGCGGAGCGGCCACCTTGTGCTTGAGCGGCACAACCACCCGTGGAAGATTGCCGACCGCGTGGACCTTGCGGACGTGGTGAATTCGCCGATGAGCCTGGCGATCCAGCGTCGCCGGCTGATTCTGATCCGGGATTTCAAGGAATTCGAGGCCCGCGAGCAGTTGTCGATCGACCGGGGCTTCGTGGAGAACTACGCGACCAGCAGTTGCATTGTGGCGCCGCTGATGAGCGGGCACCGGATCATCGGGGTACTCAATCTGGCGGACAAGACGGACGGTCAGCCGTTCGACGAGGAGATCGATCTGCCGCCGATCGAGCAGTTGTGCGAACTGATCGG
Organism: Phycisphaerae bacterium; assembly: GCA_012729015.1. Lineage (GTDB taxonomy): Bacteria > Planctomycetota > Phycisphaerae > FEN-1346 > JAACEH01 > JAAYDY01. The sequence continues at coordinate 201,430 of JAAYDY010000042.1, read as the reverse complement.
GGCCAGCATCTACAACATCGAGCTATTCCGCGAGGTGGAACGGCAGGCGCAAACCGACGGCCTGACCGGCCTGGCGAACCACCGCACGTTCGTGGAGCGTCTGACGGAGGAGGTCGGCCGCGCGAACCGATACGGGTCGAAGCTGAGCCTGTTGATGATCGATATGGACGGGCTGAAGCTGGTCAACGACCGGCTGGGACACCAGGCCGGTGACGCGACGCTGGCGCAGGTGGCGCGGGTGATCGAGAAGTCGATCCGGGCGACTGACCTGGCGGCGCGCTACGGCGGCGACGAGTTCGCCGTGGTGCTGGTGGAAACGTCGTTGCGTCAGGCGCAGGCGCTGGCGGACCGTCTGCTTCAGGGCGTTCGCGGGCAGAAGCTGGTGGTGGACGGACAGGCGGTCCCGGTCACGCTCAGCATCGGGGTGGGGCAGTATGAAGGAGATGCCACGCCGGACCATTTCATCAAGCGGGTGGACACGGCCCTGTACGAGGCGAAGCGGCAGGGCAAGGATCGCGCGACGCTGGCGGCGCCCGGCGCCGGAGGGGCTCCGTAAGCGTCGAAATGGGACACGTATCCGTACTGAGCGAAATATTAAGCTTCGCAGCGTATCTCGGCCGATAGTAGTCTTCAGTGTGGCCTGCCAGGGGCCAGCGCGGCGGGTCGTTCTCGCTAGGGGGGAACGGTGTCCGCGATGTGACGTGACGAAAGGGCGGTATATGGTTGACCTAGGAGGGGCGGGCAAAGTGACGTTCACCTTCCGATGCAACACGCAGCGGCAGGTGTATGTGGTCGGCGATTTCAACAACTGGAACAAGACGGCCACGCCCATGCACCTGGGCCGGGACGGCCTGTGGCATGCCACGGTGAAGCTGTCGCCGGGCAAGCACGAGTTCCGGTACTGGGAAGAAGGCGACCGGTGGCACACCGATTTCGCGGCGTGCGGCGTCCTTCGCAACAGCTTCGGCGGGTTCAACAGTCTGGTCGATGTCCTGCCGCCGATCCGGCTGATGGCGATGCCCGAGAGTCACGCCTTCAGCGGCCGGTCGAGGGTGCAGTAGGCGCGGCCGGCGCGAATCTGGCGGCGACATCGCAACGAGTCAATGAAAGAGCCCTGAGATGGCTGATCTCAGGGCTCTTCTGTTGGTTCTGCCAGACGTCCGGCACCGGCAGGGCCTGTCGGAGATGGGCCTCAGTCCAGCGGGTTCATCACGAGGCCGCTCAGGAGCTTGGGATAGAAGTAGGTGGACTTCTGCGGCATCAGTTCGCCGTTGCCGGCAATGACGCGGACGTCGTTGACCGTGGGCGGCTTCAGCAGCAGGGCCACGGACGCGTTGTCCTCGTGGACGGCATCGAAGGCCTCCGCGGCCAGGTGAACGTAGCGAATCTGGAGCTCGTTCTGCGGCCCGAACGTCTCGGGCAGCAGCCGGTCGATGACCAGTTGGTGGAGGACGGCCACGTCCAGCCGCCGCCACTGGGGGCTGTGATCGGTTGCCAGGCGGTCCATGGCCGAGATGTTCTTCAGTTGGGCCATGTAGGCCGACTGATCGCCTCGCAGGTAGATGCCGATGGAGGGGCTCTTGGACTCTGCGAGCCGCTCCTCGAGACGTCCGCTGACGGCCTCGGCGCCGGTGAACTCCTGCCACGAGAAGTGTGCGGCCAGGGCCTGTCGCATCTGGTCGGCGGTGACCTGCGGGAAGTTGGCCAGGACGCGATGGGTCGGGAACACCACCAGCCCAGGGTCGCTCATCGAGACGCACATGATCGACGTGAAGTTGGCGGGATGGTGCCCGGAGACGTCTTCGCCGCGGCTTCGCAGCCAGTTACGGTAGTTCAGGGCCGTGGTGTACCGGTGATGTCCGTCGGCGATGAACAGGGGCTTGCGGTGCATGAGTGAGCAGACGTCGGCGGCCGTCTCCTCGTGGGTGATGATCCACATGCGGTTGATGACGCCGTGGTCGTCGGTGACGACAAGGTCCGGCCGGGCCAGGGGCCGACGATCGAACGCGGCCATCACCTCGTTGGTCTCGTCCGGATAGAGGGCGAAGACCTGGCTGAGGTTGGTTCGCGTGGCCTTGAGCAGGCGGAGGCGGTCCTCCTTCGGGCCGCTGAAGGTCTGCTCGTGGGGGTGGATGTCGCCGGAGCCGAACTCCTCGAGGGCGACGCGGGCAATGAAGCCGCGGCGGACGTGCGTTGTGCCGCCGGCGGTGAACTCCTGCTCGTACAGGTACAGCGCCGGCCGGCCCTCGCGGACGAGGACGTTGGCATCCTGCCACTGTTTCAGACACCGGGCGGACCGGGTGTACCGGTTGTCCGCGTCGGTGTCGCCGGGCTGCTGATAGCCCAGGATCAGCCGCACGACGTTGTGCGGGTGCCGGTCGTGGAGTTCCCTCTGGAACCCCTCGCCGATGCAATCGTACGGCGGGGCCGTCACCATCGCCAGGTCGAGCGACTGGTTGGTGTTGTAGCGCAGACCCCGAAACGGCAGAATGGATGCCATGATCGTTGTGCCCTCACTCACCGTGTGACAATCGTTCCATGCCGACAGGCCGCCAGTCGCATCAGGTGCCCATGTCGTGCGACGACAGGTACTTGACCTGTTCGGCCGTGAGCGTGTCGATCCGGATGTTCATGCTTTCGAGCTTGAGTTTGGCGACCCACTCGTCGATGGCCTTGGGCACGTCGTGAACGTTCACGTCGAGCTTGCCGCGGTTCTTGGCCGCGTATTCGGTGGCCAGGGCCTGGGTGGCGAAGCTCATGTCCATGACGCTGGCCGGGTGGCCTTCGGCGGCGGCCAGGTTGATGAGGCGGCCCTCGCCGAGCAGGAAGACGCGGCGGCCGTCGGCCATGACAAACTCATCCACGAAGTTGCGGACGGCCTTGTTGACCTTCTTCGACAGCTTCTCCAGGGCGGGGATGTCGATCTCGACGTTGAAGTGGCCGCTGTTGCAGACGATGGCGCCGTCCTTCATTTTCTGGAAATGCTCGCCGCGCAGCACGTGGATGTCGCCCGTGACGGTGACGAAGAGGTCGCCGAGGGCGGCCGCGTCGGCCATGGGCATGACCCAGAAACCGTCCATGGTGGCTTCCAGGGCCCGCAGCGGATCGACTTCGGTGACGATGACCGAGGCGCCCATGCCTCGTGCGCGACTGGCGCATCCGCGGCCGCACCAACCGTAGCCGGCGATGACCACTTTCTTGCCGGCCAGCAGGAAGTCGGTGGCGCGGATGATGCCGTCCATGGTGGACTGGCCGGTGCCGTAACGGTTATCGAACAGGTGCTTGGTGTCGGCGTCGTTGACGGCGATGACGGGGAACTTCAGCACGCCCTGCTTGGCCATGGCCCGCAGGCGGATGACGCCGGTGGTCGTCTCTTCCATCGAGGCGATGATCTGCCCGGCCAGGTCGGGGCGGTCCTTGTGCAGGGCCCAGACCAGGTCGGCGCCGTCGTCCATCGTGATATTCGGCTGATGCTCCAGGGCCGACTTCAGGTGCTTGTAGTAGGTGTCGTTGTTCTCGCCCTTGATCGCATGAACGGCGATGCCGTACTCCTTGACCAGGGCGGCGGCCACGTCGTCCTGCGTGCTCAGGGGGTTCGAGGCGCACAGCACCAGGTCGGCGCCGCCGGCCTGAAGAGTGCGGCAGAGGTTGGCCGTCTCGGCCGTTACGTGGAGGCAGGCGCTCATTTTCAGGCCCGCCAGGGGCTTTTCCTTGGCGAACCGCTCGCGGACGAGCTGCAGCACCGGCATATCGTTGTCGGCCCAGGCGATACGCTTGGCACCCATTGCGGCCAGGGACATGTCTTTCACGTCATGGTTCATGAATGGTCTCCGGGAGTCTCACTCTTCGGTTACGTCAACGGATGTCGCATTACGCACGAAATCCAGCACTCGCTGCTTGTCTTTCCTGCCGGGGGCCGACTCCACGCCGCTGGAAGCCTCGACGCCCCAGGGACGCACGATTCGTGCCGCCTCAGCCACATTCTCCGGCGTCAGACCGCCGCTGAGGATCAACGGTCGGAGCCGGCCGGCCAGACTGGCCACGAGGTCCCAGGGGGCCGTCTGGCCGGTGCCGCCATAGGCGCCGCGGACACGCGAGTCGATCAGGCAGGCGTCGGGCCGGCACTGCTCGACATAGTCCAGAACGTCCGCCACATCCGCTTGTCCGCCGACACGAAAGGCCTTGATGACCTTGAAGTGCCCGGCCACGTCCTTAACGCTGCACGGCAGTTCGTCGCCGTGCAACTGAACAGTGGCCAGCCCTACCTCGCCGGCGATGCGGCCGATGGCGGCCGGAGCCTCGTTGACGAAGACGCCGACGGGAGTGACCCACGGCGGCAAAGCGTCCACAATAGCCTTGGCCTGGGCGACGGTGACCTGTCGCGGGCTCTCGGCGAAGATGATCCCGACGGCGTCTACTCCCGCAGCCGCAACCATCCTGGCGTCGTCGGGAGAGGTCACGCCACAGACTTTGACTCTCATGCGGCCCATGCAGTCCCTCCCGACCGGCCTGGAACGGGTAGGGTAACAGAATCGACCGCCAAGTCAAGTGTCTGACCCGCGAAGGTCGCATTACCCGTGATAGGGCCAGGGATTCTCGGTCGGATGAGGTGAGCAAGGGGCTCGTTTTGGGGTCACATGGGCGTCACCACGGGCGGCTCGCGAGCCGCCCCTACGGTTGACGCGGCAGGAGGGTTGCTGGCGTTCGGGCCTCAACGCCCTTCGCTGCGCTCAGGGCCCCTCCCTCTGGACGGGGGAGAGGGCAGGAAGGAGGCCGAGGCGGGATTGTCGGATGGGGCGCAAAAAAGGCGGCAGCGACCGAGGGGTGGCAAATCGCTGCCGCGCGATAAAGCGTCCCGAAGGACGCCTCTCCACAATGTCAACGGGCGACGCGCTGTTCAGACCCATACGATGCGCGCAGAAGCCCAACCACGATACTCGACGGAAACCATCCCTAGCGTCCAACCGATCTGACTCGGACATGCAGCGGCCAGAATCCGTAGCCGAAGGCATCTAATTACGACGAAAGTGCCGAATTGTCAAGGACATACTCCAGGAAAATTCTGCACCTTTCGGTGACCGCCGCAAGGCAAGTCGGCCCTGGTGTATACTCCAGTGTCGGCCGGGGCGATGGGCTCGGGACTATCCCGCGGTCTTGAAGCGGATGGTTCTGACCGCCTGAAGGGCGTTGCCGGCTTTGTCCCTGACGGCGCCCGTCACCGAGACCTCGTAGGGCGTTGCCCCGGCGAGGGGGGCCTCGGGGACAAACGTGAACTTCGTGCCTCCGTGCGACGCCTTCCACGTGCCCTTGACCTCTGCGGCGCTGCCGGCGCTGGTGACCCGGATGCCCTTGCCGTCGAGCACCGTCGTTTCGTCGATGACGGGGGCGAACTGGACCCAGATGGGGGCCGACGGATCGACATTCTCGGCCCCGTCGCGCGGCGAGGCGATGAGGACCACCGGTGGAAGTCTGTCCGGGGCCCGCAGGTACCGGTCGAAGAAGTCAATGACGAGCTGGTACCGGTCCACGCCGAGTCGCTTGTCGTACCCCAGGGAGATCGCGTGTCCCAGGCCCTCCATGAACAGGTTGACGTGGTTCACGTCGAGCTTCTCCAGGGCGGCCAGGAACCTCACATTGCCGTCCTGGGTGATGACATCGCGGTCGTTCTCGCCGCAGGCCAGGATGGTGGGGGCGTAGTCGGGCGTGATGTACTCGGTCTCCCACAGCCCCATGCCCATGCCCTGCCAGCCGGCGTGGATTCGGGACGGGTGTCCCTGCCAGGGCTGCGGCTCGGGTGTGCCGAGCGGAAAGCCCGGGAACCTGCGGCTCTCGGTGAAGGCTTCGTGGCCGGGGGGCGAAAGGCGGGTCACGGCGTACTGGCCCTTCGAGATGCCCATCATCCCGATGCGGTCGGTGTCCATGCTGTACGTGTCGGCGTGCATATTAAGGTATCGCATGGCCGCCGTGTAGCAGGCCAGGCCGTTCCAGTGGTCGAGGGTGAACTTGTTGAGGTGCCAGTAGTGCGTCACGCACGGGTTGAAGCAATGGCCCATGACGACGTAGACGTAGCCGCGCAACTGGAACAGATACCGGTGATGCGCGTCGCGCGTGGGCTGGGTGTCGGAGTAGACGAACACGGGGCACTTCTTCCTCGGCTGCGAGGGGTAGACGATGTCCATCCTGATCCCATAGTCGAACGGTTTGCCGTTGCGGTCCACCATGTCCGAGGGCTTCTCGGCGGGTTTCATGCCGGGCACCTTCGGGACGATCTCCTCGTTGTAGGTCTTCATGATGTACTCGAGGGTGCCGTAGACGCCGTGCTTGTCGATCTCCCAGAACGTCAGGTCGGTGGCGACACGATAGCCCGCGGGCATGATGAAGCAGCGGACCGGCTTGGGCTCCAGCTTGATGGCTCGCAGGATGGACGGCGTCTTGTAGCCGAAGATGGCCCTGTGCAGCAGGTTGATGTCGTCGTCGATGGCCGGCGAGACGGCTCGGGGCTCGTTGCCGAAGTCGAGGGTCATGACGATGAACCGTCGGCTGACGTAGTCCTTCAGAATCGACAGGTCGTCCTCCTGGCCGATTCGCTCCCAGGCCCGGTTCCGCACATAGAGGATGACGTCCCGGGCCTCGGGGCCGGTGGTCTCGTCCAGGTAGTAGATCGTGACGGAATACTTGGCGCCGAGCGTCGGGAAGTCCCACATGAGCGACTGCCTGAGGTGCGGCTTCAGTGCCGCCAGGTCGTCGGCGGGCTCGCCGGCCGGTGGGGCTGCGATGGCCCCGATCGGCACTGACCCGAGGAGGACAAACGCGGCGATGCTCAGACACTTCGTCAGTTTCATAGGAAACCCTCGCCATCGCGCAGTACAGGTTGGCGGTGCGTCTGCCTACAGTATACATCGGCCCCGGGGTGTCTGAGGCCGTCCGAGGCCGAGCACGGTTCGGGGCGTCTGCGGGTATAAACAAGCGGAAGGCCGGACGCGTGTCGGGCCTTCCGCCTGGGATTCGCATGAAGGGGAGGGGGGCTACGACGGGTCGTCCAGGTCGTCGTCCTCGTTGTCATCCTCATCGTCGTCGGCGCCGCCGGCGGCCACCGGCACGCCGTCGCCTTCGCCGCGTTGGGCTTCCCACTCGTCGAGCGAGATGAGGGCCTCGCGGGCCTGGCTGCCCTGGTACTCGCCGACGAGGCCGTCCTCGGCCATGAAGTCGATCAGGCGACTGGCGCGGCCGTAGCCGATGCCGAGTTTGCGCTGAAGCAGCGACACGCTGCCGCGCTGGTGCTGGAGCACGACGCGAACGGCGTCGAGGTACATATCGTCGCGTTCGGCGAAGGCCGAGTCGTCGTCATCGCCGCCGCCGGAGGAGGCCCCGCGACCGCGGCTTGCCGCCGGCGGCTTGGCTTTCAACTGGACCAATTCGCGGTTGAACTCACACTTGTTGCCCTTGGACACGTGCTCGACGACGGTCGAGATTTCCTTCTCGGACACATAGGTACACTGAGCCCGCAGGAGCTTGTTGGCCCCGGGCTGCATGAGCAGCATGTCGCCGCGGCCGAGGAGTTTCTCGGCGCCCATGCTGTCGAGAATCGTCCGGGAGTCCACGCGGCTGGCCACCTGGAACGCCACGCGGCACGGATGGTTGCTCTTGATGAGGCCCGTCACGACGTCCACGCTCGGGCGCTGCGTCGCCAGGATCAGGTGGATGCCGACGGCTCGCGACTTCTGGGCCAGGCGGGTGATGGCCGCCTCGGCCTCCTTGGCACAGGTCATCATCAGGTCCGCCAACTCGTCGATCACCAGGACGATGTACGGCATGTGATACGTCAGCCGCATCTGGTCTTCTTCGCTGGTCGGCTTGAACTTCTCGATGATCTGCTCGCGCGTCAGGGCGTTGTAGCCGACGATGTTCTTGACGCCGGCCTCGGCCAGAAGGCCGTACCGCTCCTGCATCTTCGAGATCAGCCACTCCAGGATACTCTGGACGCGCGACATGTCGCTGACGACCGGGCACATCAGGTGCGGGATGCTGGCGAACATGGTCATCTCGACCATTTTCGGGTCCACGAGGATGAACTTCACGTCGCGCGGGCTTCGCGTGTAGAGAATGCTCATGATGATGGAGTTCAGGCAGACGCTCTTGCCGCTTCCGGTGGTGCCGCCGATGAGCAGGTGCGGCATGGAGGCCAGGTCGCGCACGAGCGGGTTGCCGGCGGAGTCCTTGCCCAGGAACAGGGGCAGGTTGCACCGTTTCGACAGCGGCAGGCCGTCTTCGATGGATTCGCGCAGGTTGACGGTCTTGCGGTGCTGGTTGGGGACCTCGATGCCGATGGTGCCGCGGCCGGGCAGGGGCGCCACGATGCGGACGCTGGAGGTCTTGAGCCCGATGGCCAGATCGTCCGACAGGCTGATGACCTTGCCGACCTTGATGCCGGCGCCGAGGTTGACCTCGTACTGCGTGATGACCGGGCCGGTATCGATGCCGACCACCTCGGCCTCGACACCGAACTGCTTGAGGGTGCCTTCCAGGTTGACGGCATTCTGCCGGATGGTGACTTCCTCGCCCGAGATGTCCAACTCTTCGGGGGGATCGAGCAGATCCAGCGGCGGGAAGCCGTAGGCCGGGGCGCTTTCGCCGGGCCCTTCGGCGGCATCCACCAGTTTGAACTTCTCGCGCGACGGGCGTTCGTCGCCCGCGGCCGCCTGCTGGGCGCGATCCTTGGGCAGGCGGATTTTCGGCGCCACGCGCACCACCGGCTTCTGCGGCTCCGGCTGGGCCTGCGGCTCGGGCTCTTCCTGAGTCGTCGCCGCGGCGGTCGCGGCTTTGGCCGCACTGGCCTTGGCGGTCCGTTCCTTGGGCGACTCGGCCTCCTCGGCGTCGGCGTCCTTGCCGTTGCGTCGGATTTTCGGCTGCGCGCGTTTCACGGTGGCTGCCGCCGCAGTGGCGACCGCGCCGGCCGTCATGGCTTCTCGGGCCGCGTGGAATCCGTTGAGGATGCGGTCGCTCGCCTGCCGCAGGGCGTCAAACCGGGCCAGTCGCCGCTTGTGCAGATAGCGGTAGATGGCCAGCGGGAAGAGCAGGATGACCGTGTCGGTCGAAAGCACCAGTCCGACCAGGGCGACGAATGCCAGCAGCAGGTACGATCCCACGGAGCCGAAATTGACGAGCAGGTGCTTCGTCAGGAAAAGTCCGAGCAGTCCGCCGTAGCCCTCAGGCAGCACGCCGTTGGGATCGGGACGGACGGCGCCGTGTTCCTGCAAGGTGGCCGCCAGCGTCGAGGCGAAGCAGACCAGCAGGGCCACGCCGATGCCGCGCAGGACGCGGTCGGTGACTTCGAACCGGGCGATCGTGGCCGCCAGGGCGACGAAGCCGGCCAGGACGGCGAACCAGACGCCGACGCCGACGTAGGAGAACAGGTAGTATCCGACGACGGAGCCGAGGAACCCGCAGGCGTTGTTCCAGGCCGCAGGCTGCCCATGGCTGTAGCTGCGATGCGGATCGGTGGCGGCGTCGTAGGAGAACAGACTCAGGACCAGAAAGAGGCCGAAGGCGGCGCAGACAACGAGGACGGCGTAGCGTCGCGAGACCTCGCCGCGGGTGATGTAGGCGCCGAGGACTGCCAGGGCGGCGGCGATGAGGAGGTAATTGGCCCATCCGGCGACCGTCAGGAGTGCCCGCGAGACATAGGCGCCGGCGATGCCGCAGATGTTGTGGATGGTTGCGGGCGCGGCGCCGGGCGGGTCGCTCCAGGTGTGCGTGACCAGCGAGGCCACCAGGAACAGGGCGGCGAAGAAGGCCCCGACCGACAGAATGCGAAGAACCAGGGAACGTCTCTCAGCAGTCATCCGATTCCTCCAGCGCCCAGGGCGCCGCAGGAATCCGCGACGACCCGTTACGTGGTGCCTGTATGTCCGAATCCGCCGTGACCGCGCGTCGTCGCGTCCAGTTCGTCGACGATCTCGATCTCGGCCTGCACCACCGGCGCGACGACCAGTTGTGCGATTCGTGTGCCTCGTTCGATGGTGTAGGGTTGCGACCCGATGTTTCCAACAATGATCCCGACTTCACCGCGGTAATCCGCATCAATCGTCCCGGGGGCGTTGACCAGCGTCAGTCCGTGCTTCAGGGCCAGCCCGCTACGGGGGCGAACCTGCCCCTCGTATCCCCTGGGAATCGCCACATACAGGCCCGTCGGCACCAGGCGAATCTGCCCCGGTTCCAGCACGATCGGCTCGCTGTTGGCCGCACAGAGATCCATGCCGGCCGCCGCGTCGCTCATATAGCGCGGCAACGGAATGTCCTCGCAGCCTGGCTTGCGGCGAATCTGCAGTGTTATCGGCATTATCGGACCTTTCACTTTAGATTTTGGGGCCGTGGACGCGGCTCTTGTAGCCTACTCCGGCGGCAGCGATCGGAGGTGCTTCAGCAGGACCTCCGCCAGGGCGACAATCCGCCGGGCGGCGGCCGATTTCGGCTCGGTCAGGGGGCCCTCGCGACGGCCGTCGGCCCGGAAGATCGTGATCGTCGTTTCGTCCGAACCGATGGTCGCCGGCGCGTTCAGGACAATGGCGTCCAGGCGCTTCCTCTGGAGCTTGTCGCGTGCGTGGTCCTCGGCCGACTCGGCCTCCAGGGCGAAACCGATGAGCACCTGCCGCGGGCTGCGCCGTGCCGCCATTTCCTGCACGATATCGGGATTCTGGACCAGTTCCAGCGTCAGTTCCCGGGCCGCCTCGCGTTTGAGTTTGCCGCTCAGCCGCTCACGCGGACGGTAGTCGCTCACCGCGGCACAGGCGATCAGCGCGTCGCACGACGGGAACTCGTCGCCGACGGCCTGGAACATCTCCAGGGCGCTGGTGACGGCGATGGTCTTGTAGGCCTGTGGCGGCTCCTGCTGCGTCGGCCCGTGGACGAGGGTGACCTGGTGACCGGCGGCGCGGGCGGCTTCGGCCAGGGCATAACCCATGCGGCCCGTCGAGGCGTTCGACAGATAGCGTACGGCGTCGATGTACTCTCGCGTGGGGCCTGCTGTGATGAGGATCTTCACGTTCGCTTTCCGCGTTGGGGTTGCTTGTGCGGGGCGGGCCGCGCCGCGGCGGCGCCGGACGCCAGCGCCCGCAGGGCCGCAAGTATCTCGTCCGGCTCGGCCATGCGGCCGGCGCCCGACGTGCCGCAGGCCAGATGTCCCTCGGCCGGACCGACCATCGGGTACCCCGCGGCCTTCAGGCACGCCACGTTGTCCTGGACGATGCGGTTGTTCCACATGCGGCAGTTCATGGCCGGCGCCAGGAGCACGGGGCATTCCATCGCCAGCAAGGTGGTGGAGAGCAGATCGTCGGCCAGTCCACAGGCGGCCTTGGCGAGGAAGTTGGCCGTCGCCGGGGCCACGACGCCCAGATCGGCCCAGTCGGCCAGGGCGATGTGGGCGCTGCGGAACGAGTCGTCGGCGTCCCACAGGCCGACATGGACGGCGTTGTGCGACAGGGCCTGGAACGTCAGCGGCGCGACGAACCGAGTGGCCGACTCGGTCATGATCACACGGACGTCGGCGCCGGCCTGGACCAGCGTGCTGACCAAGGCCGCCGCCTTGTAGGCCGCGATGCCGCCGGTGACACCGACGACCACGCGCTTGCCCGACAACGGGTCCGCCTGTGGAGTCATGGGCATTGTCCCCTGTCCGCTCGGTCTTGCGGCCGGCTACTCGTCGTCGGCCGGCGCGGCAGCGGGCTCGCCGGAGTCGGTCTCGGCCTCGACCACGCCGCCGGAAAGGTCCAGCGAGATCTTCTCTTCGAGAATCTCCTGGACGACGCTCTCGGCGAGCGTCTTGCCGGCCTGGTTGACCAGCAGCGGCGCGCCGAACGCCACATCGACCATGCGTTTCTGCATGAGCACCGCCAGCTTGAACCGGCCGCCCACTTTCCTGACGATCACGTCGTTCTTCAGTGCTTCGATCATGCGTCTCGCTCTCCCTGTGTGCGAACCAGGCCTTCGAGGTCCTGTGTTGCCTTCTGAAGGTTGTCGTTGACCACTTCCACGTCGTAGGCGCCGCTGGTGCGGGCCATGTTCAGTTCCTGCTCCGCCTGGGCGAACCGCCGTGCGACCGCCTCGGGGCTCTCCGTGCCGCGGCCGGCCAGTCGGCGTCGCAATTCCTCCAGCGACGGCGGCACGATGAGGATCAGCCGCGCCTCGGCGAACCGGCGTCGCACCTGGAGGCCGCCCTGCACGTCGATTTCCAACAGCAGCCGTTTGCCCTGGCGGCGAGCCCGGGCCACCTCGTCCACGGGCGTGCCGTACAGGTTGCCGAACACCTCCGCGTGCTCGATGAACCCGCCGGCGGCCAACCGCCGCTGAAACTCGTCGCGGCTGAGAAAATAGTACTCGACGCCGTCGGTTTCGCCCGGCCGCGGCGGACGCGTCGTCGCCGACACGCTGAAGGCCAGGTCCGGCACGTGCTCGAGCAGCAATCGCGTCAGCGTGCTCTTGCCGACGCCCGACGGACCGCTGACGACGACGATGTCCGAGCCGCCATCGGCGTTACTCACCGTCGCGGCCCTCGGGGCCGGTCGCGGCATCGTCCTCGTCGTCGGCCGTCGCCTCGGTCTTGCCGATCAGCTTGTCCCGGATCGTCGCTGGGCTCTGGTGCGACAGGATCACGTGGTGCGAATCGGTGACGACGACGCTTCGCGTCTTGCGTCCGCTGGTGGCGTCGATCAGGCGGTTCTCCGCCGAGGCGTTCTCCACCAGGCGTTTCAGCGGCGAACTGTCCGCCCGGGCCACCGCCACCACGCGGCTGACGGCCAGACAGTTGCCGAATCCGATGTTGATCATCTCTATGGGCATCTGACGTTCCTCGCCTGGACCGACGCGCGCCTACTCGGCGTTCTGCACCTGTTCCTTGATGCGGTCGATGGCCGCCTTGATCTCGACCACGCGGCGGCTGATCTCCGGGTGGCCGCTCTTGGATCCGATGGTGTTCGATTCCCGCAGCATCTCCTGCGCCAGGAACTCGAGCTTGCGGCCCGTCGGTTCGCGCGAATCCAGAAACTCGTCGAACTGGCCCAGGTGCGACTTCATCCGCGACACTTCTTCGCTGATGTCACTCCGCTCGGCGAACAGCGACACCTCGGTCAACAGATTCTCTTCTCCGATCTGCGTGCCCGACTCCTTCAGCAGCAGCTCCACGCGGGCCTTGAGGCGGTCGCGGTACTCAGCCACGACCGTCGGCGCCAGGGTGTCGATGTGGTCCAGGTGCTCGCGGATGATCGCGGCGTGCTTGCGAAGGTCTTCCTCGAGCGTCTTGCCTTCCTGGGCGCGCATTTTGGCGAAGTCGGCCAGGGCCGACCGAACCGAGCCCACCACGCGGTCGCGGATGTCGTCGAGGTGGCCCTGGAGGCCGTCCTCGTCGAACACGCCCGGAAGCTCCAGCAGACGCGACAGGTCCAGGTCGTCCTTCAGGCCCAGACGCGACGCCACGGCCCGAAGCTCCGTCACGTAGCTTTCGAGCACGTCCACGGCCATCGGCGGCCGGGCGGCGGCGCCCAGACGCTTGGCACGGACCGTCACGGTCAGGGCGCCGCGGGTGACGCAATCGCGCACCACGCGGTCCATCTCGGGCTCCAGCGACGCCAGAAACTCGGGCATGCGGAAACTCGTCTTCAGATAGCGGTTGTTGACGGCGCGAACCTCGGTCGAGACGCTCAGGTCCGCGTCCTCGATTTCCGCCGTGCCGTAACCGGTCATGCTGAGAATCATCGTTTGCTCCCTGTTCAGGCGTTGCCGCGGCTGCCGGGTTTGACGAGGGGCCGGCCGGCCTTGCAGAGCGGACATGCGGCGGGCTCGTAGGCCGGCACATCCACCGTCAGCAGACTCACAAACGGCACGCCGAATCCCGGATCCTTGCCGGCGGTGCGGTTGACGAGGCTGGCCACGCCGACGACCTCGGCCCCGGTGTCGGCCAGGGCGGCGATGACTTCCTTCAGCGAGCCGCCCGTGGTCACGACGTCCTCAGCCAGCAGGACGCGTTCGCCGCGCCGCACGCTGAAGCCTCGCCGCAACTGCATCTGCCCGTCCTTGCGTTCGGCGAAGATGCCGCGAACGCCCAGGGCGCGGGCCAGTTCGTAGGCCACCACGATGCCGCCCATGGCCGGTCCGATGACGGTTTCGGCCTTGAGTTCCCTGAGCTTGGCTGCCAGGTCGCGGCACAGTCGCTCCGACAGGGCAGGGTCCTGAAGCACCAGGGCGCATTGCAGATAGCGCGGGCTGTGCAGTCCGCTGGAGAGCAGGAAATGCCCGTCGAGCAGGGCTCCGGCATCGGTGAAGGCCTGGAGGTAGTTGGTGTCGCTCACGCTAGTTCTGGCCTCCGTCGGTGTTCGGGGCCGGTTCGGAGGCGCCATTCGTCGGCGTGGCCTCGGCGGCCGGCGCGGCAGGGGCGGTCTCCGTCGCAGGCACCGGCGGCGTCGCGGGAACGTCGCTCGGAACCGCGGGGACCGTGCCCTCGGCGCCCTCAGCGGGCGTGTCGGTCGGCTCGGTCGGAGACGACTGGGTGGGCGTCGAGCCGCCGGTGCTCGATACGGAACGGTTCATGTACCAGCCCGTGAACAGGGCCAGCAGGAAGAACACGGCGGTCAGGACGCCCGTGGCCTTGGTCAGGATGTCGGCCGTCCGGGTACCGAAGGCGCTCTGGCCGCCACCGCCGCCAAAGGCTCCGGCCAGACCTGCGCCGCGACCCTTCTGGATCAGGATCAGCAGGATCAGCAGCAATGAGCACACCAGGAACGCAATCAGCAGAACATAAGTCACAGGTCACCTCACTTGCGACAACGAGTCGTCTTGGCGGGGCTCGGCGCTCAGGCCAGGCCCTTGGCTTTCCGCGTCTCTTGAACGATGGTCAGGAACGAGTCGGCCTTCAGGGCGGCGCCGCCGACCAGGGCGCCGTCGATATCCGGCTGGCTCATCAACTCGAACGTATTGTCGGCCTTGACGCTGCCGCCGTACTGGATTCGCACGGCGTCGGCGACGGGCTTGCCCAGCAGGGCGCTCACCAGCGGCCGCACGAACGCGTGGACTTCCTGTGCCTGCTCGGGCGAGGCGGTCTTGCCCGTGCCGATGGCCCACACGGGCTCGTAGGCCAGGACGACGGAGGCCATCTGTGCGGCCGTGACGCCCTTGAGCCCTTCGCGGACGTGGCGTTCGCAGACGGCGTTGGTCCGGCCGCCTTCGCGCTCGTCGAGCGTCTCGCCGAGGCACAGGATCACCTTCAGCCCGGCGGCCAGGGAGGCCTTGACCTTCTGGTTGATCATCTGGTCGGTTTCGCCGAGCACGTGCCGTCGCTCGCTGTGGCCGAGGATCACCGTGTCGCAGCCCACGTCCAGGACCATCTGGGGGCTGACCTCGCCGGTGAACGCGCCCTTGGCCTCGAAATAGCAGTTCTGGGCCGCTACGTGGACGCCCGAGCCCTTCGCCGCCGCGGCCACCGCATCCAGGTACACAAACGGCGGCGCCATGCCGACGTCGATGTCCTTGTGGTCGGCCGCCTTGACGATGGCCGACGCCAGGGCCGTCGCCTCGGCGCGATTCAGGTTCATCTTCCAGTTTCCGGCGACATACGGTTTGCGCATGTGTGACGTCTCCCTTGCCAGTGACAACCTCTCGCTTCATTCCAGCCGCGGCCGGAAGGCCCGACCGTCAGGCGTCCACGTCGTGCCGCACGGCCCGCGGGTACGACCCCAGCACTTCGAGCTGCTTGCAGTGGTCCCGGGCCTCCGCCAGGGCCTCGCGGACGTGGTCGTCCTCGCGGTGCCCCTCGATGTCCACGAAGAAATAGTACTCCCACTTCCGGAACGGCGACGGGTGGCTCTCGATCTTCGTCATGTTGATGCCCTTGCGATGGAAGATGCTCAGCACCTCCACCAGGGCCCCGTGACGATGCACCACGCTGAACAGCAGGCTCGTCTTGTCGTTGCCGGTCCGCTTCGGTCCCTCGCGGCCAAGCACCAGGAACCGCGTTACGTTTTGTGTATTATCTTCGATGGCCTCAAACGCAATGGCCACGTTGTACAGTTCGGCCGCCAGACGCGAGGCGATGGCCGCCGCATTCGGCTCGCTTGCCGCACGCTGCGCCGCGATGGTCGTGCTCGGCGTCTCCACCAGCTCGGCCTTCGGCAGGTTGTGCGACAGCCACGTGCGGCACTGGTTGAACACCTGCGGCTTCGAGTAGACGACCTGGATGTCGGCCACGCCGCAGTTGGCCAGCAGATTCTGATGAATCGGCAGGGCCAACTCGGCACACACCGTGACGGGCGTGCTCAGGAACCCGTCGAGGGAGTCCGTGACGCTGCCGCCGGTGGTGTTCTCGATGGGCACCAGGCCGTAGTCGCCGAACTTCCGGGAGATCGAGTCGAACACCGTGGCAATGTCTCGCACCGGGACGTACTCGACCGAGGCCCCGAACTGCTGCCTCGCCGCCAGATGGCTGAAACTGCCGTCCGGGCCGAGATACACGATTCTCAGCGGCTTTTCGAGCGCAAAGCTGCCGCTCATCAGCTCCTTGTACACGGCCACGAGGGTCTCGCTCTTGAGCGGCCCGCAGTTGATCCGGGCGATGTTCTGGAGCACCTGGTGCTCGCGGTCCGGGCTGTAAATCTGGAGGTTGCCCGTGGCCCGCTTGTGCCGCCCGACCTCGACCACGACGCGAGCCCGTTCGTTCAGGAGCTGCACCAGTTGCGCATCCAACTCGTCGATCCGGCGGCGCAGGGCCTCCAGATGCGGATCGGGCGGCGAGGATCGGCCCTGGGCCGGCTCGTCGGGATGCTGCCGTGGCTCCTGATCGGACAAGCTGTCCCCCTGGGGGCGCACTATGGCCCCCACGCAATGCCATGGTCAAGACGGCAAGAATAGCAAAAGGGCCCGAAAAGTCAAAGAAAAAGGCATCCGGGAGACATTCCCGTTGCGTCACGGGCGGCGGTGGTCGGCAGGGGCCGAGTCGCCCTGGAGGCGGGTTCAGGCGGGGTGCCATTCGGCGGCGGCCGCGCGACATCTTAAGAAACAACCGTCGCGGCCTCGGCAGCCTCGCAATGCCCAGAAAACGCACTGAAGCATATGCCGAGTGCCGTACAAGCGGCACAGGGCATGCGGCATGCGTCATCCCGGGGCGGAGGGGGCAATGAGCCGGGCATGAATCTAACGTAACGACGAAGGATTATATCAGAGTATTTCGGTCAAGTCGCCGCAACTTGCCGCCGATACGGCTCTCGGCAGGGGGGCATCTGTGTTCCGGGGACGCACGGTCCTCGACGGCATGGGGAAGCTTGCGAATTGCGGCGCCGGGCGGACGGTCGCGCCGCGGTCGCGGGCCCCAGGGAGTGCATGATGAAGCATCGTACCAGACGCCGAAGGCCGTTCCTGGATTCGCTACGGTCGATGATCGAGTCGGCGGAGTCTCTGGACAGGCACTTCATCGGGTTCACCAAGGGCGTCGTGGATCTGACCGAGACCCTGGCCGCCACCATGTCGCTGCCGAAGAGGGACCGCCGGCGGCTGCGCGTGGCCGCCCTGTTGCACGACATCGGCCGCATCCGTCTGCCGAAGGAACTGTTCGACAAGGAAGGGGCTCTGAGCCCGTCCGAGCACGAGTGCCTGCGAAGCCACGTGCTTCACAGCGAGGCGATGGCCGGGCGGATTCTCTCCGATGGGGAGATTCTCGCCCTGATCCGCCATCACCACGAGTGGTACAACGGGCAGGGGTATCCCGACGGTCTGGCCGGCGAGAGCATTCCGCTGGGGGCTCGCATCCTGGCGGTGGCGGATGCCTATGTGGCCATGACCCATGAACGCCCGCATCGTCCGGCCAGAACATCGCGCGAGGCGCTCCAGATCATCCGGCAGGGGGCCGGACAGCAGTTCTGTCCGCATGTTGCCGACGCCCTGATTCTGCTGATCACGGGCGTTCTTCTGCCACTGTCGGACTTCGTCGGCGTGGCGTCAGCGGTGCCTCAGCGGTTCGCCGATGCGGCAGCGGCACCCGAGAAGACCGGCTCCGTGACCGCAACGGAGCAAATTTCGGCCCGGGAGCTGGAGCTGCGCATCAAGTCGGTCGTGGACCTCAAGGCGCTGCCGGATGTCGTGACCGACGTGATGGCCATGACGTCGAACGTTGAAGCCTGCGACATCAACGGCCTGGTCCGCCGGATCGAGTGCGACCATGCGTTGGCGACCCGGATGCTGCGGCTGGCGAATTCGGCTCTCTATGCGACCACCGGGAAGATCGATTCGATTGAGCGGGCGGTCGTCATGCTCGGCGTCGGCGGCGTCCGCCAGTTGCTCCTGGGCGTGGTCGTCATCGACCAGTGGCGACAGCACGGCGACGCGGACCGCCTGCGGCGGGACGTGTTCTGGCAGCACAGCATGGCGACCGCCTTGTTGGCCGGCCAGATCGCCAGGCTGACCGGATGCGCCGACTTTCAGGCCGCCTTCACAGCCGGTCTGCTGCACGATCTCGGACAACTCGTATTCCAGGAAGCGCTTGGGCCGGTCTACGGCGCCGCATTGGCCGAGGCGGAATGCGGAAGGCGCCCGCTGGCGGAGGTCGAGGCGCGACACCTTGGCGCCGACCACGCCTCCGTCATGCAGACGGTCGGTCGGGATTGGGGCCTGCCCAAGGCGATCGTGGACGTGATGAGCCTGCACCATCTGCCGTGGGACAAGGTGCATGCCGTGCCGAGAGAGGTGCTGCCGCTGCTGCTGTGCGTCCGCGTTGGCAACGCGTTTTCGCACTCGCTGGGTCTGGCCGACCAGGGTCTGGGCATCCTGGAGGTGGTGCCCAGGATGCTGGTTCATTACCTTGGCCTCCGCCGCGAGATGCTGGAACCGCTTCTGCCGGACGTGGCGGCCGAGGTGGAGGAACTCGGGCGGGCGTGCGGTCTGTCGGTGTCCGAGTGCGGCGTCGCGGGGGGGACTTGCGGCTCGAGGCCGTGCCGCGAGGTCTGCTACCTCAGCCCCGACGATGGTGAGATGGACCCGGTGACGTGTTTTCTCTCCGGCCGCGGCGTGCAGGTCCGGATGGTTCGAGACCTGCCGCCGGCGGGACAGGACGTGTGGTGCTGGGTCCGGGCCGACAGGCCGGGCACTGTTCAGGCGATCCTTGCCTCGTCGCGGGGGACGGAAAACGAGACACGCGACCCGCACCGGTGGCTTCTGCTGCTGCCGGACGCGGTGCCGCGGAGCATGCGGGAGGAATTGTCCGAGGCGGGTATCCCGTACTTGGTGGAGCCGTGGACTGTGGCGGCGCTGTCGGCGGCGCTGGACGACGCCGAGCGCGCAGAGTCGCTATGCATCTGACACAGTCGCAAGAATGTCGCCGACGAGGTAAAGGCTGCCGCAGATGACGACCACGCCGCCACAGGGGGCCAGGAGCGCGCATGCCTGCGGCAGGGCTGCGGGCCAGTCGGGGGCGCCGCCTGCGGCGCGGCCTCCGACGGCTCGAAGGCGGGCGGCCAGGTCGTCAGGCTCGGCGGCACGCGGGTTGCTCGTTTTCGTGAAGACCACCTGGAGTGCGGCCTCGGCCAGCACGTGCATCATGCCGTCGATGTCCTTGTCCGACGCGGCGGCGAAGAGGCCCACGGCGGCGCGGTCGGGGTAGTATTCACTCACAGCGTCCAGCAGGCGCCGCAGACTGTCGGCGTTGTGGGCCCCGTCGACCAGTACGGTGACGTTCAGCGGGCACGCCATCGGCGCGGGCAGACGCACGGCCTGCATCCGGCCGGGCCAGTGCACGGCAGCGAGGGCGCGGCGGGTGGTCTCGCCGTTCATGGCGTCGCCCAGGACGATCTCGGCGGCGGCGATGGCGCAGGCGGCGTTGTCGGCCTGGACGCGGCCGCCCAGCGGCAGGTCGACGTCCGGGTAGTTGCGTCGCGGGGTCCTGACGCTGATGCGGCCGGCGGGTTGGTCGCCGAGAAATGCCTTTCGCCACTCGCGATGTACGTCGCTGCCGACGCGGATGGGCGGCGATCCTCGTTCGGCGGCGGTCGCCAGGAGCACCTCCTCGGCCTCCGACGGCTGCGGCGACAGGACCACGGGCACGCCCGCCTTGATGATGCCCGCCTTCTCGCGGGCGATGCTCGCCAGGTCGCGGCCGAGCTGGAACGTGTGGTCAATGCTGATGCTCGTGATGACCGCGACCTCGGGCATCAGGATATTGGTCGAATCGAGTCGCCCGCCAAGCCCTGTCTCGACCACGGCCACGTCCACGCCGGCCTCGACGTAACACAGGAATGCCACGGCTGTCATCATCTCGAAGAAGGTCGGCGGCCCGGCGTCGAGTCCGCGGCCGACGGCCTCGGCCACACGGCCGGCGGCCCGTCGCATGAGGTCGCGTTCGACCAGGCGGCCGTCAATCTGGATGCGTTCGCGAAGGTCCACCAGGTGCGGCGAGGTGAAGAGGCCGGTCCGCAGGCCGTGCCCGCGGAGAATGGCCTCGGCCATGGCGGAGGTGGAGCCCTTGCCCTTGGTGCCGGCGACGTGGATGCTTCGGAACCGCCGGTCGGGACGGCCTACGGCGCCGGCGAGGGCCTCGATGCGTTTGAGGTCGAACGTATCGCTGTTGTACCGCACGCGGCGCATGCGTTCGTAGTCGGTGCTTTCGGTCAGGTAGGCCAGGGCCGCCTCGTAGGAGGCGAACAGGTCGCTCATCGAAGATCCTTTCGGCCCGCGGTTGGGGTGAACCAAATGCGGGCGGCCGCGTATATTATGGCAGAGCCGGCCGCGCGGCAACCGGCAAAAAGACTTTGACAGACGACGATGCATGGCCCTAGAATCGCCTTGCGAAAGGAACTGCTATGGCACGGCAAGCACGTTCACGGCGGAATCGCCGCCGCATTGGCAGCCCGGTTTTCCTCGTTCTGGCCGCGGTGGCGGCCCTGGGAGTCTTTGCCGGCGTCATGCCGCCCCGCGTGTCGGCGCAGGACGCGAACCCCGCAGCGGCAGAGGAAGCCCCGGCCGCAATGCCTCCGAGCGGTGGGGGAGCGGCCACTGGGTTTTCCGCGCCTGCGGCCGAGCAGCCCGCGACCGACGGGGAGCGCGTCTCGCTGCCCAATCTGGTCAAGATAGACATCGACCTGGACAAGGCCCAGGGGTACCTCACCGACGTGAAGGACGGCGAGTTCGGTGTGATCGAGGCCGGGTCGCTCTGGCTTCTGAAGCAGGCCGGCGAACTGGATCGGTCGCTGTTTGACCCCGATCCGCCCGACCAGGAGGTCTCGTTCGCGAACCTGATGGAAGCGCCGATGCTGTATCGTGGCAGGCCCGTCACCGTGAGCGGCCGCGTCGGGACTGTGAGCCGGTACCCCGTCGAGATGGACAAGCTGCCGAGCGTCAAGACGCTGTGGAAGATCGAGATCTTCAAGCCCACCCGGGGCAAGCTGGCCTATGTCTGCACGCTGCTGGTCAGCGAGGATCCGGGCAAACTCAAGCCGCACACCGACGTCCGCATGAAGGGCTACTTCTACAAGCTGCGGAAGTTCGAATTCGACCAGGTGACCGACATGGGCACGGAGGTCTACGAGCAGGACTGCCCGATCGTGGTCGGCCGGTATGTGCAGGTGGTGGACAAGAGGGCCAAGGGGGCCACGCCGGGCGCCGGCGGCGGCCTCATGGATACCAAGGCTTCGGTGATGTTTCTGGCGTCCATTGTGGCCGGTATCCTGTTCATGGTGCTCCTGTTGCTCTTCGTCAGGAAGTTCATGGCCCGGCGGCAGGCGTACGCCGTGCGGCCGCAGCGCGAGCTGACCGAAGAGGAACTGGCCGAGCGACGGCGGTTCCTGGAACAGGCCGAATCACGGGTGTCTCCCAACGATCAACAGAACGGATAGCAAGCCCATGCAGCGTGTCACCGTTTCGCTCGCGGACCGATCCTACGACATTCTCGTCGGCGACGGGTTGCTGCGCGAAGCCGGTCGGCACGTGGCCGCCGTCTTTTCGCCTCGGGCCGTCCTGGTCATCAGCGACGAGCAGGTGGCGGCGCGGTACCTGGGTGCAGTGACGGCCTCGTTGCAGGGAGCCGGCTTCTCTGTTTCGACGGCCCTGGTGCCTCCGGGCGAACAGTCCAAGAGCAAGGATCGTCTGTTCGACCTGTACGAGGCGTGTTTCGCGGCCCGCCTGGAACGCCGGTCGCTGATCGTGGCCCTGGGCGGCGGCGTGGTGGGCGACCTGGCTGGTTACGTGGCCGCCAGCTATCTGCGCGGCATTCCGTTCGTCCAGATGCCGACGACGCTGCTGGCACAGGTGGACTCCAGCGTGGGCGGCAAGACGGGCATCAACCTGCCCGGCGGCAAGAACCTGGTCGGCGCGTTCCATCAGCCGTCGCTGGTGCTGAGCGACGTGGCGGCGCTGGCGACGCTGGACGACCGGCAGTTCGCCACGGGCATGGCCGAGGTGGTCAAACACGCGATGATCCGCGACGCGGCGCTGTTCGAGCGGCTCCAGTCGCAGGCGGCGCGGTTTGCCTCGCGCGACGTGGGCGTGATGGAAGAGGCGGTGGCCCGCAACTGCCGCATCAAGGCCGACGTGGTGGCCGCCGACGAGCGGGAGTCGGGTCTTCGGGCGATTCTGAACTACGGGCACACGGTGGGTCACGCCATCGAGAGCGTGGCCTCGTACGGCCACTACACACACGGCGAGGCGGTGGCCCTGGGCATGAACGCCGAGGCCGACGTGGCTCGTCGGCGCGGATTGATCGACGATGGCACGCACCGGCGTCAGGCGCGGCTCCTGGAGACGTTCGGCCTGCCGTCGCGCCTGTGCGAGCCGCTGGCCGTGGACCGGATGCTGGAGGCCATGCAGCACGACAAGAAGGTCGTCGGCGGCAAGGTGCGTTTCGTGTTGCCCGAGGCCGTCGGTTCGGTGCGGATTGTGGACGATGTGACGGAAGGCGAACTGCGCCGGGCCCTGGCGGCCTTGCAGCCATGACCGGCCGGAACCGGCGACCCCCATGAACGACACCCTGACGCGATTCTGCCTGCACCTTGCCCTGACGCCGGGCGTCGGCGCGGTATCGTTCCGGTCCCTGCTGGAGCACTTCGGCTCGGCCGAGCGTGCCCTGGGGGCCTCGGCGTCGGAGCTGGCCGAGGTGCCGGGCTTCGGCGCGAAGCGTGCCGACGAGGTGGCCCGCGCCCGCGATGCGATCGACGTGCGTCCGGAAATGGAACTGGCCGCCAGGCACGGCGTCGCCATCGCGGCCTTCGGGTCGCCGGCCTATCCTGTAGCCCTGACGTATCTTGCAGCCCCTCCGCCGGTGCTCTACATTCGCGGCACGATGGTTCCCGAGGATGCCCGGGCCATGGCCATCGTCGGTTCGCGGCGTTGCAGTCTCTACGGGCAGGAGCAGGCCGAACGGTTCGGCGCCGGGCTCGGCCAGAGCGGCTTCACGGTTGTGAGCGGCCTGGCTCGCGGGATCGACATCCGTGCTCACATGGGCGCCCTGGCGTCGGGCGGGCGGACCGTGGCGGTGCTCGGCAACGGTCTGGCGTCGGTCTATCCGCCGGAGCACGAGGCCCGTGCGCGTGAGATCGTCGAGCGGGGGGCGCTGGTGAGCGAGTTTCCGATGGGCATGCTGCCGTCGCCGGAGAACTTCCCGCGGCGCAACCGCGTCATCAGCGGGCTGAGCCTCGGCGTGCTCGTGGTGGAGGCGGGCCAGCGGAGCGGCGCGCTGATTACGGCGTCCATTGCCGCCGAGCAGGGCAAGGAAGTGTTCGCGCTGCCGGGTCGGGTCGATACGCCGTTCACGGTCGGCACGCACAAGCTGATTCAGGACGGGGCGAAGCTGGTGCATTCGCTCCAGGACATTCTGGACGAGTTCGCGGCCCTGCGTTTGCCGGCGGCGGCCGAGAGCGGCCAGGCGACGCTGCCGCTGGGGCCGGCCCTGGATCCGCAGGAAGAGGCGATTCTCGGCTCGCTGGACGTCGATCCGGTGACGGCTGACGACCTGGCCGAGCGTGCCGGGCTGCCGGTGGCGGCGGTGACGGCCAACCTGACGCTGCTGGAACTCAAGGGTCTGGTCCGATCGGTGCCCGGGCCGCGGTACGTGCGGCGCACCTAGTGCTACAACGCCATGAGGCCTTTTCACCGTGGCACGGGCATCCTGCCCGTGCGTGGCAGGGCCATCCTGGCCCTGCAAGGCGTGGTTCGTCCACGGGCAAGATGCCCGTGGGACGCATGGGCAGGACGCCCATGCCACGATGCAGCGTTGTAGGGCTCGCGGCACAGCCACCGAAGGGGCGTGGGGCGGCCTCGGCGCGCGGCGGACGAGGTTTCCTCCGTTTATCTCCGCGCGGCCCTTGCTCCACGGAGGGCGCGGTGGTACACTGTGCCCTTAGCAACCGCAGTGCCCAAAGGACAGGACCCCAGACGCCGGCCATGAAACCCGCTTCGATCCTCATCGTGGAAGACGAGAAGCTGATCCGCGACACGTTGCGGCGCCGGCTGACGCGCGACGATCATCGCGTTCAGGAGGCCGACCGCGGCGACCGGGCCCTGGACCTCGTCAGCAACAATGCCTTCGAAGTTGTGCTGCTGGACTATCGGCTGCCGGACACGGACGGCCTGGCGGTCCTGCGCAAGATCAAGTCGCTGTATCCCGACATGGTGGTCATCATCATGACGGCATTCTCCAGCGTGAGTATCGCAGTCGAAGCGATCCGCATGGGGGCCAGCGACTTCGTCACCAAGCCTTTCAACATGGACGAGATTGTGGTGTCGATCGAAAAAGCACTGGAAGCGCAGCGGCTGCGCGAGGAAGTGTCGCGGCTGCGCACCGAAGAAGGGCAGCACTACGGCTTTGACGCGCTGCTGGGCGAGTCGCCGGTGATGATGCGGCTGAAGGGGATGATCCGCAGCGTCACGTCGGTGCCGAGCGGCACGGTGCTGCTCCAGGGTCCCAGCGGCGTGGGCAAGGACCTGATCGCGAAGATCATTCACTACAACTCGCCGCGTGCGAAGATGCCGTTCGTGAACATCACATGCACGGCCATTGCCGAAAGCCTGCTGGAGAGCGAGCTGTTCGGCCACGAGCGCGGGGCGTTCACGGACGCCCGCGAGCAGAAGAAGGGGCTGGTCGAAATCGCCGACGGCGGCACGATCTTCCTGGACGAGATCGGCGACATGCCGTTGTCGCTCCAGGCGAAGCTGCTGCGGTTTCTGGAGGAGCGGAAGTTTCGCCGGGTCGGCGGCACGGTGGACCTGAGCGTGGACGTGCGCGTCATCTCGGCCACGAACCGGATGATCGGCGAGCTGGTGGCCACGGGCGCGTTCCGCGAGGATCTGTTCTACCGGCTCAACAGCGTTCCGATCATGGTGCCGCCGCTGAAGGACCGGCAAGGGGACATCGAACTCCTGGCGGTTCATTTCGCGAAGTCCTTCAGTGCGCAGTTCCGCCGCCCGTCGCCGCCGGCGCTGACGCCGGAGGCCCTGGAGCGGATTCGGCAGTATCATTGGCCCGGGAATGTGCGCGAGCTGCGGAACGTGATGGAGCGTGCGGTGCTGCTGGGCGCCGGCGACCTGATTCGGCCGGAAGACCTGAGCATCGGCGGCGACGGACTGACGCCGCCGTCGGCCTCGGTGTCGGGTGTGGCGGCGCTGATCGGCGAGAAGGGCGTGGACCTTCAGGAGGTTGAGCGGCAATTGGTCGAGGAAGCCATGCGCCGGACGGGTGGCAATCAGACGCGAGCGGCGCGGTTGCTGCACATCAGCCGCGACCAGTTGCGGTATCGTCTGGAGAAGTTCGGCCTGCTGGGCAAGGGCTCGCAGGCCGAGGGATAATCGCGGGATAGGGAGAAGGCCCGTCAGGGCCGATGGAGAGGGTCCATGGACGTTCTGGGCAGCATCAAGGCGCGGGTCAAACCGGCCGGCAAACGCATTGTTCTTCCCGAGATCGCCGACGCTCGCGTGATCGAGACGGCCGCGCAGGTCAGCCGCGAGAAGTTCGCGCGGGTGATTCTGCCGGGCGACCCGTCGCAGTTGGCGTCGCAGGTGCGTGCTGCGGGAGGCGACCTGGCCTGGATCGATCTGGTGGACGCGTCCGATGCGGCTCTGCGCGAACGCCTGGCCGGCGTGCTCTTCGAGCGGCGCAAGCACAAGGGCCTGTCGATGGATGCGGCCCTGGAGATGATCGAGCAGCCGCTGATGCTGGGCGGGTGCATGGTCCAGGCCGATCTGGCCGACGGCATGGTGGCCGGCAGCATCGCCAGCAGCGCCAACGTGATCCGGGCTTGCATTTACTGCGTCGGGCCGCGCAAGGGGCTCAAGACGCTCTCCTCGTGCTTCCTCATGGTGATGCCGAACGACACGTTCGGCGAGAAAGGCGTGCTGCTTTACGCCGACTGTGGCTGCGTGCCGAATCCGACTTCCGAGGAGCTGGTGGACATCGCCCTGGCGTCGGCCTCGGCCTGGAAGCAGTTCACCGGCGGGTGCGAGCCGCGCGTGGCTCTGCTGTCGTTCTCCAGCCACGGCAGCGCCAGTCACCCGCTGGTGCAGAAGGTGGTCGATGCGGTCGGCATGCTTCGCGAGCGGGCGCCGGACCTGGTGATGGACGGCGAGTTGCAGTTGGACGCGGCGATCGTGCCCGACGTGGCGGCCCGCAAGTGTCCGGACTCGCCGCTGAAGGGTCAGGCCAACATCCTCATCTTCCCGGACCTCAACGCCGGGAACCTCTGCTACAAGATGACCGACTGGATGGGCGGCGCCGTGGCCATCGGCCCGATCATGATGGGCATGGCCAAGCCGATCAACGACCTGTCGCGCGGCTGCACGGTGGACGACATCGTCGGCGCGGTTGCCGTGACGGCCGTTCAGGCGATGGGCGAGTAGGGGGCCGCGGACGACGCGGCGCGGAGCCGGGAGCCGGTAGGGTGGCAGGGCGGGCGGCTCACGAGCCGCCCCTACGGTCGGCGGAGCGAAGGGGCGGGGCGATCCGTTCGACCCTCCTGCTCGGTGGCAGTTCAGTCGTCCTGCTCGGTGGCAGTTCAGTTGTCCTCTTCGATGATCTCGGCGGTAAACAGATAGACCTCGGTGGCCGGGTCGCGCCAGTCATTGGGGGCCAGGCCCGCCTTGCCGGCGCAGCAGTGACTCAGGAATTCCTCTTTGGACCAGCCGGTTTCGGTGGCCACCTGCGGCAGGAAACACCCGGTGCGGTGGCCACGGCGGATGTAGATGCCGTGTCTGCCCAGTTCGAGGCTGAGCGGGTCGCGCGTGCGCTCGAGGGGGCTCAGAACGCTGATCTCGATGTCCAGGTCGGCAACCTCGTCGGGACGGATGCGCTCGTCGAAGAAACGGGGATCCTCGACCGCGGCGGCGACGGCCATGCGCTGGACCACCTCCCAGAGAGGGCGGTCGGCGATGAACTGGCCGATGCATCCTCGAAGCCGCTCGCCGGTCTTGAGCGTGACGAATGCGCCGCAGTGTTCGGCCAGATGCGGATCGTCCACCGCGCGTCGCGGCGGCCGATGTCCGCTGACGGCTGCCGTGACCGCCTCGCGGGCTATTTCCATCAGCGTCCGGCGTTGCTCTCGCGACAGCATGGTTGGCGCCTCCCGTGGCCGCGACGGCGGTCGGCGGTCACTTGCCCATGGCGTACTTGACGACGAAGAATCCGGCCACCAGCAGCGCGCCGCATGCCAGAGCCAGCCACTCGAAGTACTTGTCGATGAATCGCCGCGCAGCCTCGCCGAACCAGTAGAGCAGGGCGGCCACGAGGAAGAACCTCCCCGCGCGGCCCACGGCCGAGGCCAGCGTGAAGCCCACCAGGAACGTCCAGACGTTGGCGTCCTGGCTCTCGGCCACCACGCCGGCGGCAATGGTGAACACCTTGTAGGGGATCGGCGTGAAGGCGGCAACGAAGACGTACAGGTTGATGCCTTCTTCGAGCTGCGCGACAACCTTGTTGAAGACGTCCTGGGCGTTGTAGAAGTCGATGATCGGGCGGCCGACCAGGTTCATCAGGAAATAGCCGATGACGAAGCCGAGAAGGCCTCCGAGGATGGACGCCACGGAACAGAGTGTGGCGTAGCGGAACGCTTTGCGGCGATTGCCCATGGCCAGAGCCATCAGCAGCGGGTCGGGCGGAATCGGGAAGAAGCTTGATTCGGTGAAGGCCAGCAGGAACAGGGCTATGCCGCCGTAGGGCGTGTGTGCCCAGTGCAGCACCCAGTAATAGAGCCGGCGCAGCAGGTGCGGCCGCTTCTGGGGCGTTGCGGACTGTGCGGGCGGGTCATTCGTCGGTTGGGTGCAATCCAAGGGCGACCTCCAGGGCATTCGCTGTCGGTGCGGCGGATGCGTCAGGCGTCAAGTCTATCGGCAACTCTCGGGCGGCACAAGACCGCCGCAGCGCAGAAAAACGGCGCCGAGGCCCGCTCCGCGCAATCCTCGGCGCCCGATGCAGTTCAGTTGCTCTGTGCGTCAGGCCTTCGGCGCTTTCAGGGCATTGAGCTTCTTGGCCATCCGCGAGATCTTGCGCGACGCGGTTTTCTTGTGGATGGTGCCCTTGGCCCCCGCCTGGGCGAACGCCTTCTGGGCCTCGCGCAGCGTCTGCTCGGCCTTGGCCGGATCGCCGGCCGTCAGGGCTTCGGCGAATTTGTGGCGGCGCGTGCTCAACGCACTCTTCACAGACTTATTGCGCATGTGACGCTTGATGTTCTGGCGAACCCGTTTCTTGGCACTCGCGGTATGCGGCATCTGCTGTCAACCTCCCTTGATCAGTTCGTTAGTCGTCAAGACTGGTGTCTAGATCCGGCATGTCGCCGGCATCGCCTTCCAGATCCTTCCGCAACTTCGCCAGCCGTTTGGCCGCGTCGCGGTACTGGAAGTCGGTCATCACGATTTCGCTGAAGCAGTCGATCGCTTCCTGGAGCCTCTTCATCGTCTCGAACGTCATGCCCAGGTTGTAGCGAAGCTCCTTCCACAGGGCGTCGCCCTGGAGCTCGTAGCCGTCGATGGCGGCCTTGAACTGGGCGGCCGCTTCCTGAAGCAGGCGGCTCTTGAAGAAGCACTTGCCCAGCATGTTCAGGGACTGGACCTTGTGCTTCGGGTCGCGAGTGGACAACTGGAACGAGCTGATGGCGTCCTCGATCCGGCCGCAACGGTACTGCCGCAACGCCAGATCGTAACGGACGCTCATGTCGGTCGGGTACTCGCGCGACCGCTCCTCGAAAATGGCGAGTTCGGCCTGGTTGCGTTTGTCCATCAACTCCTTGCGCTTGGCCTGCAACTCGTCGTTGCCGGGCTCTTTCTCCAACTGGTCTTCGACCGCTCGCAGCTCGCGTCGCAGCTGCCGCATCTTCAGGTCGTCCATCTTGACCTTGATGCGGTAGTCGGCGCCGCCGGATGCCGTCCGGGCCTTGCGGTAGGCGGCGGTGGCTTCCTCGTCGCGGCCGGCCCGGGCATACGTGTCGCCGATCGTAATCATCAGATTGATGTCGTTCGGCGTTTCTTTGAGCTCTTCGGTCAGCTTCTCGGCCCTGGCGACCAACTCGTCCTCAGCCGTCAGGACTTTCTGCTTGGCGCTGTCGCGGGCCTGTTCCTGGTTGCGGATGCGGTCGCGGAAGTCCTCGGCGTTCTCCAGGCCGGCCCCAAGGGTCGTCCTGGCCGCCAGATCGCGAATGCGTTTCATGTGCCGGCCGGTGCCGCTCTTGTCGAACTGCTCGGCCTCCATGAGCGTCGTCATCGCCGTGCGGTGCTTGCCGCGGGCCTCGTAGATGTCGGCCATCTGCACGCAGAGCGTTTCGTTGAGCTTGCCTGCGCGGCGGCCGAGGTCCATGGCCCGATCCGCGAAGAACAGCGGCGTTTCCTGAAGGTTCAGATTCATAGCCATCTGGGCCAGGGCAGCCAGGTCCAGGTGGTTGTCCGGCTTGCCGGCCATGGCCCGTTCCATCTCCAGGAAGGCCTCTTTCTTCTTGCCGGTCATCTGGAGCATGTTGGACTTGATGCCGGCCGTCCGCGTGCCCCAGCCCTTGTTCTTGCCGGCGGCCTGGCGACGCATGGCCGTTTCGTAAAGGGCTTTGTGGCCTCGTTCTACGTCGTCCGGCGTGCAGCGAAGTCCTTCCAGGTACAGTTCGATGGCGTAGTCGAAGTTGTTGCGTCTTGCGGCGTCGTCGGCGCGGTCGAAACACCCTTTGGCTCGGGCCACGATCTCCGGTGAAATGGAGAACTCTTCTTCGGAGCCACTGCTATCCGGCTTCTCGGGTTCCTTGGCCACCTGCTCACCTCCGTCGTAGCTTGCCGGCCTCCCAGGACATGCAACCCTACAGCCCCGGCGCGCGTGCGAGCACTACAGTCTATCTTTGGCCGTCGGCAAGTCAACAAAAAACAGATGCTCCTTGAACCCTCCTCTCCGTGGGCCTAAAATGGAGTGCGACCATCGTTTAAGGTATAAGCACGGCTGAAGGGAGAGCCCCTTGACTATTGTCACCTACCCCAGCGACGTCCTGAGCCAAAGGGCGGAGAAGGTCACCGCCTTCGACGAGTCGCTGCGGACTATTGCGCAGCAGATGTTTCAGACCATGGTCGACGGCCAGGGAGTGGGGCTGGCGGCGCCGCAGGTCGGCCTGTCCATCCAACTCTGCGTGATTCACATTCCGGAGGATCCCCACGGCGAGGTGGCCCTGGTCAATCCCGAGATCGTCCATGCCGAGGGGCGGCAGACCGGCGAGGAGGGGTGCCTGAGCTTCCCGGGCATCTTCATCGACGTGCAACGGGCCATGCGGGTCCGCGTCCGGTACCAGGATCTCGACGGCCAACCGCAGGAGATTGAGGGCGAGGGGCTCCTGGCGCGTGCCCTCCAGCACGAGATCGACCACCTGCACGGGGTGCTGCTGGTTAACAAGATGACGACGATTCAGCGGCTGGCCAACCGCCGGTCCCTGGAGATGCTGCGACGGCGCACCGCTTCGGCTCCTCAGGAGGCCGCAGAGGCGGCACAGGCCACAGCGCCAGGCGACGCCCCCCCGGAGGCTCCGGCCCATCCATGAAGATCCTGCTGGCCGCCACGGGCGACTTCGCGATGCCCACCTTCCGGGTTCTGGCCGACGGCGGACACGAGGTCATCGGCCTGGTGACCCAGCCGGACCGCCCGTCGGGGCGGGGGCGGCAGGTGCATACTGCCGCTGTCAAACAGGCCGCCCTGGACGCCGGTATTCCCGTGATGCAACCGCCGCGCATCGCCGCCCACGACGTGGTGGCCCGCATTGCCGAGATGGCCCCCGAGGTGTTCCTGGTGATCGCTTACGGGCAGAAGATTCCTCAGGAGATATGTCGGCTGCCGCCCAACGGGGCGATCAATCTGCACGGGTCGCTGCTGCCGGAACTGCGCGGTGCCGCCCCGTGCAACTGGGCGATTATCCATGGCCTGAAGCGCACGGGCGTCAGCGTGATGTACCTGGCGCCGCGAATGGACGCCGGGGACGTGCTGGGCCGCCGCGAGACGACCATCGGCCCGCGCGAGACGGCCGGACAGTTGCACGACCGGCTGGCGACTCTGGGGGCGGATGTTGTGCTGGACGTGCTCGGGCAACTGGAGGCCGGGACGCACCGGCCCGTGGTCCAGGACGAATCGCACGTGACCCTGGCGCCGCGACTGAGCAAGGCTGACGGCCTGATCGACTGGTCGCTGCCGGCGGAGCGGCTGGACTGCCTGGTTCGCGGCCTCAGCCCGTGGCCGGGGGCTTTCGCGTTTCTGGCCCAGGCGGGGCACGAGGCCCTGCGCGTGATCGTCGAGGACGCCGCGCCCGCAGTTGCCGGCGACGCCGCGCCGCACGGGGAGGCGCCCGGAACGGTGCTTCAGGCGGGCCATCGGTTGCTCGTGGCCACGGGGCAGGGGGCGCTGGACATCATCCAGGTCAAGCCGCAATCCGGCCGCTCGATGACCGCCGAGGCATTCTGCAACGGTCGCGGAGTGCGACCCGGCGACCGATTCGTTGCCTCGGAGGCCGAGGGCGAGATATGATATGGAGACCCGATGCTTAAGTCGCTGAACAACTTCAGCGTTCGCCTGCGCCGCACGCGGTGCAAGCCCGAGGAGTTGCTGCTGCTGTTCTCCTCGTGCCTTCAGCGGTCCAAGTGCGACTGCAATCTGGCGGATTCACTGGCCAACTGCCGCCGCTGCGGCCAATGCGTGGTCAAGGATCTGCTGGACCTGGCGGACGAATATGGTTGCCACGCGTTCATCGCCACCGGAGGCCGGCTGGCGGCTCAGCGGGCCCGCGATCCCAAGATCAAGGCGATTGTGGCCGTGGCCTGTTCGAAGGAACTGTCCGAAGGCATCCGGGCCACGTTCCCCAAACCGGTGCTGGCCCAGGAGCTGTGTACGCCCAATGGCCCATGCAAGGACACTCGGGTGAATGTCGAGGAGGTCCGCAAGGCCGTGGAGTTCTTCCTGCGCTGAACCGAGGCAGGCCCCTGTCCGACCGCACGCCCATGAACGCACGCGAATTGGCACTGCTGGCCCTCACTGAGTCGCACGACCGCGGCACCTACGTCCAGGATTGCCTGCACGAATTGCTGGCCCGGCATCCGATGTCGCCAGCCGACCGGGCGCTGGCCACGGAGATTGCCGCTGGCACGGTCAGGCACCGGCGAACGCTGGACCGGCTGCTGGACCGTCGGCTGAAGACGCCCATCCGCGAGATGCTGCCGGCCGTCAGGTTCATCCTCGAAAGCGCCGCCTATCAGATTCTCTACCTGGAGCGCGTGCCGGACTATGCCGTGGTGGACGAGGCGGTCCGCCTCGCGCGGCAGACGACGCGCGGGCGCATGAGCGGCCTGGTCAACGCCGTGCTGCGCCGCCTGTCGGAGATGATCGACCGCGAGGCCCGGGCCGAGAGCGTCCGCGACGTGCGTCGCCTGATCCCTTTGCCGCGCGGCGGGGCGGTGGTCCTGAAGGAATCCGTTCTGCCGGAGCAGACCACGCGGCGGCTGGCCGACGCGTACAGCTTCCCGCATCCGCTGGTCGCGCGATGGGTCGAGCGGTGGGGCGCCGCGGGGGCCGAGCAGGTGCTTGCCTCGCTGAACCGTCCGCCGCGCACGTTTGCGCGGGTCAACGCCTTGCGGGCTTCGCGCGAGAGCCTGGCGGCGCGGCTTCCCGAGTCGGTCCGCGATGCGGTGCGCTGGGTCGGCGACCGGGCGGCCGACGTATCGGACCTGCCGCACGAGCATCTGCTGGCGCTGCTCGGCGAGGGGCTGGTCACCGTGGAAGACCCGACGGCCATGCGGGCCGTGGAGGCCATGGACGTGCGGCCGGGGCTGACGGTGCTGGATCTGTGCGCGGCGCCGGGCGGCAAGGCCTCGTACATCGCCGAGTTGCTGCAAGGGCAGGGCACGGTCTGGGCGCTGGACCGGCCGGGGCCGCGTCTGGAGACCCTGCGGGACACTTGCCGCAGGCTGGGTCTGGCCACTGTGCGGGTGGTGGCCAATGTGCCGGCGCAGTGGCCCGACGACATGCCGCGCCGGTTCGACCGTGTGCTGGTGGACGTGCCGTGCAGCAACACCGGCGTCCTTGGCCGTCGGGCGGAGGCACGCTGGCGTCTGAAGGATCACGCCTTTGAATCGTTGCGGCCGTTGCAGATGGAACTGCTGGCCCAGGGCGCGGCCCTGACCGCGCCGGGCGGCCTGTGCGTCTACTCGACGTGCAGCATCGAGCCCCAGGAGAACGACCGTCTGGTGCGGGAGTTCCTGGCCGGTCGGCCGGAGATGGTGCTCCAGGTCGAACGCGAGACACTGCCGTCGGCCGACGGCGACGGCGGCTACTTCGCCCGCATGACGAGGCTGGAAGCCACCTAAATTCGCGACGGGCGATGGCCGATAACCCGTTATAGGACGACGTTGTTTCCCGGTGCCCATCGGACGACTGCCATGGTATGGATCATCCTGCTACTGGTGTTGTTGGCGATCCTGGTTGTTGACGGGGCCGCCCAGCAGGTGCGGGTGGTTCTGTTCAACGAGTGGCAGGCGGAACTGTCCGAGAAGCGGCGGCGCGAGATCGAAGACCAGAAGAAACAGGCCGCCGAGAAGATCCGCTCCATGCTTGCCGAGAAGCGAGACCTCGGCGATTCCCCGACAGAGGAGGCCCCGGCCCCCGCGTCGGCGGCCGATCCCTCGGCTGCATCGGTCGCGTCCGCGCGCCCCGCTCGGCCGCACGGTGCCGCCCGTGCCGCTGCTGCATCCTCCTGATGTCTTCCGTTGTGTTCGGCGCCGAGGCGGATGTACGGCCGAACTCGACGACATCCTTGACCTCGATGACGGGCGGCTCTATGCTGGCGGCATGTGCGTCGTGCTCTACATTGCCTCTGACGTGCCGCTGCCGCTCATCCCCTTCGATGAGTCGGCGCCTGCATTCAACGTTTCCGAACTCCGCAAGCAGTCTGGGCCCGTGCGAAAACACTTCACCAAACAGTACGTTTACGAGGCCGGCTCACATACTCAATGCGGGTGTGGCTTCGAGGTCGTTGCAGAGAGGTACGGAGTCAAGTTCGACACCGATCCTGCGGAGGTCAATGCTGGATGCGAATCCCGTCGGCGACTCGCAGCGTACCTGCGTCAGGCACTCTCTGCCCAGGAATCGGTCGAACTCTTCGTCTGCTGGGATGGCGAGGAGGAGCGAGAGACCACCCGTCGCGTAACACTCGTTCCCGAGGATCTGATTGACAAGCATCCCTGCTTTCTCGATTGGCAGGACTTTGCGCCCGAGTTCCTGACCGTCGTCCGCCGTTAGCTCCTGAGGAGCACCCTCGTTGGCCAGTGGTCGCCTCGGCCGCATGGCGCCGCCCGGGCTGCTCCCGCCACATCCTCCTGAGGTCCGCCGCCGTGTCCGGCGCCGAGGATGCACGGCCGCCTGAACAGGCGTGCTTGTGTTTTCCCTTGCTTCTGCATATGCTGGCAAGAACAGGCGGAGCCAAGACCATGAAGAGAACGCTGGTCCACTCATCAATTGCCGCGCTGTTCGCTGTCGCGGCCGTGGCATTACTCCTCGCGGCGATCCACTACCACTCGCAGTATGCTGACGCCCATGTCGCAGCAGACAAGGCCGTCCGAGAGGGCCCAGATCGTGCGAAACCGCCCGTGTCGCCTGAGCCCTTTTACGACAAGGCGCAGTGGTCAACCGCTGGGGTGTTTCTCATTGCCGTCGTCCCCCTCATCCTCGCGATCAAGGCAAGGCATCCGGCATGGTTCGTGAGCCTTGCGATCTGTGTTATCGCTGCCGCGACAGCACTCGCCAAGACGGGCATTCGCTACTGATACCTGATGCCTCAGCTCTCTACTCTCTCTCTCTCTCTCTCTCGCCTCCGCCCACTTCGCATCGCAGCATCCGACCGCGCACGAGCTTTGAGCCGTCGGCAAGCGGTTCGACGAAGGCGCGACCGGCGCGGACGGAACCCGCTGAACTTATGCGATGCCTGTTGCAGTACGCACTTGCAGTAGCGACTGGACGAATCTAGAATCGCACTTTGGAGAAACGAAATGCGGACCATACTCCGGCTTCCCTCATACCTGGCCTGCGTTGTTGGCGGCCTTACAGCCCTCACGGGCTTGGTGGCACTAATTGCGTTTGTTTCTCAGGGAAAACGCCACCCGCTAGCGATTATCCTTCCGCTCGTCTTCATCATTTCCGGAGGCTTCCTCGTTTACGGTTTCTTCCTCCGTCCGGTGATGGATCGTCGCGAAGAACACCGGGACATGCTTGCGTTTCAGAAGGGGCTGCCTATAAGGCCAATCCTCGGCTCCACAGCCGCTGGAATGCTGCTCCTACTGATGGTTGCCGCGTTTACCATAATGAGTTGGCTCGTGGTTGTGGAGAATACTTCATTTCAGCAGAAACCTATCTTGATCCTGGCGCCGCTGGCGCCAACGCTCCTCACACTATGGCTCGCCTATGCGGCGGTGCGCTTCATTGCTCGCAAGCGATGCGTGCGCTCATGGCGGCTTTGCCTGGCACCGCCGGACATGCAGCCCGGGCAGTGGGCCGATTTCACGGTCAACGCGGGCTCAAAGCGTGCTGCCGAAGGCAGTATCCGCGTGCTGCTGCGTGGAATACGCTGGACCGTGTCTTCTGGTGGCAGCAGGCTGTGGAAAGACACGGTTCACGACCTTGATGGCGACTTGGAGTTGGAACCATCATCGATTGACACTCCTTCTGTAATTCGCGGCAGACTCAGGTTGAATGGCGTTCGATGGAATGGCGACAACTCCTTACCAGGTTCCTGGATCGAACCGCGACTGCTGGTCGAGTGTGGCCGCTGCCATTGCGAATTCCCATTGCCGTTAACCCTGCAAAGCACGGGGTCAAATGAAGGCTAGCCTTCATCTCCTCGGTGCCTCCGCCCACTTCGCATCCGCCGCATCCGCCCGCAAGAAGGCCGCATCCACCTGCTCGCGCGTGACCTGGCGCTGCCCGTTCTCAATGGCCCGCGCCACCCATCGTGCGGCCGAAGGCCTGGAGCTTCTGCTGCGCCGCCTTCAGCCCGCGCACAAACCTGGAGTCGTCGGCGAAGAGCTCGACGAAGGCACGACCGGCGCGGATGGAACGTCGTCGTCCGGGTGCATTAACATTTCGGGGAAAGCAGGGGCATTCCTGCCCCCGCCACTCACGGGCAAGATGCCCGTGCTACGGTACGGCCCCAAGAACGTTAACGCACCCCGTCGTCCCGCGAACTTGACACCCCGTCGCGATGTCCTATAATCCTCGTTTCGAGGGCCGTCGCTGGCTTTCCCACACGCGAGGAATGGTCATGAACGTATCGTGGAAATGGTTGCTCGAGTACGTCAGGTTCGGCGGGTCGCTGGACGAGGCCGTGCGGCGAATGACCATGGCCGGGCTGAACGTGGACAGCGTCGAACCGCTGGCCGACGGCGACGCGCTGCTGGATGTCGAGGTCGGCAGCAACCGCCCGGACTGTCTCGGGCATCTTGGCGTGGCGCGCGAACTGGCGGCGATCACGGGGGCGGAGTTTGTTGTCCCGTCGGCGGATTTCCAGGAAGGGGCCGAGGACGTGTGCGGCCTGGCTTCCGTCGAGGTCGCCGACGCCCAGGGTTGCCCGCGCTACACGGCCCGGGTGCTCCGCAACGTGAAGGTCGGGCCGAGCCCGCAGTGGCTCGTGCGGCGGATCGAGGCCATCGGCCTGCGGCCGGTCAACAACGTCGTGGACGTGACGAACTTCATCCTGTACGAGCACGGTCAGCCCTTGCACGCGTTCGATTACGACCGCCTGTCCGAGCACCGGATTGTGGTTCGCCGGGCCCGGGACGGCGAGTTGTTCGAGGCCATCGACCATTCGCGGCACACGATGACGGCCGGCGACCTGGTGATTGCCGACGCGCGTCGTCCGGTGGCCATGGCCGGGGTGATGGGCGGGCTGGATACGGAGGTGACTGAGCGGACGGTCCACGTGTTGCTGGAGTCGGCGAAGTTCGATCCGTTGAGCGTGCGGACGACGAGCCGTCGGACGCAACTGATGAGCGATTCGAGCTACCGTTTCGAGCGCGGCGTGGACTACGACGGCGTGGATTGGGCGAGCCGCAGGGCGTGCCGGTTGATTCTGGAGACCGCCGGCGGCACGGCGGCGCGCGGGATGATCGACGTGCGTACGGAGCCGTCGCGTCCGTCGGCCATCCGGTTCGGCTTCGGCCTGATTCGCAGGGTGTTGGGCATCGACGTGCCGCGCGGCGAGTCGCTGCGGATTCTCCGGGCGCTGGGCATCGAGGTGCTGGGCGAGGACGGCGAGACGGTGGAGGTGCTGCCGCCGGCGTTCCGCCGCGACCTGACGCGCGACATCGACCTGGTGGAAGAGATCGCCCGCGTCTACGGGTACGACAAGGTGCCGTACCTGAAGCACGTGCCGACGGCGGCCCCCGTGACGACGCGGCGCGAAGAGGTGCGGCACGCGATCGAATCGACCCTGACGGCGGCAGGCTACCAGGAGGCGATCACGATTACGCTGACGGATGCGGAGTCGGCGTCGATGTTCTCGCCGGGCGACGACACGGCGCCGCTGGCGACGCGCGGGACGGCGCTGGCCGCGGCCACGTTTGTCCGCAAGAGCGTGCTGCCGGGGCTGCTCCAGGCGAAGCGCAACAACCAGGACGCCGGCCGGGGCGAGGTGGCCATGTTCGAGGTGGCCCGGGCGTTCCGCGACCGGCCGGGCCAGGCCATGCCTCACGAGGCGGTGCATCTGGCCCTGCTGACGGACGACGAGCCCGAGGACGGCTGCGGCGTTCTGGAAACGCTGGCGTCGCGGCTGGGGCTTCAGGGGCGGATCGAGCGGCGGCCGACCGCGCGGGTGGCCGAGCTTGACGCTCAGTGGCAGGCCGACCTGGTATTCGATGGAGCGGTGATCGGTTTCTGCGGCCTCCTGGGCGACGGCGTGTGCAAACGTCTGAAGTTCCGTCATGCGCCGTGGGTGGCCGAGATCGAGCTTGAACCTCTCGTGACCGCGGCCCAACTGACGCCGCGATACCGTCCGGTGCCGCAGCTTCCGGCGATCGAGCGCGACCTGGCCCTGATCGTGGACGAGGGCGTGCCGTGGCGCGACATGGACGCGGCGGCGCGCGGGGCAGGGGCGTCGCAACTGGAGGATGTCCAGTACGTCAGTCTCTATCGCGGCAAGCCGATTCCCACCGGCAGGAAATGCATCGCACTGCGGCTGCGTTTTCGCGACCAGGAGTCCACCTTGACCCACGAACAGGCCGACGCATTCCAGGAACGGATTCTGGCGGCATTTCGCGAGAAACTCGCCGCAGAGTTGCGCGCGGCCGGACAGTAATCGGATATAATGACGGTAGAGGGCGGGAACGAAGGATCGGATGCTGTCGGAAGCGCCTAAAGTTTCTGGACGGCGTGCCCGATAAGAACAAGGAAGCACCGAGGGCCTCGCGGCCCTCCTGACAAGTGAATAGAGCCTCTGCCTGGTTCGTGTTTAGGAGCTTATTGAAACAACCGATACACTCACACGGGGACCGGCAATGTCGCTGCGACGAGCACGCTCCGCACGTCGGGGCAGCCATGACTTGCAGCACTTGGTCACCACTTACACTGTGGGTTGATTTCAAATGCTTCTTACGGCCTGACGGCGGGGGTCTACCATCGAAAAACGCCCGGCTCTTGCGAGTCGGGCGTTTTCTTTTGTTGGGTCAGGGCACTCCGTTGCAGCAGGAGGGCTACTCCACCGTGACGCTCTTGGCGAGGTTCCGCGGCTTGTCCACGGCGCAGCCTCGCATGACGGCCACGTGGTACGCCAGGAGTTGCAGCGGCACGACGTTCAGCAGCGGCTGAAGCGACTCGCCGACGTCCGGCACGCGGATGACGTGGTCGGCATGGCTGCCGATTTCTTCGTCGCCCTCGGTGGCGACGGCGATGACCCTGCCGCCGCGGCTTCGGACCTCTTCGATGTTGCTCATGATCTTGTCGTACTGGAGCCCGCGGTTGGCCAGGAAGACCACCGGCATGTCGGGCGTAATCAGGGCGATGGGGCCGTGCTTCATCTCGGCCGCGGGCAATCCCTCGGCGTGGACGTAGCTGATTTCCTTGAGCTTGAGGGCCCCTTCGAGGGCGATCGGGAAGTTGTAGCCGCGGCCCAGGTAGAGCCAGTTCTCGCGGTCCTTGTAGGTGCGGGCGATTTCCTCGATGTGTCCGTCCTGCTTGAGCAGGTCTCGCACCTGGTCGGGCACTCGGGTCAGGGCCTGGATGATGTTCACGGCGTGGTGGTGGGCCATGTGCCGCCGTCGGCCGAGGAACAGCGTCATCAGGAAGAGCACCATGACCTGGCTGGTGAACGCCTTGGTGCTGGCCACGCCGATTTCCGGCCCGGCGTGCAGGTAGACGCCCGCGTCGGTCTCGCGTGCGATCGTGGAGCCGACCACGTTCACGATGCCCAGCGTCAGGGCGCCCTTGTTGCGTGCCTCGCGCACCGCCGCCAGCGTGTCGGCCGTCTCGCCGCTCTGGCTGATCGCCACGACGACCGTTCCGTCCTCGATGATCGGGTTGCGGTAACGGAACTCGCTGGCGTATTCGACCTCGACCGGAATCCGCGCGAGATCCTCGAACAGGTACTCGCCGATCAGGGCGGAGTGCCACGCCGTGCCGCAGCCGGTCAGGATAATCCGCTTGGCGCGTGTGAGTTCCTTGGCGAAGGCCCGGAGGCCGCCGAGCACGGCCGTCGCCTCCTCGATGTCGATGCGTCCGCGCGTCGTGTCGGCCAGACTCTCCGGCTGCTCGTAAATCTCCTTCAGCATGAAGTGGGCGTAGCC
Organism: Phycisphaerae bacterium; assembly: GCA_012729015.1. Taxonomy (GTDB): domain Bacteria; phylum Planctomycetota; class Phycisphaerae; order FEN-1346; family JAACEH01; genus JAAYDY01. Next base: position 161,164 of record JAAYDY010000042.1, on the reverse strand, counting down.
CTTCTTCTCGATCTGCTCGAGGTCCCACTCGACTTCCTGGATTTCCTTGCTCGTGGGCACGGCGTCGATCGTTGACGTGGAAAACCCGTCGCGAGTGAGCGTCACGATCTCGCGATCCTCCAGGTAGACGACGCGGGTCGTGTGGGCGATGATCGCCGAGGCGTCGCTGGCGACGACGAACTCGCCGTCGCCGATGCCGACGATGAGGGGGCTGCCGTTGCGGGCGGCCACGAGGGCGTCGGGATTGTCGGCGTGGATGACCGCGATGCCATAGGTGCCGCGGACTTCCTTGAGGCCCTGTCGGACCGCCTCGGCCAGGTCGCCGCGATAGTACTTGGCGAACAGGTGGGGCAGCACCTCGCTGTCGGTCTCGCTGCGGAACACGACGCCTTCCTGCTCGAGGAGCTTGCGAAGGGCCGAGTGGTTCTCGATGATGCCGTTGTGCACGACAGCCAGCTTGCCGGATGCGTCGGTGTGCGGGTGGGCGTTTTCGACCGAGGGGCCGCCGTGCGTGGCCCATCGCGTGTGGGCGATGCCCAGCGTGCCGGCGTCGCAGGAGCGCAGAGCCGCCTCGTTTTCGAGCATCATGATGCGCCCGACCGCTTTGGCCAGATGCATTCCGTCGGCGCAGCGGATGGCCACGCCGGCCGAGTCGTAACCGCGGTACTCAAGACGCTTCAGGCCCTCGATCAGGATGGGCTGCGCGCGGCGCTGGCCCAGATATGCAACGATTCCGCACATGGTGCAATCCTCACTGGCTCTGCGTTCCCGGGGCAGAGAATCGACCGCACAGGCGCGGCCGCCTGTTGCCGTGGTTTATCGGCACATGAGGCGGTTGGCCTGCAGGCGCAAGTGGACTCGATCAGTCGGCCCACTCGATTTCCAGGCTGACGATCTGCCGCGGGCGTGCCTCGATGTCCACGCGGCCGTCCTGCGGCTTCTGCCAGGCGCCGGCGGGCGTCTCCTCCAGTGTGCACGGGCGAAACCGCCGGACCTTCCGGGCGAACCGGAGGCTGTCCCGGGCGCTGCGGTCCGACAGGTTCACCAGGCGTGCCACGGCCGTGGTGCCCGCCTCGGACGCCTTCAGGGCGGTCAGGGTCAGGTGTCCCTTGTCCAGCGCCATCAGACTCCGGGTCGGCGGCAGCGACGGCGCGTCCCCGACCAGTCGCATGGGGTGCAGATACACGCCTGCCGTCAGAGCCCGGGCCTTCATCGCCATCTCGGCGGCCTTCAAGGGGCCGGCCACCGGGGCTACCTGCCACCGCAACGTCACATCGTGCAGCAGTTGGCCGCCGACCTGGTCGCGAACGTTCGTGCTCCAGTTGCGCGGAAACGCCCGCAGGAGCGTCAGGACCAGACTGCGCCGCCGGTCGTCGCGAAGGCCCGCCTCATGCAACCCTTCGGTCGTGACGAACAGCCCGCGCTTGCCGTCGTGAGTTCCGACGAAGCTCGTGATCGGCTTGACGTCCTGGTCCGGTTCGCGCCACTGGCTCGGATCCCGAAGGGTCACACTGCGGCGAACCACGTCGAACGGCGTTTCCGCGAGGACCTCGTCGGTCTGAAGGTCCGTCGGCAGCAGAACCCTCAGCGAATGGTCGCGGATCATGTTGTGGACGGTCGTGGTGCATTCCACGGTGTCGGCGCCTTGGCGCAGCGTCACGTCGGTGGCCACGACAAGGTCGAGCGTCTGGCCGCTTCGTCGCCGCGACTCGTTGTCGAACCGGGCCGGCAGCGGCAGGCGGTGCGTGACGCGGTACGTCACCTTCTGGTCGCCGTCGGCCACCCTGGCCACGGAGGCCGCCGAAGCCAGGCTGCTGTGGATCTCGTCGCACGTGGGCGAGAAGTGGTTCCACCCGTCGCCGATGTCGGCCATGTCTTCCAGGAGGCCGAGGCCGCGGTACGCGGCGCCGTTACGCTTGTCGGTCAGGTCGAACGTGCCGTTCGGCTGAATCTCGACGCGCAGATGCTCGTTCTCCATGACGCCGGGACCGGGGCTCATCGTGCCGCCGATCAGCCGGGTCTGCTCCAGCCACCGGGCACGCAACGTGCGGTAACCGCAGGCGGGCAACCGCAGCCGCACGGCCACCTCGACGGGCGTGACGCCGGCAAACAGCGGCGTTCCTCGCGCCGACATCCACGGCGCGGGCTCCGGCGGCAGATCGGCCAGTTTCTGATAGGGCACCTCGCGGCCGTCCTCGTCCAGAAGCTCGAAGGTCTGGAACCGCATCTGGTCGTGGGTCGTTCGCCGCATCTGATCGCGTTCGGGCAGAGGCAGTCGCAGGTCTACCACGGCGTCGCGCTCGACGGGCAGGGGATTCCACGCCTGGATGGCCAGGGCGATGCCCTCGCGATCGATCCGTGTGGCCTGCGCGACGGCCTCGGCCGCATCGCGTCGCACGATCTCCGCCAGCATTCGCGACTGGTCGAAGCGGTAGGCCATGTCGCTGTGGACCTGGTCGAGGCTGCACCCGCAGATGCTGTCGTGCGGGTGATTCAGCAGCAGGTATCTCCAGGCCAGGGCAATGCTCGTGGCCGCTCCGTCGAACCCCTGCGGCGACGCCAGCACCGCCATCGGCTCGGCCCACGCTTCCAGAAGCGTCTGGCAACGGACGTTGGCCTGTTTCAGATGAACACGGCTCGACAGGACGTTGTTCAGAAGGACGTTGCCGCGGATCTTGGCCGGATCGCGCAACTCGCCCTTGACGGCGGGCCATTGGTCCGATTCCGGTCGCACGGCGGCAAGGAACTCGTTGAAGTCGCTCCAGAGGAATTCGCAGTCCTCGCTTCTGGCGTCGGCGCGGGCGAGGATGTCCACCATCGCCTCCTCGGGCGGCATGTGGTCGTGCGCGTCCAGCAGGAGCACGGCGTCGAGGCCGGTGCGCTGCCGTTCGGCGGCGGCCAGGGCGACGACGGCCTCGGCATCGGCCTCACTGCCGAGCGGCTCCTCGCCCGGCTCTCGCCTTCGCAGGCGGGTCACCATGGTGCACATGCCATAGCCGCCGCCATCGGGGAGCTTCACGGCCATCACGCGGCTGCCGTCGGAGGCTTGCCAATGGTACGGCGGCGGCTGGACCGAATCGCTCTGGCCCCGGAAGAAGACGGCGCTGTCGATGCCGAAACCGCGCAGCACCTGGGGGAACTGGCTGTTGTGGCCGAACATGTCGCAGATGTAGCCCACACGCATCGGCTCGACGCCCATGGCCCGGGCTTGGCGGAAACCGAGCAGAAAGTTGCGAACCAGGGCCTCGCCGCTGACGAGCGACTCGTCGGGCATGACGAACCACGGGCCCACCAGGATGCGGCCCGAGCGGACGAGTTTCATCAGCCGCTTCTCGTTCTCCGGACGGATCGCCAGGTAGTCGCCGACCACGGCCGTCTGCCCGTCGAGGAAGAACGAGCGGAAGTGCTTGTTCCGCTCCATGATGTCCAGGAGTTTGTCGATGCAGAACACGAGCCGCGCGCGGAACTGCTGAAACGGCAGGTACCACTCGCGGTCCCAGTGCGTGCCCTGGACGTAGAATGCCTTCGCGCGTCTTGCCTGGTCCGATTGCTTCTTCGCCATGATTCGCCTCCACCGTCCGGTCATGCCGCGTCGGAACACCCGCAGCGACGTCTCAGGCAGGGCATTCTAGCCTGCCGGCGGGGAATGTCATCCCCTATTTCGCGCCAGGCAACACACCGGGTGCACGTCACGTGCGTGGCGGGCCACGCGTCTGGCCATAGCGCCAACCGTAGGGGCGGCTCGCTGCAAGTCCCGAGCTTCGTCGATGGGCGAGCCGCCCTCCCAGGGTGCCTGTCCCCCGCGGGTCGCTCGCGAGCGACCCCTGCGTCGCTTCCACCCGTTTCTGCGGTGTGAGAGCCTGCGTGTCTTCAAACATGACATGCACCCTGGCACGCCTGCGGCGTGGGTGGTTGCCCCGGGAGCCGGGTTGGTCTATGATCAGCGGCGCGGCATTCGTCGAAACCCGATAAGGAGACGCCATGAAGGTTAGAACCGAGTACCGGACGTTCACCACCCGCAAGCACCGGGAGTATGTTCGTATCACGGAGGACGTGGCGGGCGTGGTTCGCGACGCCGGCATCACCGAGGGCATGGTCCTGGTGTCGGCCATGCATATCACGGCCGGAGTCTTCGTCAACGACAACGAATCGGGTCTGCTCCAGGACATCGACGAGTGGCTCGAAGGGCTGGCTCCGTACCGTGATGACTACCGCCACCACCGCACCGGCGAGACCAACGGCGACTCGCATCTGAAGAACCTGCTGGTCCATCACCAGGTGATCCTGCCGGTGACGGGCGGCAAACTGGACCTCGGCCCATGGCAGGAAGTGTTCTACGCCGAGTTCGACGGCCAGCGTCCGAAGCGTCTGGTCATCAAGGCGATGGGCGAGTAGGACAGGCGAGGAGTGATCGCCGGTTGCTGCGCGGGCTATTCGCCGAAGGTTGCTTCCAGCGTCTCGCGGTCGATCATGGTTCTCAGCTTTTCGAGGGCCTTGGTCTCGATCTGCCGGACGCGCTCCTTGGTCACGCCGAAGCGCTGACCGACCTCTTCGAGGGTCTGCGGGCCGGGGCCGCCGCCCAGGCCGAACCGTCGCTCGATGACCTCGCGTTCTCGCGGCGTGAGCTGTTCGAGGACCTGCTCGATCGATTCCTTGACCCCGCTATCGAGTTCCTGGATGCCTTCGTCGGTGGCGAACCGCTGGTCGGCGCCGGCCTCCAGAAGCTCGTCCTTGCCCGTCATGAAGCGGTCCATGCGGTAGTTCTCTTCCGGAATGGTCCGGGCATAGTTTTTGATGACCGCCCAGGACGCATAGGTGGAGAACTTGAAGCCGCGGGCGTAGTCGAACTTCTCGACGGCCCGCATCAGCGAGATGTTGCCGTCGCTGACCAGCTCGAAGAAGTTCGACACGCTGCCGATGTGCCGCTTGGCGATATTGACGACGAGACGCAGGTTGGCCTTGACCAGACGGTTCTTCACCTGGTTGGCCTCGGCCAGCAGCCGCTCCACCTCCTCGATGTCGCGCGACTTCGGGCTGCGGGCTCGGCGCAGCTTCTCCTTGAGCTTGATCGCCCGGTACTTCAGGTAGTTGTACCTGCGGAACAGGTGATGCTCCTGCTCCCGTGTCAGAAGCGGCGTGCGGTAGAGCGCTTTCAGGTACACGGGCAACCCCGGCGGGGGCTTTGGCGTCCGCACGCCCGGGTTCTGCGGCTCCTCGGCCAGGATCTTCGCTTCGGCGTCCGGGGCGTCGAACTCCGGATTGTAGATGCACTCGGTCGGCTCGCGGAGCAGATGCTCGACGCGCATCTCGTTGATGATCCGGTACACGCTGGACCGCGTGCGGCAATAGCGCTTGGCCAGCGTATGCACGCCGACGCCGCGGCGGAACGCGCGGAACATCTGCTCCCGGTCGCGGTCGTTGAGCTGCTCCAGCGAATTCGGAAACAGCTTCAGGTCGGGATGCGTCTCGTCGTATTTCTTGATCGTGTAGCGCACCGTCTCGACGGCGCGGCCCATTTTCCGGGCGATTCGCTTGCTGACCTCGTACAGGCAGCAGTGGCAGTAGTGGCTCAATCGCCGCGCGCGGCGGATGATCTCCCGGCGCTCCTCGGGCGTCAGTTGCGAGAACTTCCTCGCGGATTCCACACGCGACGGGTTGACTCCCGCGAACGACGCCACGCTCGACTCCAGGAATCCGACGCGGACCTTGCCGTCGGGGAACACGAACTTCCGCGAGACCAGGCCCGCCTTTCGCCAGCGGCTGACCGTCTTGCTCGTTACGTTGAACCGGGTGCACACGTCGTCGATGCCCAGCACCGTCTGGCCGGCGTCCTCGACGCGAAGGGTCAGGCTTTCGCTCAGGGACTCGATCATCCGCACCAGGTCGGTGCGAAGCTGATCGCCCTTGATTGTCTCGACGATGGCCGTTCGCGGGCGGTAGCCGGTGATCTGGAAGCAGACGAAATCGTAGGGGTAGCTCTTGGCCGGATCAATCCGGCGCACCAGATCCTCGGCCCGGTCGATTTCCTTCTTGCGAACCTGTTCAGGCGAGAAGGCCAGTTGCTGAGACAGGTCCTGAATCGCACGAGTCTTGCAGGTTGGCATGGTGCACCTCCCTTCGGCCCCGGGATTCAATAGTACGTGGCGTTGGCGGCGGAAATCTCCGGAACCGGTCAAGGGCCGCTGCCGATGCGTTACCATGCCACCCGAGCGGCCCCTGCGCGTCGCCTAAGCCTTACTGCTACTGTAGGTTACCACAGACTCCGTTCGGTGTCCATCCTCCTCGTGCAATGCGTTCGCGCCGGTGGACACCTGGTGGATTCGGCGGCCACTGCGTTCAGGGGCTGTTGCCGCCCCGGCACCAAGACCGCCGTGGTCCGGCGGCCGCCTGGCGTGGTTCCAGAGCCGCATGCAGGAGCGGCCATACCCTTGTCCGGGAATGACCGTTGTGACGACTGTTCAACGACTGTTCAAAACGCCTTGTGAAGCGCTCGTGTACGGATTATACTCCATCGCTTTACGGCGGCGGGACGGAATGGGCGGCACGCGTGCGTTTCGCCATGCAGGGGGAATGATGAAGCCGAGGTGGACATGTTGGGTGGTTCTGGCTGTGGCGTCGCAGGGCCTTTATGCGGCGGAGGATGCGGCGCCCTCGTCGGAGGCGCCTTTGTCGGCGCAGGAGATGACCGCGGCGGTCAAGGCCTATGTGGGGGCGTCGGCCGACGAGCGGCAGCAGCTGCTGGCGAACTGGTCGGGACGTGCGGAGATCAAGCCGAAGGAGGTGTCGCGCTGGGCCAGGGCGATTCTGGCCGAGGCGAGAAAGAGCGGCCCTAAGTTCAAGTCGTCGGCCTCGATGCCCAAGGTCGAGGGGGCTGCCGCGGCGTCGGGAGGGCAGGGCGGCGATCTGCGCGGGGCGCCCGTTGCCGTGGTCGAGACGCCGGCCGGTCCGATGCGCGTGGCCGTCCTGAAGGATGCCGGCGGCAGGGGCAAGGGCACCGTCATTTATCTGCACGGCGGCGGCGGAAGCAACGGCGCCCGCGATAACGAGATGACCTGGGGCTGGGGCGTCAGTCGCACGGCCATGCTTTCGTGCGCGTCCACACGGCTCCTGACTCGATGCCTGGCGAAGGACGACGCGGCCACCAACGCCTGGATTCTGCCGCACGAGGTCCAGTCCGTCAGCACCGTGCTGGACGCCTACCTGCGGTCCACGGACGCCGATCCGGACCGCATCTACCTGGTGGGCCACAGCATGGGCGGCTACGGGGCCTGGGTCTTCGCATCAATCGAGCCGGACCGTTACGGGGCCATCGTCAATGTGGCCGGTGAGGCCCACCGCGCCACCTACGAGAACTTCTGCAACGTGGACTTCGCCTCGTTTCTCGGACTCAAGGACCATCGTGCCGCCAAGGCCAAGGAGGGCATGGACGCCCTGGCCGCGCTGAGTGCGAAGCAGCCGGGCTACTACCGCAGTCACTGGGCCCCCTATCCCGACAAGGAGCACGACATCGGCGCGGCCCAATACAAGGACATTGACGGTTACCTGAGGCCCCTGAAACGCACGGCCTACCCGCGGCTGGTGGTCTGGCATCCGGTGGCCGAGTGGAAAACGCGGTTCTACAACATCGGCATGGCCCGGCCCTCGCCCGGGAAGACCTCCGTTCGCGCCGAGATGGGCCAGGACAACATGGTCACCGTGACCTCCAGCGGCGCCGACGCGCTCACGGTGTACCTGAATGAGCGGCTGATCGATTTCGAGAAGGACGTGGCCGTCGTGTGGAACGGCAAGCGCGTCCATGCTGGCCGGCTGAGTCCGTGCCTGGACGTGATGTTGGAGACGCTGGCCGACCGCTGCGACTCGGGGATGTTCTACACGGCGAAGGTGAGCCTGCGGGCGGGCATGCCGGAGGCGCCGGCCGCCGCGGCGCCGTGACGGTTGTCCGTGGGCTGCGCTTGCTGTCGGGGCTCGCCCTTCATACGCGACGTCGTCCCGTCCCTTGGGGCGGCCGGCCGGGGAATGGTCGGGAATGGGTTCTCTCGGAGTCTTCGATGGCTGTATCAGCACCATCTGCGCGATCGGGAACCGCCAAGCTGGCGGCCGTTACATTTGCCGCGGTGTTTGTGGCCGAGCTCGGCGACAAGACCCAGATCGCCGCGCTGGGCTTCGCGGCCAACTCGCCCGGGTACCGGTGGATCGTCTTCGCTGCCGCCGCGGCGGCCCTTGTGCTCAGTTCCCTGATCGGGGTTCTGGTGGGCGACCTGCTCGCCCGCTTTCTCAAGCCGCGCACCCTCAGCACGCTGGCCGGCATCATCTTCCTGGTCTGCGCGGCGGTGTTTGCCGTTCAGTTTTTCGCGTCGGAGGCCCCGGGCGAAGCCGCAGAGGCTGCCGCTCCGGTGTCGCGGGCACCGTGGGAGATGTTCCTGTTCACGTTCGCCGCCATTTTTGTTGCCGAACTCGGCGACAAGACGCAGTTGGCCACGATGAGCCTGGCCGCGGGCAACCGTCACGGGCGATGGGCCGTTTTCGTCGGGGCCGCCGTCGCCCTGACGGCCACCAGCGCCCTGGCGTGCCTGGCCGGGCGGCTGGTCGGGCAGTACCTCGACCCGAGGATCATGAAGTTGGCCGCCGCCGTCCTGTTTGCCGTGCTGGGGGTGGTCTTCCTGGCGGGGCGGGCCGAGAAGGGCAAGGCCGAGTTCGCCTGGCTCGCCGAGCAGATCGAGAAGCTCTACGCCGACGAGGCCTGTTCCCAGTGTGTTCGCCTCGCTCGGTTCCTGGAACACATCGAGGCCATCGGCAACAAACCCGTCAACGAGAGGATCGCGGAACTTCAGCGGGGGCGCGGCTCGTGTTCGCAGGAGGCGTGCGGCCGCGACTGTCCCATTGACGCGCTGCACGAGCAGTGGCACCAACGATTCGATCATGCCGACGCGTCGCCACTGAAGAAAGGATGAGTCCCGTGAGGTACCTGGGCGTGGATCCCGGCAAGAAGCGCATCGGTCTGGCCATCAGCGATCCCGGCGGCACCATCGCCACGCCGCTGAAGATCCTCCAGCGGCAGTCGCTCCAGCAGGTGCTTGCTGACCTGGCGTCGCTGTGCCGGCAGGAAGAGGTGGGGACGATTGTGGTGGGTCTGCCGCTGAATATGGACGGCACGCACGGCCCGGCGGCCCAGGACGCCGAACAACTGGCCTCGCGTCTGGCCGAGGCCACGGGGCTGGCGGTGGAGTTGTGGGACGAGAGGCTCTCGTCGGTCAGCGCCGAACGGAGCATGCTGGATGCCGACCTGTCCCGGGCGATGCGCCGGCGACGCATCGACAAGGTGGCCGCTCAGATTATCCTCCAGGGATTCCTCGACGCCCGTGGACGCGCATCGTAGTTGACCTCGGCCAGCCGCCGCGCCATGCGGGCGAGGGCGTCAGCCCACGACACACGAATCCAGTACGATGAGGCTGCCGCCCTCGCTTGTCGCGACGATCTTCTCCACGCCGTCGATGCGCTGACACATCAGGGTGAGCGGGCCGCGCAGCGATTCGCGCAGCGTGATCGTGGCCCTGCCGATCTGGATGGTGGTGCCTTCGCGCACCAGTTGCGTGATGCGGATCGAGGCGTCGCGGTTCTTGCGGAGGTGCTCCTTCAACTGCTGTCGTGTCCGCTGCATCTCCTCGATGTCCGCCGTCTGCTGCTTGACCTGGTTAAGCAGCTTCACCAGGCGTGACCTGGACAGGTCGGTCAGATCGTCCTTGCGTTTCAGCAACGGCTCCAGCTTTGCCCGGTTCTGGGCCACGGAGTCCTCGGCGGATGAGAGTTCCTGTTCCAGGCGGAAGAGCTTGCTCTGGGCCTGCTTGTCGCAGCCGATGACGAGGGTGGTGCGGATGCCGGAGCGGCTGCCGACGACCGACGCCCGAACGCCCTGGCACGCCTCGACGACACAGCCGGTGATTGTCCCCGGCGTGATCAACCGCCCAGAGGTGACCACTTTGCTGTTGACGATTTCCCGCTGGAGGTAGACATCCGAGGCCGCCTCGACCGTGGCATTGTCGGCAAAGCGGGCCTTGACGGTCCCTCCGGATCGGATGACGGCCTTCTCCTTGCCGGCGATGCCGCCCGCGGCGACAAGCGTCAGGCCGGCTTCCACTTGTGCCGCCTCGATCAGGCCGCGAACCACGATGCCTCGGGTCGCCTTGACCGTGAACAGGTCCAGCACGTTGCCTCGCACCATCACGTCGCCGTCGAAGTCGATGTTGCCGCACGCAAAGTCCACGTTCCGGTTGACGACCAGCAGGGGAGTGATCCAGACGCGCGGCCCCATGACGTTCAGCCGCCCGCTGATGCGAGCGAACAGCCGGTTAGGGTCGCCTTCGTCGTGGCTGATGCTTTCGCCGAAGGTGATGGGCGGCCGCCGTCCGCGGTGGGGTGGCACCTCGCGGCCGTAGATGTCGCGACCGGGCTCGCCGGGCGTCGGCGGATGAATTGTGCAGACCAGCGACTCTGCCGACACGCTGACGATGTCGCTGCGGGCATAGTGATCGACTTCGTCCACGCCCTCGGCCGGCTGAGTCCGCTGCGGGTCGCACTCGGGGGCCCACTCGATCCAGCCGTCTTCGCCGGCTTTCGGGGGAAGTCCTTCCACCAGCAGCACGTCGTCTTCGGGCATGTCGCCGCGCTTGACCCGCTCGACCAGGGCGGCGATGTGGTCCCGGGCCTGATCGGTCAGCTCGATTCCCTGATCGACCAGGAGCTTGATGATAGAGCCCTCGGCGATGGTTTCGGGGTTGCCGTCGCGGTGCAGCCGGCCCCAGGCACGCAGGTTGTCGGGGCTGACGACCAGTTGGAGCAGTCCGGCCTCTTGGGTCATGACGTCCTTTCCGTTGCGGGGCGCGGCATGGGCGTCCCGCAGGCAACCCCTATGCACAGAGTATCCCCATGCACTACGACTGTTTTCGGACCACCGGCAAGGCCCTGTTTAGCAAAAACCCCAGGTCGCATCCGGCACAGGCGGCGGCCGGGTCGGTCACGTGGGCTGCACGTGGGCTGCGCCGTGCTTGACACCGGTCCGGCATGCCACTAAAATCGGCCCCCGGTGTGGGTATTCCTGCCAATGGCAACGGGGAGCCGGGAAAGGGGCACACGGTATGGTCTGGATGGTGCTGGGCGTGCTGGTGGTCGTGGCGGTTCTCGTGGTGCTGTACCTGATCGTGGCGTACAACGGTCTGGTGCGCCTGCGCAACGCCGCCCAGGAGGCCTGGGCTCAGATCGACGTGCAGTTGAAGCGCCGTTACGATCTCATCCCCAACCTGGTCGAGACGGTCAAGGGCTACGCTTCCCACGAGAAGGACACGCTCGAACGCGTGGTCAAAGCCCGGCAGGCGGGCATCAGCGCCTCCACCGTGGAAGACCAGGCCGCAGCCGAGAACATGATCTCCGGCGCCCTGCGGCAGCTCTTCGCCCTCAGCGAGGCCTACCCGGACCTCAAGGCGAACCAGAACTTCCTGTCGCTCCAGGAGGAACTGTCCTCGACCGAGAACAAGATCGGGTTCGCCCGGCAGTATTACAACGACCAAGTGCGCGCCATGAACACCCGCGTCGAGATGTTCCCGACCAACATCATCGCCGGGCTGTTCGGGTTCAAGCGCATGGGCTTCTTCGAGCTTGAAGACGGTGCGGCGCGCGAGGCGCCGAAGGTTTCGTTCTGATCTTCCGCGCCGCCGGCTGGGCGGCGCTTCTGCCCGGCAACGGACGCCATGGCCAGTTTCGACGACCTGATCCGAGAGAACAAACGCAACACGGTCCTGCTCTGCGTTCTCGTGACGCTCCTTCTCTGCGCTCTGGCTTCGGTCATTGCGCTGGTGGTGGTGGGCGTGCCCGAGACGAGCGGCTACGCCCGCCACAGCACGTCGCCGTATGACTCGACCGGCGCGGCGCCGCCCCCCCTGACTCACACGTTGACCGTTGCCGTCCTTGCGGCTTTGGCGGTGGCAGCCGTCATGATCGCGTTCAGCTACTACGGCGGCGCGGCCACGGTGCTGGCCATCAGCCGCGCCAGGGAAATCCGAAAGAGCGACGATCCGCAGCTGTTCAACGTTGTTGAGGAGATGACGATCGCCGGCAACCTGCCCATGCCGCGCATCTTCGTGATCGACGACACGGCCATGAACGCATTCGCCACAGGTCGCGACCCTCGCCATGCCGCTGTGGCCATCACGGAAGGGCTTCGTCGTCGGCTGTCGCGTGACGAGTTGCAGGCGGTGATGGCCCACGAGTTGGCCCATGTCCGCAACTACGACATTCGCCTGGCCATGTTCGTGGCGGTGCTCGTGGGACTGATTGTGATTCTGGCCGACGTGTTTGCCCGATATATGTGGTGGGGAGGCTCGTCGCGTCGTCGCAGCAACCGGGGCGGCGGCGGGGCGATCCAACTGATTGTGCTCGTGTTGGCCCTGGTGCTGATGATCCTGGCCCCGCTGTTCGCCAAACTGATTCAGCTTGCCCTGAGCCGCCAGAGGGAGTATCTTGCCGACGCCACGGCCGCCGGCATGACGCGGCACCCCGAGGCGCTGGCCTCGGCCCTGGCCAAGCTGGAGGCCGACCCGGAGGTGCTCGAGGCGGCCAACCGGGGGACGGCGCATCTGTACATCGTGAACCCGTTCAAACCGCACGAGCGACGATTCAGCGCCTCCGGCCTGTTCCGGACGCACCCGGAAATCAAAGATCGCATCAGCCGCCTGATGACCATCGCGCGAGGCGGCGTCTGACGAGGGGTCTGACATGAAATCAGCCGTCTGTGGGTTCTCTGTGGCATTGCTGTCGCTGCTGTGCTGCTGGGGTTGCGAACCTCAGCGGGGGGCCCTGGTTCGGACCGTGTCCTCGCCGCCGGTGGTTCGCAATCGCCTGGGTCCGTTGCCGCAGTTACCCGCGGAGACCTACCGCCCGCAGCCGCCGCGGTCCGTGGTCGGCGAGAAGCCCCGTCCGACGGAGCAGCAGCCGGCGCGCAGCACCCCCCAGCCGCCGAACCCGGAGTGGGTGGCCGCACTGCCGGGCAAGTGGACGCACATCATCCTCCACCACTCGGCCGACGACGTGGGCGACGCGAAGGTCTTTGACCGCGCCCATCGGGCGCGCGGGTGGGACGAGTTGGGCTATCACTTCGTCGTCTGCAACAGCGGCAAGGACGGTGTGGTGGAGGTCGGGTCGCGATGGACCAAGCAGAAGCACGGCGCCCATTGCCGGGTCAGCCAAACCGACGACAACTACTGGAACGAGCACGGGATCGGCATCTGCCTCGTGGGCGACATGAGCAAGCACGCCCCGAGCCAGAAACAACTGGCCAGCGCCGCCAAGCTCATGGCCTGGCTGATGACCCAGAGCAGCATTCCCCGCAAGAACGTCCTTGGGCACGGGCAGGTGCCTGGCGCCAAGACCGCTTGTCCCGGCAAGCACTTTCCCTACGCGGACCTCATGCGCCGGGTGGAGCAGGAAATGGCGAAGTGAGCCGGCCCGCGACGGGGGGGGGGGCACGTCATGTTTGTGGCGGGCCACTTGCCTGGCAATCTCGCCAACCGTAGGGGCGGCTCGCGAGCCGCCCTCCCAGGGTGCGGCTGTCTCCCGCGGGTCGCTCGCGAGCGACCCCTACGTCGTTCCCCCCCCCATTGCTGCGGCGCGAGAGCCTGCGTACCCATAAACGTGACGTACATCGGCGGCGGGGCACACGCGCACTTTTCTGTAATCTGAGCCTGCTATCGGGCCGATAAGAACCTGTATCCGCGCCGCAGGCGATGCGCCCATGCCGCGCGGCGAGGTTTCAATGCCGTCGCCGACCGAGGGGTCTCTCCGTTGCCCGTTCGCCACTGGCACAAATTGCTTGTCGTGGCCCTGTGCCTGATGCTGGCCGACTGTGGCCAGAAGACGCAGTTGGTCAATGACATGCCATTGCCGCCGTTCGGCTCGCCGCGACACAGCGGGTTGGCAACTGTTGCGGTCGAGAAGCCGCCTGCGGGGCCTTCCCGCCACGACGTGAACCCCAGCCAATGGATCCCCTCGGCCAAGGAGTCGAAGTGGCGGTTCATCGTCGTCCATCACAGCGCGAGCACCCGGGGCAATGCGGCCTCGTTCGACAAGGCCCACCGCGATCGGGGATGGGACGAACTGGGCTACCATTTCGTCATCGGTAACGGATCCCTGAGCGGCAACGGCGAAGTCGAGGTCGGTCCACGGTGGAAGAAGCAGAAGTACGGGGCTCACTGTGGGGTTCGCGACCATCCCGAGTACAATCGTGTCGGCATCGGCATCTGCCTGGTCGGCCACTTCAACGAAGGCAAACCGTCCGAGGCCCAGATGGAGAGTCTCGCCCAGTTGGTGCGGTGGCTGATGGCCCGCTACGATATTCCCAAGAGCCGCGTCCTCGGTCATGGCATGCTCAAGGCCACCGACTGCCCCGGCACAAAATTCGATTACAACGACCTGTACCGGCGGCTGTGATGCGGCATTGCCGCCAGGTGCCCGTGCTCGGCGGTGTTCCTCGGGCGTCATACGCGATTCGGCTGTGGGATCAAACAGGATCGGCCTCGACGTGTCCCTGGAAGGGGAAGGTCGAGGCCGATGGTTCGTGCTGCCATCAAACGAGTGGCAGGGGGGCAATCAGGGCTGGCCCGGTCCCGGCGACAGCTCGATCCGCCGCACGTCGCACACGTTCATGTCCAGATCCACACGGAACCCCTTGATGCCCCAGACGCGGACGGTCTGGCCGACCAGTGGCTCCATGGTGGCCGCATTCCCGTTGAGCAGGCAGATGTAATTGCCCTGGGCGTCTTCCAGGCGATAGGCGAAGGCCATCACGGCCGTCATCCTGCGCAGGACGCCTTCGAAATCGTAACTGACGGCCGGGGAGTCTCCCGTTCGCCCCATCCGCTGGGCCTGGCGCTGCTCGGCCTCGCGGCGAATGGCCTCGAGCTGCTGCTGGAGCTTCTGATTGTCGGCATCGATCTTCGCCGCCTTCTCCTGGAGCGACTTCTGGAACTCGATCACCGCGAGCGACTGGGCGGCTGCACTCTTGACGTAGTCGGCCTCGGCCTTCTCGGCGACCTCCTTGAGGGTGGCCTCGACCTCGTCCCAGCGGCGCTCCGCGAGCGGCTTCGCGAGCTCGCCCTTGACCATGGCCTGGGCCGACGTCAGCGTTTCCGCCTGGGGGTCAATCCGGATCGGACGGACCTCCACCTTGCTCGTGTCGATGTGCAGCGGCCCCTCGCTTCCGCCTTCGTCTGTGCGGGAGGGTTCAACGGTCTGCGGCTCGACCAGGTACTGGCTTCGCACGCACACCCTGGCCCCGGCCGGCGTGGCGATGATGTAGTAATCGCCATGCTGTCCCTCGATCGTGACGGCCTCGCTCTGCGGCAACTGGGCGATCACCGCCCACGTGCGCGGGCTCGCTGGGTCGCGGGCATAGACCCGGGCCATGGCCGCGCTCACACTGCCGGCTTTGCCCGAGGCGTCGGCGGCCACATCGCTCTTTCTGATCAGGGGAACCACGCTCTGCGGAGGCGCGATGTACGTCCAACCGCCGGAACTGCCCAGAGTCTGGACCGTGGCCTTGTCTTCGAGTTTCAGCAATTCATAGTAGTACATTCCCGGCCCGCTGCGCACGTTGACCGCGGTGCCGTTGACCACCATGGGGACGGTCGCGGCGG
Source organism: Phycisphaerae bacterium (assembly GCA_012729015.1). Taxonomy (GTDB): domain Bacteria; phylum Planctomycetota; class Phycisphaerae; order FEN-1346; family JAACEH01; genus JAAYDY01. The sequence goes on along the minus strand of JAAYDY010000042.1, from coordinate 145,484 downwards.
CAGACGGCGCAACAGCCGGGGCCGCCGTGTCGGTCGCCGCCGTCTCTGTCGCGGGCGCGTCGACGAATCCCGTGCCGGTCCAGCGACGCTCGATGGTGGGGGGCTGGGCGGTTTCCGGCGCGGTTGTCTGTGCCCGGCACGTATCAACGGCTGCCAAGGCAATCACCACGGTCCAAAACGCTGCGATGGATCGAGTCATGGCTCCAATCCCTTTCGTCGGTCGCCTTGAATTAAGGGCGTTTCGTCAGGCACGGAACGTCGGCGAAATGCCGCTTGGATAGGCTACCAGTAGCGTCTTGCACCGTCAACGAAAAACCCCTTCGTCTCGAACCGCGATGACGCTCAGGGCGCAGGGCCCGAGGTTCGCGTCCGTTGCTGGTGGAAACGCCGCACTGCCGACCGGGTGGGGAATCTGGCCAGGAATACCTGGCCGGCGGACACAATTGACAGAACTCCGCAGAATGGCTATCATATTCGCCAATGATGAACTTGCCTGTGCCCCGCGGGTGCTGTTGCTCGGGCGATGGCGGCGGCCATGTCACGTGCGAGTTCGGGCGCCCGGAGTGCAGCAGGCACCCCTGTTTGGCCGATACAGCCTGAATGCCATCCTGATCTGTCTGTTCCGGCTCTCTACGAGAGTGCTGATGAGTGATAGAGAAAGCAAGCTCTCCATGACGCGTCCGTGGCCCCTGTGGCTGCGCAACCTTCTGGTCGCGCTGGCTCACCTTGGTCTGTTCGCCCTGTCCTTCTGGGGTGCGTACTGTCTGCGACTGGATTTCAAGCTGCCGCCGCTGACGCTGAACGCCGGCGATGTCTCGATCGAGTTCAGCCGCTACTGGGACAGCCTCTACCAGTTGCTGCCCCTGGTGCTTGTCATCAAGGTGGCGGTCTTCTGGTACTTCCGCCTCTACAGCAGTTGGGGCCGCTACGTGGGCGTGCAGGACCTGATCGAGACCTTCAAGGCCAGCCACGTATCGACCGCGATCATCGTTATCGCGGTGCTGGTCTACACCTACATTCTCAAGAGCCAGTACGACCACACGTTGCCGATTCCCGGCGCGGTGTTCATCACCGATTGGGCCGGAACCATCGCCCTGGTCGGCGGCGTGCGATTTGCCATCCGGATCTACCGTGAGGGCATGCGCCCCGTCGCCGCCGGCGGTCTGGCCAATGTGCTGATTGTCGGGGCCGGCGACGCCGGCGAGGCCGTGCTTCGGGAGATGCAGCGGTTGCCCGTCGAGCGGTACCGCGTGGTCGGGTTCGTGGACGACAATCCCAACATCCGCGGCGCTCGCATTCATGCCGTCCCGGTGCTCGGCGACACCAGCCAGATTGGCGCGATCTGCCACGACTACGAGGTCGAGGAACTGGTCATTGCCCTGGCCAGCCCCACACGGCAACTGCTGCGTCGGATCATCGAGTTCTGCAAGGGGTCGAAGCTGATCTTCCGCATTGTGCCCGGCGTGGCCGACCTGATCGAGGGACGCGCCGACCTGACGCACCTCCGTGAAGTGGATATCAACGACCTTCTCGGCCGCGAGGAAGTCAAGCTCGACATGGAGAGCATCGGGCACATGCTCACCGGCAAGACAGTCCTGATTTCCGGCGCCGGAGGATCGATCGGATCGGAGATGTGTCGCCAGGTGCTGCCCTTCAAGCCTCAGTTGCTGGTGCTCCTCGAACAGGCCGAGAACGCCATGTTCTTTATCGAGCGGGAGTTGAAGGCCTCGTTCCCGGACATCGCCCTGCAGCCGGTCATCTGCGACGTGTACGACCTTACGCGGCTGAAGGACACGTTCGACCGCTACAGGCCGCACGTGGTGTTCCATGCCGCCGCCCACAAGCACGTGCCCCTGATGGAACAGAACCCGTGCGAGGCCATCAAGAACAATATCTTCGGCACCAAGAACATGGCCGACATGTGTTGCCAGCACGGCGTCGAGTCCATGGTCATGATCTCCACCGACAAGGCCGTGAACCCGACCAGCATCATGGGCTGCACCAAGCGCGTCGCCGAGATGTACTGCCAGTGGCTCAATACATCGGGCAAGGCCACGGAGACTCGCTTCGTCACCGTGCGATTCGGCAACGTCCTCGGCAGCAACGGCAGCGTCGTGCCGATCTTCCGTCGCCAGATCGCCCAGGGCGGCCCCGTTACGGTCACGCATCCCGAGATGCGGCGGTACTTCATGACCATTCCCGAGGCCAGCCAACTGGTCATCCAGGCCGGCGCCATGGGCAAGGGCGGCGAGATTTTTGTTCTCGACATGGGCGAGCCCGTCAAGATCGTCGATCTGGCCCGCGACATGATCACCCTCTCGGGGTACCGTCCCGGCGTGGACATCAAGATCGAGTTCACCGGCATGAGGCCCGGCGAGAAGCTCTTCGAGGAGCTTCGCATCTCCGGCGAGGGCGTGCTGCCGACCCATCACGACAAGATCAGCATCTGGGAGGTCCGTCCCAGCACCGACGACCAGATCGCCGCGGCCATGGAGGCCCTGGCGCCGGTTTGCAACAACAACTCGCGCGACGCCGTAGTCCAGGCCCTCAGGGGCATCGTCCCCGAGTTCCAGCCCGAGAATCACAACTGACCCTCCCACGCTGTCGGGGTTCCGCCTGTCGCACTTTCATCGTGTGCCGCTTTCCGTCGCAGCGCGGAAATCGGTTGCCGATGTCGCCCGCCGGAGGTAGAGTACGCCATCCGGTGGAACATCCGTCCCCTTGTCGGTGATTGACCATGAGGCTATACCGCGATCCGGTTCACGGCGACATGCTCCTGTCGCCGCTGGCCTGTGCCGTCCTCGATACGCCGGAGTTCCAGCGTCTTGGCCGCGTGATGCAGCTGGGGTTCGCCCACCTGGTGTTCCGCGGCGCCACGCACACGCGCCTGGCCCACAGCATCGGCGCCTACTGGGTCAGCCGCGAGATGCTCCGGCACATTCATGTCAACCACGAGCGGCTGCACCTGCCGGCGCCGGCGGCGCTCCAGGGCGGCAATGCGTCGGGCGGCGGCGGGCTGGGCCCCGAGGCGCTGGCCGAGGTGGTCTCGATTGCCGCACTGCTGCACGACATCACGCACATTCCCTTCGGCCACACGCTCGAAGACGAGTTGCAGGACGTGTACCTGAAGCACGACGCCCTGGACAGTCCGCGGCTGTGGTGGCTGCTCTTCGACCGGCGAAGCGGTCTGGCCCGCGTCTTCCAGAGCGTGCAGCCATATGTGCCCGGCCTCGACAACCGCACGCTTCGCTGGCTGGTCTACCTGGTCCTTGCCTTCCGCGAGGACGACGAGGGCGGCGGCCGCCGGTTTCCTGCGCTTCTGGCCGAGGCCCGCGACCGGGCCGGCTCGCGACGCGGCGACGGCGACGACGGGTGCCGCTCCTTCGGCGATTTCCTCGACGAGGCCGCACGCCAGTACGAGTGCCTGAGTCGCCGCGGCCTCATTCATCCGTTCATGGCCGACATCGTCTCCGGCACGGTCTCGGCCGATCTGCTCGACTACCTTGCCCGCGACCTCTACTACACGGGGCTCGAAGGCGGTTACGATCGCCGGTTGCTCCACTACTTCTTCATCGGCCGCGACGAGCACGCCGCCGACCGGCTGGCCATCGACGTCCTGAACCCTCGCGGCTATGCACGCATCGACCTCACGACCGAGGTGATGAACCTGATGCGGCTGCGGTACTCGATGGCCGAGCGGGTCTACTACCACAAGACGAAGGTGGCCGCCTCGGCCATGCTGGCACGCGGCCTGCTCGGCCACGACCTCCCTGCCGACAGCAACCCGTACGACGACGCCGAATCGGTCCTGTGTCCCGAGATGAGCGACGAGGAGATGATCCGTCGCCTGGCCCACGCGGCGCACGACGGCCGCGGTGCTGCTTCCGAGGTGCTCTCGGCCGCCGAGGCACGCGACCTGGGCCGCGCGATCTACCACCGGCGACTCTGTACGCCGGTCGTGGTCCTGACCGAAGCGGCCGTACGCGATGCCGGAGGCGCCGAGAGGGTGGTGGACCTGCTCCGTGGCCGGCCCGGCGGGCGGCAGCGTCTCGCGGCTATCGAGGAACGCCTGGCCGCCATGACCGGCCTCGGCCGCCACGGCGCGCTGGTCTACTGTCCCCCGATCAAGATGCAGGCCAAGGCCATCTCCACACCGGTGCGATTCGAACTGAATCGCATCGTGCCGCTGGCTCGCCACCCGGAGTTCCGCGACGAGGCCGAACTGCTCAATCGCAAGTATCGTGCTCTGTGGAAGGCCTTCGTCTTCGTTGCGCCCGAGGCCCTGGCGGCCCCCGGCCTGCCTCGCCGCATCGCCGAGGAGTTCTGTGCCGCCCTGGGGTTGCCTGCCGCCAAGGCCGCCGACATCCTCGTTCCTGTCAATGGCCACGCAGCCGATCGGTGATCAGAAGGGGATGGTCTCGTCCTCGGTCGGACGCGACGTGGGGTAGTTGCGCTTGAACGAACGCTCGATCTCGTCGCGCGTCAGCATCAGCGACGTCGGCCGCCCGTGCGGGCACGTGGCGGACGGCTGATCGCCCCCGCGGTGGGACAGCAGCGCCTGCATCTCGTCCTGTGACAACACGTCGCCGGCCTTGACCGCCGCGCGGCACGCCATCCGGTGAAGCAACTCGTCCAGCAGATCCTCCACCGCCGGCTGCACGGGGTTCTCGGCCATCCAGTCCAGCAGGTCGCGCAGGACTCGCTCCGGCTGCGCACGCTGGCCGAGCATCGACGGAAACGCCTGGACCCCGACGGAGCGGCTGCCGAATGCCTCGAACTCGACGCCCAGGCGCGCCAGCGCCTCGCGATGTTGGTTCAGAAACGCCATCTCGGTTTCGGTCACGTCCACCACGGCCGGGATCAGGAGCCGCTGGCTCTCCAGCGGCCCGGCCGACAGCCTGGCGCGCAGTTCCTCGTACAGGACGCGCTCGTGCAGCGCGTGCTGATCGACGATGATCATGCCGTCCTCGGTCTCGGCCACGAGGTACGTGTTGTGCAACTGGAACGCCCTGGCCACCGGGGCCGCGGTGTCGCGGTCGGCCGCACTCCCGGGGGCACTCTGCCCGGCGGGCGGCTCCCGGTCCGGCCACTGTGTGTCTGCGGGCCTCCGCAGAGTCTCGCCCGCCGGCGACGGCGACCCGAGCGACGCTCCCGTGCCGCGCGAGGGTGGCGAGTACGCGAACCGACTCTGATTCGACCCTGCCGGCGGCGCGCGAAGGAAGTCGGCCAGCGACTGGCGTATGCGCTGCTCACGGTCCCCGCCGCCCGCTTCGCCGTCTGCTGCGTATCCGCCCGGCGACGCCAGGTTCTGGCCCACGTGCGGCGTCAGATCGGTTCCGAGCAGTTTCTCTCGCAGCGTGGTCAGCACCTCGTGATACACCTGCTGCGCGTGCCGCAGACGCACTTCGATTTTCGTCGGGTGAACATTCACGTCCACCGCATCGTGCGGCACCGTGAGGAACAGAAACACCACCGGTTGGCGGTTGATCTCGACGAGGCCGCGGTACGCCTCGCGGACGGCGTGCAGCAGGCTGCGGTCGCGGATGTAGCGGCCGTTGATGTAGAGGAACTGCCATCGCGTCGAGGTGCGCGTCTGCGACGGCGCAGCGATCAGTCCCCAGAGTCCGCACCCCGCCGAGTCGTGCCTGATCTCAATCAGGCTCTCGGCCATGTCGCGACCGTAGAACGTGGACACCCGGTCGCGAAGGCTCTGGCCGTGCGGCAGATCGTGAACGAGCCGCCCGTTGTGCCGCAGCCGTATCGCCACCTGCGGGTAGGCCAGGGCCGTCCGCGCCACCACGTCCACGATGTGCCCCAACTCCGTGGCGTCGGCCTTCAGAAACTTCCGCCGCGCTGGAATACTGTAGAACAGGTTCCGCACCTCAATGCTCGTGCCGGGCGCCGCTCCGGCCACGCGCACCGGTTCGATGCATCCGCCCTCGACGCGGACGCTGTGACCCTCGACCGCCTCGGCCCGCCGCGTCGTCACCGTCATCTGGCTCACCGACCCGATCGACGGCAACGCCTCCCCGCGGAAACCGAACGTCGTGATGTGGTCCAGGTCATCGCTCGTCAGCAGCTTGCTCGTGGCGTGGCTCGCCACCGCCAGGGCCAGGTCCTCGGCCTCCATCCCCACGCCGTCGTCGGTCACGCGGATCAGTTTCCGGCCGCCCTCCTCGACGTCGATCTCCAGGCGCGAGGCCTCGGCGTCCAGGGCATTCTCGATGAGTTCCTTGACCACGCTGGCCGGCCGCTCGATCACTTCGCCGGCGGCAATCTGGTTGACCAGGTGCGGATCGAGTTTCCGGATGACTCCCATGGCTTCTCCCTGTGTGCCGGGCCATTATAGGGCGCACCGCCTTCAGCGGCAAGCGCCGCGACCGTCCGGGGGGAGGGTTTCACCTCGACCGTCGTCGCCGCCGGGCTATAATGCCAGCCATGGCCTCGATGCGGACCCCATCGACTCTCGTCCTCGTGCTGATCCTGACGACGGTGACCGTCCCGGCCGCCGGATTCTGGTGGCTCGCGAGGCACAGCAAGGCGATTGCGTTTCTTCCCGAGCACTCCGGGGCTCAGTGGATTGTCGCTCCGGTGCCGGTGGACCTACGGCCGCGGCCTGCCGTCCGCATGGACACCGTCTTTCGCCGCCGCGTGACGCTCGACGCAGTCCCCGGCGAGGTCGACCTGCAAATCCGGGCCTTCCGCGGGCTCCAGGAAGTCCGCGTGAACGGTCAACGCCTCGATACCGATGAGAATCGCCCGTCCGGCCCCGCGTCATGGCGGCGCGAACTCCGCTTCGTCGGTGTGGCCGCCCATCTGCGGCCCGGCGACAACGACATCACCGTCACCGTCTTCAGTGACCGCGGCCCGCCGGCTCTCTGGCTGCGACTCCAAGGGCAGGGGTGTTCACTGGGCAGCGACGACCGCTGGGAGGCCTCCTGCGCCGGCGCCGCCTGGCGTCCTGCGCGTCCGGCCGATGCCGTGCCGCGCCATGCCATGGCCGACGCCACGGGCGATCCTTCCGCACCACCCAGACCCACCGCGGTCGAATCGCTTCGCCGGCAGTGGCCCATCGTCGCGGCCATCGGCGTCATGGCGGTCGTGGTCGTCGCTGCGGCGGCGGCCGTGCGGCACCGATGGGGCGGCGCTATGGAGGTCGAGGCGTTTCTCGTCGGCACCGAGCGCCGTATCGCCGTGCTCGCGATGGCCATTGCGGCTGTCTGGGCTGTCCTGTTCCTCCACAACCGCGAGGGTCTCCCTGCGGAAGTCGGCTTCGATGTCAACGGTCACGTCCAGTACCTGCGGATTCTGCTTGAGGAGGGTCGCCTTCCCCTGGCCGAGGACGGATGGCAGGCCTATCAGCCGCCGCTCTTCTACCTCCTTGCCGCCGCTGTGCTCAAACTCAAGGCGCTGGCCGCCGGCACGGACCAGGCACAGCAGGCCGTCCGCATGTTGACCATGGCGTTCGGCATCGCCCAGGTGCTGCTCGTGTTTGGCTGCGTGCGGCAACTCTTCCCGGAGCATCCGCGACGGCACTTGCTTGGACTCGTCCTGGCCGCGACACTGCCGGTGCACCTGTACCTCTACCAGTACGTCACCAATGAGGGGCTCGCCGCGACGCTGATCACGGCTTCTCTCTATGTCACGCTGCGCATCGTCCGCACGCCGGACGCCTCGTGGCGCCACTATGCCGCCCTTGGCGCGTGCCTTGGCGGCGCGATGCTCGCCAAGTTCTCCGCCCTGATCGTGCTGCCGGTGATTCTCGTTGTTCTCATCGGGCGCCTCGTCGTCGGCCGCCAGCGCCGGCTTGCCGTCTGGGCACGCACCGTCGGCCTGACTTGCCTCGTCGGCCTGCTGGTGTGCGGATGGCATTTCGCCCGTGTCTGGGCACGCTACGGACGCCCGATTGTCGGCAACTGGGACGCCGAAGCCGGACGCCCCTGGTGGCAGGCCCCGGGATGCCACACGGCCGATTACTACCTGGGCTTCGGTCGCTCGCTCGTCCAGCCGCTCTTCGCCGGCCTGTCGGGCTTCGCCGACGCGATCTACTCCACGTTCTGGGCCGACGGCTTCGCCGGCGGCAACACGGCCGTGCGGTACGGCCCTCCGTGGAATTGGGAACTCATGACCGCGCTGTCTCTGCCGGCGATGGTGCTCGTCGTGGCGGGAGTGGTCGGTCTGGCGGCTGCAGTGGTGCGCGTGGTCCGTCGTCCGACGGCGGCATGGATGCTCGTGCTCGGGGCAGGGGCCGTCACGCTCCTGGCCCTGGTCTACATTACGCTCCGACTGCCGTATTACGGCCAGGCCAAAGCCTTCTACGGCATGGCCGCTGTCGTTCCGATCGTCGCCTGCATCGTCTGGGGGCTCGACCTGATCGCCGGCCGCCGGCCGGTCGCCAGGGCCGCTCTCTGGTGGTTCGTCCTGACTCTGGGCGGGTGCGCCGTTGCCTCGTTCTGGATACGCGGCGATGCCGCCGAGACCCATCGCGTGCATGCGGCCCTGCTCGCCGGGGCAGGTCGGGTGGCCGAGGCGCTGCCCCGTGCCGAGGCAGCCGCCAGGCTGGCCCCGGACAATCCCGACGTGCTGTTCGAGTACGGACGGGTGCTGGCCGTTCTGCGCCAGACCGGCAAGGCCGAGGCCGCCTATCGCAAGGCCCTCCAGCGTAGCCCCGGGTTTGCCGAGTGCCGCGTCAATCTGGCGATTCTGCTCAATGCACGCGGGGATCTTGGCGGGGCCCTCGAGCAGACCCGCCTGGCGACCGAAGCCGATCCCGACTGCGTTCTGGCATGGCAGTTCCGAAGCCTGCTGCTGGTCCATGAGCGGAAACTGGGGGATGCCGTGGAGGTGCTGCGCGAAGCCCTGCGTGTGAATCCCTACGATCCGCTGACGCACCGTCAACTGGCCACGGTGCTGGAGGCAGTGCATCGCCCGGACGACGCCCGACGCCACCGCGACTACGCCGAGCGGATCGAGCAGGCCACCGCTACGAAAGCCCGTAGTCCTTGATCTTCCGGTACAACGTGCGTTCGCCGATGCCCAGGCGTCGCGCCGCTTCCTGGCGATTGCCTTCGGTAGCGCGCAGGGCGTTGGCGATGAGCTGACGCTCGGCCTCTTCGAGGGTCATCGTGCCCAGGCTGGCTGCCGACGGCCCGGGGCGCACGGCCCCCGGAATCTCCGGCGGCAATTGCTGCACGTCGAGCGTGTCGCCCTGGGCCAGCGCCACCATGGTCTCGACGGCGTTGCGCAGCTCACGGACGTTGCCCGGCCACGTGTATGCCTGAAGCGCCTGAAGCGCCGCCGGCGACAGGGCCGTGATGGTCTTGCCGTGTTGCCGCGAGAACTCCTTCATGAAGTAGTCCGCCAGGAGGGCGATGTCCTCGGCGCGTTCCCGCAGCGGAGGCAGGGCGAGCGTCACCACCTTGAGCCGGAAATACAGGTCCTCGCGAAATGCCTTCTCCGCGATCGCCGCGTTCAAGTCCCGATTCGTCGCGCTGATCAGCCGCACATCCACGCGGATCGGATCGTTCGACCCGACGCGCATGATCTCGCCGTCTTCCAGCACGCGAAGCAACTTGATCTGCGTGCTCATCGGCATGTCGCCGACCTCGTCCAGGAACAGCGTCCCGCCGTCCGCGTACTCGAACCGCCCGCGGCGGAGGGCCGCGGCACCCGTGAACGCGCCTTTCTCGTGGCCGAACAGCTCGCTCTCCAGGATGCCCTCGGACAACGCGGCACAGTTCAGCGCCACGAAGTTCCGATGACGCCGGGGCGAGTTGTTGTGAATCGCCCTGGCGATCAGTTCCTTGCCCGTGCCGCTCTCGCCGGTAATCAGCACGGTGGTGTTGGTCGGCGCGATCTGGCGGGCGATTTCCACCACGCGACGCATCTGTGGATTGTTCCCGACCACCCCGGCGAAGCCGAACCGCTCGTCCAGTTGCGCCGACAGTTCCTTCGTCTGAGCCACCAGACGCCGACGCTCCAGCGCCTTCGACACGCGGTCTCGAAGCACCTCCACGTTCAGCGGCTTCTCGATGTAGTCGTATGCCCCCTGGCGGATGGCGCCCACGGCCGTCTCGATGCTCGCGTGGCCCGTGATGACGATGACCTCTGTCGTCGGGTTGATCGATTTGACGGCCCTGAGGATATCCATCCCGTCGAGGTCCTGCATCATCAGATCGGTGATCACCAGGTCGAACGACCGCGACTCGAGAATCGCCGAGGCACGACGCGGCGCCGTCACCACGACGCACTCGTGCCCGACGCGCTGGAGCGCCTCGCTGACCGCGTCGGCCTGGTTGCGGTCGTCCTCGACAATCAGAATCGCCGCTCGCTGCTGCTCGTCACTCATGGGTCTTTCCCGCATCCTCGGCTGCTGCCGGCAACCAGAGGACGAACTGCGTCCCCCGGCCCAGTTCGCTGTTGACGGTGACCTTGCCGCCGTGCTCGGTCACGATTCGCTTGACCGTCGGCAAGCCCAGCCCCATGCCCCCCGGCCGCGACGAATAGTAGGCGTCGAAAATCCGATCCTGCCGATCCGCCGGTATCCCCGGTCCCGTGTCCGTCACGCTTATGGCCACGCCCCCGTCGGCCGACCGCACCGCCACCATCAGTTCGCCGCCCTCGGTCATGACGGCCTGGGCGTTCAGGATAATGTTCAAGAGGGCCTGTTTCAAGAGGTCCGCGTCGGCGTCCACCCAAGGCAGCCCGGCGTCCACCTGTTCGCGTAACGTGATTCCGTGCTGGACGGCCTGCGGCTCGTAGAATGCCAGCAGGTCGCCCACCAGCGAGCCCACATCCAGACGCTTCCGCCGCAGCTCCATCCGGCCGGCGAACCGCAGAAACGCCTCCAGAATCTCCTCCAGCCGACGCGTCTCCGATTGAAGAATCGTCAGCTTCCGCGCCGTGCGTCGCTCGGCCTCGGTCTGCGGGAGGCTCAGATCCTCGGCCAGCAGTTGCAGATTCAGGTTCAGCGTGGACAGCGGATTCTTCAGTTCGTGGGCCAGGCCGCTTGTCAGGCGACCCACGTAGGCCATTCGCTCCGACTCGGCGACCTGTTTCTCGAGTTGCTCGCTTCGGACGTAAAGCCGTCGCACGCGACGCGCCGCCAGGATGGCTCCCAGCGCAGCGCCGGCACCGAAGCCGACCATCGCTGCCAACACGATCGATACCGACACGCGTCGGACTCCTCAAAGCGGCCTTGCCCCGGCACGGACGCCGCGCCCGTGCTCGTCGGGACACGCGGCACCGCTGCGTTCAACACGTTCTACGGGTGAATGGTCAAGACCCGCAGAGGTCCTCGCGGACGTGCGGGTCTTGGATTCCCACTCTGTAGGGTGCAACCGGACGCGGAGAAGCCTACTTCTGGCTCTCGTCCTTCTCGTCTTTCATCGCGGCCTTACGCGACAACTTGATGCGGCCCTGAGGATCGATCTGAATGACCTTCACGCGCACCGTGTCGCCCACCTTGATCACGTCCTCGATGTTCTTCACGTACTTCTCGTCCAGCTCCGAAACGTGGCAGAGGCCGTCCTGGCCCGGCGTCACCTCGATGAACGCGCCGAACTCCTTGATGCTCATGACCTTGCCCGTGTAGATCTTGCCGATCTTCACCTCTTCGGCGATCTGCTCGATCTTCTCGCGGGCAGCCTCGGCGCCCTTCATCTCGACGCAGCTGATCATCACGCTGCCATCGTCTTCGATCTCGATCCGGGCGCCGGTCTCTTCCTGGATCGCCTTGATGATCTTGCCGCCCGGTCCGATCACCTTGCCGATCTTGTCCGGGTCGATGTGAATCAGCAGCAGACGCGGCGCGTAGTCGCTGATCTGCGGACGAGGCGAGCTCAGCGTCTCGAGCATGATACGCAGCAGTTCGATCCTCGCCTCGCGGGCCTGGATCAGTGCCTTGCGCAACGTGCCCAGCGACAGCCCGTCGATCTTCACGTCCAACTGAACGCCCGTGATTCCCTTCTGCGTGCCGGCCACCTTGAAGTCCATGTCGCCGTAGTGGTCTTCGGCGCCCTGGATATCCGTCAGCAGCATCTCGCGGTCGCCCTCTTTCACCAGGCCGATCGAGATGCCCGCCACCGGATCCTTGATCGGCACCCCCGCGTCCATCAACGCCAGCGTCGCGCCGCACACGGTCGCCATGCTGCTCGAACCGTTCGACTCCAGAATCTCGCTCACCGCCAGCACCGTGTACGCGAACTGGTCCGCCGCCGGCATCACCGGAACAAGACACCGTTCCGCCAGGTTGCCGTGACCGATGTCGCGACGGCTCGGGCCGCGGATCGGACGCACCTCGCCCACCGAGAACGGCGGGAAGTTGTACTGAAGCATGAACCGTTTCTTGTACTCCGGCGCCAGGCCGTCGATCACCTGCTGGTCTTCGCTGGTGCCCAGCGTCGTCGCCACCAGAGCCTGCGTCTCGCCGCGTGTGAACAGCGCCGACCCGTGCGTCCGAGGCAGCACGCCCACTTCGCCCGTCACCGGCCGCAACTGCGCCGGCTTGCGACCGTCCGGACGCACGCCGCCCAGGATCCGCTCGCGGATGATCTTCTTCTTCAGTTCGCTGACGGCCGCCGACACCGCCTCGCGCGCAAATCGCGGCTCCTCGACGTCCTCCGGGCTCAACGTGTCCAGAATCGTTGTCCTGACCTCGTCCAGCGCCTGCATTTGCGCCGCCTTGCCGCTGACGTCCAGGCAGGCCAGCAACTGGCCCTCGTACTTGGCCACCTCGGCCGCAAGGGCCGTGTCCGGCTCCGGCGGCGTCCACGACTTCTCGACCCCCGCCATCGTCGCCAGCTCACGCTGCATCTGGACGATCTCGCGGATCACCTTGTGCCCGAACTCGAACGCCGCCATCAGGTCGTCGTCGCTCACCTCGCCCGCGCCGACCTCCAGCATGTTGACCACCGTGTCGGTACCCGACATGATGATTTCGAGGTCGCACTGCCCGGTCTGCTCGATCGTCGGGAACGCGATCAACTCACCGTTGAGCCGCCCGATGCGAACCGACCCCACCGGCCCGTTGAACGGGGCAGGGGAGACGCACAGCGACGCGCTGGCGCCGATCATCGCCAGTACGTCCGACTCGTTCTGCTGGTCGAAACTCAGGACGATGGCCTGAATCTGCACCTCGTCCTTGTATCCCTCGGGGAACAGCGGCCGGACCGGACGGTCCATCAGCCGCATCGTCAGAATCTCCTTGTCCGTCGGACGCCCTTCGCGCTTGAAGAAGCCGCGCGGCACCTTGCCGGCCGCGTATTGCTTCTCGCGATAGTCCATGAACAGGGGGAAGAAATCGATCTCGCGCTTCAGCTCGGCAATCGTCGTGGCCACCAGCACCACCGTGTCGCCGTACTGCACCCACACCGCCCCGGAAGCCTGTTTGGCCAGCTTGCCCGTCTTCAGAATCAGCTTCCGACCGCCAATTTCCCGTACAACCACGTGCTCCTTGCCCGACATTGCACTGCCTTCCATTGTCCTCTCCTACTATTCCGACCCGACCCGATTCAAACACACATGCGTCCGTTCAGGATCCAGTCTCGTTCTGTTTTCGCCTGGCTCTATCCGTCTCTGTCCCGACCCGACAACCCATCTGCCGCGGCAGGCACGTCGGACATCCCCCGACATCATCGCCTGCACAAAAAAGGGGCACGGCCATGCGACGCCGGTGCCCCCGTGGTCGTTTCGTTGGCTACTTGCGCAGCCCCAGGCGCTTGACGATGGCCTGGTAACGCTCGAAATCGTTCTGCTGCAAGTACTTCAGAAGGCTGCTGCGACGACCCACCATCCGAAGCAAACCGCGACGCGACGAGAAGTCTTTCTTGTTGTCCTTCAGGTGCTCCGTCAGGTGCCCGATGCGCTGGGTCAGCAGGGCAATCTGCACCTCGGGGCTGCCCGTGTCGCCCTCGTGAATCGCATAGTCCTTGATCAGACCCGTCTTTGCTGCGTCCGACATGACTGCCTCTCCTTAATGTCTGCTACACATGGGAGCAGGAGGCCGCTCTCCTGTTCCTGATTTGCGGCAGGGAACGCTTCCCCCACCGACACAGATCGGTCAGTCGCGGCTAAACCTTGGGCGAAAGTATAGTCGCACGGCCACCTTAATGCAAGCGCAAAGCCCCACGCGCCGGAACGCGTGGAAGCTGGAGAACTGGGATGCGCTTTTTGTTGACATTGGATCGCGAGGGCCTATAATACCCCGCGTTGACTGAAAAAACGGGGCGCTCGTAGCTCAATTGGATAGAGCGTTGGGCTTCGAACCCAAAGGTTGCAGGTTCGAGTCCTGCCGGGCGTACCAGACATTCCACCGTTGCGCCGCTAGCTCAGTTGGTAGAGCAGCTGACTCTTAATCAGCGGGTCGAAGGTTCGAGTCCTTCGCGGCGTACCAGTATGCGATAGGGCCACAACGCACGGCGTTGTGGCCCTTGTTCGTTGGCTGATGTGGGGCAATGCCTCAGGCGTCGCCGCCCTCGCGGGGGACGTGCGGGGGGATACTCCCGCGCGGGCTTCAGCGAGGCTTCAACTCAGCCTGCCGATCGCCGTGGAGAGCCGCTTCAGAGATTCCTCGCGGCCGAGCACTTCCATCGTTTCGAAGAGCGGCGTGGAGACCGCCCGGCCCGTGGCGGCGATGCGCAGCGTCATGAACAGGTCGCGGGGTTTCCATTCGGACTCGTCACACAGAGCCCGCATGGCCGACTCCATAGCCTCGGTCGTCCACTGCGGCAATTGCTCGAAGACGCTACGGACCTGTTCCAGCACGGCCCGCGTTTCGACGGCATCGTGAACCGGCTGGCCCTTCTTCGACGGCAGCAGGTCCGTGGCAGGATAGTCCAGTTCGCGCCAGAAGTACGCCGTGGCGTCGGGCACTTCGCAGAGACGTTTGACGCGCTGCTGCACCATCGGGGCCATGGCCAGCAGGGTCGTGTCGGGTGTGCCCTCCGGAACCAGGCGGTCCGCGGCCATCCTCGCTGCAAAGGCCTCGGCCGGCATCGCCCGGATGTACTCGCCGTTGAGCCAGTCGAGCTTCTCCAGGTCGAACACCGGGCCGCCGGTTTTCACGCGGTCCCAGGAGAACGAGTCGATCATCTCCTGGAGCGAGAACACCTCGCGGCCGTCGGGCATCGAGTAGCCCATCAGGCCCAGGAAGTTCAGCAGCGCCTCGGGCAGGAAGCCCTGCTCGCGGTACCAGTCGAGGCTCGTGGGGTTCTTGCGCTTGGAGATCTTGCTGCGGTCCTGGTTCCTCAGCAGGGGCATGTGGACAAACTCGGGAAACTCCCAGCCGAACGCGCCGTAGAGCAGGACGTGCTTGGGCGTCGAGGTGATCCATTCCTCGGCCCGGCAGACATGAGTGATTCCCATGAGGTGATCGTCCACGACGTTGGCCAGGTGGTAGGTGGGAAACCCGTCGCTCTTCAGGAGCACCTGGTCGTCGATCGTGGAATTCTGGAACGTGATCGGCCCGCGCAGCTGGTCGTGAAACGTCGTCTCGCCCTCAGTCGGCACCGCCAGGCGGATCACGTGCGGCTCACCGGCGGCGGCCCGACGGGCCGCCTCATCGCGGTCGAGCGTGCGGCAATGGCCGTCGTAGCCGATGCGGTCCTTGCGTTGCTGCTGGGCGGCGCGGACTTCGGCCAGTCGCTCGGCCGTGCAGAAGCAGTAGTAGGCGTGGCCGGAGTCCAGGAGTTTCTGGACCTCGCGGCGATAGATGTCCAGCCGTTCGCTCTGGCGGTAAGGGCCGCAATCGCCGCCCACGTCCGGCCCTTCGTCATAGTCGAGGCCGAGCCAGTGCAGGGCGTCGAAGATGGCCTGTTCGCTTTCGCGCGTGCTGCGGGCCTGGTCGGTGTCCTCGATGCGCAGGACAAATCGGCCGCCGCAGTGCCGGGCGAAGCACAGGTTGAACAGTGCGATGTACGCCGTCCCGACGTGCGGATCGCCCGTCGGGCTTGGCGCAATGCGAACGCGAACAGGCCTTGCCTTGCCGTTCATCGGTGAGTTTCCCATCGTCGGCCTACTTCACGCGCGGGCCGGTGATGGCCACGCTCTTGCCGGTGCGGTTGCTCTTGACGTAGGCGTCGATCAACTGCATGGTCGTCACGACGCTTTCGGGAGTCACCGCCAGCTTGCTGCGGTCGCCCCTGATGGCCGCCACGAAGCCCTTGTACACGTTGATGCCCATGTTCGGCTTGTCGGCCGGGACGGTCTTGGTCGGGGTGTCGGTGTTGCCCAGGTAGAGGTCGAAGCACTTCTTCTCGGCATTGAACACCGCCATGCCCTTGGTGCCGGTGATGCGGTAGCGCGGCAGCTTCGCCTTGGTCAGGCCGCTGGTTTCGATCAGGGCCGTCATGCCGTCGTCGAACTTGATCATGCCCGTGGCCAGGTCGTCGCAGTCCTTGGCCCAGACGCCGCCGAACGTCGTGGCGAAGACATCGGTGGGCTTGCCGATGGCGAGCTGGTTGAGCTGGTCGAGCATGTGGACGCCGAGGTCCAGCAGGATGCCGCCGCCGAAGCGCTTCGTCTCGCGCCACTTCTGGTTGTACTCCTTCACGCCGAATCCGGCAGCCGAGCCGTACAGGTGCCAACGTCCCTCGAACAGAACGACGTCGCCGACGAGCTTCTGATGGACGATCTTCTTCGCGGCCAGAAAGTCGGCATCGAAGCGGCGGTTGTGGTAGACCGTGAACAGCTTGCGGGTCTTGCGGATCGCGGCGATGGTCTTCTTCAACTCGTCGGCGCTGCGCGCGACGGGCTTCTCGGACAGGACGTGCTTGCCGGCCCTGGCGATTTCGAGCGCGATCTTGCAGTGGTTGTGCGACGGCGTGGCCACGCTGACGGCGTCGATGTCCTTGTCGGCGAGCAGTTCGGCCAGGGAGGCGTAAACGCGCGGAATCCCGGCTTCCCTGGCGGCATCGCGGCGAGCTGGCGTGATGTCGCACACGGCCAGCAGTTTCGCGCCGGCCGTGGCGTCGATGTTCGGCTTGTGAGCCAGTCCAGCCATGCGCCCGAAACCGACAATTCCGAAATTGATCGTCATGACACTCCTCCGTTGTGGGTGGGTTGTCCCCGAGGCGAACGTGCGGACCTGACGAAGGGCCGACCGGGCCGGGGGCTAACGCGTATCCTGCTGATTCAGCCCGCGAACGCTTCGCGGCATCACATCATGCCCCATTCCTTGATCTTCTGCTTGATGGCCGGCTGGTCGGAATTCACTTCGAGGCTGCGGTGCCACATGTCCACGGCATTCTGCCGCAGCTCGTGCTGGTTGGAGTCCTTCAGGAAGAAGATCATGTAGATGGCCGCCAGCGCGTTCATGGCCTGCCAGTCCTGCGGCGCCAGTTCGAGGCAGCGCTGCAACTCCTCGATGGCCACGGTGTGGCGGCCGTTGCTGCTGTAGGCGAAGGCCAGCCGTTTGTGGGCCAGGGCGCTGTTGGGGTTCAACTCGACGGCGCGCTTCAGCGCCTCGATCGAGTCGTTCATGCGGTTCTGCTTCCAGTAGAGCGTGCCGAGGTTGATGTGCACGTCCTGCTGCGACGGGTCCAGCTCCAGGGCCTTCTTGTAGGCCCGGATGGCGTCGTAGGACCGCCCCATGACGTCGTAGATCGCCCCGAGGTTGCTCCAGGCGAACGGCTGATTGGGGTCCAGCTCGACGGCTTTCTCGCAGTGACTGAGCGCCTTCTCGTAATCCTTCAGATGATAATAACAGACGCTCATGTTGATCCGCGTGGGGACGCTGCGCGGCCGCAACTCGGCGGCCCCCTCGTAGGTCTCGGCCGCCTCGCTGTTGCGATCCAGCGACTGGTACACCGTGCCGAGGTTGTAGCGATACTCAAATTCGTAGGGCAGCAGCTCGATGGCACGCCTGTACGGTCCGATGGCCAGGGTCAGTTTCTGTGGATCGGACTTTCCCTGTTCGCGGTAGATGTTGCCGATTTCGCCGTAGGCGATGGCCAGCGAGTCGTCCATGCGGACGGCGTCCTCGAACTCGCGCAACGCCTCCTGCGTCTTCTGCTCGTCCATCAGCATGTATCCGAGCCCGGCATGCTTCAGCGCTTCCTGTTCGTGACAGCCGGTTGCGAGCGCCGTCGCCAGAACTGCGACGGCCGTCAGCACAGCAGTTCGTTTGGACATCGTCTGTGCTCCTTGGTGACGAGTGTGTTGCGAGAAGGCGGTGCCCTCAGTTTTTCGAGGCGAGGCGACCGACCCATTGAGCCGGAATTGTAACGCCGTCGGCCCCCGCGTGTCAAAGCCTTTGCCTTGCCTGGGTGCATTAACGTTCTGGGGCTGTCCCGTGGCACGGGCATCTTGCCCGTGAGTGGCAGGGGCATCCTGCCCCTGCTTTCCCCGAGACGTTCATGCGCCCGCCTTGCCTTTGCGGTCGAGTGTTGGCTGGCGGCGGCTGGTCCGTGGCGTCATGCGGGCGCCTGCTCGTGTGAGATTTGATGTTCGGTGCTTGACAAAGGACCGTCGCTCGGGCAAAACCTTGCCCTATGAATCGCCTGATACGGCCGGTGAGCATCGGAACACTGGCCCTGAAGAACAATCTCGTCATGGCTCCGATGGCCGGCTACACGCAGCGCGGCCTGCGGATGCTCGCGCGGCAGCAGGGCGCCGCGATGGCCGTGACGGAGATGATCAGCGCCTATGAGATCCTGCGTCCCAGCAGGAAGACGCGCCGGATGATCCGAATCGCCCAGGACGATCATCCCCTTGGCGTCCAGGTGTTCGGGGCCGACCCGTTGATGATGGCCGACGCGGCGGCCCGCATCGAACAAATGGGCTGCTTCGACCTGATCGACGTGAACATGGCCTGCCCGGTGCGGAAGATGATTGCCAAGGGCAACGGCGGGGCGATGCTCCGGACGCCCGACCTTGGCCTGGAGATTCTCGCTGGCATGCGTCGTGCCACCAGGCTGCCGCTGACGGTGAAGGTTCGGCGCGGGTACGACGCGTCCGCGGCCGGCCGCGAGCAGGTGGAGCGGCTGCTGGCGGGGGCGGACGAGCTGGGCGTGGATGCCGCCACGATCCATGGCCGCACGGTCGATCAGTTGTATCACGGCCAGGCCGACTGGTCGTTTGCGGTCGAGATGGCCGGACGGCTGAGGATGCCCGTCTTCGGCAGCGGCGACCTTCTCGACGCGCCGTCCATTCTCGATCGCCTGCGCGGCGGCGGGATCGTGGGGGTGGCCGTGGCTCGCGGAGCGGTGGGGCATCCGTGGATCTTCCGCGAGGCCATGGCCCTGGATGCCGGCCTGCCCGTCGAACCGGTGTCGCCAGCCGAGCGAGTCGAGTGCATGTGGCAACACTACGAGATGCTCCGCGACGAGTTGGGCGATTACAGCGCGATCCGCATCATGCGACGTTTCGGGATGTTCTACAGCAAAGGCATCGACCGTGCGCGCGAGTCGCGCATGGCGATGGGCAAGGTCGCATCGCGCGACGATCTGGCGGAAGTCATCAAGGAGTACTTCGAATGAGCGCAGGGCAGAGATACGATCGATTTGAGATTCCCGGCCTCCAAAGGCGTCCGGACTGGTGGCAGGTCCGTCCGGAGGAGGTCACGACCGCAGTGGAGGCCGCCGCGAAAGGAGAGGTCCGCCGGATTGCCACGACGCCGGGAGGGTTTCCCGTGTGGGCGGTGGCCTACGGGCCGCCGCAGGCGCGGCCGGGCACGGCCACGTGGGGCATCGGGTCGAACTCGCGCACCATGGCGTCGTACCGAACCAGCGAGAACGATCCGCAGGTGGTCATGCTCCTGTGCGGCGTGCATGGAGCGGAGACCGAATCGGTCGCCGGCGCTGTCAACATGCTCTCGCTGCTGGAGACGGGACGCGATCTGAAGGGCAACCCCCGGCCGCATCTGCTGGACCTGATGTCGCGGTACCGCGTGGTGATCCTGCCATGCGTGAACATGGACGGCCGCGCGGTCAGCCCGGATCATCTGCGCGGCGCCGACCTCGACCAGTTCCGCCGTGCCAGCCAGGGCTACTGGACCGACGGAACCGAGATCGGCTACCCGGCGTGCAAGGAATATGCTCCATTGCCGCTGGAGCGGGTGGGGCACCCCGGCGGCTATCCGAACGCCGACGGGTACAACATCCAGCACGACTGTTGTCCGGGCGACCTGCGGACGCCGGAGGCCCGCGGCGTGCTGAAGCTCGTGGCCGACGAGCAGGCCGACCTGGTCCTCAATCTTCACTCGCACACCATCGGCGGGCAGGTGCTCGGTGATTCGCTGCTGGCCTATCCGCTGCATGTCCATCGCGTCCACGTCTACAAGCAGCGCGTCTTCGATGCCCTGGAGGCGAAGGGCCTGCGTCCTGCGCCGGTCTACCCGATCGAGCAGCGCGGCGGCATCAACCTGAATACGGCCTGTGTGATGGCTTCGGGCGGCCTGACCGTGACGTTCGAGCAGTCGGCCGCCGCTGAGTGGTCCTTCGACGAGGTGCTGGAGATTCACTACACGGTGATCGAAACGTTCCTGGAGTGGGGTTTGAAGGAGCCCTTCAGTCCCCGGCAGATCGTGGCGCGGGGCCAAACGGAGTAGGGGGCGAGGCCACGCGACACGGGCCCACGGCCATGCCCCCCAGCCACCCGACGGCGTGTTGCCGCGTCGGTCGCCGGAGGCGGCGGCGATCAGTCGCCATACCCGTCGGGATGTTCGCGGTGCCAGCGCCAGGCGGTTTCGATGATCGACTCCAGGTGCGGGAATCGCGGCTTCCAGCCCAGTTCGCGGACGATCTTCTCGCTCGACGCCACGAGGACGGCCGGGTCGCCGGGCCGGCGAGGGGCCTCGTTGTGGGGAATCTCCCTGCCCGTAACCTTTGCCGCCGTGTCGATCACCTCGCGCACCGAGTAGCCGCTGCCGTTGCCCAGGTTATACGTGCGACGGTCGCCGGGCCTCATGGCTTCCAGGGCCAGGATGTGGGCCTGGGCCAGGTCGTAGATGTGGATGTAGTCGCGAACGCACGTCCCGTCCGGCGTATCGTAGTCCGTGCCGAAGATGGACACCTGGTCGCGTTTGCCCATGGCCGCATAGAGCACCAGCGGAATCAGGTGCGTTTCCGGGTCGTGGTCCTCGCCCAGGGTGCCGTCGGGCGCGGCGCCGGCGGCGTTGAAGTATCGCAGCGCCGCGTACCCGATGCCATAGGCACGCGAGTAGTCGGCCAGGGCCTGCTCGAACATGAGCTTCGTGCGGCCGTAAGGATTGATCGGCTGCTGCGGGTGGCTCTCGGTGATCGGCGTGGCGACGGGGGTGCCGTAGGTGGCCGCCGTGGACGAAAAGACGATCTTCCCCACGTCGGCCGCCCGCATCGCGCGCAACAGGTTCAGCGCGTTCGAGACGTTGTTGACGTAGTACTTCTGCGGTTCCGTCACGGACTCGCCCACGTAGCAGTTGGCGGCGAAGTGCATCGCGGCATCGTAGGGCTTCGCCCTCATCGCTGCCGTCAGGGTGTCGAGGTCGGCAAGGTCGCCGCGCACCAGACGCGCCACGGGCACCGACGACGCGTGGCCCTCCGACAGGTTGTCGTAGACCGTTACCTCGTGGCCGGCCTCCAGCAGCAGCCGCACCGTGTGCGATCCGATGTACCCCGCGCCGCCTGCGACGAAAACATTCATGGGACGTGTCCTCTCGATTGCTCGTGCAAGTGTCTCGCACTCTTGCGGCCGGGGCCACCCGTTGTCGGCCCCACACCTCGGCCCAAAGCGTGAGCTGCGCGTTCCTAAACGCAGAAGCGTTACTTGCCGACGACGGACCTGAAGTACTCCAGCGTCATCCGCAGCCCTTCCCGCCGCGAGACCGTGGGCTCCCAACCGAGCAGGCGTCGGGCCCGCGAGATGTCCGGCCGGCGCCTCAGTGGATCGTCCTGCGGCAACTCGCGATGCTCCAGCTTCGACTGTGACCCGGTGAGGACCAGCACTTCCCGGGCAAACTCCAGCACGGTGACTTCCTCGGGGTTGCCGAGGTTCACCGGGCCGGGGCCCGCGTCGCTCTCCATCAGCCGCACGAGGCCGTCCACGAGGTCGGACACGTAGCAGAAACTCCGCGTCTGCGACCCATCACCGAAGACAGTCAGCGGCTCGCCGCGCAGGGCCTGGGCGATGAAGCTGGGCAGCACGCGCCCGTCGTCCAGCCGCATGCGGGGGCCGTAGGTGTTGAAGATGCGGGCGATCCGCACGTCGGTCTTGTGGTACCGGTGATAGGCGGTCACGAGGGCCTCGGCGAACCGTTTCGACTCGTCGTACACGCTTCGCGGGCCCACGGGATTGACGTTGCCGAAGTAGTCCTCGGTCTGCGGATGCACCAGCGGGTCGCCGTAGCACTCGCTGGTCGAGGCCTGTAGCAGCCGCGCGCCGGCGGCCCGCGCCAGGTCAAGCATCGCCTGCATGCCGCGCGACCCCACGGCCAGCGTCTCCAGTCCCAGGCGATGGTAGTCCACCGGCGAGGCAGGGGACGCCAGGTTGTAGACGCGGTCCACCGACATGGTCGGCTCGAATCCGTCGCAGATGTCCACTTCATGGAACGCGAACCGCTGGTGGCCGTGGAGGTGCTGGAGGCTGGCGGCGTTGCCCGTGCAGAGGTTGTCCAGGCCGACCACGGCGTGTCCGTCGGCCAGCAGCCGATCCACCAGGTGCGACCCGACAAACCCGGCAGCGCCGGTGACGAGGACATTCATGGCGTCTCTTCTTCGGCAAACAGGTCCGGCTCGTCGGTCGCGGCCGCACGCCGCCGCGGGGCCTTCTTGCCGAGGACGTTGAAGGCTCGGTCCATGGCGATGCGGCCCTGTCGCGTGCGGCCCACGAGGCCCTCTTTCAACAGGTACGGCTCCACCATGTCCACCAGCGTGTCCACTTCTTCGTTGAGCGTCGCGGCCAGGGCCTCGATGCCCACGGGGCCGCCGTGGTAGTAGTCCACGATCGTGGACAGGAACCGGCGGTCCAGATCGTCAAGTCCGTTGGCGTCAATGCCTTCCATCGCCAGCGCCTGGCCGACGACGCCGAGGTCGGCCTTGCCGTCGGCCCGGACCTGGGCGAAGTCGCGCACGCGACGCATCAGGCGGTTGGCGATGCGCGGCGTGCCGCGGCTGCGCCGGGTGATTTCGCCCAGGGCGTCGGGCGTGACGTTCAGTTCCAGCAGGTGCGCCGCCCGACGGCAAATCTCGGCCAGATCCTCCTCGGGATAGAACTCGAAATGGTGGAACAGGCCGAACCGTGCCCTGAGCGGCGCCGAGAGCGACCCGGCCCGCGTCGTGGCGCCGATCAGCGTGAACGGTTCGAGGTTGAAGTTGAAGGCCCGCGCGAAGCTGCCGCGGTCCATCGTGATGTCGATCTTGAAGTCTTCCATGGCCGGGTAGATGTACTCCTCGACCATCGGGCTGAGGCGGTGGATCTCGTCGATGAAGAGCACCTCGCCGCGCTTCAGGTTCGTCAGGATGCCCACCAGGTCGGCCGGCCGGGTCAGGGCAGGGCCGCTGGAGACGCGCAGCGGCGCATTCATCTCCTTTGCCACGATGTGCGCCACGGTGGTCTTGCCCAGCCCGGGCGGGCCGTAGAACAGAATGTGCTCGAGTGGTTCCTGCCGCTTCTTCGCCGCTTCAATGGCGATGCGCAGCTTCTCGATCAGCTTCTTCTGGCCGATGCACTCGCCCAGGCTCTGCGGGCGCAGCGACCAGTTGAAGTGGTCTTCGGCCGGGCCGTCCGATTCCGGGCTGACGATTCGTTCGCGAGGCATGGTTTGTCCTTACGGTGCTGCGTGTCGGAAGCATTCCTGGAGCAACTGCTCGACGGACTCGCCCTTGGCCCCGGCGGCCAGCGTGCGGCCGATCAGGTCCTCGGCCTCGCCGCGACGGTACCCCAGGGCCATCAGGGCGCCCAGTACCTCGGCCTGCACGCCCTGGCCGGCCACGGGCAGGGGGGCTGCGGCCGCACCAACGCCGAAGGTCTTGAGCTTGCCGTTCAGCTCGGCAATGGCCTTCTCGGCCGTGCGCTTCCCGATGCCCGGCAACTGGGCCAGCAAGGCCACGTTGCGGGCTTCGATGGCCCCGGCAATGTCCGCCATGGGCATCGTCATGGCCTTCAGGCCCTTGTTCACGCCGATGCCCGGCACGGTGATGAACCGCACGAAGAAGTCGCGCTCGGCCTCGTTCAGAAACCCCACGAGCCGCGAGGCCAGGTTGCCGAACGACGTGTTGCCCTCGATGTACTCGATGGTGTGCAGCGTGACGCGCTGGCCGATGCGGGTGTGAAGCTCCGGCAGGCTCACGGCCGGAACGAACACCTCGTACGTCAGGTCGCCGAGGTCCAGGTACACGCTGGTGGCTCGAACTTCCGCGACGGTGCCGCGAATGCGGGCGATCATGCTCTCAGTCTCCGGCTGCTCAACGATTGGGCGTGACACAGGGCGATGGCCAGCGCGTCGGCCACGTCGGGCGGCTCCGGCGGCTGAGCCAGCCCGAACGCCGCCTGCACCGCCCGCTGCACCTGCTGTTTGCCGGCGTGACCGCTGTTGGTCACGGCCTGCTTGATACGGTTCGGCGCATAGCCCTCGACGGGCACCTCGGCCTCGGCCGCCGCCAGGAAGATCACTCCTCGCGCGTGGCCCATCAGGATCGCCGTCTTCGGGTGCGAGTACGTCGAGAACAACTGCTCCACCACCGCCACGTCCGGCTTGAACTCTCGAAACACCTCGGCGATGCCGTCGTGAATCTCCCGGACGCGCTGCTCGAGGGGGGCCTTCGCGTCGGCGCGGATCACGCCGGCCTCGACCAGCTTCAGCCCGCGGCCGGTCACGTCCACCAGCCCGTAACCCGTCCGCTGCAATCCAGGATCGATGCCGAGTATGCGCAAGGTCACTCCATCCGCCACGTGGTGCCGCCGGGGCCGTCTTCCAGCACGATGCCCATGCCGGTCAACTGATCGCGGATGCGGTCGGCCATGGCGAAATCCTTGTTCTTGCGGGCCTGGGCTCGCATGTCGAGCATGGTGCCGATCAACTGGTCGATGACCTGCCTGGTGCCCGAGGCGTCGTCCGCGTACCGGTCCTGAACCAGCCCCAGCACGTCGCCGCCCAACCGGCGGAACAGGTCGTCCACCCGTTCCAGCGAGCCGCGTGTGGCCTTCGGGTCGCGGGCCAGCGTATTGGCGTCGCCCACCAGGTCGAACAGGGCCGCCAAGGCCCCGGCTGAGTTGAAATCGTCGTCCATGGCTGCCCGGAAACGCTTCTCCGTTTCCTCGGCAAGCCGCTTCACGTTGTCGTCGGCTTCGCCGGCCGGGGCCTTGTCCATCGCGCGGCGGACGGCCTTCACGGCCCCCACCAGACGCTCGTAGCCCGTCTGGCCGGCGGCGAGCGACTCTTCCGTATAGTCGAACGGCCGGCGGTAATGGCCCTGGAGAATCACCATCCGCAGCACCAGCGGATCGTACCGCGTGAAGGCATCGCGGCACGTCGTGAAGTTGCCCAGGCTCTTGCCCATCTTCTGGCCGCCAACGGTCACCATGTTGTTGTGCAGCCAGTACTTGGCGAACGGATGACCGTAGGCCGCCTCGCTCTGGGCAATCTCGTCCTCGTGGTGCGGGAACATATTCTCCAGCCCGCCGCCGTGAATGTCGAACGTCTCGCCCAGGTACTTCTGGCTCATGCACGAGCATTCGATGTGCCAACCCGGATAGCCGCGGCCCCAGGGCGAGTCCCACTGGAGAATGTGCCCCGGCTCGGCCCGTTTCCACAGGGCGAAGTCGGCGGCGTGGCGCTTGTCGCCGCGAATCTCGACGCGCGTGCCCGACTCGGCCTCTTCGATGCGCCGCCGCGACAGCTTCCCGTACTCCGGGAAACTCGACACGTCAAAGTAGACGTTCCCGTTCACCTCGTAGGCGTGGCCGGTCTTCAGAAGCTGCTCGGTCAGGGCGATCTGCTCGGGGATGTGACCCGAGGCGCGCGGCGAGATGTCCGGCCGCAGGACGTTCAGGCGGTCCATGTCCTCGAAATACCGCCGCGCGTAGGTCTCGGCCAGTTGCAGCGGATGGACCTGTTCCAGGGCCGCCCGCCGCGCGATCTTGTCTTCACCCTCGTCGGCGTCGTCGGTCAGATGACCCACGTCGGTAATGTTCTGGACGTAGCGAACCTTGTAGCCCAGAAACCGAAGGTACCGGACCACCAGGTCGAACGCAATGTAGCTCTTGGCGTGGCCGATGTGGGCGTCGCCGTAGACCGTCGGCCCGCACACGTAGACGCCCACGTACGGGGGATTCAGCGGCTCGAACGCTTCGTGCTCGCGGCTCAGACTGTTATACACTCGCAGTGCCATCAGACTCCTCGAACTCCAGACTGCTCCGTTGAATGTCTCGCGCTGCTCAGGCCAGGACGACCACGGCGTGACAGGCAATGGCCTCGCGGCGGCCGACGGCGTCCAGCCCTTCGTTGGTGCGAGCCTTGACGCCCACGGCCTCGACCGGCAATCCCAGCAGATCGGCCAGGCTGTCGCGAATCTCCTGTTTCACCGGCCCGAGCTTCGGCCGCTCCGCCAGGATCGTGATATCCACCGAACGAACCGCGTATCCGGCGGCCCGCGCCTCGTCCACGGCCGTGCGCAGGATGACGCGGCTGTCCAGCCCCTCGGTCTGCGGGTCGTTGTCGGGAAAGTGCTCGCCGATGTCGCCCGAGCCGATGGCTCCGAAGATCGCGTCGCTCAGCGCGTGCAGCACGGCGTCGCCGTCGCTGTGGCCCAGCAGGCCGCGGTCCGACTCGATCCGCACGCCGCCCAGTACCAGCAGCCGGCCCGACGAGAGGCGGTGAATGTCGTACCCGAACCCGACGCGCGGCACTGTCTTCATGGCCGTTTCTCCGGCGGCCGTCGCCCACAACGGCCCACGATTCGTGCCAGTCTATCCGAGCCGCCTGCCGACTTCAAGGGCGAACGGGTGCACCAATGTTACGCGGAGAGCAGGGGCACGATGCTCCTGCCACTCACGGGCAAGATGCCCGTGCCACGGTACGGCCCCCGAAACGTTAATGCGTTTCGGGCCGTCGTCGCCGCAGGGCGCAACAGCCGGGCCGCGCGGTGCTTGCCGCGCGGCCCGTGAGAACGACGCCCCTGGTCAGGGGAATGTGTTTGCCTACGGCCTCGGAGCCAACTGGTTCAGCCGCTGCGCCGCCTCGCGGCGGTGCTCCTCGTTGGTGCTCTCGGAAATCACGAGGTTGTACAGAACCACCGCTTTGTCGCGTTGCATGAGCTTCTGGTCATAGAGCCGCGCGGCCTTGATCCGGGCCGGCAGAATCGTCTTCGGGTTCCACTGGAAACACCGCTCGAAGGCCAGGGCGGCTCGGGAGAAGTCGTTGTAATACCACCCCTCGTAAATCTCGCCCAGCATGTAGGCGGCGTCGTCGATCTTGTCACTCCTCGGGTAATCGCTGATGATCGTCCGGAACTTCTGCACCGCGACCTTCAGCTTCTCGCGTTTCTCATCCGGGAACGCCGGGTAATTCTTGAAATCAAGACCTTCCTGGTACAACTGGTCGGCGGCCGGAATCGAGTCGGTGGGCCGCAGGTTCGGCCCCGCCAGTTCCATCTCGCTCAGGTAGTGGTACTGCTCGATGCTGTTCAGCCCCATCAACTCCTTGCTGACCCATTCGAGCTTCGTGGCGTTGCCGTTGGACACGTAGAACTGCTTGAGCGATTCCAGGGCCAGGCGATAGGTCTCGCGAGCCACGGCGACACGCTCCACGGCCATCACCTCGCTGGTGGCTGCCGAGACCGGGCGGGCCGGGGGCACCTGCACCTCATACGGTTTGGTGGCCATGGCCGGGGCCGGCTCGACGGCCGGGGCGGCTTCGGCAGGAACGACTGCCGGCGTTGCCGCGTGCATCTGCGACACGCTGGGGGTCGGCACCTGTTCGCTGACTCCGGCCGGCTGGGTCGTCGTGGGCGTTTCGATGTCGCGAGCCGCAAGGTTGCGCGTGCTCTCCACGGCCGACGTCTCCACGGGCGTCTCGGCCGGTGCGGTTTCGGTTGTCGCCGGAGTCGGCGTCGGAGCGGGAGCAGGGACGCGAGCCGGCTGCATGGGAACCATGTCCGGGGCAGGGGCAGCCGTCGGCGTCGCCGTCTCGGTGGCAGGTGCCGCAGCCGGCGCCGTGGCGGTGCCATTCTCGGCCGCCACCTCGGCTCCCTTCTCGATCACCACGTCGCCCATGTCGTGAAGCCGCTGCGGAGGCACGGGGGGGGCGGCGTCGGTCTGGGCCATGACGCTCGCCGCCAGAGCGACAACGCATAGAACCAGGGCAAGGGGGCACGTGACGTGTCTCATCTCAGACTCCTCTCGGAAATGACTCGGCTCTCGATGCCGGGAAATCGATGCGAAGACCGCCCATGGGAACTTCCACTCACACTCCACCGTATCCTAGTTTTCCCAACGATCAAACGTCAAGAGAAAACTGTATGGACCGCACTGCGCATTGCCATGACGGCGCCTTGGCGGCTACGGCTGCTCGACGTAGCCAACCGTCTCCCACTTGCCGTGCTGTCGCTTGAAATGCGTGACCGCCAGCGACGCCGCCCAGCCCAATCCCACCGCTGATGTGGACATGGCCGCGTAGAGGAGCACCAGCGACGCCCCGGCCCAACCCGACAGCAGTCCGCAGGCAGCCTGCCAGGCCGCGCCAACGGTGCCTTCCTCGATCCACATCAGCGTGGACCATCCGATGACGAAGCAGGCCGCCGACAGCACCGGCGCCACAAGCACCGTACGGCCTTGCAGATATCCCGGCAATCCCCACCTGCCGTACACCAGGCCGCACACCAGGGAGAAGAGCATCAGTACTGCCAGCGGGATGACCAGAATCCAGAAGAGGGTCATGCCGCCCTCGCCCGAGTGGCTGGTGACGGCAATGCCGATGCTCTCCAGCACGGAGCCCGGCCCTCCGGTGGCACCGTCCGCTGCGACACCCGCTGCCAGAACGCCCCACGACGCCAGCACGCACAGCATGTGGGCCGTCAGCACCACCCTGAGCGGCGACTGGATGAACCTGCGGATTCCGGATGCCATGGCGTGTTGCCTCCTGAGGGGGGTCGTTGTCGTGCCCGCCGGTTTCTCTGGAGGTCTCTTTTACACTCGTTCGGGGGACTTGGCAACCGGTATCCCGAGGCATTGTGTGCGGGGCCACTGATCGGGCGACCGGTCGGTATGGCTGGAGAAATGATGAATCGGGCTTCAGAATCGGCATGTGCGTGCCGATAGTGTAGGGTGAACCCATCATCCGGCCCCAGGACTCCCGGAGGGCAGGGTGGGGGCGGGCAGCGCAGCGCTGGGATGCGACTGCGCTCACAGACGCAGTCAGGTCCTCAGGGGGGACCGGCCACCTGACCGAAGAAAGGTGGTAGCATGGATTCCATTCGCATCGTAGTGGCCGACGATCATGAGATGTTTCGCGAGTGCCTGGTGGAGCGGCTCAACCAGGAGCCCGACCTTCAGGTGCAGGCTCACGTGGGCGACGCCGCCGAGACGGCGATGTTGGTGCGCGACATCAATCCGGACGTCGTTCTGCTGGACATCGACATGCCGGGAAGCCCGTTCGTGGCCGCCGGAGAGATCGCGCGGCGAAGCCCGTCCACGAAGGTCATCTTCCTGAGCGATCGTCATGCCGATCGCCATATTGCCCGTTGCATCGATGTGGGCGCACGCGGCTTCATCCTCAAAAGCCACGACGTGCGCAGCCTGGTTACGGCGATCCGCGACGTGGCCGCGGGGCAGTGGCACTTCGTGCCCGAGGTCCTCTGCCGCATGGTGGTCCAGGGAGACACGCTCTCACTGAAGGAATCCCCCCAGACGCGATTGTCCCAGCTCACGCCGCGCGAGGTGGAGGTGCTCCGGCTCCTGGCCGAGGGGCAGAGCGTGAAGCAGGCCGCCCGAAGCCTCGGGGTCAGCTACAAGACGGTGGACAATCAGGCCTCGAGCCTGATGAGGAAGCTCGACATCCACAGCCGCGCCGAGTTGGTCCGGTATGCCATTCGCGAGGAACTCGCCGTCGTGTAGCCGCCCGCGGCCACGATGGTTGATGTGGGGACTGTCGCTATCGAATGACCATCTTGCGGCCGGAGTCGCTCTCGATGACGAGCGACTCCACGCTGTTGATGCGCTGGGCGACGATGCGCAGCGGGCCGTTCCAGCCCGCGTCCACCTGTCCGCGCACGTTGCCGATGCCTACCCGGCATCGCGGATACATGTACTCGCCCACGCGGATGCTGGCATGATCGAAGGCGTGCATCGACTGGCTGAGCTGGTCGAGTCGCTGCTTGACCGACGTCTGGACGCGGCTGAGTTCGTGCTTGGCCATCTCCCACTGGCAGGCCTTCTCGCGCGTCGAGGCGCCGGCCTTCCTGAGGGTGGCCATGAAGCATGCCTTCTCCACGATCTGAGACGCCCGTCCCACCTTCGTGAACAGGTCGTTCAGCTTCTCGAACTCCTTCTGCAACTCATGGTGTACGCCGACCAGCAGGTGCGTTTCCTCGTTG
This sequence comes from Phycisphaerae bacterium, assembly GCA_012729015.1. Lineage (GTDB taxonomy): Bacteria > Planctomycetota > Phycisphaerae > FEN-1346 > JAACEH01 > JAAYDY01. Next base: position 114,981 of record JAAYDY010000042.1, on the reverse strand, counting down.
CGCGGCGACCCGAGCACCGCCAGGCAGGCCGTGCCCCGGCATACGATGTGCCCGAGCGAAAACGGCGCCTGGGTGGCCTCGATGCACCCCAGGACGCAGGCGTCCACGCCGTGCATCTCGTTCAGGACCACCAAGTTGCCCTGGACGTTCAGTTGGGCCTCGAAGATGTGCGGCGCATGAACGTCGCCGCGCACCGCGAGCCGGGCCTTGGACGTCTTGGCCTCGATACCCTTGGTGCAGACCAGACTGCCTCCGGTGTAGAACATGCCGCCGGCGACGCTGCCGTCGATGAACATGCCGGCCTGGGCCTGGAGAAACGCCCCTTCCGGCACATTGCCGCGAACGAGCAGGAGCCCCTCGGCCTCGATGCTCTTGTCGGGCTCGATCGACGCGCCGTCGATCTCCCTCAGCGGCGCCACCTTCAGGGCGTTGTCCTCGATCAGCGCCACGCCGTCGGCCTCAGCCGTCACGTTGCCGTCCCCGTCGCGGCGGACGCTGTCGGCGAAGGTCAGTGTGAGATTCTCCGGCTCGCGCGGCGGCAGAGGACGCCCATGAACGTCCGTCCCCGGCGTACCCGGCGCCGCGGGGCACACCTTCGCAAACGCCTGGCCGCGACTGACGCGCCGAATGGGCAGGGGAGTGTCGGCCGACGCCGGATCGGCCTCCACGGCCCATTCCAGGTGCTCGTCGATGCTCTCGGTGGGGGGCGTGCCTCGAACCAGCAGCGTGCCGCCGCGAGGGAGGTTGCCCCGCCGGCACTCCGTCAGTGCGTCCTTGACTCGGGCCATCGCGTCCCGGTCGATCGAGATGCAGTGCTCGCCCAGCAGGGCCATCACTTCGAGACTGGTCGGAGGCGACAGCTTCGCGCCGCTGCGGAAGATCAGGTACGCCTCCAGGAGGTCGTCGCCGATCCTGATGTCCATCCGGCCTGAAGTGTCCTTGGCGGCTGCCTTCTGCACGCGTCCGACCTCCGACTACTGGGCTGTCGGCATCGACAGGCCCATCCGGGTCAGCGTCTCGTCCAGCTTCTCCTGGAGCACGCTCGGCGTGAACGGCTTGACGATGTAGTTCGTCACGCCCGCCTTCACCGCCTCGACGACGCGCGGTTTCTCGGCCTCCGTCGTGCACATGATCACGATGGTCTTCTTGTCCGTCTCGCGAATCTTGCGCAGGGTGCTCAGCCCGTCCAGGCGAGGCATGTTCCAGTCCAGGATCACGATGTCCGGCTTGGGAGAGCCGGCCATCTGCTGCAACCCTTCCACGCCGTCGCCGGCCTCGACAATGTCCGTGAAACCGAACCCCTCCAGCGAGCGGCGCTGAATCTGTCTCATCACCTTCGAGTCGTCCACCAGCAAGACTTTCATCATCGGGTCTCCTTACCTCGCTGTCTTCAGTCCTTGACGCACCGGAATGCGACTTCGATGGCGAAGTTGCCCAGCTCGCAGTGGCACGGCACCACGATGAACGGCACGTTCTGGGGCGCGCTGACGCAGTGCTGGCGTCCCATGATCGTCGTCGGCAGACCGATGCTGATCGACATGCCCTCCAGGGCGGCCTTGGCGTTGCCGGCGATCATGTTGGTCACCTCGCCGATGGCGTCCAGGAAGTTCGGATCCATGGGGTCCACTTCCTCGCCGGCGAATGCCTTGTAGGCGGCCAGGGCAGTGTCCATGGGAAAACTGACCACGACGCAGCCGATGGCGTCGCCGCTGAGGCCGATGATGCCCGAAATGTCGTAGGCCGTCACGTGGCTCGTCTTCACCGAGACCTGGCCGAGCGTCACCTGGCTGCGCAGCATCGACGTGAACACATTCTGCGTCGCGCCGATAAAGGCGTTGATGTAATCGACCTTCATGGTGGTGGGCATTGCGTAAGGACTCCTTTCCTTGGCTTTCCCTGGGAACAGGTCACCGCGCCGGTCCCGCCACGTGCGAGGACGCCTGATCGACCATTCCCGTCAACTCCGCCTTGGCCGCATTGGCCAGGACGTCCGTGGGTATCTCCAGCGACAGCATCTGGGCAGCCTCCTGCACGGCCGGGGCCACCTCGCGAATCAGTTTCATGACCTTCTGCGGGCTCCAGCTCAGGTACTGAGCGCACAGGTGACAGCAACGCTGCGCGTTGGGCGCATTGACGCCCTCGCAGAAAATCCGCATGAAGGCGTCGGCGGCGTGCAGCACGCGGGCCATCCGCGTGTCCTCCGAGCCGTCGTCCTCCAGCAGCTCCGGACGATGGTGTGCGCTGACCGGAATCACGATGCAGTCCGGAATGCTCCACATGCCGAGCATGTAGCCGGCCACCTCCGCGTGGTCCGCGTCCAGGAACTGCCGCTCCACCTCGTCCAGTTCGCGACCGCTCTGCCTGGTCTCCTGGCGAACCGTCGCGTATTCGTCCTGCAACACGTTGTGCAAGGTCAGAATCCCGATGTCCTGGAGCAGTCCGGCCGTGAACGCTTCGCCGACGGCGCGACGCCGCGTCCAGTCCTCGATCGTCTTGGCCACCACGGCCGTGATGAGCGACGAACGCCAGAACGCCGCCAGGTCGAACGTCGAGCGGCCTTCGCCCGACGGCTTCAGATTGACCACGCTGAAGCTCAGAGCCAGGATCCGGGCGTTGCGCAGTCCCATCCGAACCAGCGCCTGCGCCACCGTCGTGGCCTTCGTCGGAGCTCCGAAGAGTGACGAGTTGGACAGCTTCAGGATGCGGCTGGACATCGCAGGATCGCGGCAGATCACGTCCGCGATGTCCCGAACGTTTGTGTTCGGCGACCGGCACATGCGCAGCACTTCCAGCGCCACCGCCGGAATCGTGGGCAGGCTCTTCGATCGGTTGATTCGCTCCATCAACACAGCATCCATCAGCGTAAGTCCTTCCTGGGTCGAGCCTCCGACAGCCCCCCGGGGCAGTGCGCAGCAGCGCCGCATCAGCCGGCCGGACATCGCCGACGCACATGCCGTTGGGTTTCATCGGCATATGAAGCCCACTTCGGAATAGGGAGTTTTCCTCTGGCCGGTCCCCGTTCTGGATATGGCCGAAGTGCATCGAGGCCCCGCCGTGGGCTCACCGGGGCCTGCGGAGGGGGCAGCTTGCCGGGCGTGTGTCGCATTGCCACCCCATCCGGGCGTGCCATGTGGAAATGGGCCATGTTTTTTTATGGGTGGCTGCAACGCCCGGTCCGGGGCGACTGGCGCCCAGAACGCCCCTGAACACCCCAAAAAGCGGGAAATGTGGGTTTTGCGGCCATTGTGCGGCCGTCGCCGGATGGATGCTAGGGTAGATACCCCATTGGGGGCGAGGGGGGAATCACTCGATACCTCAGTTATTGGCCGCGGGTGCAGACCTGCACATCGCCGTGTGTCTTCGTTTCTTGGGCCATGAAAACGGAAGACGGAAGCGACCATGAATACCAAAAACCAGGCCGTTGACGCGCTAATGGACATTGTCAGTGGGCAACTGGAGCAGACCGAACCGGCCGACCTCCAGGCCCTGGTGACTCTCGGCGAGGAGTGCGTTGCGCTGGCTCGGGCCATGGACGAGTGCGATGTCCTGGCGCCCCTGGCCGTCTATGTGCGCACCGTCGCCGTCGTTGCCGAGCGTATTGTCCTGCGCGACGTGGCCGACGCCGGCGCCGCCATGGCCACCGTTCGCGAAGCCCTTCAGTGGGCCAGGGCGATGGTGACGGCAACTTCTCAGAACCAGTCTGTCTCGGCCCCCGCCGCAGACCTGCTCGATGCGCTGAAACGCGACAGCGGTTGCGCCGAACTCAATGCCGAGTCCCTGGCCGGGGCGGGGACGCTCCTCCAGGAGAGCTGTGCCGAACCGATCTGCGACAAGACCGAGCCTGGAGCCGCCTGTCCCGCAGCAGCCTCCGGCAACCCCGAGAAGGTCCGCGAAACGCTCAACGACGTGGCCATGGAGCTGTCCACCATGACCCCGGGCGATGCCGACGCCCTGGTGCGCGTGCGGCAGCATGTGGCTGCGCTGGCCGATGCGGGAGGTCTGTCCGCCGAGGCCTCGGGCGTGCTGGACCAGATTGTCGAGCGGCTCGATGCCGCCGCCGGGACGCCGGGCGACGACACGGCCGTCGGCGAGCTTGGCTCGCTGTTCGAAACATTGCAGGATGCGCTGGATGCGGGGGTGTCGTCGCCGACTCCGTCCGCGCCGACCCCCAAGGCCGCCGCGCCGGCTCAGCCCAAGCCGAAAGCCTCGAAGCCCGCGGCTGCGGCCAAACCGAGTGCCGCTGACGCAAAGTCTTCCAGCGACCGAGTGCGTGATCTGCTGGAGGCGGCCGGGGGCGAGGTGGCCGCAGCCCTGGCTAACGATTCTCAACTAATTGCCGACTTCGTCACCGAAAGCCTCGACCACATCGAGAACAGCGAGGCGGCCCTCCTGCAACTCGAAGAGAACCCCTCGGACAGCGAGTCGCTCAATGCCGTCTTCCGGGCGTTCCACACCATCAAGGGCACCTCCGGGTTCCTTGGCATGACCGCCGTACAGGAACTGGCCCACCGCGCCGAAACGATGCTCGACCGGGCCAGGACCGGCAAGATCGTGCTGACCGGCGGCTACGCCGACCTGATCCTTGAAGCCACCGACATGATGGGCGCCACCATCCGCGGTATCCAGGGCGCCCTGGGCGGCGACCCGTTCCAGTGCCCCGAGGGGCTCGACCGCCTGCTGAACGTGCTGGCCGATCCTGAAGCGGCCGGCTACAGCGACGAGAGCGCCGCCGAGTCCGATCCGCCGCGGTTGGGCGATCTGCTCGTGGCCGAAGGGAAGGCCACGCGCGTGGACGTCGAAGTGGCCGCCGCGGAGCAGGGCGGCAGGCCCATCGGCGAAGCCCTCGTGAGATCCAGCGCCGTCAGCCCGAAGGACGTGGTCGGCGCCCTGCGCCAGCAGAAGCGCATCGCCGGCAAGGATACCGAGAGTTCATCCGTCAAGGTCCGCCTGGAACGCTTGGATAACCTCATCAACATGGTCGGCGAACTGGTCATCGCCCATGCCATGGTCGAGCAGGACGATGTTATCCGCAGTGCCGGCGGGTCGCAGCTCAGCCGCAACGTCAACCACATGGGAAAGATCGTCCGCGAGTTGCAGGATCTCAGCATGTCGTTGCGGATGGTGCCCCTGAAGTCCACGTTCCAGAAGATGGCCCGGCTGGTCCGCGACCTGAGCAGCAAGAGCCACAAGAAGGTGCGGTTCGTGACCGCCGGCGAAGACACCGAGATCGACCGCAACATGGTCGAGGTCATCAGCGATCCGCTGGTGCACATGGTGCGCAACGCCGTGGACCATGGCGTCGAATCGGCCGATGAGCGCGTGGCCGGGGGCAAGGAGCCGGAGGGCACCGTTACCTTGCAGGCGTACCATGCGGCCGGCAGCGTGGTGATCGACCTGGTCGACGACGGCAAGGGCCTGAACCGCCAGAAGATCATCGAGAAAGCCATCAACCGCGGCATCATTGAGTCCGAGGCCGGGATGACCGAAGCCGACGTGTTCGACCTGATCTTCCGTCCCGGATTCTCGACGAAGGATCAGGTCAGCGAGATTTCCGGCCGCGGCGTGGGCATGGACGTCGTCAAGCGCGGCGTCGAGGCCCTTCGCGGGCGCGTCGAGGTGTCGTCGGTCCAGGGTAAGGGGTCCACGTTCAGCATGCGTCTGCCCCTGACGCTGGCCATCATCGACGGCATGGTCATTCGCGTCGGAACGCAGCGGTACATCATTCCGACGGCCAACATCAAGACCACCTTCAAGCCGGAGCCGGATGCGATATCGAACGTGACGGACCGTGGCGAGATGGTGATGTTCCACGGCGACCTGTTGCCTGTGTTCCGCCTCCACCACCTGTTCGGCATCGAGGATGCCGTCACAGAGCCGGGCCAGGGGTTGCTGGTCATCGTCGAGGACGACGGACGCCCGGTAGCGGTGCTCGTGGACACGTTGCTCGGACAGCAGCAGGTCGTGGTGAAGTCGCTGTCCGACGGGCTGGGCGAGGTCAAGGGCATCTCCGGCGGCGCCATCATGGGCGACGGCAGCGTGGGGCTTATCATCGACGTGCAGACGATGGTGGCCCAGGCACGGAGCATGGATCAATCGTGGCGGGCCGCCCCGGTCGAGGAACTGGCGGCTGTCTCGCAATAGCGGACTACTGGGGGAGCCGGCGTGCGTAAGGACGACTGTTTCAGGAGGATGAACAATGGCGAGTGAGCAGAGTGCAGCCGTGGCCGATCTGGCAGCCGCCAGGGCGGGAAAGTATCTGACCTTCTTCCTCGGCGATCAGGAATACGGCGTCGAGATTCTGAAGGTTCGCGAAATCATCGGCATGGTGCGCATTACCCCGGTGCCACGCACCCCGGCGTTTGTCGAGGGCGTGATCAACCTGCGCGGCAAGGTCATTCCGGTGATCGACCTGCGACAGAAGTTCGATATGGCGTCCGTGGAGCGCAATGAGGAGACGTGCATCATCGTCGTGGACGTGCAGGGGATCGAGATGGGCATCATCGTCGACAAGGTGTCCGAGGTCCAGGACATCGTCGGCGACGACATCGAGGAAACGCCCGATTTCGGCCAGACCGTGGACACGGACTTCATCCTCGGCATCGCCAAAAGCGAGGGCCAGGTGACCGTCCTGCTGGACATCTGCCGCGTGCTGTCAACCGAGCAGATAGCCACGGTGGCCGGTCTCGGCGACAAGCAGGCCGACGACGGCGAGAGCGCCTGAGGCCCGGCCTTTCCGTCCGCACCGGGCGTCCCGGACGTCAGCGGCGCGGACGAGGGCTGGAAGACATGATGCGGCCTGTGGCGGCGCTCCCTGTGCGCCGGGTTGCCCGAGGCGACCCGCCGTCCGGGAGGACGTCGAGCCGGGCCATGACCACGGATCGAGGAACCAGACGACTGGGGATGCAGCCGATGGCGGGGATGTGTGTTGCGCATTTCGAGCTCAGCGAGAAGGAGTTCCAGCGGATCAGCCGCATGGTCGGCGACCTGGCTGGCATCAACCTGCACAACGGCAAGCGGGAGCTGGTCAAGGCGAGGCTCGGCAAGCGGCTCCGCCTTCTCGGCCTGTCCAGCTACACCGAGTACATGAAGTACGTCGAGGAAGACGCCAGCGGCGTCGAGCTGGCGAACATGCTCGACGCTCTGAGCACGAACCTGACGTACTTCTTCCGCGAGTCGCAGCACCTGGATCATCTGAGCAAGGACATCCTGCCGCAGATGATCGCGGCGGCCGGTCGCGGCCCGAAGAAGCTCCGCGTCTGGAGTGCCGGTTGCAGCAGCGGCGAGGAGCCCTATTCCATCGGCGTCGTGCTCATGGAGACATTGCCGGACCCGTCCCGCTGGGACGTGAAGATTCTGGCCACGGACATCAGCGGCCAGGTGCTCGCCAAGGCGCGTCAGGGCGTCTACGAGGAGGCCCGTTTTCGTGACATGCCGGCGGCAATGCGAGGACGCTATTTCGAGCTGGCCGACGCCGGGCCGCCCAAGCGGTTCCGCGTCTGCGACCAGCTCAGAAAGATCGTCCATTTCGCGAGGCTGAACTTGATGGAGCCATGGCCCATGCAGGGGCCGTTCGACATCATCTTCTGCCGCAACGTGATGATCTACTTCGACAAGCCCACCCAGGAACGCATCATCGGTCGCTTCACCGACATTCTGTCGCCGGGAGGGGTCCTGTTCATCGGCCACTCCGAAAGTCTGTCCGGCATCCAGCACAAGCTGCGGCAGGTCTATCCGACGGTGTACCGGACATGAGCGGACGGTAGTTCTGTGGCACCGCATCGGGGGATGGCGAGGCCGGCTGTGGAGACGAGCAGGTGAGGCACACGGTATCTGTCGCCGACATGAAGCTGACGACGAGTGGGGAGGATCTCTTGATCACCCACTCGCTCGGCAGTTGCCTGGGCGTCATCATCTACGATGCGGTGGCCTCCGTCGGGGCGCTGCTGCACGTCATGCTGCCGCTCTCGACGATCAACCCGGAAAAGGCCGTGGACAACCCCTACATGTTCGTGGATACCGGCGTCCCGCGGCTTCTGAACGAGTGCTACAAGATGGGCGCCAAGAAGGGCAACCTCGTGGTCAAGGTGGCCGGCGGCGCGAAGATTGGCGCGGCCGCCCAGAGCGGCGACTTCTTCGCCATCGGCAGCCGCAACGTCACGGTCTTCCGCAAGATTCTCTGGAAGAACGGCCTGATGTGCAAGGCCGCCGACGTCGGCGGCACGAGGCCCAGGACGTTGTCGTTGGACATGAACACCGGCGAGGTGCTGATTCGTTCGGACGGGCAAGTGACGGCTCTCTAGCCGTCGCCGAAGTGGCCAGGGTGCAGACAAAGGAGTCAATGCAATGTCCCTCAATGTCCTTGTGGTCGACGACAGCGCGGTCATGCGGTCGATGATCATCCGCACGCTTGAAATGGCGGGCGTGGACATCGGTCAGGTGTTCCAGGCCTCCAACGGCGAGGAAGCCCTCCAACAGCTCGACGCCAACTGGATCGACCTGGCGCTGGTGGACATCAACATGCCGGTGATGAACGGCGAGCAACTCATCGAAGAGGTCCGCCGCCGCAGCGCCATCGCCGACCTGCCCATCATCGTCGTCTCGACCGAAGGCAGCCAGACCCGCATCGAGCGGTTGCAGCAGAAGGGGGCCAAGTTCATCCACAAACCATTCACCCCCGAGACCATCGGCCAGATTGTCGAGGGCGTGACGGAGGTGGCCAATGACAACCAGGTATGACCAGGTGCTCCAGGACGTGGCTGCCGAGGCCTTCAGCACGCTCGGGTTCATGTTCCCCATGGACGAGGGCGACAGCGCCGACGCCGGGCCGCTGGCCGACCCGGTCGTCGCCGAGGTCTGTTTCAGCGGACCACAGTCCGGGGCCCTCAAGGTGGCCGTCGAGCCCCAGTTGCCGGCCGTCCTGGCGACCAACATGACCGGCGCCGACGATCAGGCGCCGGCCGAGCAGCAGCTCGACGCCTTCAAGGAAATGGCCAACGTGATCTGCGGCAACATCCTGCCGCGGATTGCCGGCCAGGAGGCTGTCTTCGACGTGCATCCTCCGGAAATCTGCCGGCAGGACGCCCCGGGGCCGGGCGGCCAGTGCGTCGCCCAGGCCGGGCTGCTTCTGGACGGTGGGCGTGTTGAGGTGTCCCTGTTTCTGAATGCCTGATGCCGGCTCGTACCGGCGTCAGGTGGTGCCAAGCATGGCAGTCGATGACACGGAAGAGAGGATGCTATGATCCGCGTCCTGGTGGTTGACGACTCGGCGGTGGTGCGGAAGATCCTGACCGAGGAGCTCTCGAAGCACAAGGACATCGAGGTCGTCGGGACCGCCGTCGATCCGTACGTGGCCCGCGACAAGATCGTGTCGCTCAAGCCCGACGTCATCACGCTCGACCTGGAAATGCCCAGGATGAACGGCCTGACGTTCCTGGCGAAGCTCATGAAGTACCGGCCCATGCCGGTCGTCGTCATCAGCTCGCTGACGCCCAAGGGCAGCCAGACCGCGATGCAGGCGCTGGAGCTCGGGGCCGTCGAGGTCATCGGCAAGCCCGGATCGGCCTACACCGTCAGCGCCGTCGTGCGCCAGGTGGCCAACGCCATCCGCGCCGCCTCGGTGGCCCGCTTCGACAAGTCCCAGGCCGCCGCCGAGACGGCCTCGGCCGCCACCTCCCCCGAGCCGCTGCCCGTCCTGCGCACCACGCACAGCATCCTGGCCATCGGCGCCTCGACCGGCGGCACCGAGGCCATCAAGGCCGTCCTCACCCAACTGCCCGTCACCACTCCCGGCACGGTCATCGTGCAGCACATGCCCGAGCATTTCACGTCGGCCTTCGCCGAACGCCTCAACGGCATCTGCGCCATGGAAGTCCGCGAGGCCCGCGACGGCGACGTCGTGTCGCCCGGACTGGCCCTGCTGGCGCCCGGCAACCAGCACATGGTGCTGCACCGCAGCGGCGCCAGCTACGGCGTGCGGCTCAACAAGGGGCCGCAGGTGCACTATCAGCGGCCCAGCGTGGACGTGCTGTTCCACAGCGTCGCCCAGCACGCAGGCCCCAACGCCGTCGGGTGCATCCTGACCGGCATGGGCGCCGATGGGGCCAAGGGGCTCAAGATGATGCGCGACGCCGGCGCCCACACCGTGGCCCAGGACGAGGCCAGTTGCGTCGTCTTCGGCATGCCGCGCGAAGCCATTGCCATGGAGGCTGCGTGCGAGGTCGCGCCGCTGAATGCCATCGCCCAGCGGCTTCTGAGGGCCCTGAAGCAACGACAGCCCGCCGAGGCCGCCGCCACACCCGCCTGAGATGCTCGCCACGCATTGCGATCTCGGCCCCTGAACCGACAGCCCGCTGCTACGGCCCTGCAATGCGACCAGGGGCGCCGCGCGTTGGCCTGGCTATGCACCGATCCGCCAACGCAGGACGCCCCTGGCTGTACCCGTCACTGGAGCCTCGGACAGGCTCCTACAGCTTGATCATCTTCTTGATCGCCTTGCGGCTCGACGCGATGCATTCCGCCGCCTGGCGGTCGTGGTCCGGCACGTCCTGTTCCACGACAATCCACCGCGCCGGCGACTTGTCCGCTGCCTTGAAGATCGCTGGGAAGTCCAGCACGCCTTCGCCCACCGGAGCGAACGACCGTTTGCCGACTTCCTCCAGGTACGAGTCCTTGGCGTGGAGAATCCGCAGGCGAGAGGCATGCTTGGCCACGAAGGCGGCAGGGTCCACCTGCCCGTCGCGCACCCAGTAGGCGTCGATGCACAGTTTCACGAGCTTCGGGTCCGTCTGCGCATACAGGTATTCCAGCGGCAGGGATCCGTCCTGTGCCGGCTTCAGTTCCCAACTGTGGTTGTGGTAGCTCAACACGAGGCCCGCTTCGTTGCATCGCCGCCCCGCCTCGTTGTACTCGTCGGCGCACTGCTTGTACACGTCCAGCGGCTTGTCGATGGTGCGAAGATCCGAAATCGGCACGTCCGTGCCGCCCGTCTCGCCCAGCCAGTCAATCACCTTGCCCAGATCGCTCAGCAGCGTTGGCCCGCCGAAGTGGGCTCCCACATGCGCCAGTCCGCGGTCGTCGAGCATCTTCTTGAACTCTTTGCCCGACACCTGGTCCGCCAGGCAACCCGTCTCCACACCCTGGTATCCGGCGGCCGCCACGTCGTCCAGAACCCCCGCCAGGTCCTCCTTGTTCCGCTTGCCGAAAATGATCAACTGCACCGCTACCGTTCGCTTCGCCATCCCTGATGACCTTTCAAGGTTTCTCCCCCGGAAGAGGGAGACTACGAAATCCGACCACGTTTGGCCCACACGGCCAATCCCATGGTCGAGAGTTTAGCCTTCAACGCTGTCAGGCTCAAGAGGTGCCGGGGATTGTGCGCGAATCAGCGGAGCCTGTCAATTGCTCCAGGAGTGTGGGTGCATTAACGTTTTGGGGGTGTACCGTGGCACGGGCATCTTGCCCGTGAGTGGCAGGGGCATCCTGCCCCCGCTTTCCCCGAAACGTTCAGTCACCCCAGGAGTGCCGCCTCGGGGTCGCTCACAGTGGCTCGCACGGCTCTCCGGGCTCCAGAAAGCGTTCCAGCGGGCACCCAACGCATGACGGCTCGCGTTTGCGGCAATGCAGCTTCCCCACCTGCACCAGCAGGCCGTGGTACTCATTGAACAACGCCACGTCCGGCTCGAGCGCCCCGGCAAACGTCTCCTGGAGCAGATCGTAGTCGCACTCCTGGTCCACGATCCCGTGCCGGAAGGCGATCCGCAGCGTGTAGGCGTCCACAACGAACACCGGCCGCGAGGCGGCATAGAGCAGCATCGAGTCGGCCGTCTCCGGCCCAATCCCGCTGACGGCGAGCACCTCCTGACGCAACCGGTCCGTCGGCAACTCGAACAGCCGCTCAAGCGACCCGCCATAGCTGTTGACCACCAGGTCGAGGAAGTTCCGCAGCCGTCCCGCCTTCAGCCGGTAGTACCCGGCCGGGCGGATCAACTCGGCCAGTTCCTCCGGCGGCAGAGCCCACAACGCCTCCGGCGACAGAACGCCGGCCTGCTTCAGATTCGCAAGTGCACGCTCCACGTTGCCCCAACTGGTGTTCTGCGTCAGAATCGCCCCGACGCAGACCTCAAACGGCGTCGGCGCCGGCCACCAGTGCTGCGGCCCGTAGGACGCCGACAACGCCTCGTAGAACGCGCGTATCTTCTCGTTGACGGTCACGGCCGGTTCAGGCTCCTCCTGCGGCTTCGGCACTCAGTACGCCCCGTGCTCGGCGTGCAACTCCAGCATGTACCGGTACGTCTCCATCCTCACGTCCGGCGGAATCGAATGGTCGCTGTGCAGGATGTACGGCATCCGGCGCTCAATCATCCCGCCCATCTTCCGCTGGACTTCCGCCCGCACCTTCGCCTTGTCGTTCGTGTTCAGCACCTGCACGTTGATGTTGCCCATGTAGCTCAGCGCGTTGCCGTACGTGTCGGCCAGCTCCAGCACGTCCACGCCCGCCTTCGCCTCCATCGGCTGCAAACAGTCCCACCCGGCCTCGATCATGAGCGGCACCGCCTTGCGGATGTCGCCGCACGAATGGATCAGCACCGGAAGCCCGTAATCGTGCTTGTACAGGTGAATCAGCTCCTTGTAGTACGGCAGCATCAGCTCGCGGATCGTCGCCGGCGACGCGAACAGCCCGTTCGTAAAGCCCAGGTCCTCATAAATCCACATGCCGTCCGGACGTCCGACCGTGTCGAACACATACACGTAATGCCGCTTGAAGAAGTCCGTCCACACCCGCAGCATGTCGTGAATCCACTCCGGCTCCAGCAGCAGCGACGGAAGCATCACCATGTCGCCGATCGTCGCTCGCATCAGCTCGATGCAGAACTGGTGCCCGAAGCACGTGAACCGCTGATCCCGCCGCCCGACCTCCAGCACCCGCTGCGACTCCGCCACGTTCACCCGCCCCGGGTCCAGCTCCAGCAGCGACCCCTTCACGCGGTCCCAATCCTCCCGCGTCTTGATCGCAAAATCCATGTGCTCCGGCGTGCCGCTCTTGCGTTTCCACGTCTTCAGCGACGCGCCGAACCCGTCACGCCACACCTTCCACTCGTCCGTCTCCTCCACCATGCCGTCCTGCCCGCGCAGGGGGCCGGCGTCGTTCACGGCCCAGGTCTCGATGATGTCGTACCCGAAGAAGTCCGTCGGCACCACCTCGGGGTCCGGGTACCCCTCGTTCACCCAGTAGTCCCGACGCGTTTCCGGCCAGTAGTGATCGTACAGGCCCACCCGGTCCGCCGGTTCCTTGTCCACGATCAGCCGCCGAATCCGTTCCTTCGAAGTCATGATTGGCTCCCCAACTCCCAGCGCATCAATCCGGCCCCCCGATTCCATCCCGACGTCATCCTAGCCCCCTTGGCGCGCGGGATTGGTGACGAGGGTCACCGGTGCCCCGCCTTCGGAGCCGTAGTCGGATCGCAGTCCCTTGCTTTTCCTGCACCGGCATGATAAACAGTCCGGTCATGGCAGACAAGAAGACATCCTCCGGCGGGACAGGCGGTTCCGGTGCCGCCGGCAGCCCGATCATGACCGGCTCCTATCCGCCACTGGTCCAGGCGGCAGCCCTGCTCCCGATCATCCTCTTCTACGAGGTCGCCCTCGCCATCGTCGGCATCAGCGACCGCAGCAGGCCACTCCTGGACACCTGGTTCGCCAAACTGCTCGGCCACGTGGGCCTGACGGCCCATTTCCTGCCCGGTGTCCTGGTTCTGGCGGTCCTGCTGGTCATCCACCTCTGGCGGCGCGATCCCTGGCAACTCCGGGCCGCCGACCTCTGGCGACTCTGGGGACAGGCTCTCCTCTGGACCGTCCCGATGGTCATCCTCTACCTGCTCTTCACGCTGCCCTTTGCCGAGATGCTGGCCGCCGCTCTCAGCCTGTTCGACGTCGGCCGCGGCGGCGGTTTCCGCGAAATCGTCATCGGCGTCGGAGCAGGGGTCTTCGAGGAGTTCCTCTTCCGCCTCGTCCTGGTCTCGCTCGTCCTGCTGCTCATGCAGAAACTCTTCCGCACCCCCGCCGGCGCCGCCCAGATCGTCGCCATCTGCCTGGCCGCCGCCGTGTTCGCCATCGCCCATCCCCCAGGCAGCGGCAACGCCGCCAGGGCACAACTGGAATTTCTTTACCGCGTCGCCCAGGGCATTTACCTCGGCGCCGTCTACCTGCGCAGCGGCTTCGCCACCGCCGCCACCGCCCACGCCGCCTTCAACACCGTCGCCGTCCTCATGGCGTCGTGAGCCCACGGTTTTCCGATCAGGTGATGGAGGCAGGGCACCATGCAGACGGACGCACGAGCGCCTCGCAGGCAAGGCAGATCGCGACTCGCCCTTGTGTTGGTGCTCACGGCCCTCGGGGTGGCCGGCTGGGGGAGCTACCTGCTGTGGTTTCGGCCGGCCCCTGAGGCGAGGGGGAGAATCGACGATCCTCACGCGGGCAAGGGCTCGTCTTCGTCAGTCGACGGACCTTCCGGCGGGCCCCGCGCCGCAACCGGGCCGCAGGCTGCGCCGCCGCCGCCCGCGCGGCGCGAACCCGCCACGCTCGACACCCTCTACGCCCGCGCCGGCGACGCCGTTCGCGCAGGCAGGCCGATCGTCGTCACGGTTCACGTCTGCCTGTGCGACAACCGACAGGGCATCGCCCCCGTATCGGCCTCGCTCGGCGACGGCGACACGCCGCGAACGAACCTCTACTGGGGCGCGATGTTCGGCCTCAAGACGTTCTTCAAACAGAGCCGCGCGTGGGAACTCCTGATCGAGTCGCAGCGCCGCGACGGCGACCCCGATGGGATGCTTGAACAGGCGGTGTTCCGTCATCGTGTGCCGGCCGCCTCGCGATGGCCCGGCGTGCCCGCGGCGCAGCAGGTGGAGATGCTGCTTGTAGCCCGAGCCTGGCGCGGCATGCCGATGGAAAATGCCCTCGGCGCGTTCGCCGCCGATGCCCTTGGCAGCGCAGCGTGGACCGTCGCCCTGCCCGATGGTCGCACGATCGATGCCGGCGGCGCCGGCCACGTTGTCGGGTTCGTCGGGCACAACAGCCTGATGAATGCAGCCGTCCGCGAAACGAACCTCTTCGCCGCCGTGAACAGTCCGGTCGCCTCGCCGCCGGTGGGCTGGTTCGTCCTGGCCTGCAAGAGCGACGCCTACTTCACCCCGCACCTGGCGCGCCCCCACGCCGTGCGGCTGCTGGCCACCAGGCAGTTCATGGCTCCCGAGGCCTACACCTTGGCCGCTCTGCTGGAGGCCTTCGCCGAACGGCAGAGCGCCGCGACGCTGCGCGACCGCGCCGCCCGAGCCTACGCCCGGTACCAGAAGATCACGCAAGCGGCCGCTCTCGGCGTGTTCGTCAACTGACTCGACACAGAGCCGGCGGCCATGAACACCGCGGGTCGCGGGCAGGGTGGGTCCCCCGGACCCACGCGGACTGGCGAGGAACACGGGTAGGGTGGGTCCCCCGGACCCACGCGGACTGGCGAGGAACACGGGTAGGGTGGGTCCCCCGGACCCACGCGGTTCCTCTGTCAACCCTGCGTGCGCAGCACGCTCCTGCACCCCTCGCCCTGCTTGCAGGGAGAGGTGCCCCGAGCGCCGCTCGGGGCGGTGAGGGTCGAACGCCTTGACCCCTCCCGCCGCGCTCACCGTAGGAGCGGCTCGCTGCAAGTCCCGAGCCTCGTCGAGGGGCGAGCCGCCCTTCATGGCCTCGCAAAACGGTCGCCAGCAGTGCGCTGCCGCGGGGTGCCATCTTGGAGGCTCCTGCGAAGCCGGAGACCAAGGTGTGCCGAGTGAGCATCGGGTCGGGCGGAGAGGGAAGCACGCCTTGGCCCCGGTTCTGTCGTTGCTCCAACGATGGCACCGTCGCTTCTGCGGTGCGAGAGCCCGCGCACCCACACCACGTGACGTGCACCCGTCCCGTCACGTGCCGGCGCAATTCCTGGAACCAATTCCCCGCTGCCTCGTCTAATATCACATCTATGGAGGTGCGGTTATGAGAGTGCCCGTCCGACTCGCCGCGGCCCTGCTGGGC
The DNA here is from genome assembly GCA_012729015.1 of Phycisphaerae bacterium. Lineage (GTDB taxonomy): Bacteria > Planctomycetota > Phycisphaerae > FEN-1346 > JAACEH01 > JAAYDY01. Next base: position 98,922 of record JAAYDY010000042.1, on the reverse strand, counting down.
CTGACCGCTGTCTGTTCGTGTATCCCCATGGGCGGCCTGCCGGGCCGACCGCAGGTGATCGCCACCGCCGACTACGCCGTCGATGCCGCCGGCGAACAGGCCCAGTGCGACGTGACCGCCGGGTTCAGCATCTTTTGCCACGCCGCCGACCAGGTCGTGCCGCTGCTGCCGCGCGACACGGCGCTGCTCGACTGGCAGGCCGACGGCGGCCGCGTGGTTGCCCAGGGCGACACCTACGTGTTCGTCGCCCGCGAGCCGGGCGATTATCGATTGACCGTGAAGTTCCTCGCCCGCAGGCTTTCCCCGACGCCGGGTACGAGCCGCATTGAACTGCCCAGTGTGCCCGCCAACCGTGTGGCAGTCCGACTGCGATTGCCGGGCGATTCGGGCCGCCTGATCACCTCGCCCGAGGGTATCGTCACGTCCGATGCGGTGGCCGAGGGCGTTCGGACCGTGAGCCTGCTGGCGCCGCTGACACCCGCCTTCGCCCTTCAGTGGGACAGGGCGGTCGTCGCCGAGGCGGCCGGCTCCGCGTTCTCCGCCCACAACAAGGCACTCGTCCAGGTCCGTCCCGGCCTGGCCTCCAGACGCGAGGTCATCACCTGCACCGTGCAGCGCGGCCTCATCGAGCGCCTTTCGCTGGCGATTCCCGAAGGCGTGGCCGTGCGAAGCATCGCCGGCAGCAACGTCCTCTCGTGGGCCGTCGCCGGCGACGGGCGCACGGCCGACGTCCGCCTGGCGGCCAGGGTGCTGGACAAAATGGTCCTGGTGGTCCAGAGCGAGGAACTGCTCCCGCCGCTGCCGACCGCCTTCGTCCATGTGCCCGTGGCCGTCGCCGGAGCCGCGGTCCAGGAAGGCCAGGTGCGATTCCTTGCCGCCGAGGCGATGGTACTTGAGCAGGACGCCGTCACCGGCGCCACGCGGCGCATGAATCAGGGCGATGCCGTCGCCGCCCTCAGCTACGACTACTCCCGTCTGCCGGTGGACATCCGTCTTCGCGGCAGCCTGCGTCAGCCCCGGGTCACAGTCGCCGTCCAGAGCCTGGCCGTGATCGAAGCCGGCGTCGTTACTCTGCACAGCGACATGGAGTACCAGGTCCAGGGGCGCCCCATCCGCGGCGTGGTCATCGGCCTGCCCGACGGCGCCGCGGTGCTCGACGTCGCAGGCGATGCCGTGCGCGACTGGGACGTCGGCGACGACCGGCAGCTTCGCGTGCGGTTCGACAACTCGCGCCTCGGGCCGACCCGGCTCTCCGTCCGCACCCACCAGGACGTCCGCAAGATCAACGGACTGGTCATTCCCCGGTTGCAACCGGCCGACGTGGTCTCCCAGGAGGGCGTTGTCGGCGTCTCGGCCGGCGAGGGCGTCCAGTTGCGCCACCACCACGCCACGTTGACCGAACAGATCGACATCAGCGAACTGCCCGAGTGGGTGCGCCGCGGCGGAGCGAGGCTCGCCTACCGCTATCGCCAGGGCGGCGGCACGCTGGCGGTCGAGACCGAACAGATTCGAGCCCGCGTCACGGCGGACATGAACGACCTCGTGATTCTGGAGCAGGACGCCCTGACGCGGGCCACCACGATTCATCTGGCTGTCGCTGACGACCAGATTTTCGACCTTGTGCTGCTGGTGCCTTCGTCGCTGACGCCGTTGCGAGTCACCGGGCCGCGAGTGGCTGCGTGGCGGCTGACGCCCGCCACGGGGCAGGACAAGGCCGCCCTTTCGGTGACCCTGACCGACGGCCTGACGGGAACCACCTCGCTGATCGTCGAGACCACCCAGGCGGTGGATTACACGCGGCCCCTGCGGATCGAGTCGATTGACGTCCCCGTGGCGCTGCGGACGCGCGGGCAGGTGGCGCTGACGCCCGGGTCCGACCTCAAGCTGAGCGTGGTCGAAGTGCGTTCGCTTCGCGAATCGACCGAGGCCGCCATCCGCTCATTCCGGCGGCAATCGCCGGCGTTGCCCGGCGCAGGCGCCGGCGACGCGGCGTCGCGGGCCCTCCATTACGATTTCACGGAGCCGTGGGCCGGAGTGTTCCACGTGGAACCCCTCGTGCCGCTGGTGGCCGTTGCGGCCGAGACGCTGCTCCGGGTTGGCCAGGGCGACATCAGTGCCGAAACCCAGCTGATCTGCACCATTCAGGAAGCCGGGGTGTCGTCCCTGCGCGTCAAGCTCCCGTCGTGGGCCGTCAACTCGTGGATCGAGGGCGAGGACATCAGCGGCCGCCGCCTGGACGCCGATTCCAACACGTGGACGATCGCGCTGGCGACGCGCCGCAAGGGCCAGTACCGCCTGCGCGTGACGTACGACCGCCTGGTGGACCGCGAGGCCACGGACGTGACCCACGAGGAGCCGCGCGTCCTGGAAGCCGCCGGACACAAGGGCGTCCTCCACGTCGGCAAGCAGAGCGATCAGGTGGACGTGACCGTCGCGCCGTCGGGTCACGCCCGAACGGTGGAACGCGGGGCCGAGGCCATGTCGGCCGACGTTCCGGTGGTCCGAACGATCGAGTACTCGGGCCTCTCGCCGCAGGACTGGGGCCTGTCGCTGCGGTTGGCCCAGCTCGGCGAGGCAGACGTGCTGAAGCTCCAGGCGAGCGACTGCCTCCTGCAAACCATGATCAACCGCGACGGCACCGCCATGACGTTCATGACGCTGACGGTCCAGAGCACGCGGCAGCAGTTCGCCCCCATCGAGTTGCCCGACCGTCGGCAACTGTGGGCCGCCTATGTGGACGGCCGGCCCGTCAAGCCCGTCGAAGGCGACCGCCCCGGGGCCTACCGGATTCCGCTGCTCCAGCGCGAACGCCGCGACGGGGCGTTCGAATTGACGGTGGTCTACGCCGAGCAACTGCCGCCCCTGGAGGGCCGCGCCGTAGACATGAATTTCCAGACCCCGCCGGTCGAAGTCGCCACGGGGAGCATGGGATGGGAGGTCTTCATGCCGCAGGGGTACGCCCTGCGGCCGGACCTGGTCGGCGACGAGGGCAACATGCGGATGGTGATCCGCCCGCCCGATGCCGACGTGCCGGTGAGCCGACAGATGCTCGGCCCCGACAGCCGGCGATGGGAACAGGTGTGGCCGTCGGTGCAGCCCGTGGCGGACGTGGTGCTGACCGTTCTGGCGGTCGTGGCGGCGACGGCGGTGGCGGCTGCGGCGGTCTGGCTGATGGTCCGTCGCGGCGGCAGGCTGCTGCGCCGCGCGGTATCGCCTCCGGCACGCGCGGCCCGCTACGTCTGGAAACGCCCCGGACTGAGGTGGGCAGCCCTCATGATGCTTGCGGCAATTCCGGTCATGCTCATTCTCGCGGCGCTCTTGATGCCGGCGCTGGGGGTGAAGTCGCCGCCGATGATGGGGCGGGTCGAGTACAGTGAGGTGTCGGTTGACGCCGCCGAGGGCGGCTGGACCGGCGTCTGGGCGCGACGCGACCTGGAGGTGGTCGGCGCGGCCCTGGAGGCATACCGAAGCACCTTTGATGTCTACCCGGCCGACCTGGCGGAGCTTGAGCGCGAGAAACTGGTGGAGTCGGGCGTTGTGGAGCGGCTCAAGAAATCGGGCACCAACTACTTCGGCGAGAGCCTCAACATGGCGCTGCGACAACCGCAGGGAAGGGCCGGGGAGCAGAAGGACGTGACGGGCGTGCTCCTGGCTGACGTGGGCGCTGACGGCTATACGGTGGTGCGACCGGGAAACGAGGTGCAGCACGTGGAGCCGGGGCAGCGGCGCCAGCTGGCCCGCGAGCTTTACCGGCAGGGCGAGGTGAACAACCCCATCGTCGAGGAAGACCTGAAACCCACCGAAGAAGACCTGAGAACCTACTCCGAGAGCTACGAGAAGGCAAAGATGCTGGGCGGCAAGAGCCGCGCCCGGCAGGACTCGAACCTGCTGAACCTGGAAGCCCAGCGGCGGATGAAGCTTGCCGAGAAGTTCTACGGCTGGGACGAAGCGGACCGGGACTCCGGCAGAGCGTCCCGCTCCCTGCGCGGCGAGGATCTGCCTCTGGCCCCAGAAGGGGCCCAGCCAGGCGCGGCGGAGGAGCCGCGGGATGACATCACGCGGGCCGACGAGAAGAAGGATCTGGACAAGGCCTTCAAGGGGCAGGCGGCCGACGTGCTCCGCCAAGCCCAGGAAGCGGCCGGCGTCACGAAGACGGAAGTGCAGACGACGCCTCAGTCGAGTTTCGTCTTCAAGCTGGAGGCCGGGACCAAGACCGGGTCCGGGGTCGGGTATGGCGCCGCCACAGATGTGCCGGCTGCCGCGGCGGGTGGCGTCGCGACCGCGAAGCCGGATCAGCCCGGGCCGGAGTCAGAGGCTCGCGGGATCGAGGGCGTGCCGCATGGCAAGGCCAACGGGCCCTCGGCGGCTGCCGCCGATGAGGGGTGGCGTCCGTGGGACGCCGGCGGCGTGGAGGCCGTGTCGCTGTCTCCGGTCCGCGAGGGACGCACCCGGGGCAGCCTGCCGATCGGGCTGCAATTGCCGCAGGGCGACCGGCTGCCGTACATGTTCAGCCGCGTCGGCCGTGGGTTCAGCGGCGGCGATATGGGCCACTTCCGCATCGAGGCCGTTCGCAGCGGCAGCGGTTACGCGGTGTACGCCGTGGCCGCCGTGGCGGTGGCGGGGCTCGTGGGGACGGCGGCGGTCGGCGCGGCCCGGCGGTTGCGTCGTGGTCGTGCGGCGGCGCGGTAGAGGATACGAATCGAGTCTCAGTGGAACGCTGATTGGGAGGACGGAACGATGAGGTGCGTCAGACGCGGCGTGATGTGGCTGGTGGCGATGGTGGCGGTGGCTGTCCTGCCTGGACTGGGGCTGGCCCAGGAGGATCCGGTTGCGCCGCAGACGCAGGAGACCGTCCTTGCGGAGGAAGCCGTCGCCCCGACGGCGCCGGTCTCGCGCGTGCCGCCGGTCGAGCCGCCCGTGCCGGTGCCTGTGACGGATGTCGTGCTCACGCGAAGCGACGTGCAGGTGACCGTCGCCGGCACCGTGGCCGAAGGCGTCATGCGGCTCTGGGTCGAGAGCGACATCGCGGACGTGCGCGAGGTTCTCGTGCTGCCGGCGTCCATCGCAGTGACCGACATGGCCATCAAGAAAGGACGCGACGGCGTGCAACTGGTGCGGCAGGCCGACGGCTACCACCTGCTCAGCGTCGGCAAGGGATCGCACGAGCTGGAGATCCGCTTTGCCGCGGGAGTAGACGGCAAAGACCTGAAGAAGAGTCTGCGTCTGCCGCAGATTGGCGCCACGGTGGCCACCATGGCCGTGACGCTGCCCGGTACGTCGCTGGAGGTGGCCTTGTCGCCGCAACTGCCGATCCGGACCGAGGAGAAGGCGGGGCAGACGACTGTGACGGTGTTCGGCGGCCGGACCGGCGAACTCACCGTCGAGTGGTCGCCCAAGGCCCCGGACGTCACGCTGGAGGCCAAGGTCTTCGCCGAGCAGAAGACCACGGCCCAACTCGCCCTGGGCGTGATGCGGCTCTACACGCAGGTGGAGTATTCCGTCGTCCAGGGCAAGGTCAGCGTCCTGCGGCTTCGTCTGCCCGAGCGGGCCACGCTGCTGAAGGTGGACGGGCAGGACATCCGCTCCTGGGACATCCAGGGGCAGGGGGCCGACCGCGTGCTCAAGGTCGAACTGCTCGGCCCGATCAGCGACCGTTACGTCCTGTCGCTGGCCACGGAGCAGGCCATCGACCAGCCGTCGGCCGGCGGCGCCACGGAGGTGGCTGTCGCGACGCCCGAGGCCCTGGATGTCAGCCGCGAGACGGGATGGGTGGCCATCGCGGCCGACAAGGGGCTGAAGGCCGAGGCCGGCCGCGCCGAAGGCGTGTCGCAGATCGACGTGCGCGAGATGCCGGCCGTGGCGGCCGGCGTCCAGATCGAGCAACTGCACCTGGGCTTCAAGTACGTCAAGCGCCCCATCGACATTGTCGTGCGGCTCAGCGTCGTCGAGGCCAAGGTCTCCGGTGAAGTCCTCTCTGTGGTCAAGGTGTCCGCCGAGTCGGTTCGCGCCGTCACGACCGTCAACTACCAGATCAAGGACGCCGGTGTCTTCCGCTTCCGTATCCGCCTCGGGCCCGACGTGCGGCTGGCCGACCTCGACGGCCCCGACATCAACAACTGGAGCCTGACCGACCAGGTGCTGAGCGTGGACCTGCGAAGCAAGGCCGAGCGGCAGTACACTCTGCAATTGACCACCGAGAAGCCCATGCAGGGCGAGCGGCTGGCGATTCCGCGGCTCGAACTGCTCGACGTGCAGCGCGAGCGCGGCTACATCGCCATCGAGGCCCTCTCGGGCGCCAACGTCAAGCCGGCCCTCGGCGAGGGCATCACGCAGATCAACCTCCGCGACCTGCCCGAGACCATGCCCGACCGTCAGGCCGCCACGCTGGCCTATCGCTACATCCGGCATCCCTATCAGCTCGAGGTGGACATCAGTTCGGTCCAGAGCGAGATCGTCGCCGCTGCCGAGACCCTCGTTGACATCGAGTCCGCCGTCACACGGGTGGACTACGCCGTGACCTACGACATCCGCAAGGCGGGCGTCTTCACCCTGCGGCTCAACGTGCCGCAGGACTTCCAGGTGCTGACCCTCGAAGGCGCCGGCATCGACGACTGGAAACACGACCGGGCCGCAGGGACCGTCGAAGTGGTGCTGCTGAGCAAGACCGAAGGGGCGTATGCCCTGAAAATGGTCGGCGAGATGCGCACCGAGGCCGCGCCCGGCAAGCCCGTCGCGCTGCCCAACATCCGCTGCCTCGACGTCCGTCGCGAGACGGGCTACGTCGCCGTCCGCCCCGAGGAAGGCATGAGGCTTCTGCCGTCCGAGGCCGCCACCGAGAACATCCGCGAGATCGACGTGAAGGAACTGCCGCAGCGGTTGCAGCAGAGCGGCGTCACACTGGCTTACAAGTACTTCCTCCAGCCGTGGAAGACGGCCGTGCAGGTCGAGAGCGTGGAGCCGTATGTCACGGCCGAGGTCTTCAACTTCATCTCCCTCGGCGAGGCGTACCTCCAGGCCGGGGCCACGGTGAAGTACTTCGTGCAGTACGCCGGCATCCAGACCGTGCGGGTCGAGTTGCCCGCCGGGGCCGACAACGTGGACATCACCGCGGCCGACCTCAAGAGCAAGGAGAAGGATCCCGCCAGGCCGTCGGTCTGGACGCTGACGTTCCAGGCGAAGAAGAAGGGACAGGTTCGCGTCAACGTCAGTTACCAGATCAAGACCGACGACAAGACGGCCGACCGGCTGACCTTCGTGGGCGTCCGGGCGCTGGACGTCAAGCACGAGCGCGGCTACGTGGCCGTCGCGCCGCGGACCGACCTGGAGGTCAGCGCCGCCGAGGAGTCCAAGGGCGTCCGCCCCATCGACGAACGCGAGATTCCGTCCGACTACACCCAGGGCATCACCAGTTCCATGGCCCTGAGCTTCCGGTACCCGACGGCGCCGTTCGAGCTTCACCTGACGACGGTGCGTCGCGACCCGGCCGAGGTGCTTGTAGCCGTCATCAGCACCTGCCGCCTCAGCACCGTCATCACCGACGACGGCAACGTCGTCACGGACGCCGCCTACTCGATGCGAAACCTCCGTAAGCAGTATCTGGAACTCTACCTGCCCGCCGACTCCCGCATCTGGCACGCCTTCGTGGACGACGAGCAGAAGACCCCAGTGACCAGCCAGAAGGACGGTCGCACCGTCACCATGATCCCCATCATCGGGCACGGGCGCGGCCAGCAGGAATTCCAGGTCCGCATCCGCTACAGCTACAGCCTGTCGGCCCTCGGGAGCGTGCGCAACCTATCGCTGATGGTGCCGCAGACGGAGGTGCCGAGCCTTCGCGTCGGGTGGGAGCTCTCGCTTCCGGACGACTACGTGATCGTCTACAACGGCGGCACCCTGAACCGCGTGGATCGGCTGGACGATGGGCTGGTGCGGCTGTCGTTTGTTCCGCCTCAGCGTGCGGTGGTGCTGAGCAGCTCGGCCGCCGAGATGGCCGACATGCAGAGCATTCAGGTGGAGCACAACCGCCGTGTCGGCGACAACGTGGGATCCTGGGAGTCGCAAGCGCCCAGCGCGGCGCCACCGATCGAAGCGGTGGCAGGCGAACGTCGCCTGCGCGACCCTGGGGCCGCGGCTCCCGGCATCGCCATGAACCGCTATTGCTTCCAGACGCTGGTGGCTCTGGGCACGCCGCCGGAACTCAATGTGCTTTGCATGACATCGGCCCTCCATTCGGTGACGCGCGGCCTCGCGGTGGTCCTGGTGCTGGCGGCCGCCGTGTGGTGGTGGACCAGGAGCAAGACCGGAGCCGTGGGCAAGTTCCTCGCAATGCTCTGTCTGGCGGCACTGTTGCTGGCCGTGCGGACGTTGTTGGGCTATAGCTTCGCGGACTATCTGACGGATCTGATCTGGCTGCTCGCGGGGGTGGCGGTCGTCCTGGGCGTCTGGCAGCTGTTGCGAGACCTCGGCACGCGGTTTGCGGCCTGGCGCCGCGCGGCCACGACCGCGCCCAGGGTGCTCCGGGCGGTCCCGGCGACCGCTGGGGACGCGTCGTCCGGCAGCGAGCCGGCGACGGCTGGCGATTCGTCGTCGGCCGAGACCGAGCCGCCGTCCGGCGATTCGCCCGGCGGCGAGACGCACTGACAGGCGACCGACGGGCTTCATGGCGCGAACAGGGGGCGGAACCGGCCTTGTGGCCCGTTTCGCCCTCGTCGTATGAAGGTGTCGCAAGTCCGGATTAAGTTTGCCCATTGCCTATGCCGAGCTAATAATACGGGTGGATTGGGCACATCTGTAGTCATGCTCCGTTGCCGGGCGTAGTCCATGCCGCACTCTTCGGGGGGGCGTTGCTATGGCAGATCGCGATCCGCAGGTCGAGAAACTGGAATCACTGTGGGTCAGGTGCGGCCAGGACGGTCGCCTGATCCAGACGATCCTGAACGCCATTGAGGCGATGGTGGTCCTGCTGGATCCCCAGGGGCGCATCATCGATTTCAACCTTGCCTCGGAGGCATGGAGCGGCCTCTCGTCGGAGGCAGTCGCTGGAAGCGACTTCTCGCGTTTTGGCCAGGATGAGACACAGTCGGAGCAAATTCGTGCATGCCTGGCCGAGGCTGTGCAGCGAGGCAGCAGCGGCCCTCACGAGACTCGGATGGCAGGCACCGGCGGAGTTGCCCGCCTGGTCGCCTGGTCGGCCAACGCATTGTGTGATCGCGACGGCCGCATTGTCTGCCTGGTTGCCACAGGACAGGACGTCACCTCTCGCCGCCAGTCCGAGAAAGCGCTGCGCGAGAGCGAGAGGACGCTCTCGACGCTGCTGAGCAACCTGCCCGGCATGGCCTATCGTTGCCGCAACGACCGGCAATGGACCATGGAGTATGTCAGTGAAGGGTGCCAGGCGCTCACCGGATACGAGCAGGCGGCGTTGCAGGACAACCGCGAAGTCTCGTATGCCGCCCTGGTTCACCCGGAGGACGCGGAAGACGTGTGGCGACAGGTTCAGGAGGGGGTCTCCAGGGAACAGCCGTTTCGTCTGACGTACCGCATCCGCACCGCCCAGGGTGACGAGAAGTGGGTCTACGAACAGGGCAGGAAAGTGGGCGACGCCGCCGACGGCGCCGCCATCCTGGAGGGATTCATCGCCGACGTCACCGACCGCATCCGCGGCGAGCAGGAGTATCATCGGCTGGAAGAGCAGTTGTTCCAGGTGCAGAAGCTTGAAGCCATCGGCGAGCTTGCAGGCGGCGTCGCTCACGACTTCAACAACCTGCTCACGGGCATCATCGGATACGCCAACCTGCTGAAGACGGGCGACTGCAAGTGCCCCGAGACGGCCGAGATCGCCGACTCCATCGAGGGGGCCGCCCGGCGTGCCGCCCACCTGACCAGTCAGTTGCTGGGGTTTGCCCGCAGAGGCAAGAACCAGATTGTCCCGGTGGACCTGCACAGCGTTGTGTGCGAGGTCGTCGATCTGCTTGGTCGCACCCTCGACAAGAACATCGAGATCCAGCCGATGCTCCAGGCTTCGCCGAGCACCGTCATCGGCGATCCGGGCCAGATGCAGCAGATGGTGCTCAACCTGGCGGTCAACGCCCGAGACGCGATGCCCGACGGCGGCCAGTTGATGTTCCGCACCGAGTGCGTCGATCTGGACGAAGCGTATTGCCGTGTGCATGCCGAGGCGGCGCCCGGCCGCTACCTGTGCCTGTCGGTCATGGACACGGGCATCGGCATTCCGCGCGACATCCTGCCGAGAATCTTCGAGCCGTTCTTCACCACCAAGGAGCCGTCCAAGGGGACGGGCATGGGCCTGTCGATGGTCTATGGCATCGTCAAGAACCACGGCGGATCGGTGCAGGTCTACAGCGAGCTGGGACACGGCAGCACGTTCCGCGTCTACCTGCCGGTCACGGCCCGGCCTTCGTCCGACCAGGCCCACGCGCTGGCGCCGCGCGTGATTCGCGGACGGGGCCGCGTTCTGCTGATCGACGACGAACCCGTGGTGCGACAGATGGCCGCGAGGATGCTCGTCGAACTCGGATACGACGTGCTCGTGGCCGGCGACGGCGTCGAGGCGCTGGAGATCTACCGCGACTCCTGGTCCGACATCGACGTGGTGCTGCTCGACATGATCATGCCCGCCATGGGGGGGCGCGAGTGTTTCAAGGCCATGCAGCAGATCAACCCGAACGTCCTGGCGTTGCTCTCGACCGGCTACGGATTGAACGGAGCCGCACAGAAGATACTCGACGAGGGCGTGGCGGGTTTCGTCGAGAAGCCCTACGACCTGGCCCGCCTGTCGCAGGCGGTGGCCGCTGTGCTGGGCAGGGGAACGTAGGACGCACCGGCCTCGCTGCGTCCAGCCGCTACAGACCCAGCCTCCGGGCTGCATAGCCGAGGCACGACCGGGCCGTCAGCCGGTGCCCCAGCGACCTGCGGTACCACGCGAACGCTTCCTCGCGACGCCCCTCGCGATGGGCCAGAACGGCCGTCTTGCGGCACTGGTCGGCCAACCGTCGCATCGCCTGACGCCGCGGCACCGCGTCCTTGCCTCCCAGCTCGAAGTAAAACTCCTCGAGCATCGTCGCTTTGGCGCCCTGGCTGGCCGACGATGCGCTGGACAGGCTCGCCACGTGCCGCCGGCAGGCCACCAGCGGCTCCGGGATCGCCAGAAATGTGCATGTCAGCGACAGCACCAGCCACATCCGGTAGTCGCTGCACACCCTGTACTGCTCGTCGAATCCGCCGGCCTCGCGCAGCAGCGCCGTCGGTATCAGGACGCTCGGCGTGGGAATGAAGATGTTGTCGAACAGCGCCGCCGTGATCCGGCCCGACGGTGGCGCGGGCCGCCGGCTCTGTGCGATCCGCCCGTCGGTTTCGATGCTGAGCTTGGGACCGTACACGACGGTCCGCTCGTCGGCCCCCTGCAGCCTGGCGATCTGCCTCTGGAGCTTCTCGGGGAGCCAGCGGTCGTCGCTGTCGAGCCACGCGATCAGGGGCGATTGCGCCTCGGCGATCAACCGGTTGCGGGCCGCCGCGTCGCCGCGATTCTCCTGGTACACGTAGCGCACCGGACGCCCGTACGCGGCAACCATCTCCCCGGTGCCGTCGGTCGAGCCGTCATCGACCACCAGCACCTCGAAATCGGTCCACGTCTGCGCGAACACGCTGTCGAGCGCCTCGCGCAGCAGCTCGCGCCGATTGAAGGTGGGGATGGCTACGGTCACTCGCGGCATGACGTGGGCGTCCCGTTGGCCTTGACCAGTTGCACGATGAGCACGCGTCCCCAGGAGGCCAGGTGCCGCTCCATCCATCGCGACGCCGGCACCAGCGGCAGATTCAGCCGGTCGCACTCGGCATGGACCGCCACGAACCCGTGCTCAGCCAGCGCGACCTTGAGATAGCCAAGCGTCCAGCCGCGTACGTGGTCGTACTGCTTGAGCCAGTGCGGCTGCTTGCGGAACAGGAGTTTGCGGACTTCTTTCCAGTAGCCGAGGTTGGGCACCTCGACGATGAGGCAGCCGCCGGGCTTCAGCACGCGGGCGGCCTGGCAGAGCAGGGCCCGGTAATCCACCACGTGCTCCAGAACCGCCAGGGCCAGCAGGGCGTCGAACCGGTGGTCGTCAAACGGCCACCGGGCCGTCAGATCCTGCACCGCCACCTCGGCGTAGTGCCGGCGGGCCTCGTCGGCCGAGCGGCTGTCCAGCTCGATGCCCGAGAGCCTGAATTGCGGGCCCGAGAGAAGCTGGCCCATGGCCCCGCACCCGCACCCGATGTCCAGAACCTCCAGTGGCCCCGGGCGACCCGACTGGACCTTGCGCAGCAGGTCGGCGCACTTGTCCAGCCGCACGCGTTCCTCGGCGGTATAGTCCTCGGTGCGGCTGCGCCATGGGTCCTGGTCGGTCACGACAACGGCCTCCTGGGTACGGCTGGCCCTCGGAGAAGCCCCCCATGGCCTCCTCCGCCGAGCCGGCCGAGTCTAGAAGGCCCGCCGCCGCCTGTCAAGCTGTTGCGTGGGGCACGGTGCATTAACGTTTTGGGGAAGCAGGGGCAAGATGCCCCTGCCACTCATGGGCAGGATGCCCATGCCACGGTACGGCCCCCAAAACGTCAATGCACCCCGTGAGGCAGGCTGCGACGGGGTTGCATTTTTCGGAGGCCGTCTGTATAATGCCGGGTCTTGTTCGTGATAACCGATGACCGCATCCTTCATGAGGAGCCGGCGAATATGGCTGACAGTGAGCTTCAGAAGGCCGAGCAGATGAGAAGCCAGGGCGATGCCGAGGCGTCGCTGAAGGTGCTTACGAAGATCAAGCCGCAGGCCGACGATGTCGCCAGGCACCAGTACGCGCTCGGTCGCACGCTGGAAGACCTGGGACGATACGACGAGGCGCTGGCCGCCTACGAGGCGTCCCTGGCGGCCAATCCGCATTTCCGTGCGGCCCGGTTCCGGCTCGGCTACCTGTGCGATCTGCGCGGCGACGAAGCCAGGGCCATGGAATGCTACGACGCCTGCGTCAAAGCCTACCCGCGCGACCATGCCGCCATGCTGAACCTCGGCATGCTCTACGAGGAGCGCGGCTACGCCGATCCGGCCGCCTACGAAAAGGCCGTCGAGTGCTATCGCAAGGTGCTCGAATTCAATCCCAACCACGCCCGGGCTCGACTGGCCCTGCGCGACGCCCAGGCTGCCATGGGCATGTTCTACGACGAGGAGCAGGAACGCCGCCGCGACCGGCGCAACCAGGTGCTCGAAATCCCCGTCACCGATTTCGAGCTCTCGGTCCGAAGCCGCAACTGCCTCAAGAAGATGAACGTCCATACCCTCGGCGACCTCATCATGCACACGGAGGCCGACCTGCTGTCGTACAAGAACTTCGGCGAAACGTCGCTGGCCGAGATCAAGGAGATGCTCGCCTCCAAGGGCCTCTATCTCGGCATGGGGCTGGAGCAGCAGACCGTCAAGCAGCCGCCCAAGCGCCCCGTGGCCGTCGAGGCGCCTGCCGCAACGTCGCCCGTGGCCGATATCCTCCTGGAAACCATCGATTTTTCGATCCGTTGCCGCAAGTGTTTCCAGCGGCTGTCGCTGAATACCCTGAGCGACCTGGCGGGCATCACCGAGGCCGACCTGCTGAACTCCAAGAATTTCGGCCAGACATCGCTCAATGAGGTCAAGCAGAAGCTCAGGCGTTACGGACTGTCGCTCAAAGAATAGCCGATCTCATGGCCCTGCTCGTTCATGCCTGCTGTGCGGAGTGCCTGCTCGGCCCGCTCGACGGGCTGCGCGAGCGGGGCCTTGTCGCTTACTTCTACAATCCCAACATCCATCCGCTGATCGAGTTCCGCCGTCGCCTCAAGGCGTTCCGCCTTCTGGCCGATTGCGAGGGCATCGAGACCGTCTGCGACGAGCAGTACGGGCTCGACGCGTTCCTCGACACGGTGGACCGCCGTGCCGCCCGTCGCTGCGAACAGTGCTACCGCATGAGGCTGCTGCGGACGGCCGAACTTGCCCGCCGGCGAGGCGACGAGGCTTTCACCACTACGTTGCTCGTCAGCCGCCACCAGCAGCACGACGTGGTGCGCCGTGTCGGGGAGGAGGTGGCCGACGCCGTCGGCGTGCCGTTCGCCTACTTCGACTGGCGACATCTGGCCGAACCCGCCCACGAGGAGGCCCGGCGGCGCAACCTCTATCGTCAGCAGTACTGTGGCTGCATCTTCAGCGAGTACCAGCGCTACAAGGACACCGGCCTGCACGTGTACCGCGGCCAGGGCCACGATTCGGACCAATGTCCTGATGTGCGGCCCGGCTGATTGCCGATGACAGGAACGATGCGGGCGCGAAGGCCGTGCCCCCGGCAACCCCATTCCCAGGAAAGGCTCTCTCGATGTTCCATCGCGTCACGGCTGCGGCTAGCGCGTCGCGGTTGCGCTATCTGGCGGGACCGGCGGCTCTGGTGTGGCTCTGTGTCTGGTTGACGGGGTGCCGTCCCGAGCCGTCCGTCGAGATTCCAGGCGAGGCGTCCCTGGCGGGGCCGTACATCCGCGTGAAGATCGGCGAGGACACGCCCTCGCGGCTCGTGAACGTGCTGGATCGATACCAGATGTATGATCGCCTCAGCGGCAAGATGCTCGGGCAGGGGGAGGAACTGGCCGGGGCGAGCTTCTCGGTCAAGGGTGGCAAGCTCTTCCTGAACGAGCAGCCCCTCGACAGCGGCCATGTGGTTATTGTGCCGGCCCACGTGGAGGAGGCCCGCATCGTGTTTCCCGCCCCGAGCCCGACGGCCCGGCAACCCGTGTTCCGCGGCACCTTGCGCGTCAGCGCCGACAGTGACAAGGTGTCCCTGGTGAATGTCCTCCCCTTGGAGCAGTACCTGGTCAGCGTGGTCGGCAAGGAGCTCCTGGGCAAATGGCACATCGAGACGCACAAGGCCCAGGCCATTGCCGCCCGGACCTTCGCCCTCTATCACATGAAGAATGTGCCGTCGGGCCGGTCCTTCGACGTCTATGACAGCAGCGGCCGCAGCCAGGCGTACCAGGAAGGGGCCGCCAGCGAGACCGAGAAGGCCCGCGAGGCCGTCCGCCAGACGCAAGGCGTTGTCCTGACCTATGATGGCGGCAGCGGCCCCAGACTCTTCGAGACATTCTATCACAGCACCAGCGGTGGTCAGGCCGTGGCGGCGTACCAGCTCTTCCCGAAGGCGCCGCGGATTCCGCCCCTGATGGGCGTGGCTTGCAGCTACAGCAGCGACGCGCCCAACTACCGGTGGGAGATTCGCCAGGATGCCGAGCAGTTGCTCAAGAACCTGCGGGCCACGAACAAGGTCATGGAGGCCGCGCGCGGCGTGAAGGCGATTGCCGTCGCCGAGTCGGGCGACCGTGCCCGCACCGAAGACGGACGCGTCCGGTGGGTCAACCTCTGGACATCCGAGTCGCCCGACCGGCTTTGGGAAATCCCGGTTTCCGTGTTCAAGAAGCAGTTTCCGCCGGAAACCCCGTTCCGGTCGGATCGCTTCGACGTTCGCCTCGAGGACGGCGTGGCGGTGGTCTCGGGTCGCGGCTACGGTCATGGCATCGGCATGAGCCAGTACGGCGCCGAGAAGCAGGCCAGCCTCGGCCGTCGCGCCGAGGGCATACTCTATTACTACTACCCGGGCAGCAAGCTGATTCGGGTGTACTGACGCCACGCGGCGCGCGGAGCGGCGACGCATGTTCGACTTTCAGATTCATCATCGCGACGGTTCCTCGGCCGCCAGGGCAGGCGAGTTCTCGACGCCTCACGGCACGTTCCGGACGCCGGCGTTCATGCCCGTGGGCACCCGCGCCTCGGTCAAAGGTCTTCTGCCGCGGGACCTGCGCGACCTGGGTGCGGAGATACTCCTGGCCAACACCTACCATCTGGCCCTGCGGCCGGGCGCCGACGTGGTCGGCCGCCTGGGCGGCATTCAGGCCATGATGGGGTGGAATGGTCCGGTGCTGACCGATTCCGGCGGGTTCCAGGTCTTCAGCCTGTCGAACCTGCGCACCGTGGACGACGACGGCGTCGAGTTCCGCAGCCACATCGACGGGGCCGCCCTGCGGATGACGCCCGAGAACTGCATCGAAACCCAAGCCGCCATCGGAGCCGACATCGTCATGGCGCTGGACCAGTGCCCGCCGTATCCTGCGTCGCGGTCGGAGGTGGAGGAGGCCACGGAACGGACGCTGCTGTGGGCTCGGCGATGCCGCGACGCCCACCGGACGAGCGACCGTCAGGCCCTGTTTCCGATTGTCCAGGGCGGCGAGTTCGACGACCTGCGACGTCAGGCCGCCAGGTGCCTGGTGGCCGAGGTGCCGTCGCCGGGCTACGCCATCGGCGGGGTGAGCGTCGGCGAGCCGCACGAGATCATGATGCGGGCCGTGGACTCGGCGGCGGCGGAACTGCCGGCCGACCGGCCGCGGTACCTGATGGGCGTGGGCCAGCCGCGGGATATCCTCGGGGCTATCCGGCGCGGCGTGGACATGTTCGACTGCGTCCTGCCGACGCGGAACGGTCGCAACGCCTCGGCGTTCACGTTTTCGGGGATTCTGCGGCTGCGTAACCAGCAGTACGAGGGCGACGGCGGCCCGATTGAGGCCGATTGCGATTGCCCGGCGTGCCGCGGATTCAGCCGTGGGGCGATTCGCCATTTCTTCCAGGTGGGGGAGATGCTTGGCCCCATCCTGACCAGCCTGCATAACCTGCGGTTTTTTGCGCGGTTCATGGCCCGAATCCGCGAGGCCATCCGGGCCGGACGGCTGGCCGAGTACGAAAAAGAGTTCCTGAAAAGCGTTGATTCATAGGTTCCCGGCAGCTATAGTACGCGGTCTGCATCTGCCTGCGCAGATGCTCTATGCTAAGGAGGTGTCATGTCCGGATTCGTGATATTGGCTCAGGAAACGACGGAAACTCCGGCGCCGAGCGCCCCGGCGGCTGCTGAAGCGACTGCCCAGCCCGCCCCGGGCGACGGGGCCGAAGGGGCTGCCGGCGGCGAAGAACACGTCACCGGCACCAAAGTGGCCGAGGAAATCGACGGCGGCAACGGTCCGCAGAACAGCGCTCCGGGCGGGTTCCAGCCGTCGATGCTGCTGATGATGGGCGTGATGCTGGTGGTGCTGTACTTCGTCATGTTCCGCCCGCAGAAGAAGCAGGAGAAGAAGCGGCGCGAGATGCTCAGCGCCATGAAGAAGAACGACCACGTGGTGACGATTGGCGGCATCCACGGGGTGGTCTACTCGGTGGACGAGTCGGGCGTCGTGCTGAAGATCGACGAGCGCAACGACGTCCGCATCCGCGTGGAGAAGACGCACGTCGGTCGGGTGCTGACCGACGAAGAAGACCAGGCCGCCAAGCAGGCCTGATCGCCCGTGCATGGACGTGACGTGTGACGGCAGTTCCAGAACGTGCGACGAAGCCCCTCGCACGCGGCCCGGCGCCGCCGGGTCCGACGACTCTAGAAAAAGGGAATAGCCAACAGCCATGAATCGAACGGTCTTCTGGTTCACCATACTGTTTGTGGCGCTGATCGTCGCGCTTCCTGCCATCGACTTGGCGCGCCAGGACGAGCCGCTCAAGGCGGCCAAGGACTACTTCCGCCTGGGCATCGACCTCCAGGGCGGCACCAACCTGGTGTACGAAGTCGTGGGCGAGTCCGATCAGGAACGCATGGACGATATCATCAAGGTGCTCAAGGGACGCGTTGACCCGACCGGCACCCGGAACTACGCCATCACCAGTCGCATCGGCTCCGGCCGCATCGAAGTCAGCATGGCGGGCTCCGATTCCGAGGAAGTCCAGACCGTCAAGCGGCTGCTGGGCCGCAACGGCCGCCTGACCTTCCGCCTTCTGGCCGACCCCGAGGACGTGCCGAACTTTGAGGAACTGGCCCAGCGCCGCCTCGAAGGCGTGCGTGAGCCGCTCGACCGGTTCGAATGGGTGCCCCTGAAGTACAGCTCCAGGACCGACTGGGATCGCGTCGCGGCATTCCTCAGCCTGGGCAACCTCAGCCGCGACGAGGCTGCGAAGCTCCACGTCAGCCCGTTCTATCGCCCGGGCGTTGCGGGGGCCGCCCAGGGAATGGCCATTTTCGTCATTCACCAGGCCGGCGACGCCGGCAAGGCGGAAACCGCCACGACGGTGGTCTCGGACCAGCCCGACGACGGTAGCGAGGCGACGACGGCTGAAAGTGCGACGGAGCCTGCGACGGCTGAGACCGCCGCGGCGGCACCGGCGCCCGAGCAGTTGTCGGATGTCGAGGTGCTCGTTCGGCGTGACACTCCCGTGGTTGAGGGCGAGGATTTCGCCAAGACGGCCAAAGATACCCAGGACGGTCGTCCCATTGTCCACTTCGTCATGAAGCCGGGCGCCAGGAACAACCTGCGAGGCCTGACCGGCCCCCACATCGGCAAGCGTATGGCCATCGTGCTTGACGGCAAAGTGACCAGCGCACCGTCCATCCGGGCTGAGCTGGATGCCGGCGGCATCATCGAAGGCTACGACTCCCCGCAGGAGCGCGACGAAGTCCTGACCGTGCTTCAGTCGGGCTCGCTGGACGTGGATCTGCGGCTGCTGTCGGAGCGGCAGGTCGGCCCCGAACTGGGCCAGGACAACATCAGCCGCGGCCTGACTGCGTCGTGGATCGCTCTGCTGGCGGTGATCGCGGTCATGATTCTCTTCTACTTCTTCGCCGGCCTGGTGGCCGACATCGCCGTGGTGCTCAACCTGGTGATCATCGTGGTCATCATGTACACGATGAAGGGCGTCTGGACGTTGCCGGGCATCGCCGGCCTCATCCTTACGGTGGGTATGTCCGTGGACGCCAACGTGCTGGTCTTCGAGCGCATCCGCGAGGAACTGGAGCGGGGCAGCAGCATCCGCCTGGCGATCCGCAACGGCTACTCGCGGGCTCTGCCGGCCATCTTCGACGGCAACCTGACGACGTTCCTGACGGGCGTGATTCTGGCCTTCGTCGGCAGCCCCGAAGTCAAGGGCTTCGCCATCGTGCTCTGCATCGGTCTTGTCACCAGCATGTTCACGGCGCTGCTCGTGACGCGCGTCCTCTTCGACGTGCTCCTGGGCGCCGGGCTGCTGCGGACGCTGCGCATGATGCCCCGGCTGGTCAAGCCGGGTCAGGTTCGTTTCACGAGGCTGGCCAGGCCGTGCATCTTCCTCAGTGCCATCCTGGTCGTGACGGGCATCGCCGTGAGCACCTACGTCGGCGAGGACAAGTACGCCATGGAGTTCCGTGGCGGCACGGCCGTCGAACTCAACTTCTCCGAGGCGGTCCAGATTGACGCCGTCCGCAGCCGCGTCGCAGGCCTCGACAGCGGCGTTGTCGCGACCCTGTGGCTGAAAGACGCCACGGACGTTCCGGCGGTCCGTGAGAAGGTGGCCGGCCTGTCGGGCGAGTACGCCGACGCCCTCGTGATCGGGTTGCCCGACGAAGAAGGCGTCGTGACGGGGCACGGTTACCGGATTCAGGTCTTCTCGGCCGACACTGCCAAGGTGGCGGCGGACCTGGCGGGGGCTTTCGCCACGACCCTCCAGAATGCCCCCGTCCCGGCGTCGACTCTCAGCATGGGATACGGCAGCGCTGTTGTCCAGCCGATCATCTATCGGGATGGCGAGTTCGCCGATCGCCGCTACAGCGTCCGTGTCCTGAGCAGCGACGACGAAATCGTCAAGGAGACCCTCAGGCAGCGGTTCCGGGACGTGCTGGCCAAGACCAGCGAGCTTCAGGTCAAAGTCGAGACGCGCATCCTCGACAAGGACATGGTGCTCCAGATGCAGAACCGCGGCCTGGACGCCTCCACCGCCGGCAGCAAGCTGATCCTCAACGAGTACCTGAAATACGTCGGGTCCATTCAGGCCACCATCGACCTGGTCGGCGACGAGCGTCCGGTGCGGGATGTTGCCAAGCGCCTCGACGAGTACCTGAGGAATCAGGAGCCGGACAAGGCGTCGGTGGCCCGGGAGATCCTGCCCTATCCCGGCCTTGCCAGGGGAGACAGGGGCTACTCGAAGTTCCTTGTCCATGTCTACGACCCGCGGCTCGGCACCACCGATCAGGCGGTCGTTGAACGCACGCGCGAGGCATGGCAGGTGGCGCTTCGCAACGGCATCGCCAAGGCCCCGGCCCTGATCAGCACCAAGGTCGCCAAGAGCATCGGCGACGAGGCCAAGGGGCAGGCCCTCTATGCGGCCGCGGCGTCGCTGGCCATCATCATCCTCTACATCTGGTTCCGGTTCGCCCGCATCAGCTATGGCCTGGCGGCCGTGTTGTCCCTGGTCCACGACGTCGCGATCGTCCTGGGCATGGTCGTCGTCTTCTCCTGGTTCGGCCGCAACGTGCCGCTGATCGGCGAGATGAAGATCGACCTGCCCATGATCGGCGCCTTCCTGACGCTGATCGGCTACTCGCTCAACGACACGATCGTCGTCTTCGACCGTATCCGCGAGATCCGCGGCAAGTTCGGCGAGTTGTCCGAGTCCGTCATCGACGCGTCCATCAACCAGACGCTGACTCGAACGATCATGACGTCGTTTACGACGTTCATCGTCGTCTTCATCCTGTACCTGTTCGGCGGCGTGCAGTCTGCGGTCCACGGTTTCGCCTTCGTCCTGATGTTCGGCGTTATCTGGGGCACCTACTCCTCGATTGCCATCGCCAGTCCGCTGCTCCTGCTGCTTCGCAAGCGGAAGGCTGCGGCCGCACAGAAGACCGGATCGTCGGCGATCTGATGGGCGGATGTTTTTATCCGGCAGCATATGACGGGCGGTCCTGAACGGGCCGCCCGTTTCTTTGTCCGGCCCGACTTGGGGTGCTCGGCCGGCGGGTCGCCAGGAGCGTTCGCCGCCGGCAGGGCGACCTCGCGGAAATCCCCGTCACGACTGTAGTCATCGGTCTCGAAAGTCGATAATATGGGGCGGTGGAAGGTTTGTGCCGATCAGGTCTGCGAGGGTGCCCTTGAAACGTCTTCTGGCAATTGTCGCCATTGTGCTTGTGGCCTCGGCCATTGTCGGCGTGGTGGTCTACTTCGCCACAGGTCTCTGGGGCCACGGCGGCGCGGATTCGTCCTCCACGGTGGCTGAGCAGCCGTCGTCGCGGACTCTGCCCGCGGTGGTTCGGACGCCGGACACGAGTTCTCCGTCGGTTGGCCCTCGGGTGGATGGCCTGGTGCTTCGCCCTCACGAGCCCCGCGGACAGGAAATCTCGCCGCCTTCACAGCGCGAT
Organism: Phycisphaerae bacterium; assembly: GCA_012729015.1. GTDB lineage: Bacteria > Planctomycetota > Phycisphaerae > FEN-1346 > JAACEH01 > JAAYDY01. Next base: position 77,677 of record JAAYDY010000042.1, on the reverse strand, counting down.
GCGGCGGCGCGGGGCGGCTACGAGGTCCAGCCCGGCGACAGCCTCTACAAGATTGCCCTGGCTCACTACGGCGATGCCTCGTACGTCAGTGACATCCGCAATGCCAATCCGGGGCTGACGGACACCATTCGCCCCGGTCAGCGGATCAGACTGCCGGCCCGGCACCAGGAGAGGCCGCTGGCCCAGCAGCAGACCGTCACGCCGCAGGTCTATACCGTTCGCCGCGGCGACACGCTCATCGCCATCGCCCGCCGCCATTACGGCGACAGCGCCGTGTACATGGACATCTTCAACCTGAACCGTCATCAGCTCAGTTCGCCCGAAGCCCTGCGCGAAGGCATGGTGCTGAAGATGCCGCCCAGGCCGCAGTTCGACGAATAGAAGCCATTGGCAGCGCACGGGGCTGCACGCTCCGGCGCTTCCTGCTATAATGGACATCCGGCACGGGATGTCCATTTTTCTTTGTTTGGCGGGACGAGCCCATGGCAGCACCGCCCGGCCGCATCCGAGTCGGCACCTCCGGCTGGTCCTACGAGGACTGGCAGGGCATCGTCTATCCCGACCATCCGCGTCTGAAGGACCAGTTGCGCTTCATGGCCGGCTGTTTCGACGCCCTGGAGGTCAACTCGTCGTTCTACCGCACGCCTTCGCCCAGGACCACCGAGTCGTGGGTCCGCCGCACGGCCGAGCACGCCGACTTCCGGTTCTCGTTCAAGATGAACCAGCGGTTCACCCATCAGCGGCAGTCGCCGTGGACGCGGGCCGAGGCCGACGCCTACCGCGAGGCCCTCGCCCCGGTGGCCGAAGCCGGGTGGCTCGGGGCAGTGCTGCTCCAGTTCCCGTGGTCGTTCCGAGCCGAGCCCGACAGCTTCACCTGGCTGCGGCGCCTGGTCGGCGAGTTCGGCCAGTGGCCGCTCGTGGTCGAGGTGCGGCACGATTCCTGGACCGCGGACGAGGCCCGCAACGTCCTCGGCATTCTCAAGGTCTCCTACGCCAACATCGACCAGCCGCAGGCCAACCATTGCATCGGCCCGACCGCCCATGTGACGGGGCCGGTCGGTTACGTGCGGCTGCACGGGCGGAACCGGGAGAAGTGGTTCGACGAGAAGGCGCAGGCGTGGGAGCGGTACAACTACCTGTACCGCGACGAGGAGCTGGACGAGTGGGTGTCGCGCATCCACGAGATCAGCCGCCAGAGCCGCGAGGTGTACGTGTTCACGAACAACCACTATCGCGGCCAGGCCCCGGCCAACGCGCTGCAACTGCTGTCGAAACTGGCGGACAAACGGGTCTTCGTCCCGGAGCCGATGCTCCAGGCCTTTCCGTTCCTGTCTTCAGTCGCCAGGCGCCCCGAAGACATGCCGGGGACGCAGGGGCGGTTGTTCTAGGTGTTCGGGCCGGATGTACCCAAAAGGTTACGCTGCGGAATGCAAACACATGAGTCGTGGTCGCCTATGAGATCGGTCAGGATACAACTCGCCGTCGTTCTCGGTGTCACGCTCGTCGTGATCGCCGTCCTGCTTATGCGCGGCCCTCCACCAAGCAGCGATATCAGCGATGCCATCGTCAGTGACGACAAGGCGCAGATCCGCCGAGGGGTCTCGTGGTATGCGGGCCGTGACGGTGACAGGTCAGGTGGCTGGACTGCATTGCATACAGCCGCTGCGCTGGGGGACGAGACAACTCTTGTGCAGCTCGTCAGCCGTGGCGACAATGCCAACGCCACAACCTGGGCTGTAGTGGAGGCGTGGGGCCGCGGCCTGTCCACGCCGCTCCATTGGGCGGCCAGCCCGCCATTGGGCTGTCCATCTCTTGCCGCGTGCGAGTCGCTTGTGGGCGCCGGCGCCGATGTCCATGCCCGCGATGAGGGCGGGCGCACGCCGCTGTTCTTCGCCGGCAACCGCGAGATTGCCCAGTGGCTGGTCGAGGAGTGTGGTTCCGATCCGGCCCGCCGTGATTCTTCCGGTTACACGGCTCTGCACTTTGCCGCGTGGAACACCAGGGAAGGCGTCATCCCGTATCTTGCCGCAGAGGCTGGAGCGGACATCAATGCACAAGCCAACAATGGCGAGACGCCGCTTCATTGTGCTGCGTTCCTCGGCTATGTGCAGATTGTGGACGCGCTTCTGAGGGGTGGGGCAGACGTGGGCATTCGCGACGGAGGCGGGGCGACGGCGGTTCACATGGCTGCATTGCGGGGCGACGTCACGACGATTCACGGGCTGGTCCGGGCAGGGGCTGATCTCTATGCCAAGGACGTGTGCGGGCGCACGGTCCTGCACTATCTTGTCGGCAAGGAACTGTACGACGCACACAGGGAGGCTGGGATCAATGTGCAGCCAATGTGTTATAAAGGATACCCTGGTCAGGCAAGCGTGGGGGCTCAGGCCACGGCAGCGGAACTGCTGATGGCCTGGGGCGTCGATTGCACGGTCACGGATGCTGATGGCAAGCTCTCTGTTGATTACTGTCGGGATCCGAAATTGCGGGAGTACCTGCTTGTTCTTTCCAAACGATACGACTCCAGGGAGATCGCTGTGAGGAATCCTCTTGCCGGGATGAGCGAGGACGCGTTGAGCGAGCAGATACATTCCACGAGGAGGCGAAGCAAGCGGTGGGTACCTTAGGCTGAAGCCTCGGCGGCGGTTGCCGGTTCGGCGATTGCCAGGCGGTTGGCGGCGAGGGTGACGGCGCCGTGCTGGTTCTCGACTGTTCCCCACGCGATGTAGGGGCCGCGCGAGGTGAGCACGTGGCCGCATTTCTGGTACACGTCGGGGAAGAGGACGCACTCGACCACGGCGGTTTCGTCTTCCAGGGACACGAACATCATGAACTCGCCGCTCTGGGTGCGGGCGCGGCGCGAGGCGACGAGGACGCCGGCCACGCACACTTGGCGGCCCACGTGTTCGCCCAGGCGGCCGTTGGGCACGCGGTCGGGCAGATCGAGCCCTTTGCCCAGGACGGCCATCGGATGGGCCGACGCCGTGAGGTCCAGGGCGAACTCCTCCAGGTCGAGCCGCTCGGTGGACGAGTAGTCGGCCGGCACGCCGTAGCCGCCGTGGGCCGGCGCGGTTTCCAAAACCGCATGGCCGCACGGGGCGATGACACTTGCGCTATCGGTATGGCCGCAAGCGGCCATGGCACCGGGCTGTCCCGTGGCACGGGCATCCTGCCCGTGAGTCCCAGGGGCATCTTGCCCCTGGCGTTGTGGGCCTTCGACCACGGGTAAGACGCCCGTGGCACAGGGCATCGGCTCCCCCCGGTCATCCTCGGGGGCCTGAAACAGGGTGCCCGGCGCCGTGTGCGTCAGCCGTTTGTGCTCAATGTCCAGCCGCCAGAGCAGTTCAGGGCGCGAGCGGCCGAAGCCGTCCATCGCGCCGCTCAGGATGAGGTTCTCGGCCTCGTCACACGCCAACGGCACGCGCATCAGCAGGTCGTCGAGGCTGCGATAGGCCCCGCGGCGTTGCCGCTCGTCGATCAGTTGCCGGATGTGCCGCGCCGACAGGCTCCGCACGTGCCGCAGGCCCACGCGAATGGCCGATCCGGCGGCCGCCGTCTCGCAGCGATCGGCCGCAAACTCGACGTCGCTCGTGTTCACGTCGGGCGGCAGGACCGCCACACCCAGCCGCCGCGCTTCCTCGACGTACTCGCGCGGCTCGTAGTAGCCGGCCTGGTTCGCCAGCACCGCCGCCAGAAACTCGCCCGGCCAGCGGCTCTTCAGGTAAACGGCCTGGTAACTGATCTGCCCGTACGTGCAGGCGTGGGCCTTGCAGTACGAGTACCCGGCGAATTGCGCCACCTGGTCCCAGAGCGTCTCGGCCAGCTCGCGCGTGCCGCCCTCGTGCAACACGCCGCGCAGAAACTCCTCGCGCATCCGCTCGAACCGGTCGCCGCTGCGGTCCTTGGTCATCCCCTTGCGCAGCTCGTCGGCCTTTTCGAGCGTGAATCCCGCCATCACGTGGGCGACGCGCAGCACGTCTTCCTGGTAGAGCATCACGCCATGGGTTTCGCCGAGCAGGGCCCGCAGCCGCGGGTCGGCGTACTCGGTGGGTTCCTGTCCGAGGCGGCGGCGGATGAACCGCTCTTTCATGCCGCTGGAGGCCGGTCCGGGGCGTATCAGCGACAGGGCGTGAATCACGTCCAGGCGGCTGCGGGCCTGCATCATCTTCAGCAGGTTCCTCATGCCCGGCGACTCGATCTGAAAACAGCCGATGGTGCGGCCCTCGCGGAGCGTTGCCGCCGAGGCCGCGTCGCCGTCGGGAATCGACTCGGGATCGATCTCGATGCCGTGATTCTCCCTGACCCTGCGGCACGTGTCTTCGACGATCGAGAGCGACCGCTGAGCCAGGATGTCCATCTTGACCAGCCCCATTCGCTCCACCGGGCCCATGTCGTACTGCGTCACGACGACGCCCTTGGCCGCCCGCTCCAGCGGCACATAGTCCGTCAGCGGACGGTCGGCGATCACCACGCCGCCCACATGGACGCTTGTGTGCCGCGGATAGCCGTCGAGGGTCTCGGTCATCGCGAGTATCTCGGCCATGCCCGGCCGATCCACCGGAAACGAGCGGCACTCGGGAAACGACACGATGGCGTCGCGAATGCTCCGGGCTCCGTAGTGCGGCAACACCTTCGACAGCCGGTCGGCCTCGGCGGGCGCCATGCCGCAGGCCTTGGCGACGTCGCGGAAGGCGCTGCGGGCCTGATACGTCGTGTGCGTCGAGAGCATCGCCACGTGCGCTGGGCCGTAGGTCCGGTAGATGTAGTCGATCACCTGGTCGCGCCGCCGCCAGCAGACGTCCAGATCGATATCCGGGCAATCGCTGCGCGACAGGTTCAGGAACCGCTCGAAATAGAGGTCGTGCTCCAGCGGATCGACGTTCGACAGGCCCAGGGCGTAGACCACCAGGCTGTTGGCCGCCGAGCCGCGGGCCACCGTGGGAATCTTCTCGCGGCGGGCGAACTCGGCTATGTCGTGAACGATCAGGAAATAGGGCGAGAAGCTCAGCCGCTCGATAATCGCCAGCTCGTGTTCGACTCGGGCGACGGCCTCGGGCCGCAGTCGCCCGTGCCGCCGCGCGAGGCCGTCGAAGGCGAGCCTGGCCAGTCGGGAGTAGGCGGTTTCGCCCTCGGGCAGGGGAAAGCTCGGAAAGACGTGCCGCCCCAGGGGCAGTTCCAGGCGGCACCCTTCGGCAATGAGCCGCGCGTTGGCCAATGCCTCCGGCCACGGGGCATAGCGAGCGGCCATGTCGGTGGGCGGGCAGAGGTGGGCCTTGGGATGGGCCAGCCGTCGCAAGGGCAGATCGGCCGCCAGGGCGCGTTCGGCAATGGCTCGCAGCACGCGATGGACGCGGTGGCGGTCGGGGTGGTGAAAGGCGATTTCCGGGGCCGCCACCAGGGGCACGCGCGCCGCCCGGGCTGCGCGGACCGTGCCTTCCTGTCGCAGGCGGTCGCGCCGGTCGCCGTAGGCGCAGAGTCCGAGGAACAGGGCGTCGGCGGGCACGTGGCCGCGCAGGCGGTTGACGAGCGGGATGCTCATGGCGACGACGAACAGCCCCTCGTGACGCCGGCACAGGGCCTCGCCCAGGTCGAACGATTCGTCCAGGTTCCGCGCCGTGACCAGTCGGCACAGGGTTCGGTAGCCTTCGAGGTCGCGGGCCAGCAAGAGGGCGCTCTGCTCCGTGGCGGCGCGGCCCTGGAACAGCTCGACGCCGAGGATCGGCTCGATGCCGGCCTGCCGCGCGGCGGTATAGAAAGGGATGGCCCCGTACATGGCATTGCGGTCGGCCAAGGCCATGGCCCGGTAGCCGAGACGCCGGGCGGTGTCGATCAACTCGTCCGGGCGGCTCGCCCCGTAGAGCAGACTGGTGTTGCTTCGCACTCGCAGCGGTACACACATGGCACGGGTTCCCAACACGGCAACCGGCGGCGGGAGTCCCCCGTCTGTGCCAGTCGCCACAACCTGTCCCGTGCCCTGGAATCGGATACCCACCGGAAGAATACCCTAACAAAATACGAAAATCAAGTGGTATTTGGAGAAATCTTCTTCCCGATGAGGGTATTTCGGGCGGAAAGGCGGTCCATGGGTGTCTGGCGCAGACGCGATGGTGGCGTCCTTGCCGGATGCCTGGTCGCAGTATCGTGGGGCGTGCTGGCGGAATGGGTGCATTAACGTTTTGGGGAAGCAGGGGCAAGATGCCTCTGCGGCTCATGGGCAGGATGCCCATGCCACCGTACAGCCCCCAAAACGTTAATGCGCCCGGCGGAATGGTGGGATTTTATGGCGGCGCGGATTGTTTGTATACTCTACATGGCAAGTAGTCTGGCTGACAGCGCAGGGAGGCCTCGCGATGAGGAAACGATTCTGTGCAGTGACGGTGGCCTGCGTCTTCCTGCTGCTTGCCTCGGCCGGGGTCCCGGCGGCTCAACCGTCCGGCGGTGGTGCCGGTTCTTCGTCACGTCCTGCGCTGAAGATGCCGAAGACGCCCATGGAGATTACCGACGCGCACGTGCAGGCGTCGCTGGAGCAGGCGGCCAGGTTCCTCCGGAGCAAGCAGGCGTCCGACGCGCGGATCGGCGCCACCGGCAAGGTGCTCAACTTCGCCTACCCCGTGGGCCAGACCGGCCTTGCTCTGCTGGCGATGCTCGAGGCCGGTGTCACGCTGGACGATCCCGCTCTGCGGGCCGCCTTCACGTACGTCATGGAAACGCCGACCGACCACACGTATGAGGTGGCGATCCAGGCAATGGTCCTGGCGAAGCTGCCCAAGGACAGCCTCGGGCGTTCGGAACGCCGGGCCATGGAGGCTCTTCTTCGTCGCTTCGTCGAGTGGCAGGCCCAGGACGGCATGTGGACCTACTGGCTGCTGGACCCGCGGCGGGTGCCTCCCGCGGAGCATTCCGGGTGGGGGCGCGTCGTGGGGTCCACCTGGCGCGATGCGTTCAAGAGCGGCGACCGGTCGAACACGCAGTTCGCCGTTCTGGCCCTGTGGGAGATGAGCAAGCGGGGCGTCGAGATTCCCCGGGTGACGCTCGACCGGTCGGCTCGCATGTTCATGGATACCCAGAACGTCTGGGGCGGATGGAGCTACATCAAGGACGCCGAGAAGTACGACCATCCGCCGATGAGCCCGACGATGAACGCTACGGGGCTGGCCAGCCTCTACATTTTGCGGGACCTGCTGGGCGAGACGGGCGAGGCCGTCTTCGACGGAAGGAAGAGCGAGGATTGCGGCAAGTTGGGCCCGATCGGCGAGGCCATCGAGCGGGCCCACCAGCGCGTCTGCCTGGACGTGGACGAGCTGGGCGGCATGTTCGTGCCGTACGGGGGCAAGCCGTTCCCGCGGAGCGGGTACTATCATTACTCGATTGAGCGCGTCGGAGCCGCCAGCGGCCTGAAGCAACTCGGCGGCCACGACTGGTACCGCAACGGGGCATGGTCCTACCTGCGGACGCAGAACAAGGACGGGTCGTGGACCATGGCCGACGACGAGGGGCGGTTGCGTTCTACGGAAGGGTACAACGCAATCGTCGAGACGTCGTTCGGGATGCTCTTTCTGGCCAAGGGGCGGGCCCCCTTCGTGATCAACAAACTGCGGTGGCGCGGGGACTGGAACAACCATGCCCGGGACCTGCCGAATTTCACGCGGTACGCCGAGAGCGTGTTCGAGCAGCGATTTCGCTGGCAGATTGCGGACATTTCGGGCGAGGTGGACCAGTGGCTCGATGCCCCGATTCTCTACATCAGCGGCCACCAGCCGCCGACGAACTTCACGGAGCTTGAGAAGAGGAAGCTTCGCCGCTTCGTCGAGCGAGGGGGCGTGATCCTGGCCGACAACTGCTGCCACGTCGAGGCCTTCAACGACGGGTTCAGGGCCCTGATGAAGGAGGTTTTCCCGGAGGCCTCGCTTCGGGAACTCGAGGCCGACCACCCGGTCTACAGCAGCCACTTCAAGCTGGTTCCCGACAAGCGTCGCCCGGTGTTCGGATTGGATATCGCGGTCCAGCCGCCGGACCCCTCGGAGATCGATCCGGAACCCTGGTACCGTATGGCTCCCTCGGTCGCACCATCGCCGCAGGACAGCCGACAGGAGCCTTCGGGGGATCCTTCGGAGCCGGTTGCGAAGCCCACGCGCACGGTCGTTTACTTCTGCCCATGGAACATCGGCTGCGTCTGGAACCAGAACCTGACGACCAACCATGAGTGGGTGTTCCAGTTCGGGGTGAACCTGTTCCGCACGGCCACGGGCAATCGGCGGCTTCACCGCTCGCTGGACAGCACCACGCAGGAATCGGGCAAGGCCGGGAAACCCGCTTCGGACCGGCCGAAAAGCACTCCGGGGCGTTCGCTGGTCGCCCCGTAGAAGGGGTAGGATCGGTATCGTCCGCCAAGTGCTCTGCCACGGCGGCCGCGGCTTCCGGCGGCACCTCTGCTGTCGCCCGGGGTTGGAATCTCCAGTCGATCTTCATGTCTTCCCTCGTTGTGCGGCCGGTCTCGGCGTGGCGGCAGGCGGTGCGGCCGGGTCGGTTGCCTCGGAAGTGTTCACTGGGAACCTTTTCTGGTGGGAGCCAAGCAATGTGGAACACGGCACGAAGTGTGGGGATCGTCCTGGCGATCCTGATGTGTGGGACGGGCGTGGCTGCCGAGGGCGTCGCCATCTACAGCAGTGACAACGCCCCGGCGGCGCCGAGCGTGGACAGTCTGCCGCTCGTCGAGAAGGTGAGCCAGTACGGCATCACGTGGACGTTCGACGCGCCGGCCCGCGTCGGGCGGTTCGTCAACGGGGACTACTACGTCGTCGGCCCGGTGACGGTGAAGGAGATTGACCCGAAGCCGCGCGTCGGCGCCGAGGTGACCGACGATGAGCTGGATGCGCGTGAGAAGTACATGATCGAGCGGGACCGTCTCAAGGTGACGGAGCGCATTCGTCACGGGTCGATGCTCAATCCGCCGGCGAACGACCAGATGGCCTACGACAGCGGGATCAAGAACTACTTCGTGCCCGGGCTCATCAGCCGTCCGCCCTATGAGATGAAGCCGGGCGATACGCTGGTTTCGACGATCAGCCTGAAGGTGGGTGAGAAGTCGCAGTTTGTGTACCATTCGAGCGGCATGCGGGCGGTTCACGACAATTGCCCGATCAAGGTGGCGGCGGTGCTGACGTGCGTGGCGTCGCCCCAGCCGGCCGACGCCTTCCGACCGGCCTACTGCGACCGCAATCAGACGATCTACCTGGCGCGCAACCTGCGGCGGAACCTGCTGCCGAAGCTCCAGCGGGTGGACGGCGCCGCGGACCCGGTGAAGTTCGCCGAGGCTTTCCAGAAGGCGTGGCTGAACACGGGCTACTTCGGGTTCGATCAGCCGATGGAGAACATGCCGCACTACGGTCAGTGGGTGGGGCAGGCGGTGGGCAATGCCGCGCTGCTGCTGTGCATGGATTTTGCGGCCGAGGAGAAGGAGCCGCTCCTGCTGAACTTCGTTCAGGTGGGGATCGACTACTGGGGGGCGGTGAAGTCGGGGCATCCCGGGTGGGAAGGCTGGGGCGGCCACGGCAGCGGGCGCAAGCTGCCGGTCGTGCTGGCCGGCTATCTGTTGGGCGACGACGAGATGGCCTCGCCGACGAAGGCGTTCCCGAAGGTGGCTTTCGGCGAGGATCAGCAGACGCGGTACGGCAAGGCGTGGAACGGGGCGTATGTGGTCTTCGCCGGCCACAGCGGCGTCCTGGCCGCCACGGGCCAGCCGCCGCGGCCCGCCTGGGGCCCCTACGAGCATCTGCACCCGTCGCAGTGGGACATGGTCTGGACCACGAAGGACGGCAAGGAGATCGAACAGTCGAATTATCAAAGCGAGGCCTATCGCCGGGCCAACACCAGTTGCTGCTGGGTGGGGCAGGGGCTGGCCCTGCGCATTCTCGGGCTGGAGAAGCAGTGGAACCACGACGCCTTCCTGGACTACGTGGACCGCTGGATGACGCAGGACGACACGCCGTTTCGGACGGTCATCGGCAAGGAGTTCGGCGACAAGAACCTGCTGGATCCGACGAAGTCCTGGAATCACCAGGGACACGCCGGCGACGCGTGGGTCCGGGCCATGTGGGACAAGTACCGGAGTCTGAGCAAGGCTCCGACCGACGGCTGGACGAAGGACCACGGCGAGGAGGCGGCCCCGCTGGGCCCGTCGCCCGACGCGCTGAAGCCCGGGCCGCGACGGGCGAAACTGAAGGCGAGACTCGATGAGGCAGCCAAGAAGGCTGCGGCGGCAGAGAATCCGGCGGCGCCGTCGCCGGCCGAAGCGACGCGGGACTGATCAACGCAAGGAAGAACCATGCGGCGGGCGGGGGGCGCTCAGCGTCCCGTCCGCCGCCGTCGTTGCGCCGCCAGGGCGGCCAGGCCCAGACCGAGAAGGGCCGCCGTGGCCGGCTCGGGCACGGCCGACACGGCGAATGTCGAGAGCGAGCCGATGTAGACCGTCTCGGCGTACCAGTCGTCCACCCAGTCCGTCACGTCGATCCACTGGCCGTCAACACTCTGGAAGACGCGGATGTAGGCCTCGTAGTCGCTCGACGTCCAGTTCTCGGCGTCCAGGGCCGAGGCGTCGAAGCGGAACGTCACGTAGGCCTGGTTCATGGTCATCGTTTCCGGTGCCGCGAAACGCCAGACGCCCAGCACCTGGCCGGGAATGCCCACGAGCCCCTTGGTGTCCGGGGCCAGAAGCGACAGGCCGATGGTGCGGCTGACACCAGAGGGGATGCGCGCCATCGACAGGTACGCCGAGGCGCTGTTGATGAGGGTGTTGTCCTCGTCGCCCCATGTGAGGCGGCCGCTCCAGGGCAGGTTGTACGTCAACGTCGGCACCTTCCGGGCAGGGAGCTTCAGCTCGCCGCGGTTGACGGCGTACCAGCCCCAGTGCCCCGGGTTGTCCAGCGAATGGGTGGCCACGGAGACGCCCGAGAAGTCCAGCACGCGGGCGACCCCCTGGCCGTCGGCGGTCACGCGACCGCAGTTGTCGAACGTTGCCATGTTGTCCACCCACCCGTAGCCGCGCAGCGTTGCCGTTGTAGTCCCGTGCGACCAGAGGACAAAGGTGTCGCCGTAGAGGTACCCGTCGGCCATCGTCAGCTCGCCGGCCTTGAGAGTCATCGTGTACCGGTTGCTGTGCAGCAGGCCGCCGTTCTGGAGGGTGATCCGCCCGCCGACGCAGGTCCAGTCGGTCTCCAGTGCCAGCGCCGCCCGTTCGCCGGTCACAGTGACCTGCGAGGCCTGCAACTGTCCGCCGTGGTAGGCCAGTACGGCCAGTTCCTCGTAGCCCTCGATCTCGACGGCGGCCGCGTCGAGCGTGCCGCCGCGGAGCGTGTAGTAACCCGAACCGTAGTGGCCGTGGCCCAGTGCCCCGATCCGCAGCGTGTCGCTCACTGTGTGCGTGCCGCCGGTCTGCTTGAACTGGCCGTCGCCGCCGCGGCCGAGCGTCGTGCGTGCCGTCGCCAGCGCGCCGTCGGACAGCTCGTACACGTTGCTCGTCTCATACGGGAGGCTCTCGCCGACGGTCAACTCGCCGGAGACGGTGTGCGTGCCGCCGGACTGGGTGAATCTGCCGGCTCCGGCCACGCCGACGCGGACCGTCTGCGTGTCCAGGGCGGCCGTGCCCGTCAGGGTGACCAGGCCTCCGGTCTCGGTCTCATCGGCCACGGTGATCGTGTCGATCTCGGCCGTTCCGCCAAGGACGGCCAGCTCGCCGTAGGCGCTGTGGCCGACCTCGAACGTCGCGGCCCTCAGGTCGCCGGCGGTCAGGCGGTAGGTGCCTGTGGCGTTCATCGCGCCCAGCGTGACGGACAGATCCACCTGGTGCGTTCCGCCGTTCTGCTCGATCATGCCCCAATCGCCCCAGCCCATCGAGATTTCGTGGTTGGTCAGGGTGCCTCCGTTCATGAGCCACAGGCCCTCGGCGGTGAAGCCAAGCGTCAAGGTTTCGCTGATCGTGGCGATGGTGCCGATGCCCTGTTCCATCATGCCTTCGCCGAGGAATCCCAGGACGACGTTGTCGGCCTGAAGCCTGGCGCTGCCGCCGGTCAGATGGTAGTAGCCGGGCCGTCCGGTTACGTTGCCGATGATGACTTGCGGCGCGCTGACGAAGGACGAGTTCAGTTGGACGATTCGGCCGAGATCGTTCCATCCGCAGACGATATCCTGGTCGACGATGATCTTGGCGCCGGTGGGGATTTCCGTGGCGTCGTGTTCGTAGGCGCTGGGGAATCCGACTCGGAGCGATTGCAGGTAGAGCGACGGCCGCGAGAGCCAGTTGGCATCGGAGGACAGGCCGTTGACCGTCAGGACGCATCCGGCGCCGGAGCCGATGTGCAGCCTGCCGCCGCCTCGCACCTCGATGGTGTTGGCCTGAATGTCGCCGTTGTTCACCATCATCATGCCGTTGTCCTCGACCACCACGTCGGCGTCGATGGCTTTCAGATAGGCCCCGCTATCAAGCTGGTACAGGCCGGAGCCCGTGTCCGGACCGCCGACGGTCAGCGAGCGCAGCACCTGGTGCGTCATCCCGTTGTTGACGTACATCTTGCCCGCACCCGCCGGACCGATGACGGCGTGGGTTGTGGTCAGCATGCCGCCATCATACGTGTAGGTCCCCATCGAATTCTCCTGAAGGGCCACGGTGAGCGTCCCGTCCACGGTGTGCGTGCCCAGGTCGTGCTGGAACGTGCCGCTGCCCTTGTCGCCGACGATGACCGAGCCCGTCGCGAGCGTGCCGTCGTGCAGGCGATAGTCGCCCTGGGAGGTCAGCAGATCGGCGCCCATCGACAGTGTGCCGGAGACGATGTGCGAGCCGCTCTGGTGATCGAGCACGCCCTTGCCGCCCAGGCCAAGCACTTCGTTCTCGGCGGTCAGTTCGCCGCTGACGAGGTTCAGCGTCCCCGTCGCGCCGGAGGCGACGCCAAGGCCCAGGTCCAGGGCGACCAGTTTGGCGCTGTCGGTCAGGGTGACCGTGGCGTCATCGTTCACGCCGATCCGCGCGACGAGGGCCAGGCCGCTGGATTCGCCGCTCATGGTCATCGAGGCGGATGTGGCACCGGTGGAGCCGACGCCCATCTGGAGATCCTCGGCCATCATGATGCCCGCGTTGATCTCCAGCGTGCCGGCGCCGTCCAGGCCGATCTTGCCCGTGGTGATGTCGAGGATGCCCCCCGACTGGACCAGCAGGCCGGTACTATCCTGGTCCCGTCCCAGCACCAGCTCGCCCGCGCCCAGCGTGCCGCCGGTCAGGTCGTAGCGTGCGTTCGCCGCGCCGGCGCCGATGACCAGCAACCCGGCGTCGTGAGTGGATGTGCCGCTCTGGGTGAACGTCCCGCCGCCGGGGCCCGTAATGATTGTCGAGCCGGTCCGCAGGTAGGCGTTGTTCTTGAGCGAGTAGGTGCCGTAGCCGGTCGCGGTCGCCCCCAGGGTCAACTCGTCGAAGACCACGATGTGGCCGCCTTGCTGGTCCACCAGGCCCGTGCCCTGGTCGCCGATGATCATGCGATTGGTCTCAATGCGGCCGCCGTTCATCAGCAACTGGCCGTAGGAACCCACTTCGCGGCCCAGGGTGATCTTTGACGTGGCCGGATCCCACTGTGAGCCGACCCACTCCCAGTCCTCGTTGCGGAGAATCCGGGCCGTGTCGCCCACGCCCACTTCGCCGCGCCCCGCGTCGCCGATGACCAGTTCGTTGACCTTGGCGAGGCTGCTGCCGGTCAGCCACCACGTGCCGGCGGCCTGCGGCTCGTAGCCCAGGATGGCCGTCCAGGCCTCGGTTGTGCCGCCGGTCTGGTCCACCAGCGCTCCCAAGGCCTGCGTGCCGACGATGACCGTGCCCATGGGGCTGCGCCACGTGCCGCCGGGCTTGACCGTCACCAGACCGTCGATCGTCTGTTGCCAGCCGACGTAGAGGTCGCCCTCGACGTTGATGGTGCAGTTGTCGCGCATCATGAGGGTCTTCAGGTTCAGCGCCCCCGTGGGCCGGACGTCCAGCGTGACCAGGCCTTCCTTGTACCGGTCGTCGCGGATCACCAGCCGCGTGGCCTGCCGCGCGTCGGTCACGGTAACCACGCACGGCGTGTGCTGGATCATGCCCTGGATGACGCGGATGTCGCAGTCGTCGTACTCGCTGGCCCAGCTTCCGGTGCCCCAGTCGCCGCCGGTGACGATCTGCCAGTAGCGGGCCGGGAGCATGGTCAGGACGCCCATGTCGTACCAGCCGCCCCAGTTGATCTGGAAGAAGCCGCCGGCGATGTCGCTGTCCGCAAAACGATAGTCCATCCAGTAGGGCTCGCTGCCGTTAGAGTCGCTGTCGGAATCGACGATCCAGAGCTTATGGTTGACCATGTCGATGCCGTAGACCGTGAAGGCGTGCCGCGCCGTCAGATCCCATTCCACCGAGACCGCCACCGGCGAGCCCTCGCGCAGGGCCGACCAGATGTCCCACTGCGGATTGGTCGCCCACCAACTGCTGGCCGGCTCGTCGGGCCAGAGGGTGTAGTTGGTCCAGCCGTCGTAGTCCAGGGCGTAGGTGGGCTGGTCGCCGCCCTCGTACCAGAAGGTGGTGCCGTTGTCGCTGTAGGGCGTCGGAACGCCCTCGCGGTACATCCAGTCGTAGTACCGGTTGACGCCGCTGATGGTCATGGCGAGGTTGTTGGCCGAGGCCGCCCAGCAACTGTAGTCGTGCGAGACATCCCAGTAGCCCGCGACGCCGTTGACGGTGTCGCTCCAGTCCTCGCCCGGGTCGGCCTCCATGTCGCCGTCGGCATCCTGCGGCAGGCTCAGCCGCCACACCGACGGGTCCACGTGCGACGTGACCACGCCGTCGTCGACGGTGTAGTAGTGCCACAGAAAGGCCTTGTGTCCGGTGGAATTGGTCAGTTTGTCGGTGTCGGGCAGGATGCCCGGCAGGCGGACATCCCAGTCCTGGGCGAGGGCCGCCTGTGCGATGCCCAGAGCCAGGCCGACCCACACCGTGGCGGCAAGACCGTAGCGACTGCGCCTGTGCAGACCCATGGAGTGCTCCCTTTCCCCTGACCTCGGCTGGAGACATGGCCCTCTGCCCCTTGTCGGGCAGCAGGCAACCTCTCATGCGATGTCATGATGTCGTCATGGCGGAACAGCTTGCCCGTCGTTTCCCTGGAAGCCCACAGGCCTCGGCAGGAAACGTTCCCTCCGGGCGGATGAGATGTGTCAGCCCACTCTCACCCCCAGCGCAGAAACGGCGGCTGCCTCATCGTATCGACAACGACAGCCGCATGTACTCTTAAGGGGAGGATACACCACGAACGGTGCGGAGTCAAACAGGGCTTGTACGAGTTCTGTCATGAGGCGGCATCGTGCGGCCGCGGGACCGGCGACGTGGCCGGCGACGGGGCGCGTTCGCAGCCGCGGCGAGGGCAGGGCGGATCGGGTCGGTTGGCGCATGAAAGCGGACCGGCCGACGAGCGGCCGATCCGATAGGTTGACAGACCGATCCTGAGGCTAGCAAAGCGCGATGAAAGTCGCTATGGTGAGCAGCAGGATCTTGAATCTGCGTCGGTCGAGTTGTGTCAACACATAGGCCATCGGATGTCCCTCTCCGCCGTATAGAGATGCAAAGGCTGTGCCGCAAGGGGCTTGCATCTTTCGGTCCGATAAGCAGGGGCGTAATGGCTTGATTCTCAGGTGTTTAGCGACAATGCCAGTGGAATGCGGGCCCTGTGAAGATGTGCCGGTTATGCGGGCGCGCCGCATGGAGTAAACGCCCAGCTTAACCTGCGTGAGAAGAAGAGGTTGAAAAGGCTGATTTGACAGGGCTTCGGCCGACTTGACAAATACGGGAAACATCGGTGATTTCCGGCAACATCGAGGCTTTGCCCATGTTGCCCAGGCCGCAGTGGCCGCAGGGGATCATCGTGGGGTGGTTCGATGCCGTGTGAGGCGACGGGAGGGGGCGGCGTGGCTCTGGAGTGGATCGACGACGTGCTCGGTGAGGTTCGGCGGGATGGTCTGTGGCGGCAGTTGCGGACCGTGGAGTCGGCGCCGGGGCCGGAGATCGTCGTGGATGGGCGGCGCGTGCTTCAGTTCGCTTCGAACGATTACCTGTCGCTGGCGGCCGACCTGCGTCTGGCCGAGGCGGCTGGGGCGGCTGCGGCGACGTCCGGGGTGGGCAGTTCCGCCAGCCGGTTGATTGTCGGCACCCATGGAGCGGTGACGGAGTTGGAGCGGCAGTTGGCCGACTTCAAGGGCACGGAAGCTGCCCTGGTGTTGCCGACGGGGTACATGGCGAATCTGGCCCTGGTGACGGTGCTTGCCGGGCGGGGCGACGCGGTGTTTGCCGACCGGCTGTGCCACGCGTCGATTCTGGACGCGATCGCGCTGTCGCGCGCGCGGCTGGTTACGTGGAAGCACAACGATCCGGAGTCGCTGGACGCCCGTCTGCGCGACAAGGCCGGGTACCGGCGGCGCCTGGTCGTGACCGAATCGGTCTTCTCGATGGACGGCGACGAGGCGCCGCTGGCGGAGCTGGCGGCCGTGGCGCGGGCACACGGGGCGATGTTCGTCGTGGACGAGGCCCATGCCACCGGGGTCTTCGGCCCGACCGGGGCGGGCGTGGGCGAGGAGCAGGGGCTCGGACCCGGCGACCTGACCGCGACGGTGGGCACGTTGTCGAAGGCGCTGGGCGGCCTGGGCGGCTTCATTGCCGCGTCGCGGGCGGTGATCGACCTGGTGGTGAATCGCGGGCGGCCGTTTGTCTACACGACGGGGATCCCGCCGGCGCAGGCGGCTGCGGCCATGGCGGCGCTGGAGATCGTCCGCCAGGAGCCGGAGCGGCGCGAGCGGTTGCTCGCCGTGGCGTGCTCGCTGCGCGAGCGGCTGAGGGCGGCGGGGTGGACGGTGCCTGCGGGGCGGTCGCCGATTATTCCCGTGATGGCAGGGGACGTGGAGCGAGCGGTGGCCCTGAGCGGCGGCCTGTGGGAGCAGGGCATCCTGGTTCCGGCGATCCGTCCGCCGACAGTGCCGCGCGGCACGAGCCGGCTGCGCATCAGCCTGACGTGCGGCCACACGAAGGAGCAGGTTGAGCGGCTTGTGGAGAGACTGTCAGAGCTTCGCGGGGCATGACTCAGAGGGTGGGCTGTGACCATGTCGGCGGGTTCTGCGGAGAAGCCTTGATTTTTCGGCGGCAGCAGGTAACATGGTTTGCAGTTGAGTCCCCATGGCTCAATTGGATAGAGCGACGGCCTCCGGAGCCGTAGACTGCAGGTTCGAGTCCTGCTGGGGACGCCAGAGAATGATCGAGGTTGTCGACCTGCGTCGGCAGCCTCGTTTCTTTTGGTGCCTTGGCGTGGGCTGGGAAGGGGCTGTTCGACGCTTGAGAGGGAGGGTGCGAGCGGAGAAGACGTTGGGTGCCGCTTGACGTAGTTCCCGATCGCCGTCGAGCGCCCGCGTGGCGCTGATGGACGCAGTGCGAGGCGGGGGATTGTCTGAGTACGGAGGACGTGTCATAGTGGTTTGCAAGTCGCGCGACGGGGCATCCGAACGTTCTGGCGGCGCTCGGGTCGGCACACAAGGAGAAAGGGGGCGGATGATGGACCTTTCGCGGCGTGAGGCGTTGAAGGCATTTGGCGTTGGAACCGCGGGGTTGTTGGCAGCGGGGGCGGGTTGCCTGGCGCAGGAGAATCACTCGGGCGTTGCCGGGGCGGCACGGATGGCCGCGGCGACCGGCAAGCGGCGTTACGAGCTTGGGGCGCTGCCGTACAAGGCCGACGCCCTGGGTGAGGTGCTGGACGCCGAGACGGTCTCCATCCATCATGGCAAACACCATGCGGGGTACGTGACCGGCGCCAACCGCATCCTGGATCAGTTGGACGCGGCGCGTGCCGGGGGCGATTACGGCCGCATTCAGGCCTTGAGCCGTGGCCTGGCGTTCACGGCGTCGGGCGTGGTGCTGCACGAGTTGTACTGGCGCAGCATGTCGCCGGAGCGTCAGGAGGGTCCATCGGGTCGGCTGGCGGCGCAGGTGGAGTCGGACTTCGGGAGCGTGTCGGCGTTTGCGGACCAGTTTGCGGCGGCAGCGAAGGCCGTGGAGGCGAGCGGCTGGGCCGTGCTGGTCTGGGAGCCGGCGCTGCGTCAGTTGCTGGTGTTGCAGATCGAAAAGCATCAGGATCTGGCGGTCTGGGGCAGCGTGCCGCTCATGGTGTGCGACGTGTGGGAGCACGCTTATTACCTTCGTTACCAGAACCGTCGAGCGGAGTACGTGGACCGGTGGATGAAGGTGATCGACTGGCGCGGCACGGGGGAGCGGTTCGACCTGGCGATCGGGGGCGTGTGATTGGGGGCAGTCTTGCCCTTGACCTGTGCGGGCGAGGTGGCATGATAGTGTGTGCTGATCGCGCGCTTCGAGTGCAGCCGGGGGCTGCGCTCGGCCGGCAAGGGAGGTGGTTGTGCGCTCGCTCGACGGACTGGGAATGGGGTTGGGCAACCTGTTTGAGTTGTCGGACTATGAGACGCGGAGCCTGTGCGCGGAGAATCCGGACGGCGCCAAGGGCGGTGGGGCCAGAGCCGTGCCCGACGCGGGCAATCCGGGCAGCGACCTGGGGACGGGGTGGAAGGTGCGTCCGTGCATCACCCTGGCGGCCGGCGAGACTGCGACGCTGGCGGATATCCGCGGGCCGGGCGTTCTTCAGCACCTCTGGATCACGGTCCGCGAGACGGCCTACCGGAGTTGCATCCTGCGTTTCTACTGGGACGACGAACCGACGCCGAGCATCGAGGCGCCGCTGGGCGATTTCTTCGCCAACGGCCACGAGCGGCGGGTGCAGGTGACCAGTCTGCCGGTAGCGGTGAATCCGAGCGGGGGATTCAACTGCTACTGGCCGATGCCGTTCCGCAAGCGGGCCCGGGTGACGATCACCAACGAGCGGTGGGAAGCGATCGGCGGGTTCTTCTACCAGTTGACTTATGCGTTGGGTCCGGTGCCCGAGGGGGCGGCGTACCTGCACGCGCAGTGGCGTCGGAGCCAGACGACGCGGGAATCGCCGGAGCATGTGCTTGTCGCGGGCGTTCAAGGGCAGGGGCATTACGTGGGCGCCTACCTGGCGTGGACGACGATGAGCAACGGCTGGTGGGGCGAGGGGGAAGTGAAGTTCTACCTGGACGGGGATTCGCAGCATCCGACGATCTGCGGCACGGGGACGGAGGATTACTTTGGCGGCGCGTGGAACTTCGGCGGCACGGGGCCGGACCAGCACGGGGCGACGGCGTTCTGCTCGCCGTTTTCGGGATACCCTCTGCGCGACGTTTCCGGGCTGGTGGGACTGCATGGGCTGTACCGCTGGCACATCATGGACCCGATCCGTTTCCGTCAGGAGCTTCGGGTGACCATTCAGGCGTTGGGGTGGTGGCCGAACGGGAAGTATCAGCCGCTGACCGACGATATCGCGAGCACGACGTACTGGTACCAGGCGGAGCCGCACGGGGCGTTCCCGGAGTTGCCGCCGCCGGCGGACCGGTTTGCACGATGACAGGCTGAGACGAGGACGGAGAGACGCATGGCTGCGAAGACGATGAAGAGCCGTATGCCGCTGCGAGAGGCGTATGAGGCGGGTCAGTTGGCGCGTGACGTGCAGATGGCGCCGGGGAGCCGGTCGCTGACACTGAGCGACCTGTTGCTCGTGGAGGACGACGGTCCGGGGGCGCGGGCGCTGAGCCTGGCGTGGCCGACGACGTGGGAAACGGTGGCCGGCGGACGGCAGGCCCGGAAGGTTCTGCACGTCGCGCGTCCTGAGGCGCTCGGGGCGACGCTGGTGTTCAACGGCAATCCGGCGCGGGGAGAATCGGAGCCGCTGAAGATCGCCGTGAACGGCCATGTGCTGACGTATCGGGACCCGTACGGTGACGGGGACACGGGCGTGTGGCACCATGTGCCGGTGTCGGCGCAGTGGCTCCGCAAGGGGCGCAACGACATTGTGTTTTCGTGCGACGGGCCGGGCGGGTGGTGGCTGAGCATCGCGCCGCATCGGGAGATCGTTCTGAACGCGCCGGAGCGGAAGGCGGTTGCGGGGAGTCGGAGCGAACTGTCGGTGGACCATGGCCGCACGTGGGGCAGGGGACTTGGCCCGGACGCCGAGCAGGCCGGGGAGTACATGGTGCGTCTGAGTGTGCGTCAGTACCGCAAGCAGGGAGAACTGATCGGGCCGGTGATCGACCTGGGTGCGACGGACGCCGAGAGCGACGGCGCTTCGGTGGCGGGGTCGGTTCGGGTGCGATCGCTGGCGGTTCGCGCCACGGGGAAGAAGCCGTCGGGCACGTCGGTGCAACTGCACGTGCGGACGGGGTCGAGTCCGCTGTATGACGACGCGAGCTGGGGACCATGGCGGGCTTGCCGGGGTGGTCGTGCGACTCCATCGCGAGCCGACCACCGATTCGCGCAGTGGCGGGTGACGCTGTCGACGGGCAATCCGAAGGCGTCGCCGGAGGTGACGGGGGTTGAGGTCCAGGCTCGCGTGGAGCCGGCGCTGCCGGCGTGGGCGAAGGGCATCCGCCTGACCGACGGTCACAACGAGTCGGTTCGCTACACGAGCATTCCGTTCGAGTACGAGCGGTTCGACCTGCCGCAGTTGAAGTCGCTTCGTCGCAAGTTCAAGCTGGACCGCGTGATCGCCGGCGCGAAGGACGAACTGGAGGCGATTCGGCGGCTGCGGCACTGGGTGGCGACGCGATGGGACTGGGCGCCGCCGGGGCATCCGTATCCGCTGTGGGACGCCCACGACATTCTCGGCCGCAAGGACGGCATGTGCGTGCATTTCGCGATTGCCCTGATGCAGTGTGCACTGGCGGTGGGACTTCAGGCGCGGTTCACGTTCGGCGGATTCCAGCACGCTACGGTGGGCGGGAAGCACCAGGGCGGCCATGAGGTGACCGAGGTCTGGTCGAACCAGTTTGGCAAGTGGGTCTACATGGACGCGACGAGCACACGGGACGAATGTTTCCTGGACCGTCGGACGGGTGTGCCACTGAGCATGCTGGAGTTTCACGACGAGACGATGCGGCTGTATCTGGGTACGCGGCCGGCGCCGCTGGAGGGCGTTCGCGCGAAGGCCGAGAAGCGGTCGCCGCGGCTGCGCGTGTGGTCGAAGGACAATGCGCGGCCGACCGAGGGGCCGGCCCCGGTCCGGCTGCGGTGGGGACCGGTGTACTGGATGTCGCGGAACAACTTCTACGCTCGTCGCCGCCCGGAGCCCATCGCGCAGGGACGGGTCCACTGGTGCTGGCCGGGCTACCGGGTGTGGTGGGACGCTCAGACGCCTCGCAAGCCGTGGTTCGACCATCACACGTGCCGCCGGAGCGACCTTGAGTGGACGATCAACCAGGTGCGTTTTGCCGCGGAGTACTCGGACGAGCCCGGCGTGGTGACTCTTCGGCTGAGCACGGTGACGCCGGACTTCGAGACGTTCCTGGTGAGCATCGACGGCGGCCCGTGGACGGCGGTGGGGGACTCGGTTCCGTGGCGTCTCGGGCCGGGCGGCAATCGCATCGAGATGCGCGTGCGCAACCGGGCGGGCGTGCTGGGCAACACGAGTTGGCTGGAGTTGGAGTGGGGAGCGTGAGATTCTTCGCGGGACGTCTATGAAAGGGATGACCCATGCGTAGCACGGCAATCGGCATTGTGATGCTCAATGACGAGCGCGATCATGTGTGGAAGGCCAACGATGCGGAGAACCGGGGCATCGTGGACGCCTGGGCCCGGCTGATCGAGAAGAACGTCGCGAACCTGGACGGGTCGGCGCCGAAAGTGGTCGTCGGCAAGACGGTGATTCATTCGGTGCGGACGGCCCAGAGCGTGGGCGAGCAGTTGCTGAGGGCCGGGTGCCGCAGCATCATCATGCTGTACAACGTGTGGAACTTTCCGTTTCTGGCGTGGCCGTTCATCAATAGTTTCGGCTCGGACACACCGGTGTTGAGCCTGTCGAACAACAACGGCCAGTCGCCGGGGAATGTGGGGCTGCTGGCCACGGATGGGGCGCTGCGGCAGGCGGGGCGGCGGACGCACCGGATCGTCGGCGAGATCGGCGACCCGGCGACGCAGCGGAAGGTGTTCGACTGGATCCGGGCGGCACAGGCCCGGACGACGATCAAGAACGAGGTGTTCGGCCTCTATGGCGGCCACTCGATGGGTATGGAGACCGGGTTCTTCCACCTGACGGCGACGATCAAGGCGTTCGGCACGACGTGCCGGCAGATCGATCAGCTTCTTCTCGTCGAAGAGATGAAGAAGGTCAAAGACGCGGAGGTCGAGAAGGGGCTGAAGTGGTTCAAGCGGATGCTGGGCGACCGCGTCCACTGGGACGGCGAGATGCTGACGGAGGAGACGCTGTCGCGTCAGATACGACTGTACTGCGCGATGCGGGCGGTCAACGACGAGAAAGGATTCGACTTCTGCGGCCTCAAGGGGCAGCGCGAGTTGACCGAGTACGTGTGCCTCGGCGACGTGCCCGAGATGATCATGAACGATCCGTACGACTGGAACGGAGCGAAGGAGCCGACCGTCTGCGCGACCGAGGCCGACGCCTATGCGGCCATGACGATGCAAGTGATGAAATACGTGTCGGGCGGATACCCGACGCTGTTCATGGACGTGCGGCTGTATCATCCGGAGAAGGGCCTGTGGGATTGGTGCAATTCGGGTAACCACGCCTCGTACTTTGCGGCCCAGAGCCTGACGCCGGCGAAGAACTTCGAGACGGTGTCGCTGCATCCGGCGCTGAAGTACTACTTCAAGGCAGGCGGGGCCAGTGTGGAGTTCGATGCGATGCCCGGGCCGATGACGTTCGCGCGGCTCGGCCTGTGGGACGAGAAGCCGTACATGGTGATCGTGGCCGGCGAGGCCGTGCGGCTGCCCGCCAAGACGCGAAAGGAGTTGAACGATCAGACGAATCCCACCTGGCCGCACGTTCACGCGCGGCTGGACTGTGATTTCGAGGAGTTCCTGTCGGTGTTCCCGTGTAATCACGTGCTGGGGCTGGCGGGCGACCATGTTCAGCCGCTGGTGTACCTGTGCGAGATGGCGGGCATTCCGCCGGTGGTTCTGGGGAAGCGAGGCCAGGGGCTGGTGCGGCCGATCTGGGAGCGGGTGCACTGAAATGGGGCACGGCACGCGGTGAGGGTGGCGGCCCGGGCGGGCCTGTCAAGGGCAGGAAAACGGCCTTTTCAGGTCTGGGGCGTGGGGAATTTTGGTTTATTTGGCGGAAAATCTTTGACGGTGGGGGGGTAAATGGCTTTAATAATGGGTCTTGACCCTGTCCGTGGTTCCCGTACAGCGTCGTTTGGTCGGGGATAGTCTGTGCCGGGGTTGACGTGCTGCTGTAGCTCAGCCGGTAGAGCGCGTCCTTGGTAAGGACGAGGTCACGGGTTCAAATCCCGTCAGCAGCTCCAGTTGCCGAACGGCTCAGCACTCGCGGGAAAGTCCTGTGAGTCGAGCGGATGTTTATTCTTCAGACCTTTACTTAGGGAGGTTGACACCAGCGATGGCTAAGGAAGTCTTTCAGAGGACAAAGCCCCACGTGAACGTCGGCACGATCGGTCACGTTGACCACGGGAAAACGACCCTGACGGCGGCGATTCTGAATAGCCTGGCCCTCGAGGGTTTGGCTAAGGCCAAGAGCTATGACGAGATCGCGAAGGCCAGCGAGTCTCAGGGCCGCCGCGACGCGACGAAGATTCTGACGATCGCCGTGGCTCACGTGGAATACGAGTCGGCGACGCGTCACTATGCTCACATCGACTGCCCGGGTCACGCCGACTACGTGAAGAACATGATCACCGGCGCCGCCCAGATGGACGGTGCGATTCTGGTGGTGTCGGCCGCCGATGGTCCGATGCCGCAGACGCGCGAGCACGTGCTGCTGGCCCGCCAGGTGAACGTGCCGGCGCTGGTGGTGTTCCTGAACAAGTGCGACCTGGTGGACGATCCGGAGCTGCTGGATCTGGTGGAGCTGGAAGTCCGCGAGTTGCTGTCGGCGTACGAGTTCCCGGGCGACGACATTCCGGTGATTCGCGGCTCGGCGCTGCCGGCCACGAAGACCGATGCCAGCCCCGAGGAGCGTGCATGCATTCTCGAGCTGGTCAAGGCCCTGGACTCGTACATTCCGGAGCCGACGCGCGAAGTGGACAAGCCGTTCCTGCTGGCCGTGGAAGACGTGTTCAGCATCAAGGGCCGCGGCACGGTGGCCACGGGCCGTATCGAGCGCGGGCAGGTGAAGGTGGGCGACCAGGTGGAGATCGTCGGCCTGACGGAAGAGGTCAAGAAGACGACCATCACGGGCGTCGAGGCGTTCAACAAGACGCTGGACTCGGGCATCGCGGGCGACAACGTCGGGTGCCTGCTCCGTGGTGTTGAGCGTGAGGAGATCGAGCGCGGCCAGGTGCTGGTGGCTCCGGGCAGCGTGACGCCGCACACCGAGTTCGACGGAGAGATTTACGTTCTGACGAAAGAGGAAGGCGGCCGTCACACGCCGTTCTTCACGGGATACCGTCCTCAGTTCTACTTCCGGACGACGGACGTGACGGGGAGCATCGAGCTGGCCGGCGGAGCGGAGATGTGCATGCCGGGCGACAACGCCCGCATCCACGGCAAGCTGGGGTACCCGATTGCCATGGAAGAGGGTCTGCGTTTCGCCGTCCGCGAAGGCGGTCGGACGATCGGCGCCGGCGTGGTCAGCAAGATCATCAAGTAAGTGATCTGTCCATCGCACCGAGGGCACAGCAGACGGGCCCGTCGTCCCGTGAGGTGGTCGGGCGTCTGCCGGCTTGCCCTCGGTGCATTCAATGAGGTGTGTTCGGATGCGTGAATACGTGTCGCTGGAATGCACGGAGTGTGGGTCGCGGAACTACCGCACGCAGATCGACTCGAAGAGCCAGGAGAAGCTCGAGTTGATGAAGTACTGCAAGCGTGAGCGCAAGCACACCCTGCACAAAGAGAAGAAGAAGTGAGCGTGTCCGCGCGGCCGTGTGCGGCGGCGCGGCAGGCTGCGGAAGGGGCGTAGCTCTAATTGGTAGAGCAGCGGTTTCCAAAACCGCGGGCTGGGGGTTCGAATCCCTCCGCCCCTGCCAGAAGACGGCGGGCTGCCGGATGCCGGGGAGGCTTGCCGGGGCGGCCCGATAACCCAGGCCGGAGGCGCCGACGGAAGCGCCGAAGTCCGTGAAAGAGCAGTGAGGTGACGCCTTGGCTGGTATTTCGATTTACAAGCGGAATCAAGGTCAGGTCACCCGCAGCGTGACGGCGATCGCGCTGGCGGTGATTGTTGCGTCGATCTGCTATTACATTCACGAGCGTCTGTTGACGTACGTGCCGACGGCGAAGAACGTCACGGAGGCGGTCGACCGGCTGAACGAGGATTACGAACTGGTCAAGCCGTACGAGCACAACGGGGTGACGCTGTATGGCGCGGGAACCGTTCTGACCGACGAGGCGCGCAAGGCGATTATCGACGCGGCTCAGACGCCGGGGGCGTCGCCGAAGGTGACGGCGCGGCGGATTAATGCGTTGTCATACGCGGTGCACGTGCAACTGGGTGTTCCGATCCTGCTCTTCGCGGCGGCGGCGTTCGGGATCTTCCGCCTGGTGAATCACGAGAGGTTCGCGGATTTCCTGATCGCGACCGAGAGCGAGATGAAGAAGGTGTCGTGGTCGAGCCGTGCGGAGCTGGTGGGATCGACGATCGTGGTGATCGTGACGGTGCTGGTCATGGCGATGTACATTTTCGGCGTGGACACCGTGCTGATGACCGGGCTTCGGTGGATCGGCATTCTGGCGTCGATATCGTGAGCGATCGTGCGAGGCGGCGATGCCGTGTCTCGGTGGAATCCGCCGTCGCGTGAGTAGACAAAGTGGGGTCCCTCAGATGGCCAAGCGGTGGCTGGTCCTTCGAGTCCAGAGCAACAGAGAGATGACCGTCTCCCGGACAATCGAGGAGAAGGTCAAGATCGAGGCGTTGGAGGACGAGATCACTCGCGTTCTGGTGCCGACGGAAAACGTGTCGATCATGAAGGGCGGCAAGCGCCGCGTGATGGAACGGAAGCTGTATCCGGGGTACGTGTTCGTCGAGATGAACGTGAAGGAAGACGGCACGATTCCGGAACGTGCGTGGTTTCTGATTCGTGAGACGAACGGGGTGGGGGACTTCATCGGGACCGAGGGCGGGAAGTACTCGAAGCCGTCGGCCATGGAGCCGCACGAAGTTGAGAAGATGCTCGGACAGGTGGACAAGTCCGAGAGCGCCGAGCCGAGCCTGAAGATCGACTTCAAGAAGGGCGACTCGGTGAAGATCAAGGAAGGGCCGTTCGAGAACTTCGACGGGGTGATCGACGAAGTGGACTCGGCGAAGGGCCGGGTGAAGGTGATCGTGACGATCTTCGGTCGTCCGACTCCGGTCGAGCTGGAATACTGGATGGTGGAGATGATTTAGTTCCACTGTTGCGGGAGGGTCGGCCACGAGGCGTGGCGTCCCGCCGGCACCGCGAGAGGGAAAAGGGGAATACGGGTATGGCGAAAGAGATCGTCACAAAGATCAAGTTGCAGTGTCCGGGCGGCCGCGCGACGCCCGCTCCGCCGGTGGGTCCGGCGCTGGGGCAGCACGGCGTGAACATCGGGCAGTTCATTCAGCAGTTCAACGACCGGACGCGCGAGCTCAACGGCACGACCGTCCCGGTGGAGATCAGCGTCTACCAGGACAAGTCGTTCGACTTCATCGTGAAGAGCCCGCCGGCGGCGGTGCTTCTGAAGCAGGCGGCGGGCATCGCGCAGGGGGCGGGCAATCCGCGCACCGAAACGGTCGGCACGGTCACGGCGGATCAGGTTCGCAAGATCGCGGAAGCGAAGATGGCGGACCTGAATGCGGCGAGCGTGGAGGCGGCGATGCGGATTGTCGCCGGCACGGCCCGCAGCATGGGAATCGTGATCCAGGACTAGCCGACGCACCGTTCACAGGACTCGCTCAGTGGGAGACGCCCATGCGGGGCGTCGCCTGAACCACAAGGAGTTGGATATGTCACAACACAGCAAGCGTTATCGTGAAGGCGCCGCGAAGGTCGAGAGCAGGGTCTATGCCCTGGACGAGGCGGTGGCGCTGCTTCAGAGCATGCCCCGTGCGAAGTTCGACCAGAGCGTCGAGCTGCACATGAACCTTGGGATCGACCCGCGTCAGAGCGACCAGATCGTTCGCGGCGCGATCAGCCTTCCGGCGGGCATCGGCGCGGCGCGTCGAGTGATCTGCTTCGCCGACGGCGAGGCGGCCGAGAAGGCCAAGGCGGCTGGGGCCGTGGAGGCCGGCGGCGACGACCTGGTGGCGAAGGTTCAGGGCGGCTGGCTGGACTTCGACGTGGCGATCGCGCATCCGGCGATGATGCCGAAGGTCGGCAAGCTGGGTCGCGTGCTCGGCCCGCAGGGGAAGATGCCGAGCCCGAAGGCGGGGACGGTGGTGCCCGACGTGGTCACGGCGGTGAAGGAGTTTGCCGCGGGCAAGGTCGAGTATCGCAACGACGACACGGGGAATATTCACGCACTCGTCGGGAAGCTGTCGTTCGATGCGTCGGCGCTGAAGCAGAACATTGAGGCGTTCGTGGAGCACATTCGACGATCGCGGCCGGTGGCGGCCAAGGGGATTTTCATCCGGACCGTGACGCTGACGGCGACGATGATGCCGGGCATTCGGTTGTCGATGTGAAGCTGACGAGCATCCCGCATCGCTCCGGGCGGAGGCCTGGCCGGACGGCTATGGACCGTGCGGCGGGCACGCTTCTCTCCGGAAGGGCGTGCGGATCGGTATAGACAGGTGTAGTATCGGTCAAGGAATCGAAGGGGAAGGTTATGAGCAAAGCGGTCAAGGCACTGGTGGTCAGCGATGTCTGCCGGCGGCTCGACGGCGTCAACGAGCTTCTGGCGGCGACGACCGTCGGAATGTCGGCGCAGGAGACCGTTCGGTTTCGGGCCGCCCTTCGTGCCAAGAGCGTTCGGGCCCTGGTGGTGAAGAACTCCTTGTGCGGTCGCGCGTTCGAGCAGATGGGTCTGGGATACGCCCAGCCGCTGCTGGCGGGGCCGACGACGCTGATCTACGGCGGCGAGACGTTGGTCGATGTGGCCAAGGTGCTCGTGGACCTGGTCAGGGAGTTCCCGGCGATTCAGATTCACGGCGGCGCGAGCGAGGGACAGTTGCTCAGCGCGGCGGACGTGGTGAGCCTGAGCAGGCTGCCGGGCAAAGAGGAGCTGGTCGGCATGGTGGTCGGCGGGCTGTTGTCGCAGGTCAGCCAGGTGGTCGGTGCGCTGACGTCGCAGGCCTCGCAGGTGGCCAGCCAGATCGAGAAGATCGCCGAACGCACAGAGACGAAGGAAGCAGCCTGAGGATCGAAGGCGGGCCTTGTGGCCCGAGGTTAGTGCAAGGTCGGTCGTTAACGTTGACGAGAGTGAAGATGCACCGTGACCTGCGGGTCCGTGCGGATGTCCTACGAAGGAGAAAGAACCATGTCGGAACAGGAAGCAAAGGTCGTGGCTCCTGAGATCAAGGAACTGGGCGACAAGCTGGTTGCCCTGACGGTGCTTCAGGCGCGGGATCTGAAGGACTATCTGAAGGACGAGTACGGCATCGAGGCAGCGGCCGGCGGCGTGGTGATGGCAGCGGCCCCGGGCGGCGCAGCGGGCGGCGCCGAAGTGGCGGCCGAGAAGACGACGTTCGACGTGGTTCTGACCAGCGCCGGCGATCGGAAGATTCCGGTGATCAAGGTGGTTCGCGAGTTGACGAGCCTGGGTCTGAAGGAAGCGAAGGACCTGGTCGACAACGCGCCGAAGGCGATCAAGGAAGGCGTGAGCAAGGACGAGGCCGAGCAGATCAAGGCCAAGCTGGAAGAAGCTGGCGCGGCGATCGAGATCAAGTAGTCCCGGCCTCGCGTGTGCCGCAGTCTTCGGGCTGCGGCGGGAGTACCGTGCTGTACCGACGTGCCCGGGAGCGCTATGCTCCAGAACAAGTGAATCCGTAGGCCAGCGGGGACCTCGCTCCGGCAAGGGTCGGGGTGTCCGCTGGCCGCGGCTCATGGTGTCCGTCGCGTAAGCAGCCGGCCTGGCGGGTAGGTTTCGAGGTCGGCCGACCGAGGCCACAGTTGTGAGGGTGATCGATGCAGGTCCGAAACTTTGGACGTCTGGGCGATGTGTTGAGCATTCCCGACCTGACGGAAATCCAGACGAAGTCGTATGAGCGATTTCTCCAGGCCGATGCTGATCCGGACAAGCGGAAGAACGAGGGGCTGGAATCCGTTCTCCGTGAAGTCTTCCCGATCAAGTCGTACGATGAGTCGCTCGTCCTGGACTACGTCAAGTTCGAACTGGGCAAGCCTCGCTACCGGCCGATGGATTGCCGGGAACTGCGGCTGACCTACGGGATGCCGTTCCGTATCTGGGTCCGCCTCTCGGGCAAGGAACTGGAAGAGGTCATCGAAGAGGACGTGTACCTCGGCGAGATGCCGATCATGATGGGCGGCGGCGAGTTCATCATCAACGGCGCCGAGCGCGTTATCGTGAGCCAGTTGCATCGCAGCCCGGGCATCGACTTCGGCGTGGAGATGGAGGCGGGCGACCGGCGTCTGCATTCCTGCCGCATCATCCCCGAGCGCGGAAGCTGGATCGAGATCAACGTGTCGAAGAAGGACGTGTTGGCGATCAAGATCGACCAGTCGAGCCGCATCATGGCCACGACGTTCCTTCGGGCGATGGACCCGAAGTTCAGCAACACCAGCGACATTATCCGGATCTTCTATGCCACGAAGCTTCAGAAGCTCGGTCAGTTGAAGTCGGACCAGAAGCCGCAGCTGATGTACGTGGTGGGCGACGTGGTCGATCCGGAGACGGGCGAAGTGATCGTCGAGGCCGGGCGGCAGATCGGCGAGAAGTGGGAAGCGATCAAGAACTCCACGCTCAAGCAGCTTGAGGTGGTGGACGAGAAGGTGGTCGACCCGCTGATTCTGAACACGCTGGCCGAGGATCCGACGACGAACCACGACGAAGCGTTGCTTCGGATTTACGCGCGGCTGCGCGTGGGCAACCCGCCGAACCTGGAGAAGGCCAAGCAGCTGTTCCGCGAGAAGTTCTACGACGACAACCGGTACCGGCTGGGTCGCGTGGGGCGTTTCCGCCTGAATCGCAAGTTCGGCACGAATGTGAACGAGAGCGAGATGGTGCTGCGGCCCGAGGACTTCATCGAGTCGTTGCGCTACATCATCAAGCTGCGCGCCGGCGAAGGCCTGGTGGACGACATCGACGACCTGGGGAACCGGCGTCTTCGGACGATCGACGAATTGGCCGGCGACGAGGTACGCAAGGGGTTCCTGAAGCTGCGTCGGACGGTGCAGGAGCGCATGAGCATCAAGGATCCGAAGGAGATGACGCCGCGCACGCTGATCAACTCCAAGAGCGTGTCGTCGGCGATCGAGTTCTTCTTCGGCCGCAGCGAGCTGTCGCAGGTGGTGGACCAGACCAACGCGCTGAGCACGCTGGCGCACGAGCGTCGGCTGAGTGCCCTGGGGCCGGGCGGATTGAACCGCAAACGGGCCGGGTTCGAGGTCCGCGACGTTCACACGAGCCACTACGGCCGCATCTGCCCGATCGAGACGCCGGAAGGCACGAACATCGGGCTCATTGCGCAGCTCAGCATCTTCGCGACGGTGGACGAGTACGGGTTCCTGATCACGCCGTACCGCTCAGTGAAGAACGGTCAGGTGACTGACGAAGTGAAGATGCTTCGCGCGGACGAGGATCTGGTGTCGGTGCTGGCGCCGGCGGACCTGCCTCGCGACGACAAGAACGTGATTCGCGGTCCGAACGTCCTGTGTCGCAAGCGGGACGACTTCGTGATCGTCGAGCCCAAGGGGGTGGACTACTGCGACGTGAGCCCGAAGCAGCTCGTGGGCGTGTCGGCGAGTCTGATTCCGTTCCTGGAGCATGACGACGCGAACCGCGCCCTGATGGGTTCGAACATGCAGCGTCAGGCGGTGCCGCTGCTTCGTCCGGAGCCGCCGATCGTCGCCACGGGGATGGAGAAGCCGGTGGCGGAGAACTCGGGCCTGGTGGTTCGCACCAAGCGGGCCGGCACGGTGACCTACGTGGACAGCAACCGCGTCATCATCGACGACGAGGACGAGTACGAGCTTCGGAAGTTCGTTGGCCTGAACGAGCGGACGTGTCTGAACCAGACGCCGATCGTTCGGGAAGGGCAGAAGGTCAAGCGGAACCAGATCATCGCCGACGGCGCCGGGACGAACCAGGGCGAACTGGCCCTGGGCAAGAACGTGCTTGCGGCGTTCATGGCGTGGGACGGGTTCAACTTTGAGGACGCCATTCTGATCAGCGAGCGTCTGCTGAAGGACGACCGGTTCACGTCGATTCACATCGAGGAGTTCGACGTCGAGATTCGCGAGACGAAGCTCGGCCGCGAGGAGTTCACGCGCGACATTCCGAACGTGAGCGAAAGGGCGTTGCGGAACCTGGACGAGAACGGCGTGGTGCGCGTCGGAACGCGCGTCGGGCCGAACGACATCCTGGTGGGCAAGGTGAGCCCGAAGTCCAAGAGCGAGCTGTCGCCGGAAGAGAAGCTGCTGCACGCGATCTTCGGCCGCGCGGGCGAGGACGTGAAGAACGACTCGCTGACGGTGCCGGCGGGGACCGAGGGTGTGGTGATCGGGCACCGGCATTTCTCGCGTCTTCAGCACCTGAGCGACGAGAGCAAGAAGGCGCGGCAGCGCGAGGCGCGGAAGTTCGAGAAGGAGATCAACGCTCGGGTGGCGGACGTGTTCCGCGAGTTGATCGGTGCGCTGAACCGGACGATGAACACGAAGGTCTGTGATCCGCAGACGGGCGTGGAGTACGCCACGAGCGAGGTGGAAGCGGACCTGGTGCGTGAGGCGTCGAGCTTCTCGTTCGAGGCGCTGAAGACCCGCTCGAAGAACGTGGACGAGGCCCGCGCGGTGTGCAAGCGCATGTGGCCGCGGATCGAGTCGCTGCTGGACGAGCGTGAACGGGAGCTGAACCGGCTGAAGCGCGGCGACGAGCTGCCGTCGGGCGTGCTGGAGATGGTGAAGATCTACATCTCGACGAAGCGGAAACTGTCGGTGGGCGACAAGATGGCCGGTCGCCACGGCAACAAGGGCGTCATCGCGAAGATTCTGCCGGAAGAGGACATGCCGTTCCTGGCGGACGGGACGCCGGTGGAAATCTGCTTGAACCCGCTGGGCGTTCCGAGCCGCATGAACGTCGGTCAGATTCTGGAAACGCATCTGGGCTGGGCGGCTCAGGTGCTGGGTTTCCAGGCCGTGACGCCGATCTTCGACGGCTGCAAGGAAGACACGATCCACGACCTGCTGGAAGAGGCGGGGTTGCCCCGTAGCGGCAAGGTGACGCTGTACGACGGCCGCTCGGGCGAGCGGTTCGATCAGGACGTGACGGTGGGCTTCATTTACATGATGAAGCTGCATCACCTGGTGGACGACAAGGTGCACGCTCGCGCGACGGGCCCGTACAGCCTGATTACGCAGCAGCCGTTGGGCGGCAAGGCCCGCAGCGGCGGCCAGCGATTCGGCGAGATGGAGGTCTGGGGCCTGGAAGCGTACGGCGCCAGCCACATCCTGCAGGAGCTGTTGACCGTCAAGAGCGACGACGTTGAGGGTCGCACGAAGATCTACGAGTCCATCGTGATGGGCAAGAACCGCCTTGAGGCTGGCACGCCAGTGGCGTTCGACGTGTTGTGCAACGAGATCAAGGGTCTGGGTCTGAACATCCAGATGGAGAAGAAGCGAATCTAAGGCCGAGCATCGCGGCCCCCAGGGCGGCGACCTTCGTTTCCAGAGGAGCGGACGCAAATGCCAATGGAAAACATTCTGGATCGCATTAACGATTACGGTTCGGTTCGCGTTTCGCTGGCGAGCCCGAACGACATCCGCAGTTGGTCGTTCGGGGAGGTCAAGAAGCCCGAAACGATCAACTACCGGACCTATCGCGCGGAGAAGGACGGTCTGTTCTGCGAGCGCATTTTCGGCCCGGAACGCGACTGGGAGTGCTTCTGCGGCAAGTACAAGGGCACGAAGCACAAGGGGATGATCTGCGATCGTTGCGGCGTGAAGGTGACGCACTCGCGCGTCCGCCGCAAACGCATGGGCCACATCAACCTGGCCGCCCCGGTGGTGCACATCTGGTTCTTCAAGGCGATGCCGAGCCGTCTGGGCACGCTTCTGGCCATGAAGACCACGGACCTGGAGAAGATCATCTACTTCCAGGACTACGTGGTGGTCAATCCCGGCAACACGCCGCTGAAAGAGAAGCAGCTCCTGACCGAGGACGAGCTGCGGCAGGCCCACGAGAAGTACGGCGACGAGTTCGAGGCCGACATGGGGGCCGAGGCGGTCAAGAAACTGCTCCAGCGGTTGAACCTGGCCGAACTGAGCGCGAAACTCCGCGACGACATTCAGGAGACCCGCAGCCGGCAGAAGGCTCGCGACCTGGCCAAGCGGCTGAAGATCGTCGAGGCCCTGCGTGACAGCGGCAATCAGCCCGAGAACATGATTCTCGATGTGGTGCCGGTGATTCCGCCGGACCTGCGTCCGCTGGTGCTGCTGGACAGCGGCAACTTCGCCACGAGCGACCTGAACGATCTGTACCGCCGGATCATGAACCGGAACAACCGGCTGAAGAAGCTGATCGACCTGAACGCGCCGGAAGTGATCATCCGCAACGAGAAGCGGATGCTCCAGCAGTCGGTCGACGCGTTGTTCGACAACGGCCGTTGCCGGCGTCCGGTCCTGGGTTCGTCGAATCGGCCGCTGAAGTCGCTGACGGACATGATCAAGGGCAAGCAGGGGCGGTTCCGCGAGAACCTGCTCGGCAAGCGCGTGGACTACTCGGCCCGCAGCGTGATCGTCATCGGTCCGGAGTTGAAGCTGCATCAGTGCGGCCTGCCGAAGAAGATCGCGCTGGAGCTGTACCAGCCGTTCATCATCCGCGAGTTGAAGAATCGCGGGCTGGCCGACACGATCAAGAGCGCCAAGCGGATGCTGGAGCGTCGCGACGAAGAGGTGTGGGATATTCTGGAGTTCGTGATTCACCAGCACGCGGTGCTGCTGAACCGAGCCCCGACGCTGCACCGTATGGGCATCCAGGCGTTCGAGCCGGTGCTGATCGAAGGCAACGCCATCAAGATTCACCCGCTGGTCTGCAAAGGCTTCAACGCCGACTTCGACGGGGACCAGATGGCCGTTCACCTGCCGCTGTCGATCGAAGGGCAGATCGAGGCGAGCGTGCTGATGATGTCGACGAACAACATCTTCAGCCCGGCCGACGGCGCGCCGATCATGTCGCCGAGCCAGGACATCGTGCTCGGCATCTTCTATCTGACGGTGGACCGCCCGCAGGAGAAGGGCGAGGGCAAGGTCTTCAGCTCTCCGATGGAATCGCTGGCCGCCCTGGCTCATGGCAAGATCACGACGCACGCGCGCATCAAGGTGCGTCTGGGGTCCGACAGGATCGTCTGCACGGGTCGCGGTCAGCTCTCGAAGCCGAAGAACGGGATCATCGAGACGACGGCGGGCCGCGTGATCTTCAACGACATTCTGCCGAAGGAGATGCCGTTCTACAACTTCTCGCTGGCGCAGAAGGGGACGTCGCAGGTCATCAGCGACTGCCACCGGCATCTTGGCCGCGGGGCCACGATTGCGCTGCTGGACAGCATCAAGGAACTTGGCTTCAAGTACGCCACGCTCTCGGGGCTGTCGTTCGCAACGAGCGACCTGAAGGTGCCGACGGAGAAGAAGCGGCAGATTCTGGCCCGCACGGAGAAGGACGTCGAGAAGATCACGAAGAGTTACCGCGACGGCGCCATCACCGACGGCGAGCGTTACAACCAGGTGATCGACGCCTGGACGCACGCACGCGAGCAGGTGACGGCCGAGATGATGAAGGAACTGGAGAACGACACCCGCGGCGGCAAGCCGTACCTGAACCCGATCTACCTGATGACCGACTCGGGCGCCCGCGGCAAGGTGGACCAGGTACGTCAGTTGGCGGGCATGCGCGGTCTGATGGCGAAGCCGTCGGGGCAGATCATCGAGACGCCCATCAAGGCGAACTTCCGCGAAGGGCTGAGCGTGCTGGAATACTTCTCGTCCACGCACGGCGCCCGCAAGGGCCTGGCCGATACGGCCCTGAAGACGGCGGACTCGGGATACCTGACGCGCAAGGTCGCCGACGTGGCGCAGAACGTGATCGTGAGCATGCCGGACTGCGGGACGCTGAACTCGATTGAGAAGTCGGTCTACTATCGCGGCACGGAGGTGGACCGGTCGCTGGCCGACGCCATTACCGGTCGCACGTCATCGCAGAATATCGCCGACCCGATGACGGACGAGTACCTGGTTCGCGAGGGCGAGGTCATCACGGCCGACGCCGCGCGACGGATCGAGGAACTGGGCATCGAGCGCATCCGGGTCCGTTCGTCGCTGACGTGCGAAGCGCCGTTCGGCATTTGCGCGAAGTGCTACGGGTTGGACCTGTCGAACGGGCAACTGGCCGAAGAGGGCCTGGCGGTGGGCGTGATTGCCGCCCAGTCGATCGGCGAGCCGGGCACGCAGCTCACGATGCGTACGTTCCACATCGGCGGCACGGCCCACCGTGCGGTGCTCGAAAGCGAGCTCCGCGCCGGTCAGAGCGGCGAAGTCAAGTTCAGCAACCTGGTGGCAGTGGAAGTCACCGACGCCCAGGGCAAGCACAGCGTCGCCCTGAAGCGTAACGGCGAAGTGCTGATCATGGATGCCAAGGACCGCGAGCTGGAACGGCAGACGGTGCCCATGGGCGCGACGATCGAAGTCAAGGAAGGCGAGAAGATCAAGGCCGGGCAGCGGCTGTGCCGGTGGGATGCCCACATGGTGCCCATTCTGGCCGAGGCCGGCGGCCGCGTTCGGTATGCCGACCTGGTCGAGGGCGAGACCGTCCGCATCGAAGAGGATCGCGGCGGGTTCCTTCGTCGCCTGGTCATTGAGCACAAGGGCGACCTGCATCCGCGTGTCATCATCGAGGACGACGAAGGGAAGATTCTGGAGTTCCACTACATTCCGGCCCGGACCTACGTCGAGGTCAAGGAAGGCGACCAGGTGGAGCGTGGCACCCTGCTTGCCCGTCGCCCGCGAGAGGTGGGCGGCACGCAGGACATCACGGGCGGCTTGCCGCGCGTGACGGAGCTGTTCGAGGCCCGCAAGCCGAAGGATCCGGCCGTCATGAGCGACATCGACGGCGTGGTGGAGCTGTCGCAGGAGAAGAAGCGCGGCAAGATGACGATCGTGGTTCGCAACGAGGCCAGCGGCATCGAGAAAGAGCACTACGTGCCGCACGACCGCCATCTGCGCGTTCACACGGGCGACTATGTCCGTGCGGGCGAGCAGCTCACGGACGGTCCGCTGGTGCCGCACGACATCCTCCGCATCAACGGCGAAGAGGCGTTGCAGAACTACCTGCTGCGTGAAGTGCAGAACGTGTACCGCAGCCAGAACGTGACGATCGACGACAAGCATGTCGAGGTGATCCTGTCGCAGATGCTTCGGAAGGTCCGCGTACGGCACCCGGGCGACACGTCGTTCCTGCCGGACGAGTTGGTGGACAAGTTCCGGTTCCGCCGGGAGAACGAGGAACTGAGCAAGATGACGAAGATCGTGGACCCCGGGGACACGGAGTTTGCGGCGGGGCAGTTGGTTCGCCGCAGCGAGGTGGCCGAGGCGGCCGCCATCGCCGAGCAGTCGGGCGGGACGCCGCCGAAGGCGAAGCGTCCGCGGCCTGCGACGGGCGACACGGTCCTGTTGGGCATTACCAAGGCGAGCCTCCAGAGCGAGTCGTGGCTTGCGGCCGCGAGCTTCCAGGAGACGACCAAGGTGCTGACCGAGGCGTCCATCGCCGGCCGTACGGACTACCTGTTCGGCCTGAAGGAAAACGTGATCATGGGGCACCTGATCCCGGCCGGGACGGGGTTCAAGCCCTATGTGGACGGTCGCGTGAAGGTTCATGTGGAAGTGCCCGCGTCGCAGGGCGAAACGGCCCTCGGACGTCCGACGGAGCAGCCCGAAGCGGCGTCCGGCGACTAGGGGCTTGACAGGTATGGTATACTACCGGGACCGGTCCGGAGCGGACCAGGAAAGTTAGCAGGAGAGGCGAACGACTATGCCGACGATTAACCAGTTGGTCCGCAAAGGACGCAGCAAGGTGGTCAAGAAGACCAAGAGCCAGGCGCTGAACCGATGCCCGCAGAAGCGGGGCGTCTGCACGCTCGTGAAGACCATGACGCCCAAGAAGCCGAACTCGGCCTTGCGTAAGGTGGCCCGCGTGCGGCTGTCGAACGGCAAGGAAGTGACCGTGTACATTCCGGGCATCGACCACAACCTCCAGGAACACTCGATCGTGATGGTTCGCGGCGGCCGCGTGCGCGACCTGCCCGGCGTTCGCTATCACATCGTTCGCGGCACCCTGGACTCCCTGGGCGTCGAGAGCCGCAAGCAGTCGCGGTCCAAGTACGGAACCAAGAAAGGCAAGTAATTCGGCTTCAGGCGGCCGCCGACGCGTGTCGGGCGGTCCGGGGCCCGAGAGGAAACCTGATGGCAAAGCGATTCACAGCGTCGGCCGTGCAGATGGCTCCTGATGCGAAGTACGGGAGCCTGTTGGCGTCGAAATTCATCAACTGCATGATGTGGTGCGGCAAGAAGAGCGTCGCCCAGCGCATCTTCTACGATGCGATGGACATCATCGCCAAGAAGGTCAAGGACGTCTCCCCGATCGAGGTCTTCCAGACGGCGGTCGAGAACGTCAAGCCGTACATCGAGGTCCGCTCCAAGCGGGTCGGCGGCGCCACGTACCAGGTGCCGATGCAGGTCAACCAGAAGCGGCGCCAGAGCCTGGCCATTCGCTGGATCCTGATGGCGTCGCGGGCCAAGAAGGGGCGCCCCATGTCTGCGAGGCTTGCCGACGAGTTCCTGGCGGCCTACCGCAAGGAAGGCGCAGCCGTCACGACACGTGAGAACGTGCACAAGATGGCCGAAGCCAACAAGGCATTCGCTCACTTCGCATGGTAATCGTCCGTGGCTCTGCCACGGTCGGCCACGGCGAGGTTGGCCGGTCGCACCGGCTCACTCGCCGTGGCCTCTTCTTTTTTACGGGCCACCCCTCGGGGGCGGCCTTTCCGGAACCCCATTGAACAGCAGGAAACCATGGACAGCACCAGTCTTACCACCGTTCGTAACATCGGAATCATGGCTCACATCGACGCAGGCAAGACCACCGTCAGCGAGCGCATTCTCTACTACACCGGCAAGACCTACAAGATCGGCGAGGTCCACGAAGGCACGGCCGTGATGGACTTCGACCCCGAAGAGCAGGCCCGCGGCATCACGATTCACTCGGCCGCGGCGACCTGCCCGTGGAAAGACCACATGATCAACCTGATCGACACGCCCGGCCACGTGGATTTCACTGCCGAGGTCGAGCGTTCGCTGCGCGTTCTGGACGGCGCCGTGGCCGTCTTCTGCGGCGTGGCCGGCGTTGAGCCGCAGAGCGAGACCGTCTGGCGGCAGGCGGATCGGTACAAGATTCCGCGGCTGGTTTTTGTCAACAAGCTCGATCGCGCCGGAGCGGACTTTCACCGCGTCATCAACGACATCGCCGGCCGGCTCAAAGCGAATCCCGTGGCCGTGGCGCTGCCCTTGTCGACGGGCACCGACATCTGGGGTTTCGTGGATCTCGTGGAGATGAAAGCGTATCGTTACCTCGATCAGGCCGGCGTGAAGCTGGCCGAGACGGAGTTCGAGGGCGACAAGCACATGGAAGCCGAGATGGAGCGTGAGCACCTCGTCGAGAAGGTGGCCGAGTATGACGACGAGGTGATGCACGCGTACCTGGAGCACCAGCCGATCAGCGCCGAGGCCCTTCGGCGGGCGATTCGTGCTGGAACCGTCAAGGGGAAGGTCCAGCCCGTGCTTTGCGGCACGGCGCTGAAGAACCGGGGCATCCAGCCTCTGCTGGACGCCGTGATTCACTATCTTCCGTCGCCGCTGGACGTGGGGAGCCACAAGGCGCACTCGACGAAGCAGGAGGGCGAAACGGTGGAGATTCGTCCTGATCCGGACGAACCGTTCGCCGGCCTGGCCTTCAAGATCACCAGCGACCAGCACGGCGACCTGACGTGGGTGCGCATCTACTCCGGCACGCTGAAGGCCGGGACTCGCGTACTCAACGTCAATCGCGACCGCAAGGAAATCGTGAGCCGCCTGTGGAAGATGTACGCCGACGAGCGCATCCGCCAGGACGAGGCTGTGGCCGGAGACATTGTGGCCGCCGTCGGACTCAAGGAAACCGTCACCGGCGACACGCTGTGCGACGCGCGGCGGCCGGTTCTCCTGGAGCGCATGCATTTCCCGCAGACGGTCATCTCGATGTCGATCGAGCCGCAGTCCACGGCCGAGAGAGAGCGGCTGGGGGATGTCCTGCGAATTCTTGCCCGCGAGGACCCGACATTCCAGTACCACGTGGACAGCGAAACGGGGCAGACGATCGTGGCGGGCATGGGCGAACTGCACCTGGAGGTGCTCAAGCATCGCATGCTCCGGGACTTCAACGTGGATGCCCGGGTGGGCGCGCCGCGAGTCGCCTACCGCGAGACCATACGGTCGGCGGTCGAGAAGGAAGGGCGGTTCATCCGCCAGACCGGCGGTCACGGGCAGTACGGCATCGTGAAACTCCGGGTCGAGCCGTTCAAAAACCCGGACGAGGACAACGACGACCCGATTACATTTGTGAATGAGATTAAGCAGGGGGCTATCGACGGCAAGTTCGTTCCGGCGGTGGAGCAGGGGGTCCGCGAGGCTGCCCAGAGCGGCGTTGTGTCGGGGTATCCACTGATCGATATCAAAGTGACGCTCGTGGACGGCAAGCAGCACTCCACGGACTCGTCGGAACTGGCTTTCGAGGCGGCAGGCTCGATCGCGCTTCGTGCAGCCGTTGAACAGGCGGGCGTTATCCTGCTGGAGCCGTTGATGAAGGTGGAGATTGTGACGCCGAACGAGTTCTTCGGCGACATTACGGCGGACCTGATGAGCCGTCGGGCCACGATCACTAACTCCGATGTGCGAAATGAACTGCGGATTATCGACGCGCAGGTGCCGTTGGGCGAAATGTTCGGATACTCCACGGTGCTTCGCGGCGCGACCCAGGGGAGGGCATCGTACACGATGGAGCCCGACGTGTATGCCCCTGTGCCACAAAAGGTTGCGGAAAAACTGGCCGACGGCCTGAGGTGATGGGATCGGGCCGATGCCTGGGACCAGGGAAGGTCCGGCAGCGGTTCGTGAACAAGAAAAGTGTTCGAAAAATCGGCGTTTTTGGTAATGAAAACGGCTTTTTGCAATTGACAGTCTTTTTTGGCTTGGTAAACTAGCCGGTCTATCATCCTTTGCGGCACAGCAAGGGTGCGCAGCGCAAACGCCACCCTGCGATAACAAGTGAAGTCCGTCTGCGGTTGAGACGGCGGCGGCCACCGGAGTCTTAGGAGTCTTGCAACTGATGTCAGAGGGCAGGATACGCATTCGGATGGAGGCCTACGATCACCGCGTGCTCGATCAGAGCGCCATGGAGATCGTGGAAACGAGCAAACGGACCGGCGCCCGCGTGAAGGGGCCGATTCCGATCCCGACACGGATTGAGCGGTACACCGTGCTTCGGAGCCCGCACATTGACAAGAAGTCGCGGGAGCAGTTTGAGATTCGGACCCACAAGCGGTTGATCGACATTGAGGAGCCAACGGCCAAGACGGTTGATGCTCTCAACAAGTTGAACATGCCCGCCGGGGTATATATTAAGATTAAGGCGTAGTGTCGCAAGTGCCTTTGGGCCCTGCGGCGGGTAGAAGCCTAGCGAGCGATGATGGCCGTGCCACGGCCCGCCCATCGCGTGAGTGAGGAAATCAGACATGGCGCCAGCAATTCTCGGCAAGAAGCTGGGGATGACCCAGGTTTTCGACGCTGAAGGCCGTACCATTCCCGTGACCCTCATCCAGGCCGGTCCGTGCCAGGTCATCCAGGTGAAGACCGCCGAGGCCGACGGCTATGCCGCCGTGCAGCTCGGTTTTGACCCGGCCCGGAAGTCTCGCACGACGCAGCCGCAGGCCGGCCACGCCAAGAAGGCGGGGGTCAAGGCCCAGCGGCTCGTGCGCGAGTTCCGGATGA
This sequence comes from Phycisphaerae bacterium, assembly GCA_012729015.1. Classification (GTDB taxonomy): domain Bacteria; phylum Planctomycetota; class Phycisphaerae; order FEN-1346; family JAACEH01; genus JAAYDY01. The sequence continues at coordinate 36,394 of JAAYDY010000042.1, read as the reverse complement.
ATGGCGACGAGCTTCCCGAGATCGGCGCCACGGTCACCGTCGGCAGCTTCGAGGGCGTCGAGATGGTGGACGTGACGGGGACCACCAAGGGCAAGGGGTTCCAGGGCGTGATGAAACGCTGGGGCTTCGGGGGTCAGCCGGGAAGCCACGGCACGGAGCGCAAGCACCGTAGCCCCGGCTCGATCGGTTCCGGTGCCTTGCCCGACAAGGGCGTCCTGCCCGGCAAGAAGATGGCCGGTCACATGGGGCATGTTCGCCGCACGGTTCAGCGGCTATCGGTTGTGCGTGTCGATTCGGAGCGGAATCTGCTGGTCGTCAGGGGCAGCGTTCCCGGGCCGAACGGCGGATATCTGATGATTCGACGGAGCGTGAAGTCCTAAGGTTCGTTCTGCTCCAGATGCGAGGGCATCGTGATGTTGGAAATACCGGTCTACGACGCTACGGGCAAGCAGCTGAAGAGTCTCCAGGTGGACGAGACGCTGTTCGGCAAGAAGGTCCGTCGCGAATTGCTGCGGCTGGCGGTTCTGCGGATCGAGAACAATCGTCGGGTCGGCACGGCGGCCACCAAGAGCCGCGGCATGATCGAGGGCTCGACGAAGAAGCTCTATCGGCAGAAGGGCACCGGTCGGGCCCGCATGGGCACGCGTCGGACGAACCTGCGTCGTGGCGGCGGCGTGGCGTTTGCCAAGCAGCCGCGGAGTTTCCGGCAGGATCTGCCGAAGCGGGCGCGTCGTGCGGCCCTGGACTCGGCCCTGCTGAGCAAGATGCTCGACGGCAGCGTCATCGTGCTGGACAAGCTGACGGTGACGGAGCCGAAGACGAAGCAGGTGGCCGAGCTCCTCAAGGCGCTGGGGATCGAGGGGACGTGCCTGCTGTCGATCGCCGAACAGAACCCGACGGTGTGGAAGAGCGCCCGAAACATTCCAAGGCTCCGCGTGCGTCCGGTGGCCGAGTTGAATCCCTGGGAAGTGGTGTGGCCGCGGCGGCTGGTGTTCACGATGGACGCCTTTGACGCCCTGGTGAAGGCACGGAGCAACTGACGATGGATCCGTATAAGACGATCATACGACCGCTGATCACCGAAAAGGGGACGGGCCTCAACGAGGGGCTGAACCAGTACCTGTTCGAGGTCCATCCCGACGCCAACAAGCTTCAGGTGGCGGAGGCGGTGAAGGCGATCTACGGGGTGCGCGTGGTGGACGTGCGCACGATGAACCAGCGCGGCAAGATGCGCCGGTACCGGTTCAAGACGGGTCAGACCCGCACGAGGAAGAAAGCGGTCGTGACCCTTCACGAGGAAGACCGGATCGACCTGTTCTAAGAGGGCCGAGGCGCCAGAGGATCGAACGATGCCAATCAAGACCTACAGACCGACGAGCCCGGCCCGTCGTCGCAGCAGCGTCCAGGACTTCTCCGACGTAACGCGGAGCAGCCCCGAGAAGAGCCTGCGTCGGCGCATCAAGAAGTCCGGCGGCCGCAACAACGGGGGCTTCACGACGTCGCGGTTCCGCGGCGGCGGCGCCCGGAAGCTGTATCGCCAGGTCGATTTCCGCCGGGACAAGATGGATGTGCCGGCGAAGGTGGCTGCGATTGAGTACGACCCGAACCGGAATTGCCGCATCGCGCTGCTGCACTATGCCGACGGCGAGAAGCGGTACATCCTGTGCCCGGAAGGGCTGAAGGTTGGTGAGCAGGTCGTCAGCGGCGACCGCGTGGAGCCGAAGGTGGGCAACGCGGCGATCCTTCGCAACATTCCGCAGGGTCTTGAGGTTCACTGCATCGAGCTTCATCCGGGCCGCGGGGGCCAGTTGGTGCGCGGGGCGGGTCTTGGGGCGACGCTGGCAGCCAAGGAAGGATCGACGGCCGTGTTGATCATGCCGTCGGGCGAAATGCGTCGCGTGAACATCAACTGCCGTGCGACGATCGGGAAGGTCGGCAACAGCGACTACCAGAACGTTCGGTGGGGCAAGGCAGGCCGCGTGCGTCACCTGGGGCGCAAGCCGCATCAGCGTGGCACGTCGCAGAACCCTGTGGACCATCCGATGGGCGGCGGCGAGGGTCGCAGCGGCGGCGGTCGGCATCCGTGCTCGCCGACGGGGAAGCTGGCCAAGGGCGGCCGCACGCGTCGTCGTCGGAATCCGACGAACCGGAACATCATCCGTCGCCGTCGCAGTCGGCGGTACGGTCAGTTGAAGGTCGGCTAAGGCAAAGAGCCGGGCGGTCTTTCGGGGCCGGCGGCGTGAGGACACCCTATGGGACGTTCGCTGAAGAAGGGTCCGTATGTTGACGCGAAGCTGCTGAAGCGGGTTGAGCGGATGGCTCAGACCGGTGACAAGCAGCCGATTCGGACATGGGCACGGAGCTCGACGATCGCACCGGAGTTCATCGGGCATACGTTCGAAGTGCATAATGGGAAGATCTTCCACAAGGTGTATGTCACGGAAGACATGGTGGGGCACAAGCTGGGCGAGTTCTCGCCGACGCGCGTGTTCCGAGGGCACTCGGGCGGAAGGAGTGCCGCCTCTGCCGCCTCCGGGCCGGCAGGCGCCAAGTAGCCGTTGAGCGGCCCGGGTTGCGGGCTGCACTGTGTGGACGACCGCGGAGAGCAAGACAATGCCGTACACAGCGAAACACAGATATGCTCCTATCTCGGCGAGGAAAGCTCGCTTGGTAGTGGACACGATTCGCGGACTGCCGGTTCAGAAGGCGCTGGATGTGCTGGAGTTCCAGCCGCAGCGGGCCGCTCAGTTGACGCGTCTGGTGGTCCGTTCAGCCCTGTCGAACGCCGACGAGCTGGAAGCCGACGTGGACGAGCTGGTCGTGTCGGAGGCTCGCGTGGACGCGGGGCCAATGGCCAAGCGTGTGTGGGCTCGCGGCCGCGGCCGGGCCGACGTTCTGCGTCATCGGACCTGTCACATTATCGTCACGCTGGATCAGGCGAGCGCACTCTAGGAAGCAGAGACTATGGGTCAGAAGATCAATCCAATTGGGTTCCGTACCGGCATCGTCGAAGATTGGAAGAGCCGTTGGTATGCCGGCAAGAAGATCTTCGGCGATCTGCTGATCGAGGACAGCCGGATTCGCAAGTTCGTGAAGGACAACTACCGTTACGCCGGCATCCCGCGAGTGGAAATTGAGCGGACGCGGGAAGAAGTGAAGGTGGTGCTGCATACGGCTCGTCCTGGGCTGATCATCGGCCGCAAGGGCGCCGAGGTGGACAAGCTCCGCGAGCAGCTCGAAGAGTTGACGGGCCGTCGGGTGGCCGTGTCGATTCAGGAGATCAAGAACCCGGACACCAGCGCGTTGCTGGTGGGCGAGGCGATTGCCGACGCGTTGCTGAAGCGGCAGGCATTCCGGCGGGTGATGCGGATGCGGGCCGAGAGCGTGATGCAGAGCGGCGCGCTGGGCGTGAAAATTCAGTTGTCGGGTCGCCTGGGCGGGGCGGAGATGAGCCGCTGCGAGAAGCAGAGCATGGGCTCGATTCCGCTTCAGACGCTGCAGAGCAACATTGACTATGCACTGACCGAGGCCTACACGACGTACGGGGCCATCGGAATCAAGGTGTGGATCTACAAGGGGCAGTACGAGGAGGGCGCCGCTGATGGCCATGATGCCTAAACGGATCAAGTTCCGCAAGAGTCAGCGAGGTCGCATCCGCGGCAACGCGACGCGCGGCAACTTCGTGGCCTTCGGAGAGTACGGTCTCCAGGCGGTCGAGGCGGGCTGGATCCGTGCGACGCAGATCGAGGCGGGCCGCGTGTCGGCGACGCACCACATGCACCGCGAAGGGAAGCTGTGGATTCGCATCTTCCCGCACAAGCCGATCTCGAAGAAGCCCCTGGAAGTGCGTATGGGCAAGGGCAAGGGCGAGCCGGAGTTCTACGTGGCGTCGGTCAAGCCGGGGCAGGTGCTGTACGAGGTGGCCGGCGTGAGCGAGGACATGGCGAAAGAGACCCTGGCCCGCATCAGCCATAAGATGCCGATCAAGACGCGGTTTGTGACGCGTCGGCACGGTCTTTGAGTCAGCGGAGGCAGCTGTGAAGATCAAAGAGATTCGCGAGCATTCGGACGACCAGCTGGTCATCGAGCTTCGAGAGATCGAGCGTCGGCTGTTCGACATGCGAACGCAGGGCGCGACGGAGAAGATCGAGGCCACGAGCGAGCTGAAGAAGCTTCGTCGCGACGTGGCCCGCATCAAGACGGTGATCCGCGAGCGTCAGCTGAAGGCCCAGGCGGCGACGGCCTAAGGAGAGTCAGAGGGTATGAACGAAAGTCGGAAACAGGATCAGCTCATCGAAGGCGTCGTCAGCGGGCACAAGGCGAACAAGACCGTGACGGTCGTGGTGCGCCGCATGGTGAAGCACGAGAAGTACGACAAGTATCTGCGTCGTGAGAGCGTGTTCCACGTGCACGACGAGCGCAACGAGGCCGAGGACGGCGACCGCGTGGTCATCCGGCCGACGCGTCCGCTGAGCAAAACCAAGCACTGGCGTCTGGTCAGGATCGTCGAGAAGGCCAAGAAGGTCTGACCGGTCGGACTCCGGGAGAATGCAGGATGATTCAACAGGAAACGTATGTGGACGTGGCGGACAATACCGGGGCCAAGACGGCCATGGTGATCCGCGTGCTGAAGGGGTCGACCTCCACGGGCAAGTACACGCGCAAGACGGCGGGCATCGGCGATGTGGTGGTGGCGTCGATCAAGAAGGCCATCCCGGGCGGCGAAGCCAAGCAGGGCGACGTGGTCAAGGCGGTGGTGGTTCGGACGAAGAACCCGCTTCGGCGGCCGGACGGCTCGTACGTTCGGTTCGACCGCAACGCCATCGTGCTGATCAATGAGAACCAGGAGCCCCGCGGGACGCGCATCTTCGGGGCGGTGGCTCGCGAGCTTCGCGAGAAGAACTACATGAAGATCATCTCGCTGGCCAGCGAGGTGGTTTGAAAGGCTCAGGCAGGAGAGCGCACATGCGTATCCGCAAAGGCGATTTGGTGGAGATCATTGCCGGGGAGGACGCGTCGCAGGGCGCGACCCGTCGGCGGATGGCCACGGTGTTGCAGGTCATGCCGAAGCAGGGCAAGGTTCTGGTCGAGGGCGTGAACGTCGTGTCGAAGCACGTTCGTCCGAGCCGGAAGAACCCGCAGGGCGGCCGCCTGGACATCGAAGCGCCGATTGACATGAGCAATGTGATGCCCGTGTGTTCGAAGTGCAACCAGGGCGTCCGAGTCGGCTATCGCATCGGCGAGGACGGCGTGAAGGTCCGCTATTGCAAGAAGTGCGACGCGGTGCTCAGCAAGGTCTCGAAGCAGAAATAAGGACCCTAAGGTATGGCACGGTTGTTGGAACGCTACAAGAACGAAATCGTCCCCCAGCTCGCGAAGGAGTTGGGCCGCGACAACGCCCTGAGTCTGCCCCGGCTGACGAAGGTGGTCATCTCGATGGGCATCGGGCAGGCGATGGTCGAGAAGAAGCGGCTGACCAGCGCCGCCGACGAGGTGGCGGCCATCACCGGGCAGCGACCGGTCCTCTGCAAGGCGCGCAAGAGCGTCTCGGCGTTCAAGGTGCGGGAAGGGGTGGAGACCGGCCTGAAGGTGACGCTGCGGAAGCAGCGGATGTACGAGTTCCTGGACCGGCTGATCAACGTGGCCATTCCGCGTATTCGCGACTTCCGCGGTCTGAACCCGCGCGGGTTCGACGGTCAGGGCAACTATAGCATGGGTGTGAGCGAGCAGTTGATCTTCCCGGAGATCGACATCGACAAGGTGGAGTTCCAGCAGGGCATGAACATCACGTTCTGCATCGCCGGCTCGCGTAACCACCAGGAATCGTATCGGCTGCTGGAGAAGTTCGGCATGCCGTTCCGCAAGGATTGAGTCTTTGGAAGGCTGGTAACTCTATGACAACCAAGGGACATTGGGAGAAGATCAAGCGGACGCCGAAGTTCACAACGCGGCGCGTTCGTCGCTGCGGGTTGTGCGGGCGGGCGCGGGCCGTCTATCGCAAGTTCGGCGTCTGCCGCATCTGCTTCCGGAAGATGGCCCACGACGGCGTGATCCCCGGCGTTCGGAAGGCGTCCTGGTGAGGCAACCTCCGGGGCGAACCACCGGAAGACGAAAAGGAGTTTGGCATGAGCATGAGTGACCCGGTAGCCGACATGCTGACGCGCATCCGCAATGCGGCCCGCGTGCAGCGCATCTCGGTGGACATCCCGGCCTCGAAAGTCAACCGCGGCATCGCCGGCGTGTTGCAGCAGGAAGGTTTCATCCTGCGGGTCGAGGAGATTGCGGACGAGAAGCAGGGCATCCTGCGTGTTTTCCTGAAGTACGGCCCGGACGGAGAGCAGGTGATCCGCGAGATCCGTCGGGTCAGCAAGCCCGGTTGCCGGATCTACCGTGCCATCAGCGACGTGACGCCCGTGCTGGACGGGTTGGGCATCACGATCCTGAGCACGTCCAAGGGTGTGGTCAGCGACCGTCAGGCCCGCCGCATGAACGTCGGTGGTGAGCTGATCTGTACGGTCTGCTAAGTGCAGGAGAGGATTCAACGATGTCGCGAATCGGCAAGAAACCTGTCGCTGTGCCGGACGGCGTGGAAGTCTCGGTGGCCGGCCGCAAGGTCACCATCAAGGGCAAGCTCGGGACGCTCGCGTACGAGCATCGGCCCGAGGTGACGGTGGCCTACGACGCGGCTGCGAAGCAGATCGTCGTGACGCGCAAGGGCGACGAGCGTCAGACGCGTGCGTACCACGGCATGACGCGGGCGCTGCTGGCCAACATGGTCGAAGGCGTGACCAAGGGGTACGAGCGGGGCCTGGAAATCGTCGGCCGCGGCTACGAAGCCAAGTTGCAGGGCAAGAAGCTCCTGCTGACGGTCGGGTACGCCGATACGCGGGAGTTCCAGATTCCGGATCACCTGAAGGTGGAGGTTCCGACGCCGACGGTGGTCGTGGTGAAGGGGTGCGACAAGCAGGCGGTGGGCGAGTTGGCGGCCGAGATTCGTGCCACGCGCAAGCCCGAGCCGTACCTGGGCAAGGGCATCCGTTATCGCGGCGAGGTGGTCCGTCGCAAGGCCGGCAAGGCGTTTGCGGGTACCGGCGGTTGATCGAAACAGGGAACTTAAGGCGGATCGGCTCGTGACGCGAGCCGCAGGAGCAGGCGAGTATGCTGTCGAAAGTGATCAAGCGAACTCCGTTGCAGCGTCGGGCTCGGCGTGTGCGAGGCAAGGTGGTCGGAACGCCGGCGCGTCCGCGTCTGTGCGTGGTCCGGACGCTGAAGCACATTTATTGCCAGATCATCGACGATCTGAGCGGTGCCACGCTGGCGGCGGCCAGCACGTTGTCGCCGGAGGTGCAGCAGGCAGGCAAGTCCACGTGGGGCAAGGCGGCGGCGCAGGCCGTCGGCAAGCTGATCGCGGAAAAGGCCAAGGCCAAGGGCATCGCGAAAGTTGCGTTCGACCGAAGCGGCCGGAAGTACCATGGGCGCGTCAAGGCTCTGGCCGACGCCGCGCGCGAAGGCGGGCTGCATCTGTAGCCCCGAAGTGACCGTCAGACCGAGGAATCAGGAACCTGAGCATGGCGAAAGAAACGTATTTTGCGGATGCCCCGTCGTTTGAAGAGACCGTAGTCCGGATCAACCGGTGCGCTACGGTCGTCAAGGGCGGGCGTCGGTTTTCCTTCTCGGCCCTGGTGGTCGTGGGTGACCGCCGCGGTCGCGTAGGCATCGGCTACGGCAAGGCCAACGGCGTCCTTCAGGCGATCGAGAAGGGCACCAAGGACGCTCACAAGAACCTGGTGAACGTGCGTCTGAAGGGCGACACGATTCCCCATGCGGTGATGGGGCGTCACGGGGCGGCGCAGGTGTTCCTGCGGCCGGCCGGGCCCGGCACGGGCGTCATCGCCGGGGCCGCCGTTCGGGCGGTGCTGGAGGCTGCCGGCGTCCACAACATCCTGTCGAAGTCGTACCGCAGCAACAATCCGGTCAATCTGACCAAGGCGGCACTGGACGGGCTGCTTCAGTTGCGGCTGCAGGAAGACATCGAGCAACTCCGCGACATCAAGATCGAGACGGTGGCGGCGGGCTCGACCCAGGCGTCTGAATGAATGACGATCCGCCGCGTTGCGGATCAGGAGGATCACCGATGAATCTGACCGAAGTTCGCCAATTGAACAGCCGTCGCCAGAGGCGCAAACGCGTCGGCCGAGGCACCGGTTCGGGCCTGGGCAAGACCAGCGGCCGCGGGCAGAAGGGCACCAAGAGCCGCGCTGGCGGCAACCAGCAGTCGATCGTCCGCGAAGGCGGCCAGATGCCGTTGTTCCGTCGGTTGCCCAAGGTCGGGTTCAATAACGCCAACTTCACCAAGCGGTATGTCGTGGTCAACGTCGGCGATCTGGAAGAGTACTTCCAGGGCGGCGACGTGGTCGATGTGCCGCAGCTTCGCAAGAAGCGTCTTGTCCGGGGTCCAGGCGAGATCAACGTGAAGATTCTGGGTGACGGCGAGTTGACGAAGTCGCTCACTGTCAAGGCCGGCAAGTTTTCGAAGAGTGCCGAAGCCAAGATCGTGTCCGCCGGAGGCTCTTGTGAGGTTGTCTAACTGATGATTCGACAAGTCGCCAACATCTTCAGCATTCCGGAGCTGCGCAAGAGAATTCTCGTGACGCTCGGGCTGCTGATCGTCTACCGGCTGGGCATGTACGTGCCCATTCCCGGTACCGGTCCGGAGTTCATCAGGCAGTTCGCGGCAGAGCGGAGCGGCATGGGCGGCGCCGAGAGCTATCTCAGCTTCATCAGCACAATCACCGGCGGTTCGATGCTCCCGTTCCTGTTCTGCCTGGGCATCATGCCGTACATCTCGGCATCGATCGTGCTGCAACTGCTGACGACGGTCATCCCGTCGTTGGAGAAGCTGGCCAAGGAAGGCGACGCAGGCCGCAAGAAGATGCAGGAGTACACCCGTTACCTCACCGTGCTGCTGTGCATCGTGCAAGGGGCGGTCATCATCAGCAATGGCGTCGGCGGTGCCGCGACGTGGTTGGCGGGAAGCGACGTCAACAGGACGCTCTATTTCATCATCGCCCTGGTATCGATCACCACGGGAACGGTGTTCCTGATGTGGCTCGGCGAGCAGATCGACGAATTCGGCATCGGTAACGGCGTTTCGCTGATCATTATGGCCGGCATTGTGGACCGCTTGCCCGGGATCGTCCTGAACCTCATGCAGAGCGCCAGTTGGAGCCTGACCGACACGGCCAGCGGCGGCGTGTCGCTGGGTGTGGTTATTCTGCTTGGCCTGATGTTCGTCGGCATCGTCTTCGGCACGGTGATGATCACGCAGGGTCAGCGGCGGATTCCGATCCAGCAGGCGCGGCAGATTCGCGGACGCCGCGTGTACGGCGCCATGCAGCGGCAGTATCTGCCGCTCAAGGTCAATCAGGCCGGCGTTATCCCCGTGATCTTCGCGTCCAGTCTGATGATGATCCCGGCGTGGGTGTTCGGTGCCCTGGACAAGTGGCTCAACTGGGGAGTTACGCGGGAATTGCAGGTTGCGTTCAACGCCAACGAGGGGGCGATTCCGTACATCATCTTCTACATCGTCCTCATTATCGTGTTCTGCTACTTCTGGGTGGCCATTCAGTTCCAGCCGAACGAGATGGCCAACAACCTGCGTGACTACGGGCACTTTGTGCCGGGCATGAGGCCGGGCAGCCGTACGGCCGAGTACCTGGAGAAGGTGATGAACCGCATTACGTACGTTGGCGCCGCCTTCTTGGCAGGCATCGCGATCATCCCGCTGCTGCTGTCGAAGGCCACCAACGTCAGCATGATGGTGACCGGGTTCCTGGGCGGCACGGGGTTGCTGATTGTCGTCAGTGTGGCCCTGGATGTGGTCCAACGAATTGAGTCGCACCTGATCATGCGGCACTACGAGGGGTTCCTCTCCAGTGGCCGCGTCAAGGGGCGCCAACGATAGAACGGCTTCCGGGACGCAGGCACCTGGAGTTTCGGGCGCGGCACCGGCTGGAGATACAGGGGCTGCCATGAGAATCGTCTTGCTCGGACCGCCGGGAGCCGGCAAAGGGACCCAGGCCAAGGACGTCAGCGAGAAGCTGTCTGTGCCGCACATTTCCAGCGGCGACATCTTCCGCGGCGAGATGAATGCCGGGACGGAACTTGGCAAGAAGCTGAAGGAATTCGTCAACGCTGGGCAGTTGGTGCCGGATGATCTGACGACGGAAATTGTCGTGGGCCGGCTGTCGCGGGACGATTGTGCAAGCGGATACCTGCTGGACGGGTTTCCCCGCACGTTGGCTCAGGCCGAGAGCCTGGATCGCGAGCTCGGTGCCAAGGGGCAGAAGCTCCGCGTGGCTCTGAATCTGGACATTGCGGCCGAGAAGATTGCCGACCGCATGGCAGGGCGGCGGATGTGTCGCCAGTGCGGCGCCTCGTACCACCTGGTTACGCTCAGGCCGAAGGCCGAGGGCGTGTGCGACCGGTGCGGCGGTGAGTTGTACCAGCGCGACGACGACAAGCCGGAGACGGTGAAGCAGCGGCTGGACGTCTACTTCAGGAGCACGGCGCCCCTGGTGCAGTACTACCAGGCGAAGGGCATTCTGAAGCAGGTGAATGCCGACGGAACGCCAGAGGAGGTCCGCCAGCGGGTCTTCGCGGCGTTGAATGTCTGAGTGAAGAGCCGCACGAGGCCTCCATGGCGATAAGCCGCAAGAATGCCGCCGAGATTGATGCGATGCGGGCCGCCGGGCGGATCGTGGCGGAGATTCTGGCCAGGCTGGCCGAGATGTGCGTGCCCGGCACGCGGACGATGGACTTTGAGCTGCGATCCGCCGAGATCATCGCGGCCCGCGGCGCAGTGTCGCTCTTTAAGAACTATCCGCACTACGGCGGTGGCGTCCCGTTCCCGGCGACCGTCTGCGTCTCGGTGAACGAGCAGGTGGTGCACGGCATTCCGGGTGACCAGGCCGTCGCCGAGGGCGATATCGTGTCGTTCGACGTCGGGGTCCGCGTGGACGGATTCTGCGGCGATGCGGCGATGACCGTGCCGGTCGGCAAGGTCAGCGATCAGCGTCAGCGGCTCATCGACGTGACCCGCGAGGCCCTGGCGATTGCGGCCGAGACGATTCGCCCCGGGATTCTCTGGTCCGCCGTGGCCGGAAAGATGCAGCGGCACGTGCAGCAGGCCGGGTTCTCCGTGGTGACCGACTTTGTGGGTCACGGCATCGGGGCAGAGATGCACGAGGATCCGAAGTTGCCGAACTATGTCTGCCGCGACTTGCTCCGCCAGGACATTCTTCTGGAAGAGGGCATGACGCTGGCGGTGGAGCCGATGGTCAATATGGGCACTCACAAGGTGTCGGTGCTGTCGGACGGATGGACGGTCGTGACGGCGGACCGCAAGCCATCGGCGCATTTTGAGCATACGATCGCCGTGGTCGGCGGCGGTTCGGATATCCTGACGCGGCTCGATGCGTGAACGGGCGGCGGCGGGGTGGACACGAAGGGATTATGGCCAAAGACGCGATCAGAATCGAGGGAGTCGTCAGGGAAGCGTTGCCCAACGCCATGTTCCGCGTGGAACTGGAGAACGGGCACAAGATTCTGGCCCATGTGTCGGGCAAGATGCGGATGCACTTCATCCGCATTCTGCCGGGCGACAAGGTGACGATCGAGATGTCGCCGTACGATCTGACCAAGGGCCGAATCGTGTATCGCGGCTGACGGTCTCGAATGAGGGCACGTTCGCCGACCGCAGAGCGACGACGGCAATGCGGCGGGGAAGGGGAGTTGACATGAAAGTGCGTACGAGTGTTCGACGGATTTGTGAGAACTGCAGAATCGTGCGGCGCAAAGGCGTCGTGCGAGTGATCTGCACTGACCCCCGCCACAAGCAGCGGCAGGGATAATTCTGAACCGGAGGTGAAGGATGCCACGTATCGCGGGCGTCGATATTCCGAACGAAAAATGGATCTCGATCTCCCTGACTTACATCAGGGGCATCGGCCACGCCACGGCCAAGCGGCTGTGCGAGGAAGCCGGGCTGGATCCGACCACGAAGGCCAAGGAACTGACCGACGACCAGATTTCCAGCCTGGCCGGCCTCATCGACCGCACGTGCGTTGTCGAGGGGCATTTGCAGCGCCAGGTGGCTCAGAACATCGCGCGTCTGCGCGACATTCAGTGCTATCGTGGCCTTCGGCACCGCCGCGGGTTGCCCGTTCGCGGGCAGCGCACGCGGACCAATGCCCGCACGCGCAAGGGCAAGAAGAAGACCGTGGCCGGCAAGAAGGGCGTCAAGGAGAATAAGTAGGTTCGCGCCGGCGGCGGGGCCCACGCGCCCCGCTGACAGCCGGCGACAGTCAACTGCTTGGGGACATGCGTTATGGTGAAATCGAAGAAACGCGCTCGGCGCAGCCTGGCCAAGGCGATCGTCAGCGTCAAGGCGACCTTCAACAACACGATCGTCACCGTCTGCGATCCGAACGGCGAGGTCATCTGCTGGGACAGCGGCGGCACCGTCGGCTTCAAGGGAAGCCGCAAGAGCACGCCGTTTGCCGCCCAGCGCGCCGCCGAGTCGTGTGCCGACAAGGCGAAGAAGTCGGGCGTTAACGAGGTCGAGGTCCGCGTCAAGGGACCCGGCTCGGGACGCGAGTCGGCCGTCACGGCGTTGCAGGCTGCCGGCCTGCGCGTCGTCAGCATCGAAGACGTGACGCCGATTCCCCACAATGGGTGCCGCCCGAAGAAGCGCCGCCGCGTGTAGGCGGCCGGGCCGGAGCGTGCGTTAGGATTTCCCTGGTAGTCCGTGTGAGGAACAGACAGATATGGCAAGATACACAGGTCCTTCATGCCGGCTGTGCCGTCGCGAGGGCATGAAGCTCTATCTCAAGGGTACCCGCTGCGAAACGGCCAAGTGCGCCATGGAACGTCAGTGGCGCAACCAGCCGCCGGGACAGCATGGCCTCAGCCATGGCAAGCCCAGCGAGTACGCCGTGCGGCTCCGGGAGAAGCAGAAGTTGCGCCGGTACTACGGCGTCCTGGAGCGGCAGTTCCGCCGCACGTTCTCCGAGGCCGCCAAAGAGACCAACACGGGCGAAGCCCTGTTGACGCTCATGGAACGCCGTCTGGACAACGTCGTCTACCGTCTGGGGTTCGCTCCCAGCCGACCGGCGGCGCGGCAGATGGTCTGCCACGGCCATTTCCTCCTCAACGGCAAGCGCGTGACGATCTCGTCCATCACCGTGAAATCCGGCGATGTGATCAAGCTTCGGGACCGCGAAGCGACCAAGAAACTGGTCGAGGCCAATCGCCAGCTTTCCTCCGGGCGAACGCCTCCGCAGTGGCTGACGCTCGACGAAGCGACCCTCGAGGCCACCGTGGCGGCTCTGCCGACGCGGGAAGACGTCTCGATCCAGATCGACGAGCAGTTGATCGTCGAGTTCTGCTCTCGCTAGGTCCTACAAAGGAGGCCTGACATATGCGTATCCGGTGGAAAGGCTTGGAACTGCCAAGCAAGGTCGTGGTTGAGGAGAGCTCCGGCGAACCTATCAACTACGCCAAGTTTGTGGTCGAGCCGTTCGAACGCGGGTTTGGCGTTACGGTGGGCAACAGCTTGCGCCGCGTCCTGCTGGCGGGCCTTGAGGGCAGTGCTGTTACCGGCATCAAGATCGACAACGTCCTCCACGAGTTCTCCTCCATCGAGGGCGTCCTCGAAGACGTCACCGAGATCGTCCTCAATGTCAAGAACCTTGTCGTCAAGCTCGAAGGCGACGATGCTCGCACCGTCGTCATCGAACGCGGCGAAAAGGGCGAGGTCAAGGCCGGCGACATTCAGACCGACCCCAACGTCGAGATCATCAACAAGGATCTCGTCCTCTGCACCCTGACGGCCGACATCGACTTCCGGATGGAACTGACCGTCGAGCGCGGCCGCGGCTATGTTACGGCCGAAGAGAACATCCGCGAGAGCCAGCCCATCGGCTACGTCGCCGTCGATGCCCTCTACAGCCCGGTTAAGCGGGTTCGCTACTCGATCGAGGAAACACGCGTCGGCCAGCGAACCGACTACGACAAGTTGATCCTCGAGGTCTGGACCAACGGCGTGACGAGCCCCGAGATGGCCTTGGTCGAGGCCTCGCGCATCCTCCGCAAGCACTTCAACCCGTTCGTCTACTACGGCGAGCCGGGTGAGCCCATGGCCATCGAGCCCGGGGCCGAAGAAGTCGAGACCGAGAAGGAATACGTCAGCGAGCTCGAACAGAAGCTGGCCCTTTCGGTCGATACGCTCGATCTGTCGGTCAGGGCTTCCAACTGCCTGGCCTCCGAGAAAGTCACCACCATCGGACAGCTTGTCGTCAAGACCGACGACGAGCTGCTCAAGGTACGTTCGTTCGGCAAAACCAGCCTGCGAGAGGTCAAGCGCAAGCTCGCCGACATCGGTCTTTCGCTCGGCATGGACCTCCAGGGGACCATGGTCACCAAGAAGGAATCCTAAGTCATGCGTCACTGCAAACAAGGTAGAAAACTCAATCGCACGCCTGCTCACCGACTCGCACTCATGCGCAGTCTGGCGGCGGCCCTCTTCGAGCACGAGGCCATTATCACCACGCGGCCGAAGGCCAAGGAAGTCCAGCGCTTCGCCGAGCGGCTGATCACCGTTGCCAAACGCGGGCAGAACGGCGGCAGCAAGCTTGCGTCGCGCCGCCTGGTTGCATCGCGGCTCCAGGACGAGCAGGTTGCCAAGAAGCTCTGCGAGGAGATCGCGCCGCGGTTCGCCGGTCGCGCCGGCGGCTACACCCGCATCCTCAAGCTGGCCCGCCCGCGCAAGGGCGACGCCGGCGTCCGCGTCCGTCTCGAACTCAGCGAGATCAAGGCCAAGAAGGCCGAAAAGGAAGAGCCGAAGAAGAAGTAACCGAAATGCCGACCGCGCAGGGGTAAATGCCTCTGCGCGGTTTCTCTTTTTCCGCGTCCCCACGGAGGTCGACCATGGCCGCTGATCCGCAGTGCGTTTTCTGCAAGATCGTCGCCGGACAGATTCCCTCGGTGAAGGTGGCGGAGTCCGACGTGGCCTATGCCTTCATGGACATCGGCCCCATTGCCACAGGCCACACTCTGGTGATTCCCAAGGAGCACTACGTGGGCGTCGAAGACGTGCCGGCGGAGGTGGCCGCAGGCGTTTTCGAGTTGGCTGCTCGTGTCGCACCGGCGCTGGTGCAGGCGGTCGGGGCGGAGGGCATGAACATTCTCCAGAACCATGGCCGCTGCGCCGGCCAGGTGGTCATGCACATGCACGTCCACCTGATTCCCCGCCGCGCAGGCGATGGCCTCCAACGGCCATGGCCGGCAGGGCAGGCCGACCCGGCCGAACTGAAGCGGATTGCCGAGAAGGTTGCCAGTACGCTGTCGAAGTAGGGTGGCTGCCTGACGCAGTTCCCGAGCACCGTCGAGGGGCAGCCACCAAGAAACGACCTCAGATCGTGTGGCCCGGCCGCCCTCGGCCGGGGGGATAGGTGGCCGTCGGCCCGCAGCAGCAACGCCTCCTTCGCGTTATTCGTGCATGAACCGGTCCCAGCCGCTGGGCAGCGGCTGCTCCTCGAAGATTCTGTCCGGGGCGTCGATCCTCTCGCCGGTTTCCAGGTTGCTGAAGCGCACCGTCAGAATCCGGTCCGACTTGTCGATCATCCGCACCTGTGCTGGCAACCCCGATTCACCGTTCACCCAGAACTCCATCCGCTGATAGTCCTTGGCCATAGGGCTGTGCGGCTTGGGAATCAGCGTCAGTTTCTCGCACTCGGTCTTGTCGGTCGCCTTGGCCCGCTTACTCGTGCCGGCCCACGGCCCGAGCGCCTCCTTGCCGACGTACTTCACGTCGAAGGTCCGCAGCACCTTATCCCGCTGCTGGCCGAACGGCAGCGGAAACGGCACCTTGTCGACGTCCAGATCCTCCACCTCCGGCTCCGTGGGCTTGCGCATCACGTAGATGTGGCGCACCTTCTGCTGCGGCCGGTCGTCCACAAACACCCGCCCATCGAATCGGAACGACTGCTTCGCGCCCGACGTGAACTCCATGAAGATGCGGTTCGGCTTGCGGTAGATGATGCGGCCCTCGTAAAACTCGCGGTCATCCAGCAGCGTTTCGTATTCGTCGTAATCGAAGTCGGCCGCAAGGCGGTCAATCTTCTTGCCCGCCTCTTCGGCCAGTCGCAGAATGCGGTCCACGTTCGGATCGGCCGGCGTCGCAGGCTCGGCATCCGGCGTCTGTTCCTTGCCGGGTTCGGTGGCCGGTGTTGCGGCCGGGGCGGTCGTTGCGGCCGGCGGTTGTGCCTCGTTCGTTGCCGTGGCGGCCGGGGGAGGCGTCACGGCCGTTTCTTCCTTATCGGCTTGCGCCCGCGCGGCGACGGCGCTTCCAACGATCGCGCCCGTCATGACGATCACGGCTGCCAGTCGGAGGTTCATGGGGTCTGCTCCTTTGCCTTCAGATTTGCCAGAACACGAACGACGCGCGGCAACCCTCGCCACGCGCCGACGAGCACCGTCACGGCCGCCACGGCCAATACCCACTGCCAGCCGAGGTCGAACCGGTCGGTGAAATAGGCCAGCAGAAAGTACCGTGGCCAACGCCCCAGCGCGCTGGCCAGAACGAACTTCCGCCGCGGGTAGCCCTGGCTGATGGCCAGGAGGCGCACGAAGTCAATCGGGATCGGCAGGAAACTCGCCGCCGCCAGGGTGACAAACGGCGCGCGGTCGAACCAGCGGGCCGCCCTTACATAGAGTGCCGACTTGCGAATGCGCTGCACGGGGCGAAAGCGGTAGAAGAACGTCACCAGGTAGTAATCGTGCATGTTGGCGATGCACGTCCCGGCCGTGCAGGCCGCCGCCAGCAGCCAGGGATTCAGCCCCAGCGCCTGCGGCGAGGCCGCAAGGACCACGACTGGTGTCGTCGGCAGCGGGAAGAACGTGCAGGCCAGCGACATGTAGCCCAGCAGCATGACCAGGAACGTCCAGCGGCGGTCGATTCCAGTCCAGGGCCCGCTGGCGACAGCCACGCCGGCCAGCAGCAGAATGAATGGGTAGAACCACGCGCGGAAATTGAGCTGCCGGTCGGCGGTCAGCCGCACCTCGGCGAATTCCGGAGCGAGCATGTCCGATTCCTTCTCAACCATCCACGCATCGTCCGTCGCGCATTCGGATCACGCGGTCGGCCCACCCGGCCGCCTCTTCATTGTGCGTCACCATCACCACGGTCTGGCCCATGTCGCGGTGGCACTGGCGGATCAGGTCGAGCACCCGGTTGCCGTTATCCGAGTCCAGGTTCCCGGTCGGCTCGTCGGCGAAGAGGATGCTTGGCCGCCCGACCAGGCTGCGGGCCAGGGCCACACGCTGCTGCTCGCCGATGCTCAGGGCCGACGGCCGATGGTGCCGCTTCTCGGCCAACTGAATCTGATCGAGCAACTCCATGACGCCGTCGTGCCCGGTCTCGCCGCGCAGACGCAGCGTCAGGCCGATGTTCTCCTCCGCCGTCAGCGCCGGAAGCAGGTTGAACCGCTGGAACACGAACCCCATCCGTTCCCGGCGCATCCGGGCCCGCTCCGGCTCGCTCAGGGTGGCAACGTCGGTTCCGTCGACGATGACCGATCCGCCGTCGAAGTGGGTCATCAGCCCGAGGCAGTAGAGCAGGGTGCTCTTGCCGCAGCCGCTCGGTCCCATCAGCGCCACGAACTCGCCGCGCTCGATTCGCAGCGTGATGCCGTGCAGCACCGGAGTCTCCAGGTCCCGCGTGTGGTAACTCTTGTGAAGATTCCGCACGTCAATCATCGGCATCGCCGCAACCGCCTTCCCGCCCTATGGACGTTCCCGGAGGAACGATTATTCGTAACTCAGCGTCTCCACCGGATCGAGCCGCGACGCCCGGTACGCGGGGTACCACGCCCCGAGCAGTGCCCCGGCCAGGCCGATGGCCAGCGCGATCGTCAGCAGGGGCCAGTCGAAGGTCACCGTCATCAGCGGCAGAACGATCTTGATGACCAGCTTGGCCCCGTACGACATGGCGTATCCGACCAGGACGCCCGCCATGCAGATCAGCAGGCTCTGCATGAAGACCAGCCGCATGACGTAGCCGTCCGTGGCGCCCAAGCTCTTGAGGATGCCGATCTCGCGAGTCTGTTCCTGGATGATCGTGAACATCGTCAGCAGAATCGTCAGGAGGCTCACGACCAGCGTCACGCCAGTCGTCGCCCATGTGTACTGGTCCAGCCCTCGCAAGTCTCCGGCGACCACGTCGTAGTAGTTGCCTTTGTCGACGACGATCAGGCCGATCCCGGTGATCTGCTCGGCGATCTTCCTGACGTCTCCGGGTGAGGCAGCCTTGACCATCAGCATGTTGGCCCGCCGCTCACCGTGCTGCATCAGCCGCACCATGGTCTCGTACGACATGAACACGCGGCCGGCCACGCCCTCCTTGACGATGCCCACAATACGGTACTTGTCGCCGCGGAACTCCAGCTCGTCGCCCACCTGGAGGCGCGCCTCGCGGGCCAGAACCGTGTCAACGATCATCTCCATGGAGTCCGGAGCATACAATCTGCCCTCGACGACGTGTTCGGTGCCGGCGAACGTGTCGAATGCCGTTGCCGGCACCGCGAAGATCGTCTGCGGCTGACCGGCCAGCTTAATCGATTCGTTCAGCACGGGCACCACCCGTTCGACGCCCGGCATCACGCCGATGCGCTCGGCGTACCCGGGCCGCATCGTCATGCTGTGCATCATGGTGTTGTGGCTCTTGTCGAAGACGAGCAGGTCCGCCCGAACGCTGTTCATCCGCTGGGCCACCTCGCCGATCGTGCCCCCGGCCAGTCCGCGGACCACCAGTAACGTCATGATGCCCACGCCGACCGCCACCACGCTGATGACCGTCCGTGCCTTGCGAAGCCGAAGGTTCTTCAGAGCCAGATACGATGCCATGGTTATTCCACCGGGCGCCCGGATCGCTTGTTGTGCTGACGTTCGCGGGATTATAGCAGAGTTGCAGGTGGTTTCCTAACGCGCTGTGCCCTGCAAGGTGTCCAGCAGGCCGACAATCTCCCCCGGTCCCGCGACCACGAAGTCCGCCTCCACGTGAAATCCCTTGTCGTGCCCGTTGGTGACCAGGATGGTCCGCGCGCCGGCCGCGTGGCCGGCCTGAAGGTCGATCAGGTGGTCCCCGACATAGACGGCCGAGGCCGCGTCGATCCTCAATCGTTGCAGAGCCAGCAGGATCCCGTCCGGAGACGGCTTCGCACGGGCACACTCGCGACAGACGAGTACCGAGAACGCCAGTTCGTGCCGAGTCATCACGGTCTCGCAGCTGCGGCGGCTGTTGCGCGTGATGATGCCCGTCAGGATGCCGCGGCGGCCCAACTCCGCCAGCAACGGCACCACGCCGTCATTGAGTTCCGACCGTTCAGCCGCTTCCTGCTCGTGCCGCTCCACAATGGCCATGGCCCGCTCACGCTCGGTCGGCGTCATCGTTTCCATCACCTCGAGGATGAACGACGTGGTCGGAATGCCGATTTCCCGCTTGATTGCCGCAAAGTCCAGCCGCGGCCGCGTCAGCGTTCCATCCATGTCGAAAAGCATCGCCTTGAGGGCCATCGTCCACCTCGCCTCCTGTCCAGAGCATAATCCCCGCTCTCGCCCGTCAAGTCAAGTCCGCGGATGGTTTCGGACTCGCCACGCGGGACGGTTTCTGTATTCCTGCGTATGTATCTGGTAAAATCCTCTTTCCGACGACTGCGGCGTGCGTGCGGGGTTTCACACCACGGTAGCGTCGGTTCGGCGCGTGAACACGGACAACGGGAAGGAGATCGCAATGGGAATCACCTACGCGAGGGGCGGGGGCATCATGACCGTGGCTCTGGCTGTGGGCCTGGCTCTGGCGGCGGTTCTTCTGAGCGTCAGTCGTACGGCCGGTCAGGCCGACCGCGCCGCAACATCCGAGTCCCCCTATGCCCGCTGGTCTTACGGCCCGCCGACCGATCCGAACTGGTTCCCCATCGGCGTCTGGGCGCAGAACGTCTCCGATGCCCGACGATACAGCGAGGCTGGCGTCACGATGTACGTGGCGCTTGGCGGCAAGACCAACGAGGCGCAATTCGATGAACTCAAGAAGCACAATCTATACGCCGTTTGCACGCAGAACGACGCCGGCCTGGCCAACCTGGAGAACAAGACCCTCATCGGCTGGCAGCAACTCGACGAACCCGACATCGCCAAGTCTGCCGCCTTCTGGAAGGAGCATCGGCCGGGCAAGAGCTTTGCGGAGATTGCCGCCGAGGTCTGGCCCGACGCCCCCAAGCGGCAGTGGGCCGAGTACGGCCCGCCGTATCCTCCGAAGTGGATTCAGCAGACATACGCCCAGTGGCGGCAGAAGGACCCGAACCGACCGGTGTTTCTGAATGTGACATTCGGCTTCTTCCGCCCCTATGGCGCCAGGATGTTCCGCAAGGACCACCCGGAAGACTACATCGAGTACATCAAGGGCTGCGACATCATCTGCTACGACTTCTACCCCGGCCGCGGCCAGCACCCGGACATCGACGGCAAGTTCTGGGTGGTTCCCGAAGGCGTCAAACGTCTCCGCCAGATGTGCGAAGGCAAACGCATTGTGTGGGTCTGCATCGAGGCCATGAAGCCGTTCAAACTGCACACGCCGCGCACCAGCAAGGCCCAGGTCTGGATGTCGCTGATCCACGGGGCGCAGGGCATCGTGTATTTCGTGCACCAGATGGGGCCGCCCGACCGCGGCGATATGTTCATTCACAACAGCGTGTTTTCCGACAAGGAGATGCTCGATACCTTCACTGAGACCAACAAGCGCATCCTGTCGCTTGCCCCGGTACTCAATCGCCCGACCGTCAGCGGCGCCGTGCGGGTGGCTTCGTCGGTTCCAGCCTCCGACGAGGTCGCCAAGGCCGGCCTCGATCCGATTGCCGTTATGGTCAAGCGACACGAAGAGAACACCTACGTCTTCGCCGTGCGGACCGAGGACACCCCCGCGGCTGCCCGGTTCACCGTCAAGGGCGTCTCTGCCAGCGGCAAGGTGGAGGTCGTCGGCGAAGGCCGCGAGATCGAGATGAAGCGAGGCGTCTTCACCGACCAGTTTCAGGGACTCCAGGAGCACATCTATCGCCTGAAGAAATAGGGGACAACTGCATGTCGGTCGAGTCAGCAGACCCGACGGATTCGTCGTCTTATGCCCGGCTTCGGGGTGTCGGGTCAGTTGACCAGGCCTGCGCGCTGCTTCACCTGCATCGTCCCAAGGGGTCTCTTGCCGACTGCCAGGAGAGGCTTGCGGGCGACAGACCGCGAACCGCAAAGGATGCTGTGGATAGTGCATCTTGCGCATGACGTGGTGCATTGTCCCCGGGCGCGGACGGGTGTATAATTGCTCTATAAGCGATCGACGCGGGAGGGCTCGGGTGTGTAATGCCATCCGAGGCAATGAGTTACGGTTTGAGGGAAAGAGCATGATCGCGACCGGCACGTTGGAGCAGGACAAGGCCTATCTGTGGAGCAAGTTCAAGGATCCCGTTTTCGATCCGGACACCGGTCTGGACAGCGAAACGATCAAGGCCAATGTGCTGAAGCTGGCGGAGGAGTTGAAGCATCTTCCGCACCCGGTCGTGAAGGCGAGAGCTTTCGAGTACGTTGCAAGGCACGTCCGCATTGACGTCAATCCGCATGACTGGTTCGTCGCTTTCGGCTGCTACGACCGCTGGAACCGTCCGCTCGACGGGCTCGTCGCGAAGTGGGACCGCGAGGTGGATGACACCCGGTTGACGACCTTGCAGCTCATGCAGAATCTCAAGCAGTCGGGCGCGTGCGGCATGGGCAAGGACTTCGACCACTCCGTCCCCGACTGGGACGCGCTGTTTGCTCTCGGGTTCCCCGGCATTCGCCAGCGAGCCCGCAGCTACCGTCGCCGCCGGCAGGACAGCGGCCAGTTGACGCCAGAGGCCGAGGCCTACTTCGACGGTATCGAGATCACCTACACGGCCATTCTCGACATGCTCGGGCGCTTCCGCGACCACGCGCTGAAGCATGCCGACGGCGACGAGCGCGTACTGGCCTGTGCCGCCTGCCTGGATTCGCTCATCCAGGGGCCTCCGACGAACACCTACGAGGTCCTTCAGCTGATCTACCTCTACTTCATGATCAGCGAGTACGTGGACCGGCTCCAGGTCCGTTCACTCGGCAACCTGGACCGCACGGTCTACCCGTACTACCGCAAGGATCTCCAGGAAGGGCGCTACACCGAGGCCCAGATCCGCGAGTTCTTCGCGTATTTCATGATGCAGTTCGCGTCCATTGCCAATCCGTGGGGCCACCCGTTCTACTTCGGCGGCACGCGGCGCGATGGGCAGAGCGAGATCAACGAGTTGTCGTACCTCATCCTCGACGAGTTCGACAAACTGGACATCTGTTCCCCGAAGCTGCAACTGAAGATATCGCCGAACACGCCGACGGAGTTCATCGACAAGGCCGTGGACATCATCCGCCGCGGCCGTAACAGCATGGTCTTCCTTTGCGAGCCGTCCATCAAGCGGGCCATGATGGGCTACGGCGCCACCGAAGAGGAGGCCCGCACCTGTGACATCACGGGCTGTTACGAATTCGTTCCCCGGGCGCGCGGCAACACCACGATCGTCGCCTACCTGAACATGCTCAAGCCGCTCGAACTGGCGCTCTACGATGGGGTGGATCCCTTCGCCGGCATCGACCTCGGCTGCCGCACAGGCGGGCTGGACGCCATCCGGACGTTCGACGACCTCCACGCCGCCTATCTCAAACAGCTCGGCCACATCATTGAATCCGCGATCCGGTGCGCCAACGATTTCGAGCAGCACCTGAACTTCATCAATCCGACCAACGCCTACTCGGCGACCATCGAGAACAGCCTCGCCACCGCTCGCGATGCGTTCCACGACGGCTCAATCTACAACATCTCGTCCATCCTTACCGCCGGTTTCGCCACGGCCGTCGACGCCATGATGGCCGTCAGGGAATTCGTCTTCGAGAAGCAGGAGCTGTCATTGCAGCAGCTCAAGGACGTTCTTCGCGACAACTGGAAGGGCCACGAGAAGCTGCGGCTCAGAATGCTCCAGGGAAGGAGCAAATACGGCAACGGTATCGACGCGGTGGACTTCTACGCCGAGACGCTCTCCCGGTTCCTCGGCAACAAGATCAACATGCGGCCCAACGGCCGCGGCGGCTTCTACCTTGCCTCGATGCACACGCCGCCAAGGTACTACCTGACCCACGGCCAGAAGACCGGCGCGACGCCCGACGGACGTCTGGCCGGCGAGGAAATCTCCAGGAACATCTCCCCCACCATGGGGATGGATATCAACGGCGTGACAGCCCTGATCCGGTCGGCCACGCGAATGGACTCCGCGCTGCACCCGGCCGATTTCCCCCTCGACGTCATGCTGCATCCAGCCACCGTCGAGGGCGACGAGGGCCTGGTCGCCATGAGGACGCTGCTCAACGCCTACATGCAACGGCACGGCATCGCCATCCAGTTCAATGTCTTTGACGCCGACACCCTGATCGACGCGCAGTCGAACCCGGACAAGTACCGCGGGTTGCAGGTGCGCGTCTGCGGCTGGAACGTGCATTTCACCGACCTCAGCCGCAAGGAACAGGACATGTTCATCAGGCGGGCGCAGAACATCAGCGGGTGAAGCCACGATGCCGACGGTCGTTCCCTTGTTTGAAGCCAAACGATTCGCTGTCCACGACGGTCCGGGCGTGCGCACGGTCCTGTTCGTGAAAGGCTGCCCGCTGCGCTGCCGCTGGTGCCACAACCCGGAAGGGCAGCAGTCGCAGCCCGAACTGGCCTACTACGAGCACAAGTGCCGCCAATGCGGCGAGTGTGTGGCCGTGTGCCCTCAGGGGGCTCACGCGATGGCCGACGGCAGGCACGTCTTCAACCGGGCGGCCTGCATCGGGTGCGGCGCCTGCGAGGAGGTGTGCCTCGGCCGGGCGCTGAAGCTCATGGGGCGTCCCGTCACCGTCGAGCAGGCTCGACAGATCGTCCTCGAGGATTGTGAGTTCTACGCCGACGGCGGCGGCGTCACCTTGTCCGGCGGCGAACCGTTGCTGTACCCGGACTTCTGCGCCGAGCTGTTCACGCGGCTGAAGGCCGACGGCATTCATTGCGCCCTGGACACCTGCGGCGCGGTCGGGTGGGAGTGCTTCGAACGGGTGCTGCCGCACACCGACATGTTCCTGTACGACGTGAAGCACGCCGACCAGGCGCGGCACTGCCAGTACACCGGCCTGTCCAACCGGCAGATCGTCGAGAACCTGAAGCGACTGGCCCAGTGCGGCGTTCCCGTGGAGATCCGGATTCCGGTGATTCCCGGCTTCAACGACGACCCCGTCAGTGTCCGCGCCCTCGGGCTGTTGCTGCACGGACTGCCCAGCATCGTGGCGGTCCGCCTGTTGCCCTACCACCAGGCCCACTCCAAGTACGAGGCCATCGGCTGCCCCGACCACATGCCCGACGCCGACACCCCCACGCCGGCTCGCATGGCAGCCATCGCCGCCCAACTGGCCGAATCCTCCGGCCAGACTCTGCGATGACGTGACATGCCAACCACCGTGACCCGTGGCTGGAACTGACAGTTCTGGGCCGACGGCCATGGGAGTTTACTCTGAGTCCTACCTTGTGTCGCATAAGAACAGCAACCGTAATGGGTTAGCGGTTGCTCGTGGCTTCGCTGCGCAGCGATAGTGCGCTGCAAAGTAATGCCATGCACCCACAGAACTCTTTGACAGTCTCGCGAATGTGTATCCGGGAAGCCACTGGGTCGCGCCCTGGGGATTCATAAAGCAT
Source organism: Phycisphaerae bacterium (assembly GCA_012729015.1). GTDB lineage: Bacteria > Planctomycetota > Phycisphaerae > FEN-1346 > JAACEH01 > JAAYDY01. Next base: position 11,514 of record JAAYDY010000042.1, on the reverse strand, counting down.
TCTGTGGCAATGGGATAGGGGCTCCGTGGGGAAGGTTTGACGCCGTTCGGTCAACTGGGGCGGCAAGGTTGCCTGTCCAAGAAACGGGTTCTATACTCCTTGTGTCGGTGCATGTGGTTCTCATGTCTGACACCGGCCGTCGGCCGAGTTGGCTACAGCCCCGAGGGCGGCAGGTGTGGAAGACGCGGTTGGTTCTGGGGGCGATTCCAGTGACAGCGGAGGGGCGCTGTCATCCACTTCTGAAGAGGGAGGATGTTGTGATGAAACAGATCAAGAGCGTGTTCGTTGTGCTACTGGCATTGGCAGGGAGTTGTCTTCTGGTGGTCGACACGCGGGCAGCCAATCTGGATGTCGATGAAGGCACGATGGAGGCCCCGTATGAGATCGATTGGGAGGTAGATCTCGCCGACGGCTACTTCCGTCCCGGCAGGAACTTGCCGGGTGTGGCAAGTATCGAACAGGGGGGGGCGGTGTACGGCGGGATGACCTTCATCGCCAACGGTTCCGCAGGCACCGGGGGGCTTCTGATCAACGGTGGAACGCTGAACAAAGCAGACGCCCCCTTCCTGGTCAGGATCGGCTCCGGCGGAAACGGCACGATGATCATCAACAGCGGCACAGCCTACGCAAGCGATCTTGAGATGGGCTACAGCACTAGTTGGAGTGAGCTGACGGTGAACGGAGGCACACTGAATATCAGTGGCGGGAACTTCGGCATTCGTATGGGAGTATTGTCCGGGGGAAGCATCGGAGGAGGCATCATCCGGCAGACCGGCGGCACGATCAACGTGACAAGCAAGGATGCCAGAATCGGATACGCCGGCGGCACGCAGCCATGCACCCTCGAAATCGCCGGCGGCACGTACAACCAGACCAGCGGCGGCATGTACGTGGGAACAGCTTCCAGCAGCGGCACGCTTCATATCAAGGGCTCGGGAGCCACGACGATTGACGTCTCCCGTTTCTACACCTACGCCGACTACACAACGTTCCTGTTCACGCTGGACGCCGGCGGCGTTGACGTGGTCAATGTCAACTACGCCTACACAACCACCCTCGCTGGCACGCTGGACATGGAGACGACGGTCAGCGTGAGTGCCGGCGCGTACTTCGACCTGATGACCACAACCGGCACCGGAATCACGTCAAACCTGGCCCTGGCCGCCGGCGACGGCGAGTTCTGGGATCTGAGCGTAGTGGACGGAAAGACGCTTCGCGCCACATGCGTCAAGGCCATCGAGATTCCCGAGCCGGCTACGATGGCGCTGCTGGGTGTTGGAGCGGCGAGTGTGTTCCTGGGGCGTCGCCGCCGCCATGGGTAATCGGGCCGCGTCAAGCAGACCTGGCCCCTTCTCGCATCAAGCAGGCCGTCGGCCCGAGAGGACCGCAACATGATCTGAGGGACGCCAGCACCAGGGGGAAGCCGCCACACGCAGAGGTGGCTTCCCCACATTTCCCCCCGTCACATCGAGCACGTCACATTGTGCATCACTGGGATGACACTTCTTCTGAAAGGAACTACGATGCGCACAGTATGGCAGTTCAAGGTGGTTCTACTGGTGGCGGCCTTCTGCGGCCGCCTGTCGTCGGTCGCCATGGCCGACCTGATTGTCACATCTGGAACGCAGGAAAGCCCTTATGTGATCAGCAGCGCACAGGACATCTCCTCGACTGGATCGCCGTACCTGTTCCGGGTGGGGACGTCGGCCGGTGCCGGCTACGTGCGTATTGACGCCGGCGGTTCGGTGTACAACAGCGGCGCTGACACGGGGTACACCTCCGTCGGGGCCAGCCAGGCGGGGACGGTGGTGATGAACGGAGGGACGCTGTATACGGCTGGTTCTCCGCGTCTCGTCAGGCTCGGATCGGCCAATGCCGGCAGCGGGGCGCTGGTGGTCAACAGCGGCACGGTGTACGCGAGCACGGTGGAGATCGGCTATGGCGGCGGTGCCGGCGGGCTGTCGTACGGCGAACTGCTCATCAACGGCGGCACGCTGAACTCGAGCGGCGGGATCAAGATCGGAGTGCTGTCGGGCGGGTACATCGGCGGCGGCACGCTGACGCAGACGGGCGGGACGATCAGCTTGGCGAATCACCTGTGGATCGGGGCGGCCAACGGCACGGCGTCGGCGCTGGTAGAGATTTCGGGCGGCACGTTCGGTCAGTCGGGCAGTTCGGCCGACGTCTACGTTGGCGCGAGCAACAGCGCAGGGACGTTGCACGTGAACGGGTCGGGAGCGACGGCCATCACGGTGGCAGACTACCTGTACTGCTACGCCGGGCAGAGCACGGTGAAGTTCACGATTGACGCCGGGGGAGTCACGCCGATCAGCGTGGGCCGGGCCGGCGCTAACCTCAACGGCATCGTGGATATGGAACTGGCCTCGGGCGTGACGCCGGAGACCGACGAGACGTTTGACCTGATCGTGACCCGCACGGGCACGATGACGTCGAACCTGGCGCTGGCGGCTGGGGACGAGGAACTCTGGGAGTTGGAAGTGGTGAACGGCACGACGCTGCGAGCCCGGTACCTCGGGCCGTCGGGCGTGGAGCCGCCGGTGGCCGACGCGGGCAGCGACTCCGCGGTGGAAGACAGCGACGACAGCGGGACGGAGACTGTGACCCTGGACGGATCGGCGTCCACGGACGACGCCGGCATCGTCAGCTACGTCTGGAAGGACTACAACGGCAACCAGATTGCCACGGGCGCGACGGCCAGCGTGAGCCTTCCGCTGGGGATCAACGACATCATGCTGGTGGTCACGGACGGTAACGGCCAGAGCGACACCGACGTGGTTCGCGTCTGGGTCTACCCGGACGTCGACTACTGGGTGGACGGTGCCACAGGCAGCAACTACTACTCCGGCACGAGCGAGGGCCAGGCGTGGGCGACAATCGACTACGCGGTGGACCATGTGAGCGCTGGCAAGGTGATCATGGTCAAGGAGGGCATTTACCGGGAACGAGTCACGATGGGTGTGTCGGGCGCCTCGGGGAGCCCGATCACGCTGATGGGCGAACCGTTCGGCCGCGTGGTCGTCAGCGGCGCGGATGTGGTGACGGGGTGGACGCAATGCACGTCGGCAATCGCCGACGGCAACCCGAACTACGCCAACATCTACTACGTGGACCTCCCATGGAAAACCACGCGCGTCATTCAGGATGGCGTCGAACTGGCAGTGTCCAGCACGCCCGGCTGGAACATCTGCACTGGCGGCACCACTACGACTATGGCGGATACCGTGAACCTGACGCAGCCGGACGACTACTGGGTTGGAGCGACGTTGCATCTATGGAGCACGGTCCACCGCCATCGTCAGGTAAGCGCGTTTTCGTCGGCAACGTCCACACTGACAGTGAGCAGTTCGTTCGGATTGACTCCCCGCCCCGGCCAGGACCGGTACTGTCTGACGCATCTGGTGTCATTGATCAGCGGGGAGGGGCAGTGGGCGGTCAAGGACCTAGGGGGCGGCAACTGCCGCCTGTTCGTCTGGGCAGATGGCGGCGGGGATCCCGATGTGCATACGATGGAGGCGAGCCGGCGTCTGTACTCGGCAATCGACACGAACAACAAGCCGCACTGGGTCATCGACAACCTTGAGGCACGGCACACCCAAGGTCACGGCATCGGGAACACCGGCGGTTCCGCCAATGCGCACTACATCATCAGGAACTGCGTTGTGCACAGCAACGATACCAATGGAATCAACGGTCGGCTCACGGACACGTTGCTCCAGAGGAACCTGGTGTTCAACAACACGTTCGGGATCAATGCCTACCTCTCGGATCGTGTGGTTGTTGAACTGAATGAGCTGGCTTTCAACAATGATGACGCCCTGGAAATCACGGGCTCCGGCGACCCGGAGGTGTGGTATGAGGACTTCATGGTTCGCCGCAACAGCATTCACCACCAGATACTCTGGGGACACCCGGACTCGATGATGATCTGGAACTACCTGCGCAATGTCACGATCGAGGACAACCTGCTCTACGCCGCCGGCCAGCATGCGATGCTCACCAACCTGCTCAATGTGACGATCACGAACAACGTGATGTACGGATCCTACGCGTGCGCGCTGATCGTCTCTGGTGGGGGACAAGTGCGGCCGATGGGCGTAACGACCCGGAAGAACACGATTGCGATGAGTTGCATGATGCCCGTGTCTCATGCCACCGACTCGTACGACCATGCCAACAACATCATCGTTGCCGGAAATCCGGCCTACTGCTGGGGCAATATCGACGAAACCTATGACTACACCAGCGACTACAATCAGTTCTGGCACGGCCCAGGCCTGACGGCCACTCCCGTGGTCTGGGATGCCCACTACGGCTGGACTCTGGCCCAGTACGCCGCCGACAGCGGCGAGGACACTCACAGCACCTATGGCGATCCGCAGTTCACCAACGCACCGTTGTACATGATCCCCCTGGATACCGAAGCCCGGCAGGATGAGTATACGACCACCAAGGTCTACCTCTGGAGCTACGACGCAACGGACTACTTCGCCGTGGGCGACCACGTGGAGATCAACTCCGACGGCGTTGTGCGGACGGTCACGTCGGTAGGGAGCGACTACGTGTGCTTCACGCCCGGCGATGATTACATCGCGATCAAATGCAACACGATTGCCAACTGGGGTGAGAACACCAACTACGCCGTGGACATCACCCCCCAGGCGGCGATCACCGGCAGCGACAGCCAGCCCGTTGGATCCACGATCAACGTCCAGGAGTTCCTGGCGGGCGACTTCAACGGCGACGGGCGGCGCGACGTGCCGGAGTACCCGCAGCCGGATCAGTGAAGAGCACAGTTTGCGGTCATCGAGGGAACCCGTTCCACCGTCCTCCAGGACGGTGGAACGGTGTTCCAGGTCGGCGGGCTGACGGCGTTCACCGTGGCGTTGCTGGTGGCCGTCGCTCCGGCTTCGGTGGGAGTCGGCAGCGTCTCGATCACCGGTCGCAGCCACGGCGACATGTCGTCGCTGGTGGCGGAAGTTTCGCTGGATGCGACAGGACGCAAACTGCTGGTTCGTCTGAAGTCCTCGCCGCCCGACGGCGACGAGTACACGCTGTCGCTCACGGGCAGCCTGAAGACCGCCACCGGCAGGCCCCTCAGCGGCGACGTCGATGTGCGCGTCTTCCTGCTGGAGGGCGACGTGGACGGCTCCGGCGAGGTCACGGCGACGGACATCATGGCGGTGCGTCGCGCAGCCGCCGAGGGCCTTGGCGATCCGTGGCTCGACGTGGATCGGTCCGGAGCGGTGACGGTCGGCGACATGCGTGCGGTGCGTGCGCGTTTGGGTCGACGTGTCGAGTGATTGTGTTTGACGCGCCGTCAGTCCTGTGTTGTTCCTGCCGCTTCCGTCCTTGCGTCGGTCGCGGGCGGCTGCTATCGTGTGCCATGAGACGCGACCCCAGAACGGTGGGGCCGCTCCGCGTCATGGCGATGAGTGAGGCTTGGGGTTATGCCACCACGAGGTCGGCCCAGAATCGTGGAAGAGGTGCTGCACCGTCTGCTGCGGAACCTCGCCGATGGTGTGTGGGCGTCCGGAACGACTCTGCCTCCAAGCCGCCGGCTGGCGGCGCTGTTCGGCGTCTCGCCGGTGACCATTCGCCGGGCGATTGCCGATGCCTCGCGGCTCGGGCTCCTCGATGTCCGCCAGAGGCACCCGGTTGTGGTTCGCAAGGACGCCGCGAAGCACGCCGTCCAATGGATGGCCGAGCGGGCGGCCGGTCGCCGTACCGAGCACGTCGCCGTGTTGCTGCCGGAATCGTATTTTCCCCTCACGCGAAACACCGTGTACATGCTGCTGACGACCGCGCTGACCCGCGAGCTGAACCGAGTGGGATTCAGCAAAGCAACCATCGTGCCATGGCCGATGGCCGGTCGTATGTCGATGGTGCGTTCCTTGCCGCACAAGGGGTACGATGCTGCCATCATCATCGGCAGCGAGGCCGAGCACGTCAGTTCGCTCTACCTGCTCTATGAACAGGGCTTTCCTTTTGTCATGTTCAACCGACAGATGCCGGGCATCGCCTTGCCGTCCGTGCTGGTCGATCGTCCAGGCGTGACCGCCGTGATCGCTGCCCGACTGACCACCCTGGGCCATCGGAACCTGTGCCTGGTTGCCCATGCCGCCGGCACGGCCACACGCGAGTCAGACCGCGGGCAGGTGGTCTTCACGTGGCTCAGTTGCCTTGAGAAAGCCGGTGTGCTCGACGAGTGCTTCCTGCCGGTCTACTTCGCCTACAGCCGCGACAAGGAGTGCTTCATGCCGGGCTTCGTCGAGATGATGCACGGTCCGCGGCGTCCGACGGCCATTGTCTTCGAGGAGTATCAGTGGGCGGCTGCATTCCTCCGCGATCCGCGCCTTGCCGACCTTCGGGTGCCGGAACAGGTGAGCCTGGTTATGCTCGGGCCGACCCGCAGGGTGCCCTCAACGCGGTGGGCGCCGCAACTGACGACCGCCGACATGGATTACGACAGGGCGGCCCAGTGCCTCGTCGAGACCCTGCAACGCGTCATCGCCGGCGACAAGGACGCGACGAGTGTGCGTCTGCCGCTGACCCTCACGATGACCGAGAGCGTCGGCCCGCCGCCGGGGTCGTGAGGCGTCTGCCCCGCGGCCAACGGCGGCGGTCGTGCCCGCTGGCGACAGGGTACCGTCGCCCAATCCCTTGTCGAAATCTGCGTTCGATTTGGCTTGACCTTCCCCCGTCCGCAGCCGACACTACCGTGTTCGAGCCTGCGACGCGAGGTCGCAGGGCGCCTGCACCGCACAGTGACTCATGTCGCAGTGCCTGGGCGTTGCAGAAACGCAATACCGCGCGGGAACCAGCCAGTGTCGATGATCATCGCCGAGCATGTGTCGCATTCCTACGGGGCCGAGGAGGTCCTTCGCGATGTGTCTTTTCGCGTCGGACCGGCGGACCGTATCGGCCTGGTCGGGCCCAACGGCGAAGGCAAGACCACGCTCCTGTGCATCATGGGCGGAATGCTCGATCCGACACACGGGCGCGTGCATCACAGCCGCGGCCTGCGCGTCGGCCACCTGCCGCAGATTCCGTCGCCCATGGACCAGGGCACCGTCTATGACGCCATGCTGGCCGTCTTCGACGACCTCCGCCGGATGGAAGGCGACCTGGCCGCGCTGGCAACGCGGCTGGCGGGCCCAAGTGGCGACCATGACGATCTGCTGCGGCAGTATGGTGCGCTCCAGTCCAGGTTCGAGACCCTCGGGGGCCACACCTACACCACGCAGATCGAGCAGGTGCTTACGGGCCTGGCTTTCCCGCGATCCATGTGGGACCAGCCGCTGGCCCAGCTCAGCGGCGGGCAGCGCACCCGCGCCGCCCTGGCGAAGCTTCTGCTGCGACAACCCCAGCTGCTCATGCTCGACGAGCCGACGAACCATCTCGACCTGGACTCCGTCGAATGGCTGGAGTACTGGCTCCGTTCGTTCCGCGGGGCGCTGGTGGTGGTGTCCCACGACCGATACTTCCTCGACCACGTGACCCAGGATACGTGGGAGGTGGCCTTCGGCGGCATCGAAACCTACCACGGCCCCTACAGCGCCTACCTGGTCCAACGGGCCGAACGCCACAAGGAACGCATCCGCCAATGGGAGGAGCAGCAGGAGTACATCGCCAGGACCGAGGAGTTCATCGCTCGCCACCTGGCCGGGCAGCGCACCAAAGAGGCCCAGGGCCGCCGTACGCGGCTCGAGCGATTCCTGCGCGATGCTGCTGTGGCCCGACCGAAGCAGCATCGCGAGATTACGCTGCGCCTCTCGGCCGAGCAACGAACGGGCGACCTCGTCCTCCGGACCCAGCAGTTGGCCGTCGGCTACGCCGCGTCGCAACCCTTGCTCCGGATCGAGCGACTGGAGGTGAGCCGCGGACAGCGAATCGCCATCGTGGGGCCCAACGGCGCCGGAAAGACCACGCTTCTGAGGACGCTGCTGGGCGAACTGCCGCCGCTGGCCGGCGAGGTGCGGCGAGGATCCAGGCTCGATGTCGGGTACCTGTCCCAAGCCCACAGCGAACTCGACCCGGCCGCGACCGTTCTCGACGCCGTCATGGGCACCGACGGAGATTGCACCGAGGCCGAGGCGAGAAGCCTGCTCGGCAGCCTCCTGCTGACTGGCGACGACGTCTTCAAGAAGGTCGGCGACCTCAGCGGGGGGCAGCGCAGCCGTGTCGTGCTTGCGCGGCTCGTGCTCCGCAACGCCAATGTCCTGATGCTCGACGAGCCCACCAACCATCTCGACATCCCTTCGCGCGAAATCATCCAGGCTGTGCTCCAGGCCTTCGAGGGCACGGTCTTGCTGGTCAGCCACGACCGGTATCTCATCGAAGCCGTGGCCACCGACGTCTGGGTCGTCTGCCGCGGGGGCGTGACCTGTATCGAGGGTGGATGGGAGAAGTACCTTCTCTGGCGGTCGCAGCAGCTGGCCGCGCCGGCCGGCGACGAGCCCGCAGCCGTCGGGCGCCCGGCGTCACGCGACCAACGCCGAGCCGAGCACCGCGAGGCCCGCCGGCAGTCGAATACCGAGCGGCGGCTCAAGGCGAGGCACGAGACGCTGGAGGCCGAGATCGAGCGGTTGGAGGCGGAGCTGGCATCCCTTATGGATCAGATCTCCGCAGCCGGCAGCCTGGCCGACCTGGCCCGCGTGGAGGAGCTTGGCCGCCGGTATCAGGACGGCGACGCGCAGTTGAAGCAGTTGTGGGCCGAGTGGGAGGAGATCGGCGAGCAGTTGGGGTGATGCCGTCGGCGTTACGATCGCCGCATCCGAGCGGGGGAGGGCATGGGCCAGATTCCGTCAGATCATAGCGAACCGTCGCCGGAGCCTCCGAAGCCGCCGCGGCGCAAACGGTATCGCGGCACGCACCCCACGCACTTCGACGAGAAGTACAAGGAGCGGTCGCCCGAGAACTATCCCGACATCCACCGCCACGTCCGCGCCCAGGGCCGAACGCCCGCGGGGGCCCACGTGCCGATCATGGTCGCCGAGGTACTGGAGGCGATGCGACTGAAGCCTGGCGACGTTGTGGCTGATCTGACCCTCGGCTACGGCGGGCACGCCGAGGCCATCCTGCCGCGCATCGCTCCGGGCGGGCGGCTGCTGGGGTTCGACGTGGACCGCGCCCAGCTCGACCTTGCGGCCGAGCGGCTTCGCGCTGCGTTTCCCGATGCCGCGATGAGCTTTCACCATGGCAATTTCGCCGGGCTCGACCGACATCTTGCGGCCGAGGGACTCGACGGCTGCGATGCCGCCTTCGCCGACCTCGGCGTGTCGAGCATGCAGATCGACAATCCGTCGCGCGGTTTCAGCTACAAGCACGATGGGCCCCTCGACATGCGCATGGACGGCCGCCTGACGCGCACAGCGGCCGATCTGCTGGCCTCGATGTCCGAGGACGACCTTGTGTCCGCACTGCGTTCACTGGCCGACGAGTCGGACGCGGCGAGAATCGCGCGGGCCATTGCCGGCTGCCGCGATGCGCATCCTATTGCGACCACAAGGCAACTCGTCGATCTGATTCTGCACCTCAAGGGGTTGACCCGTCGCCAGTGGGCCCAGCGCGACGCGTCGCGCCGAGGCGAGACCCATCCCGCGGCACGCACGTTTCAGACGCTACGCATCCTCGTCAACGACGAGCTGGGCAGCCTGCGGCAACTGCTGCGCGTTGCCCCATGGTGCCTGAGGCCCGGCGGGCATCTGGCGCTGCTGACCTTCCACAGCGGCGAGCAGCGAATCGTCCGCGAGGCGTTCGCCGACGGGCTGCGTTGCGGCCTGTATGCGGAGGCGAGCGACGATCCTGTGCGTCCCTCGGCAGGGGAGGTTCGCGACAACCCGCGCTCGGCGTCCGCACGCCTCCACTGGGCGCGCAGGCTCTAGGCTCTGCGTGCAGCCGAATCCATCGTGACATGGGCGCCCTGCCCGTGCGTCACACGGGGCATCCGGTCCCTGCGTTCTCCTGCCTCCCACGGGCAGGATGCGCACCAGTGCCACGGTGTTTCATCCCAAGCTCCGGGCGACAGTGTGGCTCAGGCCGGCATTGGACCGTTTCCGTGATGCGTCGCTGCGCACGAAGCCGAGGCCGGCCTTGACGGGGCTTCGGACCTTCGATAGGCTGTCGGGTTCATGTCGTGAAGCAGGGCATCAGGAGGCAGCTCATGGCTCGTCCCAGGGTTGTGGACCGGATCGCCGATTGTGTGCTCAGGGATATTCACGGCGGCAGGTGGCCGCCGGGTACGAGCATTCCGGCGGTGCGCGAGCTGGCGGGCGCATATGGCGTCTCCACCAGGACCGCCATGGCTGCCCTGAAGCGGGCGGCCGATGAAGGCCTGCTGCGCATCCGCTCGCGACGTCCCCCCATCGTGTTGCCAAACGCGTGCCGACGAGCAGGGGAACTGCTCGCCGAAAGGGCTTCGCTCGTCTCCACGCGACGTATTGCGATCCTGGTCTCCGACTCGCACTGGCCGCCCCCACGGAACGTGTTCTACGCTGGGCTGTGCGAGACGATCGTGCAGGAAGCATCGCGGCGGCACATGCAGGCCAGGCCTGTGCTATGGCCTGCTTCGCAGCGGCTGGAGGTGGCGAAGTCCCTTCAACACAGTGGGTTCGCCGCCGCCGTCTTCATCGGTTTCAGCCATTCCTACCTTGACGCCGTGTATATGTTGCATGAGCGACGCTTTCCCCTGGTGATCTTCAACCGCCCTCTGCCCGGGTTGTTCGTGTCAACCGTCACCATTGACGACTACACAGCCGTGCGGTCTCTTGCCGAGCATCTCACTTCGCTCGGCCATCGCAACATGTGTCTGGTCATGAATCCCGCTCACATGTACGGAGGCCACGCCGTGCGACAGGGCTTCCCTGGCGGGCGGAGCTTCGGCTGGATGGAGTACCTGAATGAGCAACGGTTGCTCGATGAGTGCAGCCTGCCCACGCACATTCCCTGGCCGCCAGGACAACCCATCTACAATCGGGCGTTCATGAAGGTGTGGAACAGCTCCGAAAGGCCGACCGCCCTTGTGTTCGGACACAGCCCCTATGCCAGGGAGTTTCTGCTGGATCCCAGGTTCGCGGGTCTCGATGTCCCCGGCGAGATCAGTCTCGCCTCTTTCGAGTCCGAACGCACCCTTCCCTGCGTCCCCCACTGTCCGCACATGACCACCATCGACATGGACCACCAGCGCGTGGCCCAGTGCATGATCGAAATGGTCGAACGCAACCTGTCCGGAAAGACAGATCAGCCGATCATCCGTACGCCCATGAGGATCAGCCTGACCGAGAGCATCGGCGCGGCCCCGCACCCTGTGGCGACGGATTCCGAGTGACCGCGCCGCATGACGCGGGCGCCGGCCCTTCCGCGTCCGCCGCGCCGTCAGGGGGCCGCCTCCGTCAGACGCCGGCGCACCGCGAGCATGTCCGTGCCCGTGACCGTGCCCGATCGGTCGATGTCGCATCGAGGGACAAGTGCCCGACCGGCCGCTTCGCGGACCCG